>CAKULG010000007.1 GCA_934667105.1 uncultured Clostridia bacterium
TCAGCGCGGGAGGCGCGGTAGCTGTACTTGTCCACCTTGGCCTCGCGCGCCTCGTAGGTGCTGACGATGCGGGCAATATCGCTGTCCCGCAGGAGATTCTGGTTCTTGCCCTTTTCGTAATTGCCCTCGCCGGAGGCGTCGATGAACAAGACGTCGTCGCGGGTGCGGCCCTTTTTGAACACCAGAATGCAGGCGGGGATACCCGTGCCGTAGAACAGGTTCGCGGGCAGGCCGATAACCGCGTCCAGCAGGTTCATTTCAATCAGTTGCCTGCGAATCTTGCCTTCGCTGGCGCCGCGGAAGAGCACACCATGGGGCAGGACGACGGCCATGCGCCCGTTCTCCGCATCCAGACTGTGCAGCATGTGGAGCACAAAGGCATAGTCGCCCTTGGAGGAGGGCGGAACGCCCCAGTCAAACCGATGGTGCTCGTCCAGAGAAGCGGTCATTTTTTCCTGCTTCTTTCCTTTTTCATCCAGACTAGCCTTGGCGAGGAAGCCGCTGTCCCATTTGTCCAGACTGAAGGGGGGATTGGCGACCACCACCTGGAACTTCATGAGCTTGTCGTCCTCGAGGTTCTGCGGATTGGAGAGCGTGTCGCCCTGCCAAATGCGGGCGTCATCCACGCCGTGGAGGAACATGTTCATCGTGCAGAGCGCCCAGGTCTGGGCGTTCAGCTCCTGACCATAGACGGCAACCTTGCCGCTGGGCACCTTTTTGTAAGCTTTGAGCAGCAGACCGCCGCTTCCGCAGGTGGGGTCGTAAATGCGGTCGTTTTCCTGCGGCTTGACGAGCGAGGCCACCAGCTCGGATACCTGGCTTGGCGTGAAGAACTCGCCGCCCTTTTTGCCTGCGTCGGAGGCAAAGTTGGCGATCATGTACTCATAGGCGTCTCCGATGATGTCCGCGGAGCCGAGCTGGCCGGGACGAAGATCCAGGTCGTGGAAGTCTTCCAGCAGGTTGCGGAGTGTCGCGTTCTTTTCCTTGACGTCGCCGAAGTCAACCTGTGAGTTGAAGTCGATGGCGCGGAACACGTTGCGCAGCTTTCCACTGTTGTGATCCTCGATGTGGGAAAGGGCGACGTTGATCTTCTGGCCGATCTCTGTATCCGTGCGGTTTTCGTACAGATAATCGAAGGTGGATTCCCTGTCGAGGGAGAACCGCTCCCGGCTCATGGCGCGCTCGACGCGCCGTTCGTCACCGTCGTACTGCTCCATGTACAGGGCGCGTCTTTCGAGGGTGACGTCGCTCAGGTATTTCACGAACAGCATGGAAAGGATGTAGTCCTTGTAGCGGGAACTGTCGATTTTTCCCCGGAAGCTGTCGCAGGCCTTCCAGAGAACGCGTTCGATATCGTTGCGGGTCGTCATGGTGCATACCTCATTTCATGGTCGAATGTACATTGCGGATCAGCAGATCGTAGTAGCGCTCCTTCTCTGCCGACAACTGGCGAAGCAGCGCCGTCTCCTTTTTCGCCAGCAGATACAGTTCGGCGATTTTCTGCTGCTGGAGGATGGACAGCGGGGGAATTTCAAATTCGGAAAAGAATCTGGCATTGATGGCGCCCAGCATGTTGCTGCTGGTGTTTTCATAAATGGCTTTCCTGATCTTCGGCGTGTTGATCAGCCAGACCAGATATCCGGGCAGGAGCCTGCTTCGATCAACACGGATGATGACGAAGTTTGATGAAACGACCATGCCGGCGGATGCTTCGTCGATGAGAACAGCGGTGTACGGCGAGGTCAGGCGGATGATGACGTCGCCGATCTGTGTCAGGTACTCCGGTGATAACTGCTCCGCAGCGTCAAAACCATCCAGCTGTTCCATGTCGATGTATCCGTTTGGGTGGATGGCGCGAAAGCTCAGTAGGGGATACCGCATCTTGACGGGGGCGCCTTTGTACGCCTGTTTTCTGGATAAAACCAGCCCGCTTCGGACGGTTGCCAGTTCGCCTAACTTCATAGGTTCACCTCGATTTGTCATGGGCGATAAATAACAGGTATGGACCTTTAGAATCCTTTTCGCTGATGGCAGTATAACATGAAATCTCCATTTCGTCAACAAGAAATTTGTCACGACGAAAAAATGACACAGAACGACGCCCTATCAATCCATCGGATTCGTTTCTGGCTCAGATTTACATCGGTTCAATTTATTAAACCGGATCGAGCGGGTAGTATTCCCCGACAGATCCGGTTTGAAATCTTTACGCGATCATCCCAAAGAACCTCAGTGCATCTTCAATCGCCTTTTCCTTATCCGGCGGGCAGATCAGCATCTTTGCGCTCTCGGACTTCGCTTTGTTGTAGCATTCGCGCTCGATAATCCCATGCTTTCTTTTCACCTGCGCGATGTACAGCGGCGTGACGTTCAGGCCGGTCTGTTCCTTCACTCGCGCCTGAATCTCGCCATAGGTCGCCTTGCTTTCGGCCTTGGTGACGGCCAACTCGTCCGCGTCGATGCCGACCTTGACGATATCATCCGGATTTTGTTGGACCAATGACATAACAGTTTCTACATGCCCGGTCTGGCAGAACATATCCACGCTCTGGCAGCGGAGGGCCTGGAAGCCGTGGGCGCAGAGGAATTTTGCGTCCCGGGCCAGGGTGGCGGGATCGCAGCTGACATAGACCACGCGCTCCGGCGCGGCCTGGGCGATGGCGGCCAGCACGGCCTCCTCGCAGCCCTTCCGGGGGGGATCCAGCACAACGACCTGGGGCCGCAGCCCTTTTTCCACCAGTTGAGGCAGCAGTTTTTCCGCTGCCGCGGCGTGAAATTCCACGTTTTCAACGCCGTTGCGCCGGGCGTTTTCCTCCGCGTCCAGGATGGCCTGGGGCACGATTTCAATACCCACCACATGCCGGGCCTTTTGGGCCAGCAGCAGGGAGATGGTGCCCGCGCCGCAGTAAAGATCGGCCGCCAGCTCGCCGCCTGTGAGCCCGGCGTAATCCAGGGCCAATTGATACAGCTTTTCCGTCTGCACCGGGTTCACCTGGAAAAAAGAAAGAGGAGATAGCTGATAGGTCAGGCCGCAGAGGGTATCCTCCAGCCGCTCCGCTCCGTAGAGCAGGCGGCTTTCCGGGCCGAGAATCACGTTGTCGCCCCGCTTATTGATATTCAGATAAACGGAGGCCAGCCCGGGCACGCCGGAGAGCAGCATGGCCGTCAGCTCCCGCTCGTGGGGCACGCGCTCCCGGGCGGCCACCACCACGGCCATGACCTGGCCCCGGCGGGATACGCGGCTCATAATATGGCGAATCAGGCCCTGCCGGGAGGCTTCCTGGTAGGGCTCGATTTGGAATTTCTCCATCCAGCGCTGAAAGACCGCCGCCACCTGGTTGCTTTCCTCCCGGGCGATCAGGCAGCTTTCCACCGGCACGATGCGGTGGCTCCGGGGGGCGTAAAAGCCGATTTGTGCCCGGCCCCTTTCGCCGCCCACGGGCATGGAGGCCTTATTGCGGTAATGCCAGGGGGAATCCATGCCCAGCACGGGAGGAACGGGCAGCGAAAGCCCGCCAATGCGGCGCAGCGCGTCCTGCACCCGCTCCCGCTTCATTTCCAGGGAGAGGGGATAGGCCATATGCTGGCATACGCAGCCGCCGCATTTCTCATAATAAGGGCAAGGAGGCGCGACGCGGCCGGGAGCGGGAGTAAGCACGGAGAGCGTTTTGAGGAAGGCGCAGCTTTTTTCCACCCGCTGGGCCCGGGCCAGCACCCGCTCGCCCGGCAGCGCGTTTTCCACAAACAGCGTCATGCCGTCAAGGTGGGCGATGCCCATTTCGCCCCCGAAACGCTCGATTTCTACCGTGATTTCATCATTCTTCTTGAGCATAGTCCTCCCGATCCCGCGCCTCGTTTTCCTTCTCCCGGCGCATTCTTTCTTCTGTTGTCGCGGGAAAACCCCGCTTCATGCCCAGCACCGCCTCATGGGAAAGGGCGGCGCCCGTGCCCTGGCAGGCGTAGCAGCGATACAGGCAGTCGGGGCAAACGCAGGCGTTATCCCGATCGGAATGAATCATAAAGCTTCCGCATTGCGGACATCCGCAGCGCATAAAAAGCGCCTCCTTTATTTTTATCCGGCGGCAGGCGGGTTAGGAAACCGTCTCGTTTTTTTCCGCTTCCGGCGTCTGCTCTGCCAGCCGCTTTTCCAGGGCGGCCTGCTTGGCCAGCATGGCGTTAATTTTATCGTACAGATCCTCGATCATGATTTCCGTTTTCAGGTTCACCTTGTAATCGTTTTCCGCCCGGCGGCGATCCTTCTCCTCCTGGCGATTCTGGCTCATCATAATAAGCGGGGCCTGAATGGCCGCCACGCAGGAGAGCACCAGGTTGAGCAGAATAAAGGGGTAGGGATCGAAGGCCTGAACGGCCAGGAGCGTGTTCACCGCCATCCAGAGCACGAGAACGCCCGTAAACGAGAAGATGAAGGCCCAGCTTCCCGCGAATCGGGCGATTTTATCCGCCGCGCGCTGGCCCAGGGTGTATTTTTCTCCTTCATGGGCTGGGTTGGCGGAAATTTTGCTGTTTACCAGCAGGCGCAGCACTTCTTCATCCGTCATATCGTGCCGAATATCGGCCAATACTTCTTTCAGCAGCTTTCGATTTTCCTTCACTCAGGCGACCGTCCTTCCCGTCAATTTCCTATTTCATTATAAATTGCTTTCGGCGGACGGTCAAGCGGAAACGGGGGATTTTCTTTCCCCGGCGGCGCATTTGCCTTTTGCGCGGGAATGCCGTATAATAAAGGGGGACAAGGCCGCGCCCCGGCGCGGCGAAGAACAAACGACGGCGGAGGAAAAAATGCTGGGAATCGGTTATTTTATGCTGTTTGAAGCCTGCGGCCTGGCGATTATTTTCTGGCTGCTGCCCCGGGTGCGCCCGGTGGCGCGAACGTGGCTGGGGCTGTGCCTGGGTATGATTTTGCAAATGTGGCTGCCCGCGCTGTGCGCGTTTTTGTGGCGCTTTTCTCTGGCCGCCCACGCCTGGGCGATTTTGCCCCTGGCGCTGCTGACCGGGGGGGCGTATCTGGCCCGGGATAAACGGGAGCGCGCGCGCTTTTCCCAAGGAGAAAAAGGGCTGCTGATTTTGCTGCTCTGCGTAGCGCTGCCCCTTTCCCTGCTGGGAGGATATCTGCAATGGACGCATGTGCTGAATCCCCAGGCGGACGGCTCGCTGCATGTGGGGCAGAGCACCTACGGGGATTTGCCCCTGCATCTGGCCATCGCCGCCGGCATGCGCGACGGCGCGTTCCCGGCGGAATACACCATCCTGCCCGGCGCGCTGCTCACCTATCCCTTCCTGGCGGATTCCTACGCCGCAAGTTTCCTGCTGATGGGCTGGTCGCTGCGGGGGGCCGTGGTGTTCACCGGTTGCCTGATGATGGCGCTGACGTTTTCGGGCTATCTGATCCTGGCGGAGCGCATCGCCCAGCGCCGGGGCGTGGCGGCGCTGGCCGCGCTGTTCTTCTTTATCAACGGCGGCCTGGGCTTTCTGTATCTGGTGGATATGCAGGGGGCGGTGCTGGGGGAATACGGGAGCAACCAGCTGCAAAGCGTCAGCGGGCTTTGGGCGCGCATTCGCCAGGTGCTGTCCGGCTGGTATCAGACCCCCGCCAACCACGCGGAATTTACCACCTATAATCTGCGCTGGAGCAATGTGATTGTGGATATGATGGTGCCCCAGCGCACCACGCTGGCGGGCTGGACGCAGCTGCTGCCCTGTCTGTATTTGCTATACGACGAGGTGCGGCCTGAAAATACGCTGCGGCCGGGGGTGACGGTGCTTTCCGCCCCCGACGGGCCCACGGCGGTGTTCACCCGGCGGCGTATCGATTTCCGTAAGACGCTTTTGCTGGGGCTGTGGGCGGGCATGCTGCCCATGGTGAACACCCACTGCTTCCTGGCCCTGGGACTGCTGAGCCTGGGCTGGATGGTCTATGATCTGCTGCGCGCACGGGGTCAGCGGCGACCCGCGCTGGCTTTCTGGGCGTTGTACGGGAGCCTGACGGTGCTGATTGCCGCGCCCCAGCTGTACACCTGGACGTTCCGGCAGGCGGTGGGGAATAAGCGCTTTGTGCGCCCGCTGTTTAACTGGGTGAACGGCGAACGGGGCATGCTGGACGGATATTTCTGGTTCTATATCAAAAATATCGGCCTGCCCTTCCTGCTGATTTTGCTGTCGTTGCTGGAAAAAAATGAAAAGCGGCGCTTCCTGGCCTCTGGGGCCTTTGTGATCTATCTGGCGGCGGAATTTCTGGTGTTCCAGCCAAACGTGTATGATAACAACAAGCTGTTTTACGTCTGGTATATGATCTGCGCCATTCTGGCGGCGGACTACGCGCTGGAACTGCTGGGGCGGCTGAAGGGCCTGCGAGCGCGCCCGGTGATCGCGGCGCTGTGCGCCGTGGGCTGCTTCGCTACGGGCACGCTGAGCATTGCCCGGGAGTGCGTCAGCGATTATCAGATGTTTTCCGCCCAGGATGTGGCGGCGGCGGAATTTGTGGAGCAGACCACGGAACGGGACGCGATTTTCCTCACCGGCACCCAGCATATCAATTTCGTCAGCAGCCTGGCGGGGCGCAGAATCGTCTGCGGGCCGGATACCTGGCTGTATTATCACGGCTTTGATACCAGCGAACGCCAGACGGATATTCGCGCCTTTTATGCCGATCCCGTAGGGCAAGCGGCGGTGCTGGAAAAATACGGGGTTTCGTATATCCTGCTCAGCGGCAACGAGCGCTATAGCATGGCGGTGGATACGGCGGCGCTGGAGCGCGAATATACCCGGATATATGCTAGCCCGGGGGACGAAATTGTGATTTACGCCGTGGGCGAAAAGGGGGAATAGGCCGTGGTGGAGCGCTTTCTGGCGTATTCCCTGGCTCACGCCCGGGCGGTCCGGGTGCTTTGGGCGGATAATTTAAAATTTCAGAATATCACGGTAACGGCGCTGACGGAGGAGGAAGTGACCTTTCTCTCCGCCCGGCGCAAGGGCCTCGAAACGCGGCCTATATCCCAGATTCTTTCCGCCGCTTACGCCCGGGGAGACGATGGGGACACGCTGCAATACAGCGGGGAAAAGGAGGAAAAGGAGCATGGAGAAAATTAAAGCGCTGCTGCGCGACCGGATGCGGATGCGCGAGCTGATTGCCTATGTGTTTTTCGGCGCGCTGACCACGGCGGTGAACTGGGCGGCCTATCTGCTGGTCACGCGGCTGCTGGGTATGGAAATGCACGAGGCGGGCAGCGCCGCCTATGTGCTGCTGGGCAATATCGCCAGTGTGATCGCCTGGGTGCTTTCGGTGCTGTTTGCTTTTTTTACCAATAAAAAATATGTGTTTCAAAGCAAGGCAACGGCGGAAAACGGCGCGTGGCGGGAATTCGCGCTGTTCGTATCCGCCCGGGTGCTTTCCTATGCGCTGTTTAATCTGCTGCTGTATACGGCGCTGCTGTATGTGATGCCCCATAAATGGGATTACCTGCTGATGAACGTGCTGGTGGTGCTGTTCAATTACGGGGCCAGCCGGTTCGTCATTTTCAAAAGGAAGAAGGAAAATCCATGAGGAAACGCACGGCGGGGGAGAGGACTACCGATTACTAAGCGGGGGCTATCGCCGCCCAGGCGGGATAAATATTGCCCGGGGCCTGTTCAAACGCGGAAAAATCCTGTATAATAAATCGGACTGTGTTTAAAGGAGGATGAAACCTATGCCATTGGTTACTACCAAAGAAATGTTTAAAAAGGCTTATGAAGGCGGCTATGCCATCGGCGCATTCAATGTGAACAACATGGAAATCGTGCAGGGCATCACCGAGGCGGCCAAGGAAGAAAACGCGCCTGTGATTTTGCAGGTCAGCAAGGGCGCCCGCGCCTATGCCAACCATACCTACCTGGTGAAGCTGGTGGAAGCCGCAGTGAAGGAAACCGATCTGCCCATCGTGCTGCATCTGGATCACGGCCCGGATTTCGAAACCTGCAAGAGCTGCATCGACGGCGGCTTCACCTCCGTGATGATCGACGGCAGCCATCTTTCCTTTGAAGAGAACATCGCCGTGACCAAGAAGGTTGTGGAATACGCCCACGATCACGGCGTTGTGGTGGAAGGCGAACTGGGCCGTCTGGCCGGCGTGGAGGACGACGTGAAGGTTTCCGCCGCCGATTCCAGCTATACTCGGCCGGAAGAAGTGGAAGAATTCGCTTCCCGCACGGGCGTGGATTCCCTGGCCATCGCCATCGGCACCAGCCACGGCGCTTATAAATTCACCGCCGCCCAGTGCACCCGCAATGAAGAGGGCATTCTCGTTCCCCCGCCGCTGCGCTTCGATATCCTGGCCGAGGTTTCCAAGCGGCTGCCCGGCTTCCCCATCGTGCTGCACGGCGCTTCCTCCGTGCCCCAGGAATTCGTGAAGATTATTAACGAAAACGGCGGTCGTCTGCCCGACGCCGTGGGCATCCCCGAGGAGCAGCTGCGCAAGGCGGCCTCCATGGCGGTCTGCAAGATCAATATTGACAGCGATCTGCGTCTGGCCTTCACCGCCATGATCCGCAAGCATTTCGCGGAGCATCCCGATCATTTCGACCCCCGGCAGTATCTCACCGACGCCCGCGCCGCCCTGAAGGCGATGGTGCGCCATAAGCTGGTGGACGTGCTGGGCTGCAACGGCAAAGCCTGACGAAAAAACGGCATGTGATAATAAAGGGGCCCCGCGCTTTGGAAGCAAAGAGCGGGGCCCCTTTATTCTAATTCTATAATATAATTAACACTCGTCCTGGGGGAAGCCGATGGCTTCCGCCACGATGTACAGCGGGCGCTTTCGGGCCTCGTCGTAAATACGGGCCACATATTCCCCCAGCACGCCCAAGGCGGTGAGGACGCCCCCCGTCAGCCCGGTCATCAGCATAGCCAGCCACCACAGCCCCCCCGGCACGCCGCAGCACAGCAGAATCAGCAGCGTCAGCAGCGTGATTCCCGCAGCGGCCAGCAGCAGAAGGCCCAGCCCGGCAATGGCCTTCAGGGGCTTCACAGAGAAGGAAAAAATGCCGTCCCCCGCCAGCTTCAGCATTTTTTTCAAGGTGTAGTGGGTTTCGCCCGCATAGCGCTTATCCCGGTCGTAAAGCACGGCCTCCTGCTGAAAGCCCACCCAGGCGAACATGCCCCGCAGAAAACGATCATGCTCGGGCATGGCGCGAATAACGTCCGCCACGCGCTTGTCCACCAGGCGGAAATCCCCCGTGTCCCGGGGAATCATGCCGCCGGTGAGCCAGGAAAGCAGCTTGTAATAAGCGCTGGCGGTGATTTTTTTAAAGGCGCTTTCGCCCGCCCGGGCCCGGCGCTGGGCGAAAACCACCTGCGCCCCCGCCCGCCATTTTTCCGCCATCTGGGGAATCAACTCGGGAGGATCCTGCAGATCCGCGTCGATAATCACCAGCGCGTCGCCCTGGGCGTAATCCAGTCCGGCGGTCACCGCCATCTGATGCCCGGCGTTTTTGGCGAATTGCAGCGCGCGGACATGCGAATCCGCCGCGGCCAGCTCCCGCAGAATCTGCGGGGTTTGATCCCGAGAGCCGTCGTTGACGTAAATCAGTTCGTAATCCCCCTCCATGGCGGAGAGAACCTGCGTAAGCCGTTTGTGCGTTTCCCGAAGTACGGCCTCCTCGTTATAGCAGGGGATAATCACGGAATAAAGCGGATGCATAAAAAGCCTCCCTTCAAAACGGAATTTTTTGCTTTACAGCATTTTAATCAGCATATTTTTTTGCCCGTCCATTTCCAGCCGCAGCAGCCCGTCCTTTTCCATTTGCTTAAGCACGTCGGAAAAGCGCTTAAACCCGATGGCGCGCTCGGTGAAATCGGGATAGGCGGCTTGAATATCCGCCTTAAGAATAGAGGGATTGATGCGTTCGAAGCCGTCGTCCTTATAATGCTGCAATTGCTCGGCGAAGGCGGCGCGCCAGCTGTCGGGGGTTAACTGCTTTTTTCCGGGGGAATCGGGCGCGTCCGCGTTCAGGGATACCAGCACGTTGTAATTATCGTTTTTGACGCGGATGGTGCCGAACTTGGTGGCCAGCTTGTTAAGCAGCTTGCCAAAGGAGGCGCAGCCGAAGGCCTTTTCATTAAAATCGGGCCGCAGGCGCAGCAGCACGCCCTTGAGCTCGCTGGCGTACATTTCGTCCTCGTCCGTTTGCTCGGAAAGGATGCCCTCCAGCAGCTTGTTGACCCCCGCGTCGTCCAGGGGCTCGTCCTTGCTCTGCTTCTGGGAGCGGCGCTTGTCCCGGCTGACGGAGGAAACGGATTCCAGAAACTGAAATTCGTTGCAGGCGTTGATAAAAATGGAACTGGCAACTTCACTGCGGCTGATGCCCAGGACGAACTTGCCCATGGATTTCAGCCGCCCCACCAGGGGGGTGTAATCGCTGTCGCCCGATACGATGCAGAAGGAATCGATCAGCGGGTTGGTGTAGGCCACCTCCAGCGCGTCGATCACCAGCAGGATATCCGCGTTGTTTTTCTGCGATATGCCGTAGCGCAGGGAGGGCACCACGGTAAAGGTGTTGGAAAGCAGAATTTCTTTTAAATCCTTAAATTGATCGGTGTAGCCGTATACCTTGCCCAGCAGAATATCGCCGCGGATTTTTACCTTTTCCAGAATATTATTCAGCGTGGCCACCTTGGCCCCGCAATTTTCCAAATCAACAAATAGCGCAAAACGCGATGTGCTCACATCGTTCCTTCCTTTCTTTCCTCCGGCGCTTCCGCAGGATGCGCCCAGGCATAAACCGCCTGGGCGGCGGGGGCGCTCATGCCCGGCACGCCCCGCAGCTCCTCCAGGGAGGCAGCGCGGATGGCCTTTATCGTTTTAAAGTATTGCAAAAGCGCCCGCCGCCGGGCCGGGCCCACGCCGGGAATATCCTCCAACGCGCTGTGCACGCTTTGCTTCTCCCGCAGCCCCCGGTGATGGGTGATGGCGAAGCGATGGGCCTCATCACGGATGCGCTGAATCAGGTGCAGAGCGGGGGAATGGTGATCCAGCAGGATAGGCGTTTCCTGACCGGGCAGATAGATTTCCTCCAGCCGCTTGGCCAGGCCGAACATGGGTGCGTCCGCCCCGGTTTCCAGCATGGCCTGGCGGGCGAAGCGCAATTGCTCCGGCCCGCCGTCGATCAGCATCAGATCGGGCATGGGCCATTTTTCTGCGGGGTCCTCGCTCATGGCCCGGCGGAAGCGGCGGCCCAGCACCTCGTTCATGGAGGCGAAATCGTTGGCCCCCTCCACGGTTTTAATGCGGTAGCGGCGATATTCCTTGGGGGCGGGCTCGCCGTCGATAAACACCACCATGGAGGCAACCGAAAGCACGCCCTGGGTGTTGCTGATATCGAAGCCTTCGATGCGGCGGGGCGGCTCGGGCAGGCCCAGCGCCTCGCCCAGCTGGCGGCAGGCCCCCAGGGTGCGCTCGTACTGAATTTGCTGCTTGGCGTTGCGCTTTTCCAGGGCGTCCCGGGCGTTTTTTTCCGCCATGAGCACCAGCGCGCGCTTGTCCCCGCGCTTGGGGATGGTGAGGGTGCAGGTCCCGTCCCGGCGCTGGCGCAGCCAAGCCTCCAAATCGGGGGCGATTTCCGCCGGCAGATCGGGGCAGAGCACCTCCCGGGCGGGCCGACGCTCATCATAAAACTGAATGATAAAATCAAACAGCACCTCGCCCGGGGCTTCCTTGCCCTCCCGGGGCAGGGCGAAATGATCGCCCCCCACCATTTTGCCGTTGCGGATATAAAGCGCCTGGGCCATGGCGTCCAGATCATCCTGGCACAGGGCGAACACATCCTGCTCCGCGCCGTTGACCTGGATGGCCTGCTGGCGCTGCATCAGGCCCTCGATATCCCGCAATTGATCCCGCAGCCGGGCTGCCTTTTCAAATTGCAGCGCGGCGGCGGCGGCGCGCATATCCTGCTCCAGCCCGGCGGTGATTTCCTGATATTTTCCTCCCAGAAAGGCGGTCACGCGGGAGAGCACCGCCTTATATTCCGCCGGGGTGCATTTTCCGGCGCAGGGGCCCAGGCAGCGACCGATTTCATAATTCACGCAGGGCCGCCGGGGCGTGCGCAGGGGAAGGGCCAGCTTGCAGGTGCGCAAAGGAAAAAGCCTGCGCAGGGCTTCCAGCACATCCCGCACCGCCGAGGCCCCGATATATGGCCCGAAATACCGCGCGCCGTCCTTTTCCTGCCGCCGGGCCAGCGTGACCCGGGGAAAGGCTTCTTTTTCATCAATGCGGATATAGGGGTAGTGCTTATCATCCTTGAGCAGGATATTGTAATAGGGCTTGTGCAGCTTAATCAGGTTGCATTCCAGAATCAGCGCTTCCAGATTGGTGCGGCAGAGCATGATATCGAAATCGTCGATATGCGAAACCATGGCCGTGACCTTGGGCGTGTGGTCGTGGCCATGGAAATAGCTCCGCACCCGGTTTTTTAAGTTAACCGCCTTGCCTACATAAATGATTTTGCCCTTTTCCCGCATCAGATAACAGCCGGGCGAATCGGGCAGCAGGCTCAGCTTTTGCGCGATGATTTCGTTCATAAGAGGAAGGGGTCAGTCCTCCGATTCGTCGTAGGTGGCTTCCACCACTTGAATCAGCTGCTCCATCAGATCCTCGTCCACGGGCACGAATTCTTCCATTTCCTCGCCGTCCTCGTCGGGCAGGGGCTGCACCTTCATCACATAGTGGGAAACCTCCTGGCCGTCCCCCTCGCCGCAATCGTCACTGAGCAGCACATATTCCTCGCCGTTATAGAAGAAATACCGCTCCACGCACAGCTTCAGCACCGCGCCGTCCTCGCCTTCCAATTCGATGATATCCAGTTCCTCCTGGTTCGCCATGTTCATCGCTCCTTTCTTTGGATGGGTTTTTTTCGCAATAATATCATGGTTGTCGCTATGCGGCTTATGAACCGCCGTCCAGCAACCCGGAAAATCAAAAGGATGATTCTCCTCATTAATTATATCCCAAACTCGCGAAAAACACAAGCGCGGCAAAAGAAAGCGCGTCGGACCTTATCCCCCCGCCAGCAGGCAGAGCAAAAAGGCGAAAAGGGCGTGCAGCCCGCGGCAGCCAAGCAGCGCCGGAAGGCCCAGGCCGCTCTCCCGCCAGACGGCCCCGTTTTGCATCAATAACGACAGCCCGCCCAGGGAGCAGGCGGCGCAGATAAGGGAGCACGCCAGGGGCGGCCGAAGCGCCGAAAGGGCCTGCACGCCCCCTGTTACCTCCAGCAGGCATTGCACGCCCACCCCCGCCCACATGGGAAGCCGAGGCAGGGCGCAGGCGGTCATGCGTGCGCAAACGCAACCCAGCGCCATGCACAGCGCCACGTTCAAAAGCGCTAGGGCGCTTTCCCGCAGCGCCTGAGGCAGCGGCATGGGCGCGGGGGAGGGGGCGGGAGCGCGCTCCCCGCATCGAAAGCACAGCCCCGCCAGCAGCGCCCCGCCCAGATGACACAGCAAAATTTTCCATCCCGCGGCCGGGCTTTCCAGCCAGCCGCTCACCGTGGCCAGGAAAAACATGGGGCTCATGGTGCCCGTCATGGCGGCGTAGCGCAAGGCCGTGCGTCCCCGGGGATGCATCGCCTGCATCAGCCGCGCCCCGCCCGGAGAGCCGCAAAGCCACGAAAGCAGAATTTTTCCTCCCGCGCCCCCCGGCAGCCGGGAGGAAAGCAGCAGCATCAGCGCGAGAAACGGCCCCAGCACCGGGGCCACTGCCCGCGCCCATAAAAGAAGCCCCTGCCGGGCAGCGTCCGCCGCCTGCAGGGGAAAAATCAGCATGGCCCCGATCAACGCGCCCAGGGCCCCGGCGCTGAGATATTTCATGCGTTTCCCCTCCGGGAAAGCCTATGCGCCGGATGCGAAAAAAAGACTATTCCATGGCTTCACCGCCGAAGGGATTGCCGCCGCCCAGCTGCTCCCGGATCAATCGCTCAAAGGCGGCCCGGGAAGGCGCGCCCGCGTCCTCGTAAATTTTATGCAGGCGATAGCGCAGGGCGCTGCCCGAAATAAACAGCGCGTCGCAGATGGCCTCGTAGCTGTTCCCCGCCATCAGGCGATCCAGAATTTTCAGATCCAGCGCGTCCCGCCGCACCAGGCAATCATCCAGCCGCACCAGCGCGGCGATGCGGGGAATGGAATAAAACATATCCGCCGGTTCATGCACGGCGGCGGGGGCGGCGGAAGCGTCGTCGGGCAGGAAGGCCGTGCTGGCCCGGGGGATGATATGGCTGGGCACGCTGATTTTCATGGCCATGCCCGTGCCGTAATTTTCCCGCAGGAAATGCCACACCGCCACCGCCTGCTGCCCCACCTGAAAATCATCCATGGTGGTGGTGGTGACGCTGGGGCGGGCGAAGCGGCTGAGCTGCATGCCGCCGAAGCTGGCGATAAACAGCTCCTCGGGCACGCGCACGCCGATCTTGCGGCAGAAATTAGAAAAGGATACCGCAATTACGTCGTTGGGGCAGATCGCCGCGTCGTACCGCTCCCGCTTCTGGGCGAAGGCCTGGAAGCAGGCTTCAGGATCATGCGCCCAGATAAAGGCGTTTTCCTGGTTCAGGGGGATGCCCAGGCCCTCCTGGGCCGCCAGCGCCGCCTGATAGCGAAAGCGATCGTTGATGGAATGCTCGTCAAAGCCCACCAGAGCGATGCGCCTGCGGCCATGCCGCCACAGATATTGCGCCACCTGCATCATTTCCGCCCGGCGGCTATGGGTGGCGCAGCTGACGGAGCTGCCGAAGGGCTCGGAATCCGTTCCCGCCAGCACCACCCGGCGGCCTTCTCGCTCCATCCGGTGAATCACCCGGCGCAGAAAGGGCAGCGAGGTGCCCGTAGCGATCATGACGGGGGGCCATTTGCCCGTATCCAGGGCGTCGAAACCATCCTCGGTGAACACATGGGCGATTTTCCCCGCCTTTCCCGCGGCGGCTTTCACGCCCGCGAGCACCTGCTTATACTGTGCGGAAATAAAGGCGGTGGCGTTGATCACGACGGGAACCATGTTTTCAGCCATAGCAAAAGTGCGCCTCCTGCTGCAAGGAGATACTGAATAATCAATTATACGCCATACTTGAAAAAAATGCAATACTAAAACGTCCCGGGGCGGCAGGGGGCTTTTCCGCCTTGCGAAGAAACGAAAAAAAGATAGAATCAAGATAGAATCAGATTTGGAAAGGAGCCGGACTATGCCTGAATTTATTCAATTTCGGCCGAACATTTATCGCCTGGCCGTGCCCTTCGGCGGATCCTGGACGGGGGTTACGCTGGTGCGCGGCGAAAAAAACGTGCTGATCGATAGCGCCGCCCGGGCGGAGGATGTGGACGAACATATTCTTCCCGCGCTGGAAAAGCTGGGGATGACCCTGCAGCAGATCGATTTCCTGTGCTGCACCCATTGCCATGGGGATCATGTGGGCGGCCATGCGCGAATTCATGAACTGCAGCCTGAAATCAAGATCGCCTGCTTTGCGGGCTCCAAGGACAAGGTGGAAAATCCGCTGAAATACAGCAAGCTGATTCGCGCAGCCTTCCCGGCCTACAGCCCGGAAGCGCCCGCCTCGCTGCGGGGAGTGGAGCCGGATATTCTTCTTGCGGACGGAGAAACGCTCACGCCCCATCTGCGCTTGATCCACACCCCCGGCCACGATACGGACACCGTTTGCTGGCTGGAGGAGAACACCATGACCCTTATCAGCGGCGACAGCCTGCAATTGGACGGCACCGTTTCCCAGGGCGCGGCGCTGGTGATGGATCTGCCCGGCTATTTGCAAACGCTGAAAAAGCTCTCCGAGCTGCCCATCGACTGCATCCTGCCCGGCCATGATTATCTGCCCCTGGGCGCGCTGGCGGAGGGGCCGGAGGCCGTGGCCCAATATCTGAACGCCTGCCGGGCCAGCATGGAGCGCTACGCGGAATTTCTCCGCCAGGCCTGGGACGCGGGGGATCACGATCCCGCCAGCCTGGCGCGCAGGCTGATCGACCATATCGGCGGAACGCAGCCTAATTTCTTGTTCCTGCCCCTGTATACCGTTACGCAGATTTTGAAAAGCATGAATTTGGAAGGAGTATTTGCAAAATGAGCGAACGCAAAGCGATTCTGATTACCGGTTCTTCCCACGGCATCGGCGCGGCCACGGCCATCGCGTTCGCCAAGGACGGCTATAACGTGGGCGTCAACTACAACAAAACCCCCGACGGCGCGCAGGCCGTGGCGGAGGAATGCCGCAAATACGGCGTGGACGCGCAGATCTACGGCTGCGACGTGAGCCAGCGGGATCAATGCGAAAAAATGATGCATGATTTCTGCGAGCATTTCGGCCGCATCGACGTGCTGGTGAACAACGCGGGCGGCGCGCTGAAAATGCCCAAGGGCGGCTTTATCGATATGCCCCTGGATTACTGGGATTCCCAGATCGATCTGAACCTGAACGCCGCGGCCTATTGCGCCCAGGCGGCGGCTAAATGCATGGTGGAAAAGGGCATTCACGGCGCGATTATCAACATTTCCTCCGTCCATTCCCAGGTGACCTGGGTGAAGCGCAAGGCGCTGCCCTATTCCGCGGGCAAGGCGGGGCTGAATATGCTCACCAAGTCCATCGGCGTGGAACTGATTAAATACGGCATCAACGTGAACTGCATCGCCCCGGGCCTGGTGTATACCAAGATCATGGATCGCTACAGCGAGCGGGATATTCATGGGTTCGAGCGGAAAATTCCCGCGGGCCGGGGCGGCCAGGTGGGGGATATCGTGCCGCTGATTCAGTTCCTGGCCGATAAGGAAAAGAGCAGCTTTATCGTGGGCCAGACCATCTTCGTGGACGGCGGCCAGAGCATCGACGGCGCGATTGACTGCATGCTGGAGGATGAATTCTGATTCTGAACCGTCCCTTTCCGGGACGGGCAAGAGCTTTTAAAAAATAAGGAGGAAAACAAAATGGCACGGAAAACTTACGCGGATATGCGCTCCAACTGGGAATTCGGCGAAGCGGCGGAATGCCGCCGGGGCCTGATGCGGGGCATGGGCTATTCGGAGGAAGAACTGCACCGGCCGCTGATTGCGGTGGTGAACTCCTGGAATGAATACAACCCCGGCCATGTGCACCTGGGCCAGCTGGCCGAGCGGGTGAAGCAGGGCATCCGGGAAGCGGGCGGCCTGCCTCTGGAAGTGATGACCACCGCCATCTGCGACGGCATGGTGCTCAAGGATCCCAAATATATCGAAATTCCCAGCCGCAATTCCATCGCCGACCAGGTGGAAATCACGGTGGAAGGCAATTTCTTTGACGGCATGGTCATGCTCTCCACCTGCGATTCCATCGTGCCCGGCCATTTGATGGCCGCCGCCCGGCTAGATATCCCCACCATCATCGTCACCGGCGGCTATATGCCTCACGGCCAGTTCCGGGGCCAGGAAGTGCTGCATATCCGCGCCCAGGACAAGGTGGGCACCGCTGCGGCGGGCAAAATGGATATGGATGAGTACAACGGCCTGATCGCCAATTCCTGGGGCATCTGCGGCGCGTGCACTTCCATGACCACCGCCAATTCCATGTGCATGGTGGCCGAGGCCATGGGCATGACCCTGCCCGGCAACTCCACCATGAGCGCCGTTTCTTCCCAGATTCGTCTGCTCTCCTACGAGGCGGGCCGCCAGATTATGAACCTGGTCTACGAAGGCATTACCGCTCGCCAGATCATGACCGTGGACGCTATCAAGAACGCCATCGCCATGGATATGGCCGTGGCCGCCTCCTCCAACCTGATTCTGCATATTCCCGCCATCGCTCATGAAGCGGGCTATGATCTGCCCTGGTGGAAATATTTCGACGAGGCCAGTAACTCCGTGCCCCTGCTGAGCCATCTGGCCCCCGGCGGCGAATACTCCGTGAAGGATTTCGATCTGGCCGGCGGCATGCCCGCGCTGCTGAAAAACCTGATGCCTCGCCTGAACGGCGATTGCCTCACCGTGACGGGCAACACGCTGAAGGAAAATGTGAAAAACGCCGTGGTGTATAATAACGACGTGATCCGCACCCTGGATAACCCCGTCAGCAGCGAGCCGGGCATCGGCGTGCTCTATGGCAATCTGGCCCCTGAAGGCAGCATTCTTAAGATCGCCGCCGTGCCCAAGAACCTGATGCATTATCAGGGCAAGGCCAAGTGCTTCGATTCCCTCCAGGCGGGCCTGAATGCCCTGCGTGCGGGCGAAATCCACGAGGGAGACGCCATCGTGCTGCGTTATCTGGGCCTCAAGGGCCGCTTCGGCACCACGGCCTTCACCTTCCAGGAGGAGCTCAAGGGCAAGAAGGAGCTTTACGAATCCTGCGCCATCATCACCGACGGCCGCTTCTCCGGCGGCACCAGCGGCCTGTCCGTGGGCTATGTATCCCCTGAAGCGGCGCTTGGCAGCCCCCTGGCGGTGGTGAAGGACGGCGATGAAATCGTGATCGACGTGCCGGGCCGGAAGATTGATCTGAAGATTTCCGATGAGGAAATGAAGGATCGGCTGGCCCACTTCGCCTGGGAATTCCCGGGCAGCGATTATCCCCGCTATCTGCGGATGTTCTCCAAGACCATCGGCTCCATGGCCAAGGGCGGTATCTGGGAAGTGTAACGCAGGCGGAGCCCGCGGCGGCGCCCTGAATGCAGCGGCCCGCCGCGGCTTTTCAGCGAAATAAGGAGAGAAACGGTATGAGGCTTCTTTCCACGGACGTACTAATTATTGGGGGCGGGCTTGCCGCCCTGACGGCGGCCCACACCCTCTACGCCCAGGGGGCGGATCGGCGGGTGCTGATGCTGTCCCAGGGGCGGGGCGCGTCCCCCTGGGTGCATGGTTTTAACGTGCCCCTCCTGCCGGAGGACTCGGTGGAATGCTTCTATCAGGATGTGCGCAGAAGCGGCTACCGGCAGAATGATCCCGCCCTGGCCCGGGCCCTTTGCGCGGACAGCGAAGCAGTTTTTTCCTGGGCGCAGGGGCTGGGCGTTTCCTTTAATCGCACGGCGGAGGGGGGCTATCAGCTGCTGCGTCCCCTGGGAGCCAGTCATCCCCGGGTGGCCAGCATTGGCAATGAAACGGGCCCTGCGCTGATGCGGCGGCTGGAAGAGGCGCTTGCCCGCCAGCCCGGCTTTTCCGAAATGAAAAACACCCGTGCGCTGCGGCTGTTCGCTCCGGCGGGCCGGGCGCAGGGCGCGCTGTGCTGGGATGCGGAAGAGAAGGAATTCTTCGCGGTTTCAGCGGCCAGCGTGCTGCTGTGCTGCGGCGGGTTTGGCCGCATTTACCCCTTCTCCACCAATCGTCCGGACGGCGGCGGCGATGGGATCGCCATGGCCTTTGAGGCGGGGGCGGAGCTGGTGGATCTGGAATTTGTGCAGTTCGAGCCCTCCGCCGCCGTATGGCCCCAGGCCGTGCGGGGCCAGGGCATGATTACCACGCTCTTTTACGAAGGCGCGGTGCTGAAAAACGCCCTGGGCCAGCGCTTTATGCTGCAATACGGCCCCCAGGCGGAGCGAGTGGATAAGGATGTGCTGGCCCGCTGTATCGCCCGGGAAATTCAGGAAGGCCGGGCCACGCCCCACGGCGGCGTGTGGTTCGACGCAACGGGCGTTCCGGCGGAGCGCCTGGAAACGGCGTATCCCCTGTATGTGAGCCGCTATCGCCGTGTGGGAATCGAGCTGAGCCAAACGCCCATCGAGCTGGCTCCCGCGCCGCATACCACGCTGGGCGGCGTGATGATCGATCCCGCGTGCCATACTACGCTGCCAGGGCTGCTGGCCGCGGGCGAGGTGACGGGCGGCATTCACGGGGCGAACCGGCTGGGCGGCAACGGCGGGCTGGAAACGCTGGTGTTCGGCCTGCGCGCCGGGAAAACGCTGGCCCACGCGGTTCCCGTCCCCGGAGCGGAGGAAAGCGCGCTGCGGGCCTGGGCAGAGGAAATTTGCCAGGGCGGAGAAGAAGCGCTTCCCGATTTGCAGGCGCTGCGAGGCCAAATGGAGGCGGCGCTGCAGGCGGGCGCTTCCGTGCTGCGCACGCAGGCGGGCCTGGAAAGCGCGCTGCAGCAATTGATCGAACTGCAGCACGCCCTGCGTCAGGCGGGCGGAGGCGCGCCGGAGGCGGCCTATGGGCGGCTTCGGCTGGAAAACGATCTCACCTGCGCCCGGCTGCTGCTGCTTTCCGCGCTGGAGCGGCGGGAAAGCGTGGGCTGCCAGGTGCGTTTGGATGCGCCCGAACGGGAAAAGAGCCGCTACCGGGTGCATGTGAAAAATGAAGACGGCATCCTGCGGATTTTCTGGGAGGATTGGAATAAGCAAGCGGAGGAAGAATAATGCGGAAGGTATTTTTGGAAAAAGGCCGGTATGTGGATTCCGTCACGCTGATGGGCGTGGGCGTGCGACTGGAGGAGCAGGAATACGTGCTGGGCGCGGAATGCGGCATGGCCACCAAGCAAAATATTGAGTTGCTGGAAGAAGAGGGCTATTCCGTTCCCGCCGACGCGACGAAAAACGATCTGATGATCGCCGTGGAGGCGGAAAGCGAGGAGGCGCTGGAAAAAGCGCATCAAGCGGCCCTTTCCATGCTGCTGGGCGGCGGAAAGCAGAAGAAAACGGTGCACGATCTGGATGAACTGCTGCCTTCGGAATACGACGTGGTGCAGATTTCCCTGCCCGGGCAATACGCCATTGCGGAGGCGCGCAAGGCCATCGATAAGGGCATGGATGTGTTTATGTTCACGGCGGACGTATCCCTGGAAGAGGAGCGGGCGCTGAAGGAATACGGCCGGGATCACGGTCGGCTGGTCATGGGCCCGGACGCTGGCGTGGGCCTGCTGGGCGGCGTGGCGCTGGCGGCGGGCAGCATTGTACGCAGCGGCCCGGTGGGCGTGATCGGCGCTTCGGGCTCGGGCTCTCAGGAGGTGGCCTGCCTGATCGAGGCCATGGGCAGCGGCGTGACCTGCATTCTGGGCACCGGCGGCCGTGATTTGAAAAAAACAGTGGGCGGCGTATCCATGAAGGCGGATATGAAGCGCCTGGATAAGGATGCGGATACCAAGCTGATTTGCCTGGTTTCCATGCTGGCGGATCGGGAAGTCATGGAGGAAGTGCTCTGCGAGGCGGATCAATTGTCCAAGCCGGTGGTGGCCGTTTTCCTGGGCGCGGATGAAAAGCTGTACGCCGGGCACCGGGTGACGGGAGCCTATAATTTGCAGGAGGCCGCCCGGGCCTGCGTGCGCATGGTCACGGGGAAGGAGCCGGAATTCGGCCGGAGCGAGGAAGAACTGGATGCCCTGGCCAAGGCCAGCGCCGCCAAATTCCAGAATGGCAAAAAGTATTTCCGGGGCCTGTATACCGGCGGCACCTTTGCCGAGGAAACGCTGATGACCTTCCGCGCCTTCGCCCCCGAGGTGGAATTGCACACCAACCGGGACAACACCAAGTACGCCGCCCGGCTGGCCACCCATAAGCAGAGCGAGAAGCACACCCTGCTGGATATGGGCGATCTGGATTTCACCGCCGAGGCACCCCACACCGTGTTCGATCCCGCCCAGCGGCTTCAGCGCTTCCAGCAGGAGCTGAATGATTCCCAGGTGGGCCTCATCGCCATGGATATTATTCTGGGGCCAGGGGTGGCTCCCGATCCCGCTTCCTGCTATCTGCCGCTGATGGAAAAGCGGCCCGACGTAACGTTCGTCTGCGCCGTGTGCGGCGGCGAGGGCGATCCCCAGAACAAGAAGGAAATTCAGCGCAGGCTGCGCGCGGCCGGGGCGATTGTGGCCAACAGCAATTATGAAAGCGCCCGTCTCTGCGCCCGCATCTGTCAATTGGTGGAGGAATAAAAAATGGAAGGCATTTATAAGGAAAAGCCCGCGGTTGCCAATCTGGGCATTCAGCTTTTTTATCAGGCGCTGGTGGATCAGGATTGCCGGTGCGTCCAGATCGAATGGACGCCCCCCTTTAAGCAGAACGACGAAATTGAAGAGCTGCTGGATGAATTCCTGTGAGGGAGGAAACGAAAAATGGATATTAAAGAAAGAATTGCCCAGGCCAATCAGCAGGCGGCGGCGTGCCTGACGGAAAACGACCCCGTCTGGGTAGATATCCGGCCTGCAGGGGAATGTGTGGAAGGCTTGGAGGATCATATGATTCTCCATTCCGGCCCGCCGGTGGATTTTGAGGACATGGTGATGCTCCATCGCCGGGGCATGGTCAGCGCCATGCTGTTCGAAGGCTGGGCCAAGGATGAAAAGGAAGCGGTGGAAATCATCCGCTCAGGAGAAATCAGGATCGATTCCGCTCTGAACCATAACACCGTGGGTGCGGGCACGGGCATCATCACCAAGTCCGTTGCCATGAACGTGATCGAGGACCGGCGCAACCATACCACCGCCGCCACCTTCCCGGCGGAAGGCCCCTTCCAGGGCGGTTTCTGCGGCTGGGGCCTGTATTCCAAGGAAATCGCGGAAAACCTGCGCTATATGCGTGAGGAACTGTTCCCGCCCATGCGGGAAATGCTGCGCAAAAGCGGCGGCCTGTCCATCAAGCCCATCCTGGCTGAATCCATGCAGATGGGCGATGAAAACCATACCCGGCAAACGGCGGCCGACCTGCTGTTTGATAAGCAGGTGCTTCCTCAGCTGTTCGAACTGGATCTGCCCAAGGAGCAGCTGATGCGCACCATCAAATACATCGTTGAAACCCCGCGTTTCTTCCATTGCTACGGCCAGGGCGCGTCCCGTGCGGCGGCCATTGCGGCCAACGGCATCGAATATTCCACCATGGTGACCGCCCTGGGCGGCAACGGCGTGGAATTCGGCATTCAGGTGGCGGGCCTGCCCGGGCAGTGGTTCACCGCGCCCGCCCCCATGATGAAGGGCCGCTACACCTCCACCCGCTATACCGAAAAGGATCAGCTGCCCTGGATCGGCGATAGTTGCGTGGTGGAAACCGCAGGCATGGGCGGCATCGCCGCGGCGGCCAGCCCCATCGTGTGCAATCTACGGGGCATGAGTCTGCAGGAGGCTATCAGCCAGACCCGGGAAATGGAGAAAATTTGCATCACCAAGAACCCCAATTACAGCATTCCCAATTTGGATTTCGAATGCCTGCCTGCGGGCATCGATATTCGCCTGGTGCTGAAAACCGGCGTGTGCCCGGCCATCCACGGCGGCATGTTCAATTATGAGGGCGGCCTGATCGGCGCGGGCATGGCCCGGGTGCCCATGGAATGCTTCCAGAAGGCGCTGAAGGCCTTCGCCGTGAAATACAGGAGCTAAGAACCATGAAAATTATGGTTTTGAACCTGGGCTCTACCAGCTTTAAATACAAGCTGTTTGATATGGAGGAGGGCGAGCGGGTGCTCTCCTCCGGCGGGGTGGAGAATATCGGCGCGCCCCAGAGCCCCTACCGCATCCGTCTGCCCCAGGAGGAGCGGGGCGAAGCGCCTTGCCCCCGCCATGAGGACGCTTTCGAACTCTGCCTGCAATGGATGCTGCGCCACGGCGTGCTGAAGGATCTTTCCGAGTTGGCCGCCATCGGCTATAAGGCCGTCCACGGCGGCGCGCTCAGCGGCGCGCAGCGGGTGGGGGAGGAGGTGCTGGCTCAGATGGAGGCCCACGTTTCCTTCGCCCCGGCCCATAACCCCATGTATCTGCGCATGATGCGGGCTATGGGGGAACGGTATCCCCAGGTGCCTCAGGTTGCTTGCTTTGAAACCGCCTTCCACGCCACCCAGCCCGAATACCGGGCGGTGTACGGCGTGCCCTACGAATGGAAGCAGCGCTACGGCGTGCGGCGCTACGGCTTTCACGGCTCCAGCCACAGCTATATCGCCTGGAAAATGCAGCAGGACGCGCCGGAATGTCGTCGGATCATTAGCTGCCATTTAGGCGGCTCCAGCAGTTTGTGCGCCATTCAGGATGGGAAGAGCATCGCCGCCTCCATGGGCGCAACGCCGCAATCCGGTCTGTTCCAGAACAATCGGGTGGGGGATTTCGACGCATTTTGCCTGCCTGCCCTGGCGGAAAAGCTGGGGGGGATGGAGCAGGTGCTGGCCGCGCTTTCCAGCCAATCGGGCTTTTTGGGCCTGAGCGGCGTGAGCAATGATCTGCGAGATGTGGAGGCCGCCGCCCAGGCGGGCAACGCCCGGGCGCAATTGAGCCTCGATGCGTTTGCGGATAACATCGTGGGCTATATCGGCATGTATACCGCCTATCTGGGCGGGCTGGACGCAGTGGTTTTCACCGGCGGCATCGGCCTGAACAGCACTGTGATTCGCCAGGCAGTGTGCGAAAAGCTGGGCTTTGCAGGCGCGAAGCTGGACGCGGCGGCCAATGTCAGGGGCCGGGAAGGTCGAATGGACGCGCCGGAAAGCCGCGTGCAGATCTGGGCCCTGGAAACCAATGAAGAATTGATGGTGGCCCGGGGCACGAAGGCGTGCCTGGGCCTGTGAAGGCGCTGTCCGCCTGCCTGACCCCCTATTTCCTTCAGGCGGTTCGCCGGGAGGGGTGGGCGCATTCCCACTTTGAGCGGGTGGTGAATTTGGCGTTTCCGGAACAGGCGGGCCCGCCCCGGCTGCTGACGCTTACCCGGGCGGATATTCCTGAATTGCCCGACAGCCTGCGCCTGGAGGAAGCCGCCTTCCGCTGCGTACAGGCGCTGGAACGCGGCGCGCCCGTCGTCTGGACGGGCCGGACGCTGCTGCTTCCCGGGCTGACGCTGGAAATCCCCCAGGAGGCGGAATGCCCCCTATGGCGGGGCGCGGGGCTAAACCGAGCACGGGCGGAGCGCTTTCTCAGGCTGTATGAAAAAATCCCCGGCGAGAACGGGATCGAAACGCTGCCGGAGAAATTTCGCCGCCGGGCGCTGCTTGAATTGGAAAATTTTGCCGAAATAATTCAAACCGGACAAAAAATATCGAAAAATTTGCCTGTCGGTCTGGGAAAAGGCACCACCCCGGCAGGAGATGACGCCCTCGTCGGCGTATTATCCGCCTATGGAAAGCAAAAAGCGGCGGTCTTTCCCGCCGCTTTGCTGGAGCAAACCACCGACGTAAGCGCCCGGTATCTGCGCTGCGCCCAGGAGGGCTATTTCTCCGCTCCCGTCCGTCAGGCGTGGGAGCGGCTGGACGAAGCCGCGCTGGCCGCACTGGCGCAGGTGGGGGCCACATCGGGCCGGGATATGCTTCTGGGCATGGCCCTGGCTTGCAGGCACTATCTGAACAAGGAGGAAATACGGATGCATGTAAAGGATGAAATTCTTTCGCGCAAGCTGATCGCCATCGTGCGCGGCCTGCCTTCCGAGCAGCTGGAGGGCCTGGCACAGGCGTTCTGCGCGGGCGGAATCGGCCTGATGGAAATCACCTTCAATCAGCAAAAGCCCGAAACCTGGGTCCAGACGGCGGCAGGAATTCGGATGCTGAAGGAAAAATTCGCGGGCAAGATTATCCCCGGCGCGGGCACGGTGATCACCCTGGAGCAATTGCAAATGGCTTATGACGCGGGGGCGCAGTATATCATTTCGCCCAACGTGGATGTGGAAATCATTCGCCGCACCAAGGAACTGGGCCTCATTTCCCTGCCCGGCGCTATGACCCCCAGCGAAATCGTGGAGGCCTATAAGGCCGGGGCGGATTTTGTGAAGGTATTCCCGGTGGGCAATCTGGGCCCCGCCTATATTAAGGCGCTGAAGGCCCCCTTGAGCCACATTCCCCTGATGGCGGTGGGCGGCGTGAATGAAAAGAACGCGGCGGATTTCCTTAAGGCCGGGGCCTCGGGCCTGGGCGTGGGCGGAAATTTGGTGAATAAGGAATGGATTGCCAACGGCGAATGGGAGAAAATTACGGCCCTCGCGGCTGAATTTGTAAAGGCGGTGCAGGAATAATGAAGGTTGTATGCTTTGGCGAAATCATGATGCGGCTCAATCCCGAAGGCTATAAGCGCTTTGCCCAGGCGGATCGCTTCGAAGCCACTTACGCGGGCGGCGAGGCCAATGTGGCCGTCTCTCTTGCCAATTACGGCGACGACGCGGCGTATGTCACCGCCGTTCCCGCCCATGAAATCGGCCAGAACGCGGTGAACGCCCTGCGGCATTACGGCGTGGATACCTCCATGATGCTGCGCCAGGGCCCCCGGCTGGGCGTCTATTTCTGTGAAAAGGGCGCGTCCCAGCGCGGCAGCAAGGTGATCTACGACCGGGCGGGCTCCTCCGTGGCGCTCTCCAAGCGCTCCGATTACGATTGGAATAAGATTCTGGACGGCGCGGATTGGTTCCATTTCACCGGCATCACCCCCGCCCTGGGCGGCGAACTGCCTGAAATTTGCCTGGACGCGCTGAAGGCGGCCAAGGAAAAGGGCATCACTGTGAGCTGCGATCTGAACTATCGCGGCAAGCTGTGGAGCCGGGAAAAGGCCAGCGAGGTGATGAGCCAGCTGATGCCCTATGTGGACGTGTGCATCGCCAATGAAGAGGACGCCAAGGACGTGTTCGGCATTGCGGCGGAAAACACCGACATCAACAGCGGCAAGCTGGATAAGGAAGGCTACATTTCCGTGGCCCGTCAGCTCACCGAGCGCTTTGGCTTCCAGTATGTGGCCATCACGCTGCGCGGCTCTATCTCCGCCTCCGATAACAATTGGAGCGGCATGCTCTACGACGGCAAGCAGGCCTATTTCGCCAAGAACTATCTCATCCATATCGTGGACCGCGTGGGCGGCGGCGATTCCTTTGGCGGCGGCCTGATTCATGCCATGCATAAGTGGCAGGGCGATTGCCAGCAGATCATCGAATTCGCCGTGGCGGCTTCCTGCCTGAAGCAGACCACCGAATTTGATTTCAACCTCTGCTCCGAAAAGGAAGTGCTGGCCCTGGCGGGTGGCAACGCTTCCGGTCGCGTGCAGCGCTAAGCGAAAGACTAGATAAAATTATGCGGGGGAACCGTTCTTCTGAAAAAATGGTTCCCCCGCAATATTTATTCTCACAGTTCCATCCCTTGCAGCAGCTCCAGGGCGCGTTCCAGGACGCTGGAATCCGCCGCGCTGCCCTGGGCAAAATCGGGCCGGCCGCCGCCCTGAGCCCCGCAGGCGCGCAGCAGCGTCGTCATATCCCCCCGCAGCGCGCCGCCTCGGGCGAACACCAGCATCTGCCGCGCCCCCGCCGGGCAGGAAAGCAGCGCCATGGCGCGGGGATCGCGGATCAGCGCCTTGGCGGTTTGCAGCAAAAGCGCAGGGGTGGCAAAGGAAAGATGCCGCACGTAGAGCGGGCGATCCGCCAAATGCCGGGCATTCTGGCAGGAAAATTGCAGAGCCGCATCCAGCAATTGCGCGTTTAGCGCCTTTTTTTCTTCCATGGCCTTTTCCCGCTCCCGGGTAAGAGCCTCCGGCGCGGCGGAAAGATCGGCGGAGAGGGCGGCGCACAGCGTCTGGGCGCAGCGTCCGGCGGCCTGCATATATTTCACCGCGCGTCCGCCCCCAACGAAGGTCAGGCGCAGTACGCCCCGGGCCGGGGCGGCGGAGAGAATCTTGACGGGGCCGATTTGCCCGGTGGAGGCGGGGTGCGTGCCCCCGCAGGGCACCATTTCATAATCGCCCATGGCGACCACCCGGGTGTGCTCCGGCACGGTGGATTGCTTGCGCAGGGGAAGACGCGTCAGTTCTTCCGGGGTGGGAAACCAGCAGCGGATGGGGTCGTCCTGCTGCACCCGGGCGTTTACCAGCGTTTCCAGCGCGTCTATTTCCGCGTCGGTTAGGTGCGTGCGCCCTTCGGGCAGCCGCATATCGATGCTGGCGGTTTCCGCGCCGGTGTGCAGCCCCAGGGTCACGGCCCCCAGCATGGAGAACGCGGCCCCTGCCAGCATATGATCGGCAGCGTGCTGTTGCATATGATCAAAACGCCGGGGCCAATCGATGCGTCCGCGCACATTTTCGCCCAACGGCGGCAGGACGGACATTTTGTGCCACACCACGTTGTCCTTCACTTCCACATCCGTCACCAGGCCTTCCTGGCCCGCCCAGAAAATCGCGCCTGTATCAAAGGGCTGTCCGCCCGAGGTGGGGTAGAAGGCGGAGCAATCCAGCGCCGCCCAGCCTTCCGGCCGCAGGGCGACCACCTGGGCCTCGAATTCCGTCAGGTATGCGTTGTCATAATACAGCCGCTTGGTTTCCATGGCGCGTTCCTCCCGGAAGGGTGTTGAGAAGTTATTCGTTTTCGGGCGCGACGGCGTCCCGGGTCAGCTTTTTCACCCAGCGATAGCCGTTGCAGCGAATGGCGGCGGCCCCGCACTTAAAAATCTGATCCGCGTTCAGGCAGGCCACCACCGCTACCGGCGGCCAATGCCATACGAAGGCCGCCAGCGCGGAAACGGGCAGCACGATCAGCCAGATACTCACCAGGTCGTTGAGCATGCCGAAGCGTGTGTCCCCGCCGCCCCGGATGATGCCCGAAATGGTGGGCATCTGATAGCCCATGCCCACCGTGCAGACGCACAGCACCAGGATGAACTGCCGGGCCATGGCCATGGTATCCTCCGACAGCTTGTAGAAAGCCAGCACGGGGCCCTGCACGGCGTAGAGCAGCAGGGCGGAGAGAACGCCGATAATTAGGAACATGATTTGCAGCGTGCGCGCGTTCTCCCGCACCTTGCCCATATCCCCGGCCCCCACGGTTTTCGCCATGACGATGCTGGCCACGCTGCTGGCGCTGATGGCGGCGGCCTTAATGAGGGAATAAAGGGTGTAGGAGGCGCTGTTGGCGGCGATGGCCGCGGCGGTCATATGCCCCAGAATCACGGTTTGCATGGCGTTGGACAGGCCCCACATGCCGCCCACGATAACCACCGGCGTGGCTACGCGAATAAAGTCCATGCACAGCGTTTTATCCAGCGGGAAAAGGCTCTTCAGCCGCAGGCGCAGCTTTTTATCACCCAACGCGGTATAGAGCACCACCGTCGCCAGCGTGACCAGCCGGGAAAGCAGCGTGGCCATGGCCGCGCCCCAGGAGCCGTGAAGGGGAATCAGCAGGGCGTTGAGCACGATATTCACGACCAGCGCCTCCACCGACGTCCAGAAGGAAAGCTTCACCGTTTCCACGCTGTTGAGCGCGCAGAGCAGCACGCTGGTAATGGCGAAGGGAATATAGGAATGCTTGACGACGGCCAGGTATTCCATCCCTTCCTGGATTACGCCCGCGTCGTCCACGAAAATGCGCATCATGCCGTTGGGGAAGAAGGCGCATAGCAGGAAAATCACCAGGGAGAACAGCGTTCCCACCACCAGCGCGAAGGAAGCGACCCGGCGAATGGGCTCGGTGCGCTTTTGGCCCCAATATTGACTGCCCAGCACGGTAAGCCCGTTGCCCACGCCGTTTACCAGGCATTGCAGGATAAACTGCAATTGGTTCACCGCCGCCGCGCCGGAGAGGGCGGCTTCGGAATATGCGCCCAGCATGATATTATCCGCCACGTTCACGCCCAGGTTAATCACATTTTGCAGCACCAGCGGAAAGAACAGCGCGAAAAAAGAGCGGTAAAAGCGTTTATCGCGGGTCATTAACACGTCAATCGCCAGCCTTTCCAGCATTTGTGCTTTCGGGAGACAATTGCCCCTGCGCCCAATGACGGCGGCAAAGGGCCACATAGCTCTCGTTGCCGCCCAGCAGAATCTGCTGCCCGTCCTTTACCACGCGCCCGTCCAGCACCCGGGCGTTATTGGTGGCCTTCCGGCCGCACCAGCAGACGGTTTTGATTTCCTCAATGGTATCCGCCCAGGCCAGCAGCCATTGGCTGCCCTCGAAAAGCTCGCCCCGAAAATCCGTGCGCAGGCCGTAGCAGATCACCGGAATATGCAATTGATCCACCACGTCCACCAGCTTTTGCACCTGCGCTTTGGAGAGGAACTGCGCCTCGTCCACGATGATGCAGTGATATTCCTTCAGTGGCAGCGCGTCCATTTCCTCCACATAGCTGCACGGGGCGCGCAGTCCGGCCCGTGAGCCCACGAAGCGTTCCCCGTCCCGGTTATCCAGCCGGGGCTTAAGCATCAGCGCCCGCTGCCCGCGTTCCTGATAATTATATTGCACCATCACGGCGTTGGCCGTCTTGGAGGAGCCCATCGCGCCGTAACGAAAATAGAGCTTTGCCATTTTTCTCCGCGCCTTTCGTATAGAAAAATGAAGGGCGGCAAATTCATCGCGCGCCCGTCGGCATACCTTTGTCAGTATACCACGGGCCGCCTTTTTTCGCAAGCCGGGAAAGCGAGACGAATTAAAAATAACAAAAACAACGCGGCGATTCGCTTCCGCCGCTTGTTTCGTTTGGTTTGTTCACTTCCAGGAAAGCCGCTTGGGTAAAGGCGGTGAAAAGCAATTTCTTCCCCGACGGCAACGGGAAAAGACGCTATTTCATAGCCGGAGCAAACGAGAATACAGGGCGGCCAGCGGATCGGTTTACGCCCGCCTTGTTTCGTCGCCGCGCTGCTGAACAGCCTTTTCAATTTCCGCCCAATTTTCCAGCACGATCTTCCCAATAGCGGGATCGTACATGGCTCCCAGGTTCTTTTCAATTTCCCGGCGGCATTCTTCCAGGGGCAGGCGCTTGCGGAAGGCACGGTTGGAGGTCATGGCGTCGATGGAATCCGCGATGGCGATAATCCGCGAACCGATGGGAATATCCTCTTTTTCCAGGCTGTCGGGGTAGCCCGCGCCGTCATAGCGCTCGTGATGATGCAGCACGATTTGCGCAATTTCGCCCATGCCCGGGGCCCGGGCGATGATTTGAGCGCCGATTTGCACATGCTTGCGCATTTCGGCCTGCTCCGTTTTATTCAGCGCGCTCTTTTTCAGCCGGAGCAGATCGCTGACGCCGATTTCGCCAATATCGTGCAGCTGCGCAGCGTCGCTGATTTGCGCGACGGTTTTTTCGGAAAGGCCCAGCTGGCGGGCGATCATAACGGACAGGCGGTTCACGTGCTCGGAATGATGGGCCATGCAGGGATCCTTCGCTTCCCCGGTGGCGATCAGGCAGGCGATCAGCTCCCGCATCTCCCGGCCCTGCGATTGGGCGCGCTCATGGTGCTGGAGCGTTTTATCCCGGTACATATCCACATCCGCCTCGCGCTTCCAATCGCAGAGGGAAAGCTGCGCCCCCGCCTTGGAGATAAGGCGGCTTTCGCCCCGGGCCAGGGAAAGCTGATAGCTGCTTTTCCGGTTGTTCTGCCGCAGCAGGCTTTCCAGCCGCTGATGGCATGCATTCAGGCTGGGCGCGGCGGGATACACCACCACGGCGAATTCATCCCCGCCGATGCGATAACAGCTGCCGATTACGCCGTAGGCCGTGTTAATAGCACGGGCGGCCAGGGCGATCAACTCGTCCCCGGCGGAATGGCCGAAGGTGTCGTTGGTATATTTCAGGCCGTTGAGATCCAGCATCAGCAGCACTGCGTCCTGCTTCTTTTCCAGGGCCGTTTCATGCACCTCCGCCAGCCGCTTTTCAAAGGCCCGGCGGTTGCCCAGGCTGGTGAGCACATCCAACACGGAAAGCCGCTCGTAAATCTGCAATTCCTGAATGCGGTATTGGTTTTTCTTTTGCTGATCCAGATAGGAAACCAGCATCAGATACAGCAGCAGCAGCACGAAAACGGAAAGGGCGGTTAAGATCATGGCCCGGTAGGTGGAAGCGCCCGCAATCCAATACGCCGAAATGGAAGCGGCGGCGGACAGGGCGAGAAAAACGCCGTCGTGCTCCAGCGCTCTGAGCAGCTTGCCTTTTTCGGGAACGTTTTTCCGCTCCTTCCGGATGCAGAGCAGGGATATTACCAGCGTTAAGCCGATAACCAGGTGATTGACAAAAAGCATGGATTGCAGGCTGAATACATTCAGAATGCAAAGCACAATTTGAGTCGTTACGCTGCCCAGGCCCAGGCACTCCATATAAAGAAGCTGGGGGTATTTTTTATCCAGCGAATACCACACGAAAAACAACGGCGCGATGGGCAGCAGCATGAACGAGAGATAGGAGAAAAAGCCCATGGCTTCCGCGTTCAGATGGAACAGGGCGGGAAGCGAGGAATCGGAAAAGCCCCAGGCGGCGAAAATAAGCAGCATCATCGCCAGGAAGAAAAGCCGGTAATCCCGCAGCCGCTTCCGATTATACAGCAGCGCCAGCGCCAGCAGCAAAATGGAGAAGGTGCCCAGCAAAACGATATTTAGCAGCGTGAATAGCTCACGGGAGAGGATGGCCAGCACGGCGGCGTAGCGCGTGCCCGCGGAAAGCTCCGGAAGGCGGCATTCATTTCCCTGATAACCGGAAATGACGATTTTCAGGGTGTAGCTTTGCGTTACATTGGGAAGCTGGGCCATAAAAAAGCCCGTAACCATCAGCCGCCGGGCGGCGGAGGGGGTGGTGTTGATATGGAAAATCAATTCGTCGTCCGCATAAATCTCCATAGCCTGGCGGTAATTGGAGAATTGCAGCGTTAGAGGGGCCAGAACGTCCCCCTCCATGCGCTTCAAAAGCGTGATGGCGTTTCCCTCGGGAACGACGGAGGAGGGCAGCGAAACGGGAACAAGCCCCGCCTCGGTTTCCAGCAGCCAGCCGTCGTTGAAGGGATACATTTCATCCGTGGGGGAAGCGGCGAGGGAATCGTGATGACGAAAAACAATGTATGCGGACGCGCCGCCCAGGGTTAAAAAGCCTAACAGCAATAAAATGGTTACGGCGCGAAGCAGCGCGTGTTTCTTCTCTGGGCGCATGATGCCTCTCCTTTGGCGAGGATGGCGGCTATCGTAAGCCGGTACAAATCTCCATTTATATCGTAGCATAAAAAGCATTGGCTTTCAAGCGCTTTTCCAAGGAAAGTTACAATAAAGTTACACCGCGTGAAAAGCGACGGCGCGGGCGGGCGCTTCCATTCCCAATAGGGCGGGCGCGGCGCTGGAGGAATGCAATAAACGATGATACGAAGCGCGGGGGAGCCCATCCTTGGCTTAGCAAGATGGGCTCCCCCGCAGAATGATATCCATTTAGTCTTATCCCTTAATCGCGCCCACGGTGAGGCCCTTGACGAAATAGCGCTGCACAAAGGGATATACCAGCACCACCGGGCCGGTGGCCACCATGGCCATAGCCATTTTCACGGTTTCGCTGGGCAGGCTCACATTGGCGGTTACGCCCGCGCGCTCCATATTGCGCAGAGCGTTGGCCATGTTCACCATGCGGTAAAGATAATATTGCAGGGTGTGTTTGGATTCGGTTTTGATGAACATCATAGAGGAATACCAATCGTTCCATTTGCCCAGGGCGATAAACAGGCCGATGGTGGCCAGGGCGGGGGTGGACAGGCGGATAACGATTTGCAGGAAAATGCGCATATCCCCCGCGCCGTCGATGCGGGCGGATTCCACCAGCTCGTTAGGCACGCACTGCTTGATGAAATTGCGCATCAGCAGCAGATTATAGCTGCCCATAAGCCCAGGAATAATCAGCGCCCAAATGGAATCCCGCAGGTGCAGGAACTGCGTAATCAGCATGTACCAGGGAATCAGGCCGCCGCTGAACAGCTGGGTGAAATAGAAGAAGAAGGCGAAGGCGTTCCGCGTGCGGAAATCCTGGCGGGAGAGGGCGTAGCCTGTCATGGAGGTGAGGAACAGGCTGCCGAAGGTAGTGACGAGGGTGGTGAAGATCGTCACCCTGTAGGCGTTCAGCAGCGATTCGGGATACTGAAAAATGAAGCGGTAGCCGTCCAGGCTCCATTTTTTCGGGAAGAAGGAATAGCCCTCCAGAATCAGCAAATTGTTATCCGTAAAGGAGCCGATGAGCAGCAGCAGGAATGGCAGCAGGCACACCAGCGCGAACAGGCCGATCAGGATGGTGGAAACAACGTTGAAAACGCGATAGCCGTGGTTGACCTTTTTTCTCATTTCCATTGCCGGCACCCCCCTCAGAACAGGGACATTTCCGGCTCCACCTTGCGCACCAGCGCGTTGGAGCCCAGAATCAGCAGCAGCCCCACCAGGGATTGGAAGAAGCCCACGGCCGTGCCGCGGCTCACATCGAAGGATTCGGTGGCGGCGCGGAAAACATAGGTGTCGATGATTTCCGTCGTGCTGCGCACCAGCGGCACATTGCCCACCAATTGATAGAACAAATCAAATTGGCCGCGCATGATGCCGCCCAGCCCCATTAAAAACAGAATCACGATGGTGGGGCGCAGGCAGGGGAGGGTGATATAGCGAATCTGCTGCATAAAGGTTGCGCCGTCCAGATCGGCCGCTTCATAAAGATCGTCGCTGATGCCCATGATGGCAGCCAGATAGACCACCGTTCCGTAGCCCGTGCCCTGCCAGAAATTCACCAGCGGAATGATGACGTACCACACCCAGGGCGTTTCATAGAACATGAACGCATCCAGCCCCAGGCGCTGGCGCAGGGTGTTGATGAAGCCGTTGGAGCGAAACAGGGCGTAGCAGATGGTGCCGATAAGCACCATGGAAACGAAATGGGGCAGGAACATCAGCGTCTGGCCGGCCTTCTTAAAGCGCTTGGCGCTGATTTCCGCCAGCATGATGGCCAGCACAATTTTTAGGATCGTGCCGACGACGATAAAAATGACGTTGTAGATCAGCGTGTTGGCGGTAAAGGTCCAGGCGTTTCCGGAGGTGAACAAAAACCGGAAATTCGCCAGGCCGCAGAAGGGGCTGCCGAACAGGCCCTTGCGCACGTTGTATTTCGTGAAGGCGTAATAAATGCCCACCATGGGAATATAGGAAAATACTAAAAAGAACAGGACGCTGGGAATCATCATCAGCAGCAGCGCCGGGTTCTTCCGCAGATCGTATTTCAGATTGGCCCAGAAGCCGTATTTTTTTCGGGCCGCCAGGGGGAGGGGCTGCTTGGCGAGGAGAGAAGATTGCTTTTCCATGCCGGATCCGCTCCTTTAAAATGGATTGACGCTATGAATCCCGGAGAGAAAACGAAGCGACGCGGGGAATGAATCGGCCTTCCGATGCGCGGGCAGGGGCGCGGGAAAGCGGGCGCGCCTTTGCAAAGGCCTGCTCCTGCCTTAGGGCAGGAGCAGGCCCTCATGAAAGAAACGATTACTTGTTGGCTTCCGCCCAGGCGGTGTACTGCTTGATGTATTCCTCCTGGATCTTGCTCAGGCCGGCCTGCTCCGCCTTTTCCAGGAAGAGCTTCACCTGGCCCTCCACATCGTCCACCAGGCCGAATTCCAGGGGCTTGTAGTATTCGTCGAACACGGCGTTGTAATTGGCCACTTCGTCCTCCACGTTGGTCTTATCAAAGGAGAAGGAGGAGGACATGGGGGTAAGGGATTTGTACAGATCGAGGATTTCCTTCTTTTCCTTGGAGGCCTTATCGGTGGCGCCTTCCAGGCTCAGCGCGTCGGAACGCCACTGCCACAGGGACATGCCGCAGGGCTCGTATTCCTGGGAGAGACGGACGTAGTTGCCGTCCGCGTCCAGATCATAATGCACGCCCTTCACGCCGTAGCGCAGCAGATGATGCAGCTCGGGATCGGTAAGAACCGCCTGCAGATAGGTCAGGCTTTCCATGATATGATCGGAATAGGCGTAGGCGATGCCGGTGCCGTTCACGCCGGTGGCGGAATCAACCTGCACATAGCCCTTCTTGGCGTTGAAGGGGATATAGCCCAGCTCCCAATCGGCCTTGGAGGGATCCTCCTGCTTGGCCTTTTCGATGGCGTTCACGCGGCCGAAGTAGGTGTCCACATGGCAGACTTCCATCATGGTCAGGTTGTTGGGGAACTTTTCGATGTTATCCATGGCTTCGTTCTGGCGGTCGCGGCTGATGAGGCCGTCCTTGACGAACTGGTTGGCCAGCCTCATATCATGGAGGTGATCCTCGGAGCCGTAGTACTTCACGATGCTCTCGCCCGCTTCGTCCAGGATCAGGCCGAAGGTGTTCACGCCGGGCCAGATCACGCGATCCAGGGCCTTGAATTCGTAAGCGCGGTCAAAGACGCTGCCGAAGGGGCACACATCGGGATAGGCGGCCTTCACGCCCATCAGGTATTCCACCACGTGCTCCTCGGTATCGGGCACGGGCAGATTCAGCTTTTCGCACAGGTCGGCGCGGTAGCAGATGCCGTACTGGCCGGAATAGCTCACTTCGGGGGCGGGCACTTCGTAGATGTGACCGTCGATCTTCACATCGTTCCAGCTCTGCTCGGGCACGGCGGCCTTCAGCGCGGCGAATTCAGGCATTTCCAGATATTCGTCCAGCTCCACAAACGCGCCCTTGCGCGCCCAGCCGGAGGAACCGGGCCAGTTGGAATACCACACCAGGTCCACGCCGTCGCCGGTGGCCATGATGATGGGGTACACCTTGGAGGGGTCCCAATCCAGGAAGCGAACTTCCAGCTCGATGCCGTACTTTTCACGGGAATACTCGTTGGCGGCTTCCAGCACCACATCGTGCGCGGGCTGGCGGGAACCGGCGGAGATGGCGACCAGATGGGTGATCTGCTTGTCTTCCGCGGAAGCGATGCTGCACACGGACAGAACCATGAGCAGCGCCAGGAACAGAGAAACGACTTTCTTCATTGCAAAGGCCTCCTTCGGTAAAATATATCAGCGGTTAACCGCCAATACAACGAATTTGAGGGAAAAACGCGGAGAAATACGCGGATGGGTTGGTGAATGGTAGTAAAACGTTTTTCCATAAATGCATTGTAAACGCATCTCGGTAGATTGTCAAGCCTGTAAATGATGTATATTTAAATACCAATTTAGCAAATAAATTGCAGAAAAAGAAGGAAATAAAGAAATTTGAAAGTTAAACGTTTATTTTGACCAAAAATGACAGAATCCGCTGTTAATGTTGCTTTTATTTGCTTATCAGCCCGCCCGTTTTCGCCCGTTGCACGCCGAAGCGGGTCATGCTATAATTATAATGATTAGGAAAACCGCTGCGCGGTTTTCCGGGTCGCCGGGCGGCGATTCATAAACCGCACGGCGACAATCATGCTATAATGATTAGGAAAACCGCTGCGCGGTTTTCCGGGTCGCCGGGCGGCGATTCATAAACCGCACGGCGACAATCGTGCTATAATGATTAGGAAAACCGCTGCGCGGTTTTTCGGGTCGCCGGGCGGCGGTTCATAAACCGCACGGCGACAGGCGCGCTATCATTAATCGGCGCGGCGGGGCGCTGCGCCAAGCATTAAGAAGAAAATCGATGCAATGCTTTTCAGGGGTCGGCGGTCGGCAGGAACGGGCTGCATGCGCGACGGCCGCGCCGCAGGGAAGCGGCGAAAAGCGAATTAAAGGAGCGGCGGTATGAACACGATTAAGGACATTGCCCGGGCGGTTGGCGTATCCACGGCCACGGTTTCCAATGCGCTCAACGGCCGGAGCAACGTAAGCGCGGAGGTTCGGGAGCGGGTGGTGAAGGCGGCGCGGGAAATGAATTACGTTCCCAATATTAACGCGCGGCTGATGAAATCCCGCAAGACGAACAACATCGGCGTGTTTCTGCCCTATCTCCAATCCACCTTCTATCTGAACCTGATTCAGGAAATTTACGCCTGCTGCGAAAGCGCGGGCTATTCCATGCTGGTGCATATCAGCCGGGATATTGATTCCACCATGCTGCTTTCCAACATTCTTTCCTGCAATATCGACGCGGCCATCGTGCTCAGCGATCGTTTTCCCGATTCCTGCATTCCCATGCTGCGCTCCAAGGAGATGCCCGTGGTGTTCCTGGACCGGCGGGCGGCGGAGAAGAACATTTCCAGCGTGGTGATTAACGAGGAGCAGGGCACGCGCCAGGCGGTGGAATATTTGGTGAACACCGGGCACAAGGCCATCGGCCATCTATACGGCATTCCAGAAGTCAACAGCGCCAAGGTTAAGCGCCGGGCCTTTGTGCGGACGATGGAGGAGCTGGGCATGCCCGTCTATCCCCAATTGATGCTGCCTGGTCAATACAGCGAATATAAATCCTATGTGGTGATGCGGGCACTGCTGAGCCAGCGGCCTCTTCAACCTATGCCGGACGCTTTCTTTTGCGCGGATGATGAAACCGCGCTGGGCTGCATTAAGGCGCTTCAGGACGAAGGCTTCAGCGTGCCGCGGGATGTGAGCGTTACCGGCTTTTCCAGCACGCGCACGGTGACGAACGATCATTTGCTGCTCAGCCGGGTGCATTATTCCATGAACGAGCTGGCCCGGACGGCGGTGGAGCTGCTGCTGAACATGCTGCGGGAGGGCAAGCCTGGCGAGGTGCGTCTGGTGGGCACGGAATTTATCGTGGGGGATACCACGCGGATGCGCCTGCTGTCCGCGCCGTAAAAAAATGCAAATTTTGATTGAAAAAGAAAAGCGCCGCCTCACGCTGCGGGACGCGGCGGGCAAAATTCTGTTTTCGGCGGATATCGCCCTGGGCAGCCACCCCCAAGGCCCCAAGCAGCGGGCGGGGGATGGGCGCACGCCCGAGGGCGCGTATTTTGTTTGCGTAAAGAAGATGGGAAAGTACGGCCCCTCCCTGGGGGTGAGCTATCCCAGCGCGGCGGACGCGCGACGGGCCGGGGCGGACGCGGCGCTGATCGCCTGCATCGAGGAACGGGCCGTCCGGGGAGAGCGTCCGCCCTGGGGGAGCCCCCTGGGCGGCGAAATTTATGTGCATGGGGGAGGCTTGGCGGGGGATTGGACGGCGGGCTGCGTCGCCCTTGCGGATGCGGATGCGGAACGCCTATACGCCCTGACGCCTCTGGGCACGGAGATTTTGATTCTGCCGTAAGAAAGAAGAAATAGATGCGGAGGAAACGCTCCTGAAATATATACGCGGGAGGGATTCTTGAGAAAACCAAGAAGCTCTCCCGCGCGGTCTTTTTGAGAAAGCAAACAAGAATTAGGTTTGTTTTTTCACTACTAAAAACGATGATACACGACCTTTTTGACGAAGAAAAGCTTTTTGCTTATTTCTATCCCATACGTTTTTTCGATCAGAAGATGGCTTTAGCACTTTTAAAAAATGTCCTTTACAGACTGAATTCTGTATTTTTGTCAACAAGAATGCCAGCTTTTTGCATTCTTATTGATTGTTTGTCTATGAAAAACGAGGCTTTTGAACTTCTCTGTGTTTGTTTTTGCTCAAACTATAGACCAAAGTCTGCTTTGCTGGAAAACGCGCAAACCATTTTCTGCTTGGACTGTTTTAGCGGCGTGGCTGTCTTAGAGGGAGTGCAGGAAGCGCTCTTCGCAAGTCCAAGTACGCATCCAGCCCCTGCGCCCGTTATTGCTCGGCTTTATAAATCGCGATGGTCAGCGCGCCGTCCTGGGCGGAGGCGTCGATGCGGATGGGAAAGGGATATTCGTTTCGAAAGCGAAAGTTCAGCGTGGAATTCCCCACGGCGGCGTCCACACCGATGGGCAGATAGGATGCGCCGTTATTGCCGTGTGCGCGGCGCTGAAGCACGGTGAGCCCGGGTAATTGCAGCACCACGTTGTACAGCGTGGAGGACACCTGGCAGGTGCCGCCGCCGTAGCCCTGCTGCGCCTTGCCGTCGATCAGCACGGTGGCGGGCTTATAGCCGCTGGACGCGCGATAGGGGCCCAGATCCCGGTTAAAATCCAGATCGCTTCCGGCAGGCAGGGGCAGCGCGCACAGTTTCTCACAGGCGACGGCGATATTGGTCATGCGGCCCAAATTGGATTCATCGGTGGTGGTTTTGTAAAAGGAGGTGTACGCCGCGATGGGCGCGTCCGTTCCGGCGGTTTCGGGGGCGGGATACACCCGCTTCAAATCCGCCAACAGCCGGGAATCGATATAGGCGTACTGACGATGATAAATCAGCTTGGCGTAGCCGTTTTCCAGGCCGATGCAGGCGATTTTTGCCCCTGCGTGCAGCGTGGCCAGCGCCGCTCCGCCGCCCGGCTCGCTTTCAACGGGGGCGTCCTGAGCGGCGACGACGGCGATGCACTGGTTAAATTCTACGCCGTAGGGGGGCGTTTTCGCAGGGTCGATAACCGTCGTTTCGTCAATGCAGGTGCGCTTCACATAGCCCGTCAGCCCGCCCGCGGCATAGCGCACCAGCACAAAGGCGGGCTCCACCGCCAGAATTTCCACCCGCGCCTTGGCGGGCACCGCGCCGATCTGGTTGACGCCTTTGGCTTCATCGTGATCGGTGAACAGCTTGGCGGTCAGGCGCATGCGGCCGGTATACAGCGCCGGAAGCGTCTCCGCAACGCAAAAAGCCCCGAAACGGGGCAGAAAAAGCAGGCACAGCAGCAGGCAGAAAAAACGACGGGCGTTTTTCATTGGGCCTCCTTAAAAATGGCGATGAACAGGGCGTTATCATGGGTGGAGGCGTCGATGCGGATGGGGAAGGAATAATCGTTGCGGAAAATCAGATTCAGCCTTTTTTCGCTGTCGCCGGAGGAAGCGTCCATGCCGTGGGGCAGATAGGAAGCGCCGTTGTTTCCGTGAGGGTTGCGCATCAGCACGGTGATGCCCGGAAGCTGAATCAGCGTGTCCCACAGGGTGGAGGACACCTGGCAGGAGCCGCCGCCATAGCTGATGGTGGTCTTTCCATCCTTGAGCACGGGGGCGGGATAATAGCCGCGCCCCGGCGTGAAGGGCCCCACATCCTCGTTAAAATGCATTTCCTCGCCGGGCTGCATCACCTTGCTCATGTATTCGCAGGCCTTGGCCAGATTTTTGATGCGGTCGGCGTTGTTATTATAGAAGGAAGCGAACACGGCCAGAGGCTGCTGGGTATCCGCCGTTTCGGCATCGCTGGCCACGGGGAGCAGCTCGCTCAGGTCGCGGGTATCCACATAGCCGTACTGATGATGATAGATCAGCTTCGCCCAGCCATCCTCCATGCCGATGATGGCGATGCGCGCCCCCTCGGTGAGGGTGGAAAGCGTTTCACTTTCCGCGCTTTTATCGCTTTTCACATAGACCGTGCGGTCGATCACCGCGTAGTAATAATGCTCCACGGCGGGGTAGGGCGGGGTATGCACCGGGTCGGCCGCCGCAGTCACATCCACGCGCTTGCGGATGATATAGCCGATGCGCCCGTTATAATTCACTTCCATCCAATCGGGATAAACGGCGGTGATTTCCAGCGGAGCGCCTGGGTTCAGGTATTTAAAGGGGCGGCTTTCCTTATCCATTTCGGGATAAATGCTGGTGGTGCTGTCCGCGAAGCGCCGGGTGACGATGCCGTAATACAGCGTTTCCTTTTTTTCGGCCCAGGCGTTTCCGCCCGTCAGCAGCAGAAGCAGAACCAGGGGGAAGAGCAGCTTTCGTTTCACGTTTTAGCCTCCCAAAGTAAAACATCATCATCTGTAAAGGAATGCGAACCGCCGCCCGGCGACCCGGAAAACCGCAGCGCAATTTTCTGAATCATTATAGCACGTTTTCCCGGGCGCGCCAATCGCCTGTGGGAAAATTTACAATCAATATTCCGGCAGGCGAAAAGCCGACGCATAAAAAGCGCGAAAAAAGCCGCCTGTTTTCAGGCGGCTTTCTTGGTGAACCCGGCGCGATTCGAACGCGCGGCCTACAGAGTCGGAGTCTGTCACTCTATCCAGCTGAGCTACGGGTCCTTCCGCTTCCTTACGAAAGCTGAATCAGTATACCACCTGTTTTCCGGCTTGTCAAGGCAAAAAACGAAAAAAAACGGGCGCGCGGAAAAGCGTCGCGCCGGGCCTAAGAAAGCGCGTTTTTTTCGCACTGGTGATTTGCGCGGCGATTGAAAATGGGCAGGCGGAAGAAAATGGCCCAGATCGCGGGCTCGAAGCGGGGGCGCGAAGCAATGCGCCGGTAAAATGTGGCGAAATTTCTCTATTTCTCCCTCTCGCTTGGTGAGAATAACCATGCAAAAGGGCTGCAGCCGAAAAATACCACTTTACAAGAAACACGTCTGCATGTATCTTAAGGTGGAATTTGGAACGCGGGAGCAAGGAAAAAACGGCGCTTGCGCAGAGGAGGGCCGCGAGGCGCGCCTCTTGGAAACGGGCGGAGAACGCTTCGCCTGCCGCAAGCGCAAAAGATGGAGGAATGCGTATGACTACGGATATTCGGAGCAACCAGGCGGCGCTCAAGCGCACGCGCCACGGCCTCGGCTGGCAAATCACGCGGCACTGGCAGCTGCTGGTGATGATTTTGCCCGCGCTGGTGTATTTGCTGTTATTCCATTATAAACCCATGTACGGCATCGTGATCGCCTTCAAAACCTACAAAATGAAGCTGGGCATTCTGGCCAGCCCCTGGTGCGGGTTTAAAAACTTCGACCGGTTGTTCAGTTCCTATTGGTTCCCCATCATTTTGAAAAACACGCTGACCATCAGCCTGCTTTCCCTGGCGCTGGGCTTCCCGGCCCCCATCCTGCTGGCGCTGATGACCAACGAAATCCGCAATGAAAAAATCAAGCGCACCTTCCAGACGGTATCCTACGGCCCGCATTTTATTTCCACCATCGTAATGTGCGGCATGGTGATTCTGTTCACCAGCCCCTCCTCCGGCCTGATTAACAAGATTATCAGCGCCTTTGGCGGCGAATCTATTCCCTTCATGCAAAAGCCCGATATGTTCAAATGGGTGTATGTGCTCAGCGGCATCTGGCAGAGCACGGGCTGGAGCGCCATCATTTATTTCGCCGCCCTGGCGGGCGTGGATAAGAGCCTGCTGGAAGCGGCGGAAATCGACGGCGCGGGACGGCTGCAAAAGATTATCTATATCAATCTGCCCGTGCTGGTGCCCACCATGCTGACGCTGTTCATTCTGCAATGCGGTCAGGTGCTTTCTGTGGGCTATGAAAAGGTGTACGCCCTGCAAAACGCCACCAACACCACGGGCTCCGAGGTGATCTCCACCTATGTATACAAGGTGGGCCTTGTGAACAAGGATTTTTCCTTCTCTACCGCCACCGGCCTGTTTAATTCGCTGGTCAACTGCGTGGTACTGATTCTGGCGAACACGCTTTCCAAGAAGCTGGCCCATTCCAGCCTGTGGTGAGGAGGAAGAAAACGATGAAAAAGCAATCTGGCCGCACCCGGCCCCACGGCAAGGATCTGGCGTTTGTAATCGTCAATTACACCCTGCTTCTTCTGATTTTTATCATCACCCTGTATCCCATCCTGTTCGTTATCAGCGCGTCCTTCTCCGATCCCAAGGCGGTGGCCGCGGGCAAAATGATTCTGCTGCCCGTCAATCCCTCGCTGCAGGCGTATAAATTCGTGCTCAATTACGGTGAAATCTGGACGGGCTACGCCAACACCTTCTTCTACACCTTCTTCGGCACGCTGCTGAACCTGGCGCTCACCATTCCCGCCGCCTACGCCCTTTCCCGCCGGGATTGCCCGCTGCGGGGCGTGATTATGATGCTGTTCATGATTACCATGTATTTCGGCGGCGGCCTGATTCCCGGCTATCTGAATGTGAAGGAGCTGGGCCTGCTCAACACCCGCGCCATCCTGCTGATCTCGGGCGCCGTTTCCACCTATAACCTGATTATCGCCCGCACCTTCTTTGCCAACACCATCCCCTGGGAGCTGCACGAGGCGGCCTTCCTGGATGGATGCAGCGATTTTAAAACGCTGATAAAGATCATTATCCCCCTGTCCTCGCCCATTATCGTGGTGCTGATGCTGTATTACGGCGTGGTCCACTGGAACAGCTATTTCAACGCCATGATCTATATCACCGATCGCAGCAAATACCCCCTGCAGGTTTTCCTGCGGGAGATCCTGACCGTGGGCCGGTTCGCCGAGGCGGCCTTTTCCAACGGCGATATCATGGACGCGGACACCGCAGCCGCCATGATCAAGCAGGTGGAAACCGCCGACATGATTAAATACGCCGTGATCGTGCTGGCCACCGCGCCCATGATGCTCATTTATCCGTGGCTGCAAAAGTATTTCGCCAAAGGGATTATGATCGGTTCCGTGAAGGGGTAACCGATGATAATAAATAAGAAAATGGAGGTACCTATCATGTCCAAGACCTGGAAGCGCCTTGCCAGCATGCTGCTGGCCCTGATGCTGGTTCTCTCCCTCGCGCCCGCGCTGGCCGAGGGCGAAGAGCCCATCGTCATCACTGTGTCCGGCGTAATGGCAAGGCCGAACAACGACCTGGTGTATATGCACTACCTGGAGGAAAAATTCAATGTGAAGTTTGAATGCAACTTCATGTCCAAGGAAGCTTGGGAAACGCAGTCGACCATTTTGCTCGCGAACGACAATCTTCCTGATCTGCTGCTTGACGTCAATTTCAGCAAGCTGGACGCGGATCGCTACGGCCAGGAGGGCTTCTTCCTGGATTTCACCAAGTATCTGGATATTATGCCCGATTACGCCGCCCTGCTGGAAAAGGATCACGCGCTGAACGCCTTTGCCCGGGATGAATTCGGCTCCATCTACGGCATGTACAAGACCCGCGGCAACCTGTGCTCCCGCGAGGTGGCCATGGCCTACATGAACAACGAGTGGCTCAAGAACGTGGGCATGGAGTATCCCACCACCACCGAGGAGCTGTACAACGTGCTGAAGGCCTTCAAGGAAAAGGACGCCAACGGCAACGGCGACCCCGATGATGAAATTCCCTTCTCCTTCACCGTCGATCAGGCCTCCGGCCAGCGCGTGGAATTCTCCATCCGCAATTCCTTCGGCATCTACGGCTATAAGAACAATTATCAGCTGCAGGTGACCGACGGCAAGGTGTGGCTGGCCGACGTGAGCGATAACTACAAGGCCTATCTCACCTTCATGCATCGGCTGTATAAAGACAAGCTGCTGGATAACGATTGCTTCATCCAGACCAACGATGAGTATCAGGCCAAGATCAATGCCGGCCGGGTGGGCTATTTCGGCTCCTGGAGCACGCTGGATCGTGTGTTCACCAACGAAGACAAGCGGATGTACCTGGATTACACCTTTGTCACCGGCTTTAAATCCGACCTGGTGGACGAGATCATCTATCCCCTGTGGAACCCTGTTACTGAAACGGCTGTGGACGTGGTGAGCGCCAGCACCAAGCACCCCGAGAAGATCTGCGAGATTCTGAATTACTTCTACACTGAGCAGGGAATGCAGGATGTATGGCTGTGCTGCGACGGCGTGAACGGCACCCTTGTGGAGGGCCCCTATGGCCTCAAGAGTGTCGACGGCACTGGCTATTACGAAGATTCCGGCATGAGCTATATCGACTGGAAAGCTTCTAATTCCCATGTCGATAACGCGTTTGTCTATACGCAGTATAACATGGCGCAGAAGCTGGTGGATGAATCCACGCTGGAAGAACTGAAGGGATACCTGGACGAAGCGGCCAAGATGGATGATCCCTCTCAGCAGGTGCTGCTGATCGACGCCTTTAAGGATTACTATGTCCGCCAGGTGAAGACCTGCGACGATTATCCCCAGGTTTCCTACACCACTGCGGAAGCAGAGGAAAAGGCCATTATCCTCACCGACATTACCACCTACCTCAAGAGCATGAAGGCCCAGTTCATCACCGGCGAAATCGACATCGAAACCGGCTGGGATACCTATCTGCAGAGGCTGAGCGAGATGCGTCTGGATCGCCTGATGGAAATCGAGCAGGAGGCTTACGACCGCTACGCCAAGAACCTGTAATTCCAGAAACAAAAAAGGAAATTCGGGGTGCGGGGGAGAATTATCCCCCGTGCCCCCTTTCCCGTCGATTCCCGTAGAATGGCAGGCCGCCCCCGGGCGCGCCCGCTTTTCCGTGTTTTTATCCGATTTCTCGCAGGGAGGAATGCGCCGTGTCCCGAAGGAAGAAGCTGATTCGCCGCATTTTGCTGGCGTATCTTGTGATTTTGGTGCCCTTAATGCTGGTCAGCTTCTGGGTTTCCAGCAACACCATTAAGCGGCTGGAGCAATCCGCCTACAGCGGCGTGCGGGATCGGGTGCAGCAGGCGGGGGAGGAGCTGCGCCTGCTTTTTTCCAATTATGAAAGCGGCGGGGCCGCCCTTTTGCAGGAAAACACCCTCCGGGGCGATTTCTGGAGCAATAACGTGAAGCGGATCAAGGCGATTCAAACCCTGCGCAGCATCGCCCAATACGATCCCGGCCTGCAATCGCTGTTTATCGACGTGGGCGGGAGCACGGTGTATACCTCCGGCGGCGTGTGCGCGAAGGATACGCTGCTGAATATCACTCTGGCGCTGGAGGAGGAATCCGCCGCCCGGGCGGAAAGTGCCCTAAAGGAAAAGCAGCGGCAGCTAACGGCGCTGTATCGCCGGGATGGGAAAACCGCCTATTTTCTTTTGCATTGCCTGCCCGCGCCCAATGGCAGGGCGGATGTGACGGTGAATTATCTGGTATCCGCCGATACCCTGGGCCGGCGGCTGCGGAGCATTTCGGGGGATATGCCCGCCTATGTGCGCCTGGAATGCGCCGACGGCTCGGCGGCGGCCTTTTATATTACCAACGAGCAGACGGAATATCTGCGCCAAGTGCCGGGGGAGGAGACGCTGCGCGGCTTTACCACGCTGGAGCGCGCCCTGGGGGCCTATGGGGCGCGTTTGTCGGTGTGGTACAGCACGGAGGCGCTTTACGCCCCGGTGCGCGCGGGCCAGGCGGTGAGCTTGGTGATTTTGACGGTGGGGCTGCTCATGTCGGTGGGGCTGTCGCTGCTGCTCAGCGCCCGGCGGATACGGCGGCTGGAAAAGCTGGCCGACGCGGCCCAGGGAAAGCCCGTTTCCTTCCGTTATGAGGATGAATACGCCTTCATCGGCGGCTTGCTGAATCATTCCGCCCTGGAAATTCATAATCTGTCCGATCATATTCAGCACACCGGCGAAATGCTGCGGCATCAGACGGTGATGCTGCTGCTCTCCGGCGCGGTGAAGGAGCGGGAAACCGCCAACTCCCTGCTGGAATCCAGCGGCATGGCGCTGAGCGAGGAATATTTCTTCGTGGGCGGCGTGGAGCTGCTGGATCACGAGGAAAAGCTGGAAAAGCTGCTGGCTGGTATGAAGCAGGAATTGGCCTGCATTGTGGAGCGAAACGGCAAGCGCTTTCTGGCCGTGATTGTGGAAACCACCGAACGGGACGCGGAGGGCGAAAAGCGGCGGGAATGGGCCCAGGGACTTTTGCGCACGCTGTCCGCCCTGGGCGCGGAAAACGCGCGCATCGGCCTGAGCCAGGCCTATCAGGAAACCGGCATGCTGAATTTGGCCCTGCAGGAGGCGGCGGAAACGCTGGCGGAGGGCGAAGGAAAGCAGCGCGTTCTGCGCTTTGAAGAATTGATCGGCCACGGAAACGGCGTGATGCAGCTCAATCAGGGGCAGCTGAACGAATTCGCCGCCGCCCTGCGGGACCGGGACGAGGAAAAGGCCCTGACGGTTTTCGAGGCCATGCACAGCCGCGTGGCGCAATGCCGGTGCAGCGCGGCCAATAAGGCGTATCTGCGGGGCTGCATCGTGCAGACCATGCTTTCCGCCCTGGGCGAGGAGGAAGAAGAAAACGCCGCCTGGCTGCAATCCGTGCTGCGGCTGGATGTGCAGCAGGACGCGGCCTTTGCTGAGGAAATGCGCCGTTTTCTGGCCCGCTGCGCCGCGCATTCTGGAAAAACCATGGATTGGGGCCGCATTACCGATTATATTCAGGCCCACTATGGCGATCCGAACCTGTCCGCCATGAGCGTGGCCGCCTTTGTGGGCGTGAACCGGGCGCATTTGGGACGGCTATTTAAGGCGAACGTGGGCAAAACGTATATTGAATACGTCTCCTTTGTGCGGCTGGAAAAGGCCCGGGAGCTGCTGACGGCCACCGATCTGCCCGTGGCGGAAATCGCCCAGCGGGTGGGCTATTGCGATCATTCCAGCTTCCGCCGCAAATTTAAGGCCCAATACGGCGCGAGCGTTTCCGATTTCCGCCGGGAGCAGGAGAACGATTCCGACGGGGGAGACGAGGGAAAGGAACAATAAAACGGCAGGAGAAAAACAAAAGGGAGGAACGAGGAATGCTTGAACAGAAAACGCCGGAACAGGCGGGCGTATCATCCGAGGACGTGATGCGCTTTGTGAATACGCTGAATCAGATGGGGCTGGCGACGCACGGCGTTTTGCTGATGCGCGGCGCGTCCGTCTTCGGCGAATTCTATTGGAAGCCCTTCCACCGGGATTACTGCCACCGTATGTATTCCCAGACCAAATCCTTTGTGGGCGTCGCCGTCGGCCTGCTGCTTGCGGACGGCCGCCTGACGCTGGACGACCCCGTCGCGGCCTATTTTCCCGATAAGGCGGAGCGCGAACTGCCCGAGAACCTGCGCCGGCTGACCATTCGGAACCTGCTGACGATGGAAACCTGCGGCCGGACGGGAAGCTGGTTTGAATGCGACGATCCGGATCGCGTGCATTGGTATATGAACGATAATTCCGCCCATCTTCCGGGGGGCATGCGCTTTGAATACGACAGTCCGGGCTCCCAGGTGCTTTGCACGCTGGTGGAGCGGCTTTCCGGGCTGTCGTTTTTTGACTTTCTGAATCAGCGCCTTTTTTCCAAAATGGGCGCGTTTCAAACGGCCTCCGTGCTGAAAACCCGGAGTGACGACAGCTTTGGCGATTCCGCCATGCTTTGCACGCTGCGGGATATCGCCGCGTTTGCGCGGCTGCTGATGAACGGCGGGCGCTGGGAGGGGCGGCAGCTGATTGACGAGGCCTATGTCCGCGCGGCCACCGCGCCCCAGGTGGATAACGATGAAATGGGCTTTGACAGCTGGGAAACCCGCGGGTATGGGTATCAGATCTGGTGCCTGCGGAATCAAGGCTTCTTTTTCAACGGCATGGGCGCGCAGATGACCTTCTGCTTCCCGGAAAAGGATTTGATTTTTGCCGTTATGTCGGATAATCAGGGCTATCCCGGGGCGAAATCCATCATTGAAACGGCGTTTCAGTGCTGCATTCTGGATCGCATGGAGGATGCGCCGCTGCCGGAGAACCCCGAAGCCTACGCCCGCTGCCTGGCCCTGGGGGAGGGACTGGAGTTGGCGCGTCTGGCGGGGCCGCCGCATTCCGCCTTCGCGGCGGAGCTGGAAGGCAAAAGCTATGCGTGCCCGGAAAATCCCACGGGGATTACGCGGTTTTCCTTTCATTTCCCTTCGCAGGACGAGGGCGAGCTGCATTATACCAACGCCCAGGGCGACAAAACGCTTCGCTTCGGCCTGGGCAAGAACGTTTTTGATTTCTTCCCCCAGCTGGGCTATTCCAACGACCATGCCGGGCTTCGCACAACGGACGGCTTTCGTTACCGCTGCGCCGCCTCCGCCGCCTGGCGCGAACCGCGCAAGCTGTTGATAAAGGTTCAGATCATCGACCGCTATTTTGGCAATATGCTCGCCATGTTTTCTTTTGCCGGGGATACGGCCGTGGTGCGCATGCATAAGTCGGCGGAGGATTTCTTGCAGGAGTATCAGGGGGAATTCGTGGCGCGCCGCCTTTGAGACGGGCTCTCGCCCGAACCGCGCCGCCCGCCGCCGCATAGCCTGAAAGCGAAGGCAAAATCGCGGCGGACCCGGGGAATCAAAGCCGAAATTGCGACAAATTTGTGGCAGAAAGGTTTTTTTTCGCCAAATGGATTGATTTTTGTCAAGGGTTGGTTTATTATAGAATACGCTATCATGCGGGCAATTGGTCTTTTCCAATTGTAAAGGCCTCTAACCGCCTGCGCAGCAGCCAAAGAACTGTATTTAGAAAAGAGAGGTTGCAAAAATGGCGAACATTGATCTGAAAAAGTATGGCATCACCGGCACCACCGAAATCGTGCACAATCCTTCCTACGAAGAACTCTTCGCGGAAGAAACCAAGCCCGGCCTGGAAGGCTATGAAAAGGGCCAGGTCAGCGAGCTGGGCGCCGTCAACGTAATGACCGGTATTTACACCGGCCGCTCCCCCAAGGATAAGTATATCGTGGTGGACGATAACTCCAAGGACACTGTGTGGTGGACCACCCCCGAATACAAGAACGACAACCACCCCATGACCCAGGAAACCTGGAAATCCGTGAAGGAGCTGGCCACCAAGGAACTGTGCAATAAGCGCCTGTTCGTGGTGGACGCTTTCTGCGGCGCGAATAAGGACACCCGCATGGCCATCCGCTTCATCGTGGAAGTGGCCTGGCAGGCCCACTTCGTGAGCAATATGTTCATCCGCCCCACCGAGGAAGAACTCAAGAACTTCGAGCCGGATTTCGTCGTGTACAATGCGTCCAAGGCCAAGGTGGAAAATTATAAGGAACTGGGCCTCAATTCCGAGACCTGCGTGGCCTTCAACATCACCAGCCGTGAGCAGGTGATCATCAACACCTGGTACGGCGGCGAAATGAAGAAGGGCATGTTCTCCATGATGAACTACTATCTGCCCCTCAAGGGTATCGCCTCCATGCACTGCTCCGCCAATACCGATATGGAAGGCAAGAACACCGCCATCTTCTTCGGCCTTTCCGGCACCGGAAAAACCACCCTGTCCACCGATCCCAAGCGCCTGCTCATCGGCGACGACGAGCACGGCTGGGATGATAACGGCGTGTTCAATTTCGAGGGCGGCTGCTACGCCAAGGTAATCAACTTGGATAAGGAATCCGAGCCCGACATTTACAACGCCATCAAGCGCAACGCCCTGCTGGAGAACGTGACGCTGGATGAAAACGGCAAGATCGATTTCGCCGATAAGTCCGTCACGGAAAACACCCGCGTTTCCTATCCCATCAATCATATCGAGAAGATCGTGCGGCCCGTTTCCTCCGCTCCTGCGGCCAAGAACGTGATCTTCCTTTCCGCCGACGCTTTCGGCGTGCTGCCCCCCGTTTCCATCCTGACCCCGGAGCAGACCAAGTATTACTTCCTCTCCGGCTTTACTGCTAAGCTGGCGGGCACCGAGCGCGGCATCACCGAGCCCACGCCCACCTTCTCCGCCTGCTTCGGCCAGGCCTTCCTGGAGCTGCCCCCCACCAAGTACGCCGAAGAACTGGTGAAGCGCATGGAAATGAGCGGCGCGAAGGCCTATCTGGTGAATACCGGCTGGAACGGCACTGGCAAGCGTATCTCCATCAAGGATACCCGCGGCATCATCGACGCGATCCTCAACGGCGATATTCTCAACGCGCCCACCAAGAAGATCCCCTATTTCGATTTCGAAGTGCCCACTCAGCTCAACGGCGTGGCCACCGAGATTCTCGATCCCCGGGATACTTACGCCGATCCCTCTCAGTGGGATGAAAAGGCGAAGGATCTGGCCTCTCGCTTCATCAAGAACTTCGCTAAGTACGAAGGCACCGAAGCGGGCAAGGCGCTGGTTGCCGCCGGCCCCAAGCTGGGCTGAGGCCGTCGTATCCGCCCAAGCAAAGGCAAAATGAAATAGCCGGCCGGCCATGAACGCGGCTGACTGGGAAAAATGAGGGGGAACCGTTCTTTGTTCCGCAAAGAACGGCTTCCCTTTTTATTTGCACGGTTTTATATTTCATCCTTTCTTTTTTTCCCTTGCCAAGCGCCCCGGGAGCGTTTATAATGAAAAGGCACACAGCAAGCGGCGCGTTTTTTCGCGTCCACCAAAACACGAATGAAAAGCGCGAAGGGAATTTCCTGCATTCAGGCCCGCCGGGGCGCATCGATTGAACAAATGGAGGAAACAAACATGGAACACGCAAACTTGCATTATTACCAGGCGCAGAAGCTGGTGAACGAACCGGATGTGAAATATTACGACGTGCGGCAGGAGCCGTTTTCCATCCACGGTCTGTATCGGCCCCGGGAAGAGGCAGTTTTTAAGCGCCTGCCCGACGAAGTGGGTCTGAACACCAACGAGGGCGTGGCAAAGCTGTATACCAATCCTGCGGGCGGGCGCGTGCGTTTCGTCACCGATTCCCGATATCTGGCGGTGAAAACGGAAATGGGCTATAATTGCCATCGCTCCACCATTACGTTGCTGGCCAGCGCGGGCTTTGATATTTATGTAAGCCAAGGGCTGGGGGAGACCTACTACGCCAGCATGATTCCGCCTATCGATTTTGAGGATCACTATGAGCTTATCCAGTATTTTGGGGATCGGCAGCGCCGGGAAATCACGCTGTATCTGCCGCTTTATAACGATCTGAACAAGCTGGAAATCGGCCTGGAGGCGGGCGCGACTCTGGAGGCGGCCCCCGCCTACGCCCACCCCCTGCCCATCGTCTATTACGGCAGCTCCATCACCCAGGGCGCCTGCGCTTCCCGGCCCGGCATGGCCTATGAAGCGCAGATTGCCCGCCGCCTGAACCGGGATTTTATTAATCTTGGCTTCGCGGGCGCGGCTCGGGGGGAAAAGATCATTGCGGATTATATGGCGGGGCTGGAATTCTCCGCCTTCGTATCGGATTACGATCATAACGCTCCTTCGCCCGAGCATCTGGCGGCGACGCATTTCCCGCTGTACGAGGCGGTTCGCGCCCGGCATCCCGATGCGCCCTATCTGATGCTGAGCCGCCCGGTGGTGCGCTTTGATGTGGAGCATGAGCTTCGCCGCCGGGAAATCATTATGGAAAGCTACGAGAAGGCGCAGCGGCTGGGCGACCGCAACGTTTATTTCGTGGACGGCTTTTCTCTCTTCGGCGCGGACGCGATGGAGGATTGCAAGGCCGACGGCACGCATCCCAACGATCTGGGCTTTTACCGCATGGCGGAAACCATCGGCAAGGTTTTGCAGCACGCCCTGGCCCGGTAATGGGCGAGGATTCAGAAAAGGGGGTTGAAGGCCGTTGAATTGGCTCAATCAGATCGAGCGCCGCATGGGGCGGCATTACATTCCGCAATTGATGAAGTATCTGTGCCTGGGGATGCTGGGGGTGTTCATCCTGGATTATCTGCCCCTGGCCCGCAGCGCGTCCCAACTGCTGTATTTTAACCGGGCGCTGATTTTGAAGGGCCAGGTTTGGCGGCTGATTACGTTCATTTTCTTGCCGCCCTCCGGCGAGGTTTTCTGGATTTTGCTGAACCTGTATTTCTATTATTTCCTGGGTGCCAGCCTGGAAAACCATTGGGGCAGCGCGCGCTTTAATATCTATTACGCCCTGGGCGTGCTCGGCAGCATCCTGGGCGGCTTTCTGACGGGCTACGCCACCAATAGCTATCTGAATCTTTCCCTGCTGCTTGCCTTTGCGGCGCTGTTTCCGGATGAGCAGTTCATGCTGTTCTTCGTAATTCCGGTGAAGGTGAAATGGTTCGGCCTGTTCGCGGCGGCGGTGCTGATTTATTCCTTCCTGATGAGCGGCTGGGCGGCCCGGGCGGCGATGGTTGTATCGCTGCTGCCTTTCTTCCTCTTTTTCGGAAAGCAGGCCTGGCTGCAAATACGGATGGATTTCCGGCGGCTGATGAACCGGATCAGGCGGTAAGCGCTCTCTGTCCGCATTCATGCGCTTTGTCACAAAACCCCTGAGAGAAAAGCATTCCTGCGTTTTCTCCCAGGGGTTTATTTCTTGAATAGGAGCCTTTTCTTTAAAAGGGGAAGCAAGTTGCCTTCTTGCTTGTTCCTATACGGATTTCTTGGATGAGCGTGAGGAAACCGCGCTTTGACCTTCAAAGAACGGCTTTTCCCGATTTATTATCCTAATTTTTGCAGTACGGCGTCGCCAAATTGGGCGCAAGTGGCCCCGTTTGCATCGCCGGTCATGGGCAAAAGCGCCGCCTGATCGATGGCATGGGAGAGGCGCTGCGCCTTTTCTGCCAGGCCGATATGGCGCAGCAGCATGACGGCGGCCCGCAGGATGCTTTCGGGGTTGGCGTAATCGCCCAGGCCGCTTTCCATCATCCGGGGGGCGGAGCCGTGAATGGCCTCGAACATGGCGTAGCGATCCCCCAGATTGGCGCTTCCGGCGGTGCCCACGCCGCCCTGAAGCTGGGCCGCTTCATCGGTGAGAATATCGCCGTAGAGATTGGGCAGCAGGAACACCTGAAATTTCTTCCGCACGGCCTCATTAACCAGGTTGGCCGTCATGATGTCGATGTAGTATTCCTCCGTTTCAATTTCCGGGTATTCCTTCGCCATTTCGTGGCACAGGGCGGAAAACATGCCGTCCGTCTTTTTCATGATGTTGGATTTCGTCACAATGGCCAGATGCTTTTTCCCGTTCTGCCGGGCGAATTCAAAGGCCGCCCGGGCAATGCGCCGGGTGCCCGCCACGGTGGTCACCTTGAAATCCATGGTCAGCAGGCCGGGCAGTTCCACGCCCTTGCCGCCCAGGGCGTATTCGCCCTCGGTGTTTTCCCGGAAGAACGTCCAGTCGATACCCTTTTCCGGCACGGAAACGGGGCGCACATTGGCGAAAAGATCCAACTCCCGCCGCAGCGTGACATTGGCGCTTTCCATCGCGCCGCCCGAGGGGGTGGTGGTGGGGCCCTTGAGCAGCACGTCGCAGGCTTTAATCTGGGCCAGCGTTTCCGTAGGCACGGCCTGGCCCGCCGCCATGCGGTTTTCCAGGGTCAGCCCCTGAATTTCCCGCAGTTCAATTTTTCCCGCGGCAATTTCCTCCCGCAGCAGCGCTTCCAGGGCGCGCTGGGCCTGGCGGGTGATGATGGGGCCGATACCGTCGCCCCCGGCCGTGCCGATGATGATTTTTTCGCGTTTTTCCCGGGCTTCCTGCGCCTGATTCATGCGCTTCGCCCGCTGCACCTGGCTTTCCAACAGCGCCCGGTAATGGGCGACGGCCTGATCGATAAATTGCTGTTCCATCTTATTTTCCTTCCTCTCGGGTGTAATTGAGCAGGCCGCCCGCCAGCAGCAGGCGAATTTGCCGCTCGGTCAGAGGGCAGAGCAGCGGGATTTTTTCTCCCGTCCGCTCCAAAATTGCTTCCAGCTTACCCTGCCGGATTCCCGCGTGAATCCCCGTCAGCAGCAGGCGATCCCCCTGCTGAATATTTGCAAGCGCCTCGGGCTGCGCCAGCGTGACGGGCAGAATGCCCGCGTTGATTAGGTTGGCCGCGTGGATACGGGCAAAGGATTGGGCGATTACCAGACGCACCCCCAGATACAGGGGCACCAGGGCGGCATGCTCCCGGGAGGAGCCCTGGCCGTAATTGGCGCCGCCCACAATGGCGGAGCGGCCCAGCGCCCGGGCGCGGGCGGGGAAACCCTCGTCGCAGACGGAGAAGCAGAATTCGGACAGCTTGGGAACGTTGGAACGGAAGGGCAGAATTTTCGCCCCGGCGGGCATGATATGATCGGTGGTAATATTATCGCCCACCTTCAGGGAGATTGGCAGCGTCAAAGCGTCGGGCAGGGGCTCGCCCTGGGGGAAGGGCTTAATGTTGGGGCCGCGCTCCACGGAAAGGGCCGCCGCTTCCTCCGCCGGGGCGGGGGGCAGCACGCCGCCGTCGTCCACCCGGAAGGCGGGGGGCATTTCGACGGCGGGATAATCCCCCAGGGTGCGGGGATCGGTGATGAAGCCGGTGAGGGCGCAGGCGGCGGCGGTTTCAGGGGAGGCCAGAAACACCTTTGCGTCCCGGGTGCCGCTGCGGCCTTCAAAATTGCGGTTAAAGGTGCGCACGGATACGCCCGCCGAGGCGGGAGAGAAGCCCATGCCGATGCAGGGGCCGCAGGCGCATTCCAGAACCCGCGCACCGGCGGCAATCAAATCGCTCAGCGCGCCGCAATCCGCCAGCATGGAAAGCACCTGGCGGGAGCCGGGGGAAATAGAAAGACTCACTGTATCGGCAATACGCTTGCCCTTGAGAATGGCGGCCACCCGCAGCATATCCCGCAGAGAGGAATTGGTGCAGGAACCGATGCAGACCTGGGAAACGGCGACGCTTTCACATTCCCGGGCGGGCAGCACATGATCGGGAGAATGGGGCGCGGCCACCAGCGGCTCCAGCGCGGATAAATCCATTTCGATGATTTGATCGTATTGCGCATCGGAATCGCTGTCCAAGGGGGTGAAATCCTGGGGCCGGCCCTGGGCACGCAGGAAATCCCGGGTGATTTCATCGGCGGGGAAGATGGTGGCGGTGGCGCCCAGCTCCGCCCCCATATTGGCGATGGTGGCGCGCTCGGGCACGGAGAGGGTTTTCACTCCGGGACCGTTCCATTCGATCACCGCGCCCACGCCGCCCTTCACGCTCAGCCGCCGCAGCAGCTCCAGGCTGGCGTCCTTGGCGGAAACCCAGGGGGAAAGCGCCCCGCGCAGATTTACCCGGTACATTTTCGGCATGGCGATATAATACGCGCCGCCGCCCATCGCCACGGCCACGTCCATGCCCCCCGCGCCCATGGCCAGCATGCCCAGGCCCCCGGCGGTGGGGGTGTGGCTGTCCGAGCCAACCAGGGTTTTTCCCGGCTTGCCAAAGCGCTCCAAATGCACCTGATGGCAGATGCCGTTGCCCGGCCGGGAAAAATATACCCCGTATTTTCGGGCGACGGATTGGATGTAGCGGTGGTCGTCGGCGTTTTCAAAGCCGCATTGCAGCGTGTTATGATCCACATAAGCCAGGGAGATTTCAGTTTTCACCCGGGGAATGCCGATATTTTCCAGCGCCAGATAGGCCATGGTGCCGGTGGCGTCCTGGGTGAGCGTCTGATCGATGCGCAGGCCGATCTCCCGGCCGGGGCGCATTTCCCCCGAAAGCAGATGGGCCGCGATGGTTTTCTGGGCGATGGTGTATCCCATGGTTCATTCCCCTTTCTGAATGTCCGGCTGATGCAGAATGCTCTCCCGGGCGTTTTGCACATGCTGAATGGTCAATTGCTCCGCCAGGGGGCCGTTATGGGCGGCGATAGCCTCGAAGATGGCCTTATGCTCCTGATAGGAGCGCTCCGCCCGGGCGGGAGTAGCGAAGGAAACGCGGCGGTATTTCAGCAGCTTACGGTGCAGCGGCTCCAGGGTGTCCCGCAGGACGGGGCTGCCGCTTAGGGCGTAAATGGTCTGGTGGAAGCGGGTGTCGGTGTTTTTCAGGCTTTCCGCATCCCCCTTGCTTGTGAAGAATTCCTGCAATTCCAGGGGTTCGCCCAGGGCGGCGATTTCCTCCTGAGTGGCGCGCTCCGCCGCCCAGCGGGCGGCCAGCCCCTCCAAACGAAGGCGAATTTCGCAAATATCGGCGATGTCCTCCCGGGTGATGCCCACCACGCGCACGCCCTTGCTGGTGGGATCGATAATGCGCTCCTGGGCCAGGCGGCGCAGGGCCTCCCGGATGGGCGTGCGGCTGACTCCCAGCTGTTCGCTGAGCTTTACCTCGGTCAAAATCTCGCCGCGCTCGTAAACGCCGGAAAGAATATCCTTTTCCAATTCGTCAAACACCTGATCGGCGATGGAAATCATGCGATGCTCCATAGGGCTCCTCCTTGCTTGCAAATAGCCGCGTCACAGCCGGTGCAGCCGGCCGCCGGACAGTTCTTCGATTTTCTGTTCCAATTCATGGTTGGACAGAGCGGCCTGGCGGCCTCCGGCGTATTCCGCGTCGATCCATTCCTTCAGGGCCAGAACCAGGGGCGCGCGCTTATCCACGGCCTCGGCGGCGGTGAGCTGGTAATTTTCGTTGATCCAGTAGGCGATGCCCGCCAGGCCCGAGGTGTTGGAAATCAGGACGGAGGCGGGGCGGTTCAGCAGCTTTTTGGTGTTGAAGATATTATAGATTTCCTCGTCCTTCAGCAGGCCGTCGGCGTGTATGCCCGCCCGGGTCACATTGAAATTGCGGCCCACGAAGGGGGTCATGGGGGGAATCTGATAGCCGATCTCCCGCTTGAAATATTCCGCGATTTCGGTAATGACGGCGGGGTTCATCCCATCCAGCGATCCCCGCAGCGACGCATATTCAAACACCATCGCTTCCAGGGGAATATTGCCCGTGCGCTCCCCGATGCCCAGCAGCGAGCAATTTACTGCGCACGCGCCGTAGAGCCAGGCGGTGGAGGCGTTGGCCACCGCTTTATAAAAATCGTTGTGCCCGTGCCATTCCAGATATTCGCTCTGCACATCGGAATAATGCTGCAAGCCGTAAATTATGCCCGGCACGCTGCGGGGCAGCGCCACCTCGGTATACGGCACGCCGTAGCCCATGGTATCGCAGGCGCGAATGCGCACGGGAATGCCCGCGTCCCGGCTCATTTTCATCAATTCGTTTACGAAGGGCACCACAAAGCCGTAAAAATCCGCCCGGGTAATGTCCTCCAAATGGCAGCGGGGCATAACGCCCGCTTCGAAGGCCTCGGCCACGGTGGACAGGTATTTTTTCATGGCCTCTCCCCGGGTCATTTTCATTTTCTTGAAAATGTGGTAATCGCTGCAGCTCACCAGAATGCCCGTTTCCCGGATGCCCAAATTCTTCACCAGCTTAAAATCCTCCTTGCTGGCGCGAATCCAGGTGGTGATTTCAGGAAATTGCAGCCCCAGATCGCGGCATTTTTCCACGGCCTCCCGGTCCCGCTGGCTGTAGATGAAAAATTCCGTCTGCCGGATGACGCCGTAGGGCCCGCCCAGCTTACTCATGAGCTTATACAATTCCACAATCTGATCGGGGGTGTAGGGATCCATCGATTGCTGCCCGTCCCGGAAGGAGGTGTCCGAAATCCAGATTTCCTCCGGCATACCCATGGGCACACGCCGGTGATTGAAGGGAACCCGGGGTACGCTTTCATAATCGTAAATATCCCGATACAGGTTGGGCTCCGCCACATCCTGCAGGGAGTATTTATAGCTTTTCTGCTCCAGCAGATTGGTTTTGGGAGAAATCTCCAGCATGGGCCGTCCCTCCTGAAATGGATTTATGTATACAATTGTACATGAATTCGTGCAAATGTAAACCCATATACAAAGAAAAAACAATCCGCCTGCCCGGTATGAGGCGGCGGACGGGGGCATAGGCTGCTGAAGGGAGGAAACGCCCTCCCGGAAAGGAGCGACGCGGCATGGCAAGGAGAATCATCACCCAGGTCCAGGGCGATTTGACGGGGGACGGGATTCCGGAAATCGTCCGTCTGACGGGCGAACGGATGGAGGATAGCATTGCCTGGACGGAAATCGCGCTGGAAATACAGCAGGGGGGCAGTTGCAAGGCGCAGCGCTTCGCCCTGCCGGAAAACGCGGGATACAGCCCGCGGCTGATTTTGGCCCCTATTACCGCAGCCGATAAGCAGGATGTAATCACGGTCATCGATTCGGGCGGCAGCGGCGGGATTGGGTATTATACCGTTTTTTCTTATTTGGATAATGAATACCGAATGATTTTTGATTCCGAAGCCTATGCGGCGGCAAACCCCGCTCGGGTGGATTATGCGGACGGTTACGCCGCCTGGGTGACGGCGGGGGAGACCGCCTACGCCCTTTCTCTGCTGGGGAAGGGCGCGGCCTATCTGGCGGAATTATACGACGCATCCGGCGTGCTGCGCGCCCCGCAGACGGGCTTCGTTTCGCCTATCGGGCTGCTTTACCCGGCGGATTTTAATGGGGATGGGCGCATGGAGCTGGCGCTTTACCGGCAGATCAGCGGCTTGTACCGGGCGGACGGCCTGGGCGAATTGATCACCGTGCTGCAATGGGACGGCGCGGCCTTTACCCTGTATTGGCAGACGGCGGGGGCGGACGCGGCGGAGGAGCGCCCTGCGGGCGCGCGGGGGGAATAGCGGCCCTTGGGGGTTAGGGGGAGCGCGTTTCGCCGTTTTTGCGAAAGGCCAGAGGAGAAACGCCGAAGTGCGCCTTAAACAATCGAGAAAAGTAATTGGCGTTGGGAAGTCCTGCCGCCGCGGCAATTTCCGCGACGGAGCGATCGGTCATCAACAGCTCTCGCTGGGCCCAATCCAGGCGCATGCCGGCGATATATTCGGAGAAGCCCACCCCAATCTGATTTTTAAAAAACCGGCTTAACGAATAAACCGACAGGCCGAATTGATCGGCCACCAGCGTCTGGCTCAAATCCGGGTTGGCGAAATGAAGCTGAAGGAATGAAAGAAGCTGCGCCTTGAGCTCCGCCGACGGCAGCGGCTGGGGCGTTTGGGCGCAGGGCGCGTCCGTCCGGCGAGAAAGGCAATCGGCGTAGGAAAGATGAATGTCATTTATCTGGCACACGGGGCGGCCGACGGCCAGGCGGGCGCTTTCGCCCAGCTGTTCCGTTAATTGGGCCTGAAGCCAGGAAAAGAAGGCGTCCGTCTCCCCGCTGCCCATCAGGCAGATAAAGGCCAGCAGCGGCTTGTTGGGGCGATCGATATCCGTGATATACAGCGATACGCCGTATTCCTCCTCCGCCCGGCGGCTCAGGGCCTCCTGCACTTCCGCATTCAGCGGGAAATATTCGGTTGTTCCAACACAGAACTGCCCGTCCTGCCGAAGCAGGCCCAGCCGTTCCGCCTCGCGCGCGGGCACAGGCACGCCGCGCAGCATGTTGGCCAGCAGCAAATCCATGATCAGCAAATCTTTTTCATTCAGTTCCCCGGCCATGCGTTCCAGCGCGTTGGAAATAGATTCTATTTCGCTCTCGCTTTCCGTGCCGCCGATTTGACGGCGAATATCCTCGATGGGGCGATAATTCAGATAGATCAGCACGGGCAGCAGCAGCGCCAGCGCGGCCAGCGCTCCCCAGAGCGCCAAACGCAGCGCGCTGTAGAATTGATAAAGGCCCGAGGCGAGCGCCTGAAAGGGGAGCAGGGATACGCATTGAACGGCCTGAGTCAGCCCGCCCGAGGCGTAAAAAACGGCGAAGCGGGAGCCTGAGGCCTGAAAATCGGCAATCGTTCCTTCCGCCAGGGCGCGGATTTCGCGGGAGTGCAGCGCAGGGTATTCCGCCCCCGCCGCATACAGCACGCGGTTATCCGCCCGGCTCAGCAAAAGCAATTGCAGCTCCGGCTCTCTTTCGATCATGAAGGCGGGAAGCGCCCCGGAATGAAAGCGAAAGAAAATCAGCGCGCTTGCTTTTTCAGGGCCCAACCGCTGGGGAATGCCAATGAAAAAAACGCCGTTTCTGCCCTGCTGGGGAAGCGTGGAGAAGAAACGCACCTGCGTTTCCGAGGAGGGGGCGAAAAAGGCGCGCAGCTCCGCCTCTGCCTCCGGGGAGAATTCAGCCCCGTCCAGCAGCTTATTCGCGTATTCCTGGAGGGAGAGCTTGCTTGAGGTGGTAAGCAGGCAATCAAGCTGCGGAAAATATACGCCGATATCATAGGCGGCTTCAACGCTTTTTTCGCGAATGAACCGAATGGCCTCCGTATAATAATAAGGGTTGGCGGAAAGGCGGCCCGTGCTGAGCGCGGCCGCGTCCTTTTCGCTGTTGCGGCTGGCCAGGGCCATGCTGGCGGCGCAGCTATACATTCTGCTCAATTCCTCATCCAGCCGAGTGGAGACTTCCGCCGTCGTTTTGCCCAGATACGCCTGATTCGCTGCAAGAAGCTGCCGGTACGCACGATTTGTAACCAGGCATAAAAACAAAACGCAGGGAATGAAAAAAAGCAGCACGCAGGACGAAATCAGCCGAAGCAGATATTTCCGTTTGGTCATCAATCGACGAATTTTTTCCAGCATAAGGCCGCCTTCTTTCTCCAGTTTTCCATATTGCTTGGTTTTATTATACATCGAATCTCCGCCGGACGCAAAGGAATGAGCCCTCCTTGGAGGGTTCATTTTTTTGCGCCGCCGCAAGAAAATGCATTTTTGGGGGCGAAAGCCTGAATTTTTTTCAAATGCGTAGAAAAAGGGAAAAAAGCCGTCAAGAAAGGAATAACCATAAAATTACGGCATAGAATTAGCCTTATTTTGCATTTTATGTATGTAAAACAAAAAAGTACGATTGCGTCCTTTACTGAAAACGGCTAGACTATAGGCAAACGAACACGGCCAACGCCATGAAGAAAGGACGCCTGTTTGCATGCAGACACATCGGTATGCCGCCCTTCCGCGCAAGGGAAGCCCCCTCCGGCTGGGCCGGAAAATTTGGAAGCATCGCGCGTTTTATCTGCTGCTGCTGCCCGCGGTGGCGTATGTGATTCTGTTTTGCTATACGCCGATGTACGGGCTGCAAATCGCCTTTAAGGATTACAAGGGCGCGCTGGGGATAGCGGGCAGCCGGTGGGTGGGGCTGAAGCATTTTCGCAGCTTCTTCAACAGCTATAATTTTCTTCAGCTGCTTCGGAACACCCTGGCGCTTTCCCTTTATTCCCTTGCGGCTGGCTTTCCGCTGCCCATTCTGCTGGCGCTGCTGCTGAATGAAACGAAAAGCCGGTTTAAACGCTTCTCACAGACGGTGCTTTACGCTCCGCATTTTATCTCCATGGTGGTTATGGTGGGCATGCTCAACACGCTGTTTTCCCCCTCCATGGGCGTGATAAACACCCTGCGGGAAGCGCTGGGCATGGAACGGTATTATTATATGGCCCAACCCTCCGCCTTCCGCCATTTATATGTGTGGAGCGGCGTGTGGCAAAATATCGGCTGGGACGCTGTGATTTATCTTGCCGCGCTTTCGGCGGTGGACCCCTCCCTGCACGAGGCGGCCATGATCGACGGCGCAAGCCGCATTCAGCGCATCACGCATATAAATTTGCCCACCATTTTGCCCACCATCGTGATTCTTTTCATTATGGCGGTGGGCCGGGTGGCCTCGGTGGGCTATGAAAAGGTGTATCTGCTGCAAAATGATCTGAATGTGGATGTGTCCGAGGTGATTTCCACTTATGTATACAAGCGCGGCGTGCTTAATTCCAATTACAGCTTTTCCACCGCCGTGGGGCTGTTTAACAATGTGGTGAATATCGCGCTGCTGCTGATGGCAAATTTTATTTCGCGCCGTCTGGGCGAAACCAGCCTGTTTTAAGGAGGAAAACCGCTTATGCATGCCATTCGGGAATCTCGCGGCGACAGAGCGTTCAACGCGGCGAATTCGGCGCTGCTTTGTCTGCTGCTGGCCTGCGTGCTGTATCCGCTGATTTATGTGCTTTCCTGCTCGGTGAGCAGCCCGGATTATGTGGCCGCGGGCAAGGTGCTGCTGCTGCCCCGGGGGCTGACGCTGAACGGCTACCGGCGCGTGTTTCAAGATTCCAGCATTGTGACGGGGTATTTGAACACGCTGTATTACACCGTGGTGGGCACGATGATTAACCTGGCGGTTACAGTTCCCGCCGGGTATGCCCTGGCCCAGAAAACGCTGCCGGGCAGGAACCTCTTTACGGCGCTATTTATGTTCATCATGTATTTTAGCGGAGGGCTGATTCCCACCTTTCTGCTGGTGAACAGCCTGGGCCTGTATAACACCCGGGCGGTGCTTGTGCTGCTAGGGGCGTTCAGCACCTATAACTGTATCATCTGCCGCACCTTTTTTTCCGGCCTGCCCAGGGAACTGGAGGAGGCGGCCGCCATCGACGGCTGCGGCAATCTGCGCTGTTTTTTCACAATTGTTCTGCCCCTTTCCCGGGCGCTGCTGGGCGTGATGGTGCTCTATTTTGCGGTGGCCCATTGGAACAGCTATTTTAACGCGCTGATCTACGTTCTGGATCCGGATAAGCGCCCCTTGCAGCTGGTGCTGCGCAAAATCCTTATCTTGGAGCAAAGCGCGGTGGATATGCTGGAATCGGGGGACGATGAAGCGCTGCTTAAGCAATTTGAGATGGCGCAGCTGATCAAGTACGCCGTCATCGTCGTTTCCTCGCTGCCGGTGCTGATTCTGTATCCTTTCCTGCAAAAGTATTTTGATAAGGGCGTGATGCTGGGCTCGGTGAAGGGATAATGCCCAGCGCAAACCCCCTTTTTATCCCCTTGATTCACAGCCCGGAGCGCGCCCGGGCCGAGAATACATTTTTCTAAGGAGGTGTTCCAATGAAGAAAATTTTCTCCCTGCTGCTGGCGCTTTCTCTGCTGCTGAGCGGCTTCGCCGCCCTGGCGGAAGGCGCATACCCCGTAACGGAGGAGCCGATCACCGTGAAGGCGCTGGGCACGAATTCCGATCCCGCCGCTTTCGCAAAAAACGAAAGGAAAACCTGGAAGCTCCTGGCCGAAATTACCAACGTAAATTTTGAATTCACCGCCATCGACCCCGAGCAGCTACCCGTTTTCCTGGCGGCCGGGAATTGGCCCGATGTGTTCTGCGCGACGCTCACCGCCGCCCAACTGAACGATTACGGCATTCTGGGCAATCGATTCGTCAATTATCTGGATTACCTGGAATATATGCCCAATCTGAAAAAGACCATGGAGGAATACCCCATGGTGAAGAACGTAATGGTGAAATCCAACGGCGCCATGTACGAGCTGCCCCGGGTGGATAACGTGGCCACCGCCTGCACGGCCCGGCTACATTTCCGCCAGGATGTGCTGGATCAGTACGGACTTTCTATGCCCGAAACGGTGGATGAATTCTATTCCGTGCTCAAAACCATCTATGAAAAGACGGGCAAATCTCCCTTGGGGGATATGAGCGATTACGAGATGCAAATGCTCTTCCCTTCCTTCGGCCCGTATGTGCATTTTGATTTTGACGACGACGGCCAGGGAAAATTGGTGCACACCCGCACCTCTGAGCAATATCGCCGCTTCCTTTCCTTCATCCACAAGCTGTATGCGGAAAACCTGCTGCACCAGGAATACCTGACCATGGACGGCGCAACCCGCAGCGCGCTGGTTAAGAACGGGGATATCTGCTTTGGCACCAACTATTTCGGCAACCTCACCGCCGATTGCTTTGCGGACGGCCAAATTCATTTGGGCACGCTGGCCCCGCTTAAATCCCAATGGAACGACGCGCCCCGGGTGTATAACGGCGAAGCGTTCCCGCAGCCCATCGGCTGGGCCATCAACGCTAAATCCGAGCACATTGTGGAAATCTGCAAGGCGCTGGATGTGGCCTACGCTACAGCCGAAGTGGTTCCCGGCACGGGCCTGTATAGCGCGGCCTTCTGGTATGGCCCTGAAAACGTGACCTGGGCCTGGATGGACGATGCGCATACGGAATATGATTACATCAATATTCCTTCCGACATGGCGCCGCTGGAATATGCCCGGAAGGTCTATATATCCTGGACCGTGGGCCGGAACGACGTTTGGGGCAACGCTGTTTCCGCCTCGTTGAATAACTCGCATTACCGCCAACTGGGCTATATCGCCAATGTGAAGCCCTATACTGCGGAAACGCTGGTGCCCTTCAAGCTGCTGAATTTCACCGAGGACGAGCAGACCGTGCTGGACGATTACTATGTGAACATTACTACCTACATTTCCGAAATGCAGAGCAAATTTGTCGCCGGTGTGGAAAATATCGACGATGACGCCGCATGGGAAGCGTATTGCAAAACCGTTGCGGATATGCATATGGCGGAAGTGCTGGAGGTGTACCAGGCTTCTTACGACCGTTGGTTGGGAAAATAACGGCGTATTGAAAGCGCCCAATGGGACGGCGAGAAACGCCCTGCTGATTGCCGGCGGGGAGGCAAGCTGATCGCTTGCCTTCCCTTCCTTCCAGCGCAGTTTTCCCGAAAGGGGGACCCGCTCTTTGGAAGCAAAGAGCGGGTCCCCCGCATTATATTTATTCTCTTATTTCGCCCGCAGGTAAAGCACCTGGCTGGCGGCGTCCTCCATCCGGCGGGCGTTGGGACCCTGGAATACGGGGCATAGGCCCACATGGCGCAGCACGCTGCCATGATACATCCGGCCGCCCTGATCCGTATACCACCGGGTTTCATCCACATCCCGCAGGCGGATCAGCACATTCTCGCTGTTGGCCTGGGCATAGCGGCGGAACATGCAAACCAGAATCTCTTCTTTCTTATCATCGGCGAATTCCCAGGCGGCCAGATTGCCCTCAAAGGGGGAGCACAGGCGGGTAAAATTGCCCTGCTGGGTCAGATGGCGAATTTCCTTCACAAAGGCCACCTGCTCCCGCATCAGGGAAAGCTCCTCCTCGCTGAGCCGGGAAAGATCCAGCTCGTAGCCGAAATTGCCGCTCATGGCCACATGTCCGCGCATTTCCAGGCTGGTCACGCGGCCTACCTGATGATTGGGCACGGCGCTGACGTGGGCCCCCATGGCGCTGGGCGGATAGGGCAGCGAGGTGCCGTACTGGATGAACAGGCGTTCCACCGCGTCGGAATCATCGCTGGTCCAGGTCTGGGGCATATAATAGAGCATGCCCGCATCGAAACGGCCGCCGCCGCCGGAGCAGCTTTCAAACAACACCTGGGGGAAACGGGATACGATGGTTTCCAGCACCCGGTACAGCCCCAGCATGTAGCGATGGGAAACCTCGCCCTGCTGACAGGGGGGCAGGGCCGCGCTGCCGATTTCGCTGAAATTGCGGTTCATATCCCATTTGACATATTCGATGTGGGCGGAGGAGAGCACGCCGCTGACGGCCTGAATCACATAATCCTGCACGTCCTCCCGGCTCATATCCAGAATCAGCTGCTGTCGCTGTTCATTGCGGAAACGCTGGGGAATATGCAGGCACCAGTCGGGGTGCGCCCGGTACAGGTCGGAATCCGGGGAGATCATTTCCGGCTCAAACCACAGGCCGAATTTCAGCCCCAGGGCGTTCATCCGATCGGCCAGGGCCTTCAGCCCGCCAGGCAGCTTTTCCTCGTTAACCGTCCAATCGCCCAGGGAACAATTATCGCTGTTGCGCTTGCCGAACCAGCCGTCGTCCAGCACGAACAGCTCCACCCCGATCTGGACGGCCTTTTGCGCGATGTTCAGCAGTTTTTCAGTGTTGAAATCGAAATAGGTGCCCTCCCAGTTGTTCACCAGCACAGGGCGCTCCCGGTCGCGCCAGAAGCCGCGGCACAGGCGGGTGCGGAACATTTTATGGAAAATATGCGACATGCCCGAAAGCCCGTCCCCCGAATAGACCAGCGCCATTTCGGGCGTCTGGAATTGGCACCCGGGCTGAAGCAGCCAGGAGCAATCGTTCAGGCCGCCCACAAAGCGGGTGACGCCGTAAGCGTTTTGCTCCGCCTGCATACGGTGGCTGCCGCTGTAAACCAGGCAGAAGCCATAGCAATCCCCGGTAAATTCGGAAGCGCCCTTTTCCAGCAGCGCCGCGAAGGGATTATGCTCGTGGCCGCTGGCCCCCCGGCGGCTGCCGATTTCCCGCACGCCGTGCATGGGGGGAATGCGTTCGGGGGAACGCTCCTTGGCCCACGCGCCGTGAAGATGCAAAAAATCATATTCGCCCCGCAGATGCACGCAAGCGCTGGCAGGGTTTTCCAGCAGGATGGGGGAGGAACCCTCGTTTTCCAGCAGCACGCTCTGGGTCAGGGCGTGAAGCTCGTTCAGCAAGGTATAGCGCAGCGTGGCCCGCAAGCCCGTCACAGCGTCCTGCAAGCGGATGGAGAGGGTGTCCGCCTCCCGGTCGTCCTCCACATAGACGGCGGGCAGGCCGGAAAGCCGCGGCTTGCCGGGCAGAATGGCGCAGCCCGCATAATTCAGCACCGCGTGGCGCGCGCCGTCCGCCCCCGTGGCCGTCAGGGCGGGAACGCGGTAATCGCCGCGGCCCTGGGCGGGATAGGCATAGGAATTGCGCTGGGCGTAGCCGTCGAAGGAGGGGCAGCCCAGGCTTATATCATTCAAATAGGAAAGATCGGCGCTTTGCAGGGCGGCGCCCCAATAGGCCTGCACCAGGGATTCCGTGCCGTCCGGCTCCTTCACCGCCTGAAGGATCAGGCTGAATTGCGATCCGTCCGTCAAATGAAAGGTTTTTGCGCTTTCGTCATAATGAATGGGCATGCATGCTCCTCCGTTCGTTTTTGATGATAAAAGTCTTTCGCTGCTTTCATTATACAGGAAGGCCGGAAATCTGTAAAGCGTGCGGCCAAAAGAAATGGCGGAATCCCGCGGAAAAATGCTTTTTTGGCCTTGACAAAAGGGAGAAAAATGGGTATTATATTTGTTGCATCAATAGACTCCGCTAGCCCCGGGTGCTATTGTGTTCATCGCCTGAGCGTGCGACCATCACGGGAAGGCACAACAAGAGTATACCTTTCAAGGAGGAAATTCACTTGAATACCTTTATGGCAAATGCGCAGAATATCGAGCGCAAGTGGTATGTCGTTGATGCGAACGGCATGGTGCTTGGTCGGCTGGCCAGCCAGGTTGCCAACATCCTGCGCGGCAAGAACAAGCCCATCTATACTCCCCATGTGGATACCGGCGATCATGTGATCATTATCAACGCTTCCAAAATCGTTTTGACCGGCAAAAAGCTGGATCAGAAGATTTATTATCATCATTCCGGTTATGCCGGCGGCCTGAAGGAAACCAAATACCGCAAGCTGATTGCTGAAAAGCCTGAGTTCGCGGTGCGTCATGCCATCGTGGGCATGCTGCCCAAGGGCCCCTTGGGCCGTCAGATGGCCACCAAGCTGCGGATCTATGCCGGCCCCGAGCATGACCAGGCCGCGCAAAAGCCCGAAAAGCTGGAACTCATCAAGTAAGCTGAGCGGAAGGAGCAATAAAAATGGCTACTGATTTCAATGCCGTTGGCCGCCGCAAGTCCGCGGTTGCCCGCGTCCGGCTTGTGCCCGGCGAAGGCAAGATTATGATTAACAAGCGCGATATCGACGATTACTTCGGCCTGGAAACGCTGAAGATGACCGTCCGTCAGCCCCTCGTTCTCACCAACGTGGGCGGCAGCTTCGATGTGATGGTGAACGTTCGCGGCGGCGGCCTGTCCGGCCAGGCTGGCGCGATCCGTCACGGCATCAGCCGCGCGCTGTGCAAGGTGAATCCCGAGCTGCGCGCCGCCTTGAAGAAGGCTGGCTTCCTCACCCGCGATCCTCGTATGAAGGAGCGCAAGAAGTACGGCCTGAAGGCTGCCCGTCGTGCGCCCCAGTTCAGCAAGCGCTGAGCTTGCTTGGCTTTCAAACCCATGGCTGTACTCACAGCCGTGGGTTTTCATTTTATGCGTTTGTTCGCTGCATTCGCTATTCCGGCGATATGCTTGGGCTATTGGCTAAAGCAAAACGCAGATTCAGAAAACAATTGCTGGTTTTCAGGAAAAATCCATCCAGGCTGCGAAAATCACACAGAAGGTAGCATCGCTAAATCCGCTATCCCCGGCAAAAGGATAAACACCATGCGATAAGGAGCACCCCCTATGCGTTCTATGCGCCCAGATAAGGATATTTGCGTTCAGAAGATCGGCATTCCTTCCGGCAAACGGCGAATCCCGGCGCTGGTGCTTTCGCCCCAGGAAGTGCCCCAGCAGGCTACGGGAATTCTGTGGATTCACGGCGGCGGCTACATTACAGGGATGAAAGAAATGGTGCATATGTCCCGGGCGGTGAACCTGGTGAAGCAGTTCGGCGCGGTGGTGATTTCGCCGGGATACCGGCTGGCGCCGCTTGCGCCGTTTCCCGCGGCGCTGGATGATTGCTATGCCGCGCTGCTTTTTTTAAGAAAACACGCCGGGAAATTGGGCGTTCGAGAAGATCAGCTGATGGTGGGCGGTGAGAGCGCGGGCGGCGGTCTGTGCGCCGCAGTCTGCATGAAAGCCCGTGATACAGGCGCGGCGCATGTCGCGTTCCAAATGCCGCTCTATCCCATGCTGGACGACCGAGACACGGAAAGCTCCCGCAATAACCGCGGACGGGTGTGGAACACCCGAAAAAATCACCTGGCATGGCGCTGCTATCTGCGGGGGCAGGACAGGAAGAATTTGCCGCCCTATGCCGCCCCCGCCCGTCTGACGAATTTCGATGGTCTGCCGCCCGCATATACCTTTGTGGGCGATGACGAGCCCTTTTATGCGGAGACGGTTCGCTATATCGAGCGGCTCAATGCCTGCGGCATTCCGGCTGCCGTGGATGTGTATCCTTCCAATATGCACGCCTTTGATATGCTGCGGCCAGAGGATCCCATGAGCCGGGAGGCCGTCCGCCGGTTTCAGGAGCGGTTTGCTTACGCGCAGGCGCATTACTTCGCGCCGCAAGGGCACGACGGGGGAAATGGCCAAGCGCCGGAAGAAACACAAAATTTATAGAACGGCGCGCCGCATTTTCGTTGAGTCGGCGCGTTTGCGAAGGCGGCGCGGCAGAAAAAAGCCGTGCCGCTTTTTTCAGGCGCTGTACGTCGGCGAAATATTTTTAAACAAACGAATGGTTTTGCAAGGAGCGCTCGTCAAATAAGCGAAGGGGGTGATGAGATGCGTATGTTTCGCCCGGAAGCGCCTGACGCGCGGCGAGAGCAGGAGCTGATGCTGCTGATGGAGCAGAACAAAACGCGGCTGATGCGCATGGCGTATATGTATCTGGGCGACCAGGCAATGGCCGAGGAGGCCGTGCAGGATACGTTTCTGAAGGCCTACGCGCATCTCGATCGCTTTCGGGGCGATTCCCGGTCGGAAACCTGGCTGACGCGCATCGCCATCAACACCTGCAAGGATATGCGGCGCACCGCGTGGTTCAGAAATCGAAGAAACACCGCCACGCTGGACGCCGTTCCCGAGCGGGGCATGGAGGACGCTTATCCGGATCGCACGGTGCTTCGCGCCGTTATGGCATTGCCCGATAAGGATAAGCAGGTGATCCTGCTGCGGTATTATCAGGATATGACCGTGTCCGAGGTTGCCCGCGCGCTGGCCATTTCCGTCCCCTGCGCGGCTTCCCGGCTGAACCGCGCCAAAGAACGCCTGCGCGGCATGCTGAAAGGATGGGTTTTCGATGAGGAATGATCTTCGCGCCCAATTGAATGCCGCCTTGCGGGATGTGGATTGGCACGGCGAAGCCCAGGTGCTGCGGATAATTCGTCAGGGCCGGGAGCGGAAGCGCGTTTTTCGCGGCGCGCCGCTTCGGGCGTTTGTTCTGGCCCTGGCGTTGCTGCTGGCGCTGGCCGCCGCCGCCGTGGCGCTGACGCTACATTTTTCCGGGCGGTTGGACGCGCGGCTGCTCGCCCGGCAGGCGGTTATGGAAAAATACGGCCTGACGGAGGAAATGCTGGATTTATTCGCCTATACTCCGGCAGAGGAGGGAACGGACGGGACGGCGCGCTTTGCTGCGACGGGGGAATATTACGAGCAGCTGGGCGTTTACACCGTGCGCCGCGCGGCGGCGGGAGGCCTGGAAACCGCCTGGAGCCACGACGGCGCGGACGCGGCGCTGCTTACCTCCGGCAGTTTGGCCTCCTCGGCATGGGGCGCAAAGCAGCTGGAACGCATTCTTGCGCTGTATCGGGAACGAACTGCCAATTGGACGACTGCGCTAAACCCTGCCGGGCTCACCCTGGAAGAGCGCGCGGCCCTGGACGCGCCGCTGCTGGAAATTCAGGAAGCGGGGATGCTGATTCATATCGCTCCCGGAGAGGGCGATCTATCCCCATCGGAGGCGGAAACGATTGCCCGCCGGACGATTGCGGAGCGCTACGGCGTTTCCCTGGAAGCCCTGTCCGCCCATTCGGCGCGGATTGATTTCTTCCTGTACGGCGGCGCGAACCGCCGGGAATATCGCGTTGACTTGGACGGCTATGTCGTCTATATCGTTTCACCGTCCGGGGCGGTTGCTTATTGCCGATGGATGATTTCGGCAAAGGATCGAACGCTGCCCGCAGGGGATCTGAGCCGCTATCCCGTCGCGGCGGAGGAATTCATCGCCTCCGGCGCGTTTGAAAGCCTGGAAGCGGAGGAAAAGGCTGCCGTGACGCGGCGCTATAAGGAAGCGGGTCTGTCCGCGCTTTTGCCGCGCAGCGATTACGCTTCGCCCCAGGCGGAGGACCTGTGGGAGGGGGAGGCGCGCGGCGTCGCGGCGAAGGCGCTGGAAGCGGCTTACGGCCTGCCGGAGGGATGGAAAGCACTGTTTAAAAGCCGTATCGCGCTGGTGACGCAGGGAAGCCGCCGGGTGTGGATGGTTGAATACATACCCTATGAATTGGAAAACTGGCATTGGCGCGATTTTGAAAAGCTGGGCGTTTATACCGTCGCGCTGGACGCGGAAGGGGGCGATGTGATCGCTTGCGATTGGTCGCTGCAGGATGCGCCCGCCGGAGATTATACGGAGCATAATTTCGCCGAGGCTCCCGCCTACGACGGCGCAATGATTCCCTGGGTGCAGGCGCTGCTGGCCGATTTGCAGAAGATTTTAGCGCAGTATCCGGAGCAGGCCAATCTGTCCGAAATGTCGCTGGCGGATCGAGGGGCGTATTCTGCCCGGATGCGGGCGGCCGGATATTCCGCCGTCCAATATCCCGATTTGGTTCCCGGCGCGCAGGATATGCTCCAGGACGAAGCCGCCGCGCTGGCCTGGGACGCGCTGAACGCCCTGTATGATTTGAGCGCTTCCTCGCTCCGGCGGGGGGATTTTGATCAGGAAGGGCTCATTATGGCTTCGCTTTCCGATGGAACGTGGATGCGTGTGTGGAATATCGTTTATACGGACGACATGGATGTATTCACCGTGCATGTGAACGCCGAAACCGGCGAGATCGAAAATATCTGGCACGAAAGCCCTGCCTTTGGCAACGGCTGACGCAATATAAAAAAACAGAAGAATCAGGAGGAAAAATCATGAAAAGAATCATGGCTGTGTTTGCTGCGCTTCTTTTGCTGCTGTGCGCCGGGGCCCGGGCCGAATCCACGACCCATCAATTTTCGGAAACCTGGATGGCCGCGTCTGCTCTGGCCCCTTCCGCCGCCTATGTGCTGGATCGTGACGGCGGCCTGTACCGCTGGGATTATTCCGATCGATCGCCTGAATTCCTTTGCACGCTGCCTGTCGCTACGGCTGATATGTTCATGAATTACGAAAAAACATATCCCGATCTGCCGGAGGAAAACAGGGCGCGGATTGATGAAACGGTCAATCTTCTTGCGGCGGACGGCGCGACCCTATACGCGATCAACAAATACGCGGGCAGAATCGGCACGGTTGACGCGGAGGGCGTACACTGGCAGACGACGCTGGACGCGCAGTGCTTTCTGAACGACGCGGGGGAGACGCGCATGGTGAACGGCAGCGCGCTGCTGGAAAACCAGCTTTACCTTGCGCTGGATTACTGGGAGGAAGCTCCGGACGCGGAATATAACAGCCGCATTCTGCGCATCAATTTGCGCAGCGGCGAAACTCGCCTCTACGAAGCGACGGAGGCCTATCGTATTTGCGGCGAAGGCGATGGATTGCTGCTGCTTTGCGCAAACGATTCCGGCGCGTATCTGGCGCGGTTCGATCCGGCCAGCGGCCAGACTGAACGGCTGAAGCTTGCGGCCGTTGCGGGCGCGTCGCTTACCTGCGATACGGCCCACGACGCGATTTATATCGGCACGGACGAGGGAGTATACTGCTCCCGGGGCGGCGCGGATTTTACGCTGGCGGGGGCCATGCCCGCTCAATATGCAGGAAGCCGCAGCGTGATTACCACCGACGGACGTTATGCCTTTACCGGTGATGGCATCTGGACGGTTTCGCTCTCCGGCGAAGAGACGAATGGCAATACGCTGAGCGTTTTGCTGCATTCCGACGATCCGAAGCTGAGATCGCTGTTTATGCAGGCGTACCCGGATGCGACGCTGGATTGGCGCACGAACCTTGAAATGACCGCCGCCGACGCGGCGGAAGCGATTCGCGCGGGCGATACCGAAACCGCCGTATTCAGCGTGGAGGTGGACGGCAATTTTGAAAGCCTGATAAGCAAGGGCTTCGCCGCGCCGCTAAAAAACGCGGCGATTATCGACAGCGTGAGCCGGATGTATCCTTCCCTGGCCGCGCCGCTTAAAAACGCGGCGGGGGAGATCGTCGCCTATCCCTGGAATTTTGATATGATGAGCGCCTGGGGGGTGAACCGCACGCTGTGGAACCGCTATTTTCCGGATAGAGCGCTGCCTGTCACCTGGTGCGATTTTTTTACCCTGATGCGGGAATTTGAGGGGATGGACGATGCGGAAGGCGATTTGTTTCTGACGTACTGGAATTATTCGTTCATGCTGGAGCGGGTGCTGACGGCCTATATTCAGCGGGCGAACGCACGCGGCGAAGCGGTGGATTTTTCCGGCGCGGCCCTGGCCGATACCCTGCGCGAACTGAACAAGGCGCGGGCGATGCTGCAAAGCCGCGGCGTAGAATCGTATGACGAGGCGGAAATCTACTGGGATTCCGAAACGGTGGGCGACCATTCGATTTTCTATTACGGCGCGGGCACATCCACCCATTCCAGCTATCTCTGGAATGAACAAGCGCTGCCCCCCTTCACCTTTTCCCCGGAGGAAGAGCCTGTGTACGCCGGTTCTATGCGGGTGCTGATCGTCAATCCCAATGCAGAGCAGCGGGAGCTGGCCGAGGCCTTTGTCGCGCTGCTGGCCGAGCCTGCATACGGCGTGATGCGCAATTACGTTTTTCATGCGGACGCGACCGCGCCCTACAGCGAAAAGCCGTATACCGTTACGGGAGAAATGATCGCTCAATGGCAGAAAGCAACCGGCGCGCTTGAGATCGCCATTGACGATCCGCTTCAATCCCAGGCGTTTATGACGCAGATGAATGGGCTGATTCAGCGCTACGCCGCCGGGCAGATGGATGACGGCATATTCCTTTCCGCGCTGGCGAAAACGGCCGAGCTGGTGAGAAAAGAAGCAAAATAAAAGTTTTTTAAAATTACTCGCTCTCAGCCACCCCAAAACGGGCGCCGCTCGACAGAACGGCGCCCCGCGCATTATTGTCTTCTATTCCTGCTTTTCCGTCAACGCCCGGGCCAGATCTCGCATTTCATATTCGCCCGGCGCGCGGCCCTGGATGAAACGGGCGGCCCGCAGCGCGCCCAGGGCGAAAATGGAACGATCCTGGGCTGAATGAATCAGCTGCACAGTTTCGCCCGCGCCGTAAAAGCCCACCTCGTGCTCCCCGGCCAGGGTGCCGCCGCGCACGGCGTGCAGGCCGATTTCGGTTGGCTGGCGCTTTTCCGTGCGGGTGTGGCGGCCGTAAACGGGCTGGCTGTCCGGCTGCTTTACCGCGTCGTAGAGCATCAGGGCCGTGCCGCTGGGCGCGTCCAGCTTCTGATTGTGATGCCGTTCGATAATCTCAATATCAAAGCCCTCCAGCAGCGCGGCGGCCCGGCCCGCCAGCTCCCGCAGCACATAAATGCCCAGGCTCAGATTTGCGCTGCGGAAAATGGGGATTTCCCGCGCCGCCTCCGCAATGGCCTGCAAATCCTGAGCGTTGTATCCCGTGGCCGCCAGCACCACGGGCAGCTTCTTCTCCCGGGCGAAGGCTAGCGCGGGGCGCAGGCCCTCGGGACGGGAAAAATCCACCAGCACGTCCGCAGGCTCCGTAACCATGGAAAAGGCGGGGTAAACGGGGAAGGGAAAGCCGTCCTCCGGGCGCGCGTCCACGCCCGCCGCGATGAGGAGCTTTTTTTCATCCATCAGGGCGGTCATCTGCCGCCCCATCCGGCCGCACGCGCCGGAAAGCAGTATGCGAATCATAGCAATCCAACCTTTTGCATTTCAGATTTCAATTGTTCCAGATGCGCCCGGGAAAGCGGCACTAGAGGCAGCCGCACTTCGCCCCCGCACAGGCCCATCAGCGCCGCCGCCGCCTTTACGGGAATGGGGTTCACTTCGCAAAACAGCGCCCGGATCAGCGGCAGCAGCTGCAGATTCAGCGCCACCGCCTCGGCCAGGGGGCAATGGGTCATTTCCCACATCAGACGGGGAATGATGTTTGCCGCCACGGAAATGACCCCCTGACCGCCCAAGGCCATCAGCGGCGCGGTCAGCTCGTCGGAGCCGGAATAAAACGCGATTTTATCGCCGCACAGGCGCATCATTTCCATGATCTGAATCATATCGCCCGAGGCTTCCTTAACGGCGACGATATTTTCTTCCTCCGCAAGGCGGGCCAGCGTGTCGGGCAGCAGATTCAGTCCTGTCCGGGAAGGCACGTTGTAGAGGATGACGGGCAGCTCCGCGGCCTGGGCCACGGCGGTGTAATGGGCGATCAGGCCTGCCTGGGTGGTTTTGTTGTAGTAGGGGGTCACGCAAAGCTGGGCGCTTGCGCCCAGGGCCCGGGCGCGCTCCGCCTTGCGGATGACGTCCCGGGTGCAGTTGCCCCCTGTGCCCACGATCACGGGCACGCGGCCGTCCGCCCGCTGAATGATAAAGGCGGCGAGCTGCTCCCATTCCTTTTCCGTCAGGGCGGGGGGCTCCGCCGTGGTGCCGCAGGCTACCAGCGCGTCCGTCCCGTTGGTCAATTGAAAATCAATCAGCCGACCCAGGGCGGGATAATCAATTTCGCCTTCGTGAAAGGGGGTAATCAGCGCCACGGCGCAGCCGGTAAAGACGGGCTTTTTCACAGGCAATTACTCCTTTCGCAGGATATAGCCCTGGGCGCAGAGCAGCTCGGCGGAAAGCACGCCGCCGCCCGCCGCGCCCCGGAGGGTGTTATGAGAAAGGCAGACGAATTTGTAATCGAAAATGCTGTCCCGGCGCAGCCGGCCGATGCACACGCCCATGCCCCGGCCCTCGTCCCGATCCAGGCGGGGCTGGGGCCGATCAGGCGCTTCGAAATAGCGCAGGAAGGGATCGGGGGCGCTGGGCAGGCCCAACTGCTGGGGCAAGGTGCGCCAGGCGCGCCAGCGTGCCAGAATTTCTTCCTCTCCGGGCGTTTTTTCAAAGGATACGCTCACCGCCGCCAGATGCCCGTCCGATACGGGCACGCGGATGCACTGGGCGCTGACGACGGGCGTTTGGGCGGGCACGACGGCCTCGCTGTCCGGCCGCAGCGCGCCCCAGATTTTCAGCGGCTCCTGCTCGCTTTTTTCTTCCTCCCCACCGATATAGGGAATCACATTGTCCAGAATTTCGGGGAAACGATCGAAGGTTTTTCCCGCGCCGCTGATGGCCTGATAGGTGCATACGTTCACCTTTTGCAGCCCGAAATCCCGCAGGGGGGTGAGGGCGGGCACATAGCTCTGGATGGAGCAATTGGGCTTCACGGCGATAAAGCCGCGGCGCGTGCCCAGCCGCCTGCGCTGGGCGGCGATAACCTGGGCGTGCTCGGCGTTGATTTCGGGGATCAGCATAGGCACGTCCGGCAGGCCCCGGCACGCGCTGTTATTGCTCACTACGGGGGTTTCCAGGCGGGCGTAGCGCTCCTCCAGGGCGCGGGTCGCTTGTTTATCCAGGCTAACCGCGCAGAAAACGAAATCGCACAGGGAGGCGATCGCTTCTGCCTGCTCCGCGTCCAGCACGGGCATTCCCGCGATTTTTTCGGGAATGGGCCAGGAAAAGGCCCAGCGCCCCGAAACGGCCTCCGCATAGGGCATGCCCGCGCTGCGGGCGCTGGCCGCCAGGGCCGTTACCTCAAACCAGGGATGCTCCGCCAGCAGCGTTACAAACCGCTGGCCCACCATTCCTGTTGCGCCGATAATGCCGACACGATATTTTTCCATACCTTTCCTCCTTTTATGCGATCCTATGCGAGAAAAAACGATTTCATCCGCCGGGAGAGCGGCCGCGCCTTAAAAATGCACGCGCCGCCGCACTTCCTCCCGAACCGAGCGATTTCCGTTAATGAAAAACAACGCCAGCGATATGAAAAGACAGGGGGCCACCGCAAAGGGCGACCAGGAGAAGTGAACGCCGCCGTCCAGCGCCAGGGTGTGCAGGCATTCGATGGCCAGGCATTCCAGCGAGGCAAAGGCGAAAATAACCGCCAGCAGCGATACCTTGTTCAGCTTATCACACCGATACAGAATAATCGCCACGGTCGTAAGCAGCATGCCCAGGGCCAGGGCGGGCAGCACGATGGGATAAAACCAATTGCCCGTACCGCTGATGGCCTCCACCAGGCGCAGATAGGCGCTCAGGGTGGCAAAGCCGGTGGCCAGGGAAAGATAGGTGCGGTATTTTCCGGCCAGGATGGGCACCGCCGCCGTGATAAACAGCAGCGTCAGCGCGCCCATGGGATAAACGCTCCAGGAAACGCCGCCAGTGAGCAGCAGATCAATCAGAAAGCACAGCAGGGCGGGCCCCAGCAGAAGCAGGGCGGCAAGGGTGATAAAAAATTTTTTGCCCCGGCGCAGATCCTGCTCCGGCGTGCGAATGGGATAGGGCTTGACGGCGGGGGCGGGCTGGGACTCCAGGGGATCGTGAACCGGGATGCCGCAAAGGGGGCATTTGGTTTCGCCTGCGCCCAGCTTCACGCCGCAATGCACGCAATAGGCCATGCGTTATTCCTCCTCATAATTGCTTTCCACTTCCACGGGGATTCCCTGGGCCACAAGAAAGCGCAGCGTTTCCCGGGGCAGCGTGGTTTCGCGGATGTTGCTGGAAAAAACCAGCCGCAGCTCGTTGCCGTAGCTTACGGCCGCGGCGTTGCAGATGGGGGTGGGGGGTGCGCCCAGCTGGAATTCGAAGCGGCGAATCAGCTTTTCCGTTCCGGTGGGCGCTTCCTGCCGCCCCAGGTTGGTGAGGGTGGTGGTGACTAGTTGATCCCCGGCCCGGCGGAACACCTGGCTGATAACGAAATTTTTCAGCGGCAGGGGGGCCAGGCGAATGAAAATCGATTGCTCGTCGGCCACGTTGGTGGCGATGGCGGCGCGCAGCAGGGGATCCCGCAGGCGATAGCGCATGAAATCATGCACTTCGTGAACGATCTGCTCAAAGCTGTAATCGCACAGTCGCGGATCGACGCCCGGATTGATAAAGGAGGAGAAATTTCGCAGGGTTTGAGTGGGATAAAAGGCACGCATATTCACCGGAACCGAAACCCGCACGGGCCGCCACTTTCTTTCGGGCAATTGCTTTTGCGCCTGGCAGCCCGCGAAAATCATTACCCCCGTCAGGTATTCCGTCAGCGTGACCTCCAGCCCCCGGGCCTTTGCCAGCAGCGCGTCGCAGGGGATGGATGCGGCGATTATATGCAGCGTGTGGGGGATTTCCGCCGTGGCGGGGAAATGATAGGCCCGCTCCTCCTTGCGGGATACGCGCACCCGGGGGAGGGGCATATGCGTAAAGGTATCCTGGGTTTCTGCCGGGGAGGGCGCGTCTGCGGGGTTCAGCGCACCGTGATCGAAGGCGACTTCGTGGCCCAGCAGGCGCAAATATTCCGCCGCCAGGGTTTTAATGAAAACCATTGCGCCCGTGCCGTCCGTCAGGGCATGAAAAAATTCGGCGGAAATGCGGTTGCGGTAATAGAATATCCGCATCAGATAGCCGTGATTCTGATATTTGCGAAAGGGCATGCAGGCGTGGCCCGCGTCCTCGCAAACGGAAAGGGGATAAGGAACTTCCTCCAGATAATACCAAAAAAGGCCGGAGCGCATGCGCACCTTTAGGGCGGGAAAACGGGGCAGAACCCGATCCACCGCTCTGCGCAGCAGCGCGGGCTGCACCGGCTCGTATAATTCCGCAGACACGCGGTATGCGCTGGTCCAGCGGGAGGTGGCCACCGCAGGATAGAGCTTGGCGGCGTTATCCAGCTTGAACCATTTTTTGAACCGTGCCAAGGGCCTTCCTTCCTTTCTTTATGGGATATATTAGTATACCACAATTCGCCCATAATCACAACCCGATGGGCGAAAAACAAAAAAACGGGCGTCCTCGCTTTTGCCGGCGGAGAGGCGATTCCTTACATTTCCTTTTTATTCACTCGCTTCCATAAAAAAGGCGCGGGAGAACCGTTCTTGAGCCGCGCCCAAACGGTTCCCCGCTAATAGCTATTACTTCGCGCTCATTTCGCCGCAGAGAGAGGCCTGCAGGAAGGGAAGCCGCTTTTCCGTATCCCCCAGCACCCACATGAGCTTGGCCACCGCCGCTTCTGTGGTCATATCCCGAGCGGAGAAAACATGCTGGGAGAGCACATGGCGTCCCACCTCGTAGAGGGAGAAATCCGCTTTTTCATACATGCATTGGGTGGTGACCAGGGTAATCACGCCGCGCTTTGAAATTTCGTGCAGCTTATCCACCAGGTTCCGGCGAATGTAATGCAGCCCGCCCAGGCCGAAGGCCTCGATGACCAGGCCGCGATAGCCCGCCTGGGCCACAAAATCCAGAATATCCGGGGAGGTACCGGGAATGAGCTTGAGCAGGAACACCCGGGAATCGATGTTCTCGGGGCGCTCGGGGGCGGAGGGAAGCGGCAGCGGCGGGGAGAGATGCACCCCGTCTGCGTCGATATGGCCGAAGAGGGGCGCGTTGACGCTGTGAAAAGCGTCGAAGGCGGTGGTGCGCATTTTTACCGCGCGGCTGCCCAAAATCACCTTATGATGAAAAACGATGTATACGCCCCGCTGGGCGGCGCGCAGCACGGAAAGCGCTTCCAGAAAATTCACCGGCGCGTCGGAGAGGGGATGACCCACCGGCAGCTGGGAGCCCGTGAGCACCACGGGCTTTTCCGCCCCCAGCAGCATAAAGGAAAGGGCGGCGGCGGTGTAGGCCATGGTGTCCGTTCCATGGGTGATGAGCACGCCGTCGTAATCCCGCAGCGCTTCACGGACGGCCTGGGCCAGAATCTTCCATTCTTCGGGCTGAATGTTGCTGGAATCCAGGGCGAACACATCCCGCCCCTCCAGCAGCGTATCCTGGGGCAGGGGCATGCGGGACAGCAGTTCCCGTGCGCCGATGCCGGGGTGCAGCCCGTTCTCCCCGGCCACGCTGGCGATGGTGCCGCCCGTGGCCAGCAGCATAAAACGTTTGTGCATAAAAGCGCCTCCGATTTCCGCCGCTTCCGCGGCGCGCGTTCTTCCACGGCGCCATTGTATCACAAGCGCCGCAAAATAGCCACAATCTGGCCGCAAAAACCTGAATTGGCCCCGTTGCATTTGCGCCGCATCTGGGGTATAATACAGGCAGAAAATCGCCTTGGCGGTTTTCTGGGCCGCTGGCGGCGGCCTATGGGCCGCCCAGTGATAGGCATGGTACGGTAGACGTCTTGGCGGAGGAAGGCTCTTTCGCCAGGAAAAAACGGGAAAAGAGGAAACAAGCGTGCGCTTTTTGTGCGGGCTGGCCTGCGTGATCGCGGGGCTGGCTTTCCTGTATCTTTTTCTGGTTGCGCCCCGGGTGCGGGGTCGCATGGCGCGCAGGGCGGCGCTGACGCGCCAGCCGCTTTACGCCCACCGGGGCCTGCACGATGGGAACCGTCAGATCCCGGAAAATTCCCTGCCCGCCTTTCGCCTGGCGGCGGAAAAGGGCTACGGCGTCGAGTTGGACGTGCATCTGACCGCCGACGGCGTGCTGGTGGTTCATCACGACGACAGCCTCAAGCGCCTGTGCGGGGTGGATCGCCGCATTTCCGAAATCACGCTTGCCGAGCTTTCGGAATACCGCCTGGCGGAAACGCAGGAAAAGGTACCCACGCTGGACGAGGTTCTGGAGGCCGTGGGCGGCCGGGTTCCGCTGATTGTGGAACTGAAAAGCGACCGGCCGGGGGATACCGCCCTGGCGGAAAAGCTGAACGCCCGCATGGCCCGCTATTCGGGCTTCTACTGTGTAGAATCCTTTGATCCGCTGCTGATGCGCTGGTATAAAAAGCACGCGCCTCAGGTGATTCGCGGGCAGCTGGCCGCCGATGCGGCGGAGGGCCAGAAGTACGCCGATTTCTGGCATTTCGCCCAGGCGAACCTGCTGGGAAATTTCCTTTCCCGGCCCGACTTCGTGGCCTACGGCTATCGGACGGACGGCAATTTCGGCTTTCAGGCGATGCGCCTGCTGTTCAGGCCCCTGCTGGTTGCCTGGACGGTGCGCTCGCAGCAGGATTTCGAAAAGCTGCAAAAGCGCTACGACGCGCAGATTTTTGAAGCCTTTATTCCCCGTCCCTAACCCATTATTTATACAACAAAGAAAGAGGAGAATGCGCTATGAGTGAAGTTCATGAGCATGCCAACAAAACCGTCGTGTCTGCGGAAGGCATGAAAAAGCTGGAGGAAAAGCTGCAATACCTGACCACTGTGCGCCGCGCCGAGGTGGCGGAGCAGATTTCCATTGCCCGCGGTTTCGGCGATTTAAGCGAAAACGCCGAATACGATGAGGCGAAGAACGAGCAATCCAAGCTGGAAGCGGAGATTGTCGAGCTGGAGGCCGCCATCCGCACCGCCATCGTCATCGACGACGATAACATTTCCACCGATTCTGTGAACGTGGGCACCGCTGTGCGCGTGCGCTATGTGGAGGACGGCGACGAGGAAGAATACACCATCGTGGGCGCCCGGGAAAGCGACCCGATGAACAACCGTATCTCCAACGAATGCCCCGTGGGCAGCGCGCTGCTGGGCCATCGCACGGGCGAGGTCGTCACCGTGGAAGCCCCCGACGGCCCCATGCAGCTGGAAATTCTGGATATTCGCCGCGCCGACTGACGATCGATTTTACCAAGGAAATGAGGTTTGAACGCTATGCCCCAGGAAATGAACGCCCCCAGCTTTTCTGAACAGGAGCAAATTCGCCGGGAGAAGCTGGCCGCCCTTCGCGCGGCGGGCCAGGATCCCTATCTGCTGACCAAATGCGACGTGACCGCCAAGAGCGCCGAGATCCTCGCCGATTACGGCGCTTACGACGGCAAGGAGGTTTCCCTGGCCGGGCGCATGATTAGCCGCCGGGTGATGGGCAAGGCTTCCTTCGCCCATCTGCTGGATACGGCGGGCGACATCCAATTCTATGTGCGCCGGGACGATGTGGGCGAGGACGCCTATAAGGCCTTTAAGGAAATGGATTTGGGCGACGTGCTCTTTATCCGGGGCTTTGTGTTCAAAACCAAGACGGGGGAAATTTCCGTGCATGTGCAGGGGCTGACGCTGCTTGCCAAGTGCTTAAAGCCCCTGCCGGAAAAATTCCACGGCCTGACGGATACCGATCTGCGCTATCGCCAGCGGTATCTGGATATGGTGGTGAACCCCGAAGTGCGCGATACCTTCCGCAAGCGCAGCCAGATCATCACCGCCATCCGCACCTTCCTGGATGAGCGCGGCTTTCTGGAGGTAGAAACTCCCGTGCTGCACACCCAGGCGGGCGGCGCCTCCGCTCGGCCCTTCATCACCCACCACAACACGCTGGATATCGATATGTATCTGCGCATCGCGCTGGAGTTGCACTTAAAGCGCCTGATCGTGGGCGGCTTTGACCGGGTGTACGAAATCGGCCGCGTGTTCCGCAACGAGGGCATGGATACCAAGCATAACCCTGAATTCACCATGCTGGAGCTGTATCAGGCCTTCACCGATTTCCACGGCATGATGGATATCACCGAGGATATGTTCCGCTATGTAGCCCGGAAGGTGAACGGCACCGCCATTGTGCAATACGGCGATGTGACCATCGATTTGGAAAAGCCCTTTGCCCGGCTGTCTATGGTGGAGGCTGTGAAGCAGTATTCCGGCGTGGATTTCGACGCGATTTCCACCCTGGAGGAAGCCCGCGCCGTGGCGGACGCGCATCACATCCATTACGAGCAGCGCCATCAGAAGGGCGATATTCTGAATCTGTTCTTCGACGAATATGTGGAGGAGCACCTGGTGCAGCCCACGTTCATCTACGGCCACCCGGTGGAAATTTCTCCCCTGGCTAAGAAGCAGCCGAACAACCCCGCCTACACCGAGCGCTTTGAGGTGTTCATTCTGGGCCGGGAGCACGGCAACGCCTTCTCCGAGCTGAACGACCCCATCGACCAGCGCAAACGCTTTGAGGCGCAGGCGCAATTGAAGGCCCAGGGTGATGAAGAAGCCTGCGGCGTGGACGAGGATTTCCTCAACGCGCTGGAAATCGGCATGCCGCCCACGGGCGGCCTGGGCGTGGGCGTGGACCGGCTTGTGATGCTGCTGACGGGGGCCGCCTCCATCCGCGACGTGCTGCTGTTCCCGACGATGAAGCCCATAAAGTGAAAAAAACAGTAAAATCAAGGGCTTTCAGGCTTGATGAAGCGAAAAAAGACGAATTTACCACAGCTTTTACCACAGTTGCCCAAGATTGCTCTGAAACGATACCGCCGTCCGCGTCCCTTCCTGCGCAAAGCGGCGCGGACGGCGTGATTTTCCCCTTCCCGGCCATGGCCGCCGGAAAAGCGCTCGATTGAAAAGGAGCAGTGCCTATGCGCATGAAAACCCCGCTTACAAAGGAAAAGGTTCGAAATCATTTTACCTACGGCTCCTGGAAGTATCTGCTGCTGGCGGCGCTGGCGGTTTTCGGCTGGAGCCTGATTTTCACCACCACCGCCTATCGCTCCCCCCAGGATAAACGGATTGATCTTTACGCCCAAACCACCACCACCACCGCCGAAAATATGGATGCGTTCCTGGAGCCGATCTGGCGCGAGGTGACGCCGGAAATGGAAGTGGTTTCCTCAGTCGCGCTGATGAATCTGGACGATTATTCCACCTCCATGCAGCTGACGGCCTATATGGCGGCGGGGGACGGCGATATTTATTTCCTGACCGAGCAGTATTTTAAATCCTTCGCCGCTGCGGGCTCCTTCCTGGAATTGGACGAGCTGGTGGAAAACGGCACGATCCAGGTGGACGGCGTGGATTTGAGCAAGGGCCGGGTGGCCGTGGTGACGGAATATGATGAGAACGATCAGCCCGTCACAGCCGAGCAGCACCTCTACGGCATTCCGCTGGATGAATTTTATGGTTTCATGAGCGGAATGCAGCTGGATAACCGCGGCCTGTACGCGGCGATTCTGGTAAACAACGGCAACGATGAAAACGTGATTCCTTTCTTCAACGCGCTGCTGCAGGCGGGGCGGGGAGAAAAGGAAGACTGGATGAAGTGAACCCGGGGCTGAAAAACGATAATTATGGATTGCGGGGGAAGCGTTCTTTGGAAAATGAAGAGCGCTTCCCCCGTGCCGCCGTAAAGAAAGCCGTATGCGTTTGGTGGAAAAACAAGCGATGTTCGCGTGCCTCCGCCAGCGCTTCCTTTGGAAAGGCCGTCTCTTTTACGAGAAAATCGGGAAGGAAGAAGAAAATATGAAAATTCGCATTGCGGGCACGGTGAACGACAGCATCGTGGATGGACCGGGCTTGCGGTATACGGTGTTCACCCAGGGCTGCCCCCATCACTGCCCCGGCTGTCACAACCCGGAAACCCACGATCCGGCAGGAGGACGGGACGAGGATACCGAAACGCTGATCGCGAAAATGAAAAAGAACCCGCTGCTCTCGGGCCTGACCCTTTCGGGGGGCGACCCTATGATGCAAAGCGCCCCTTGCCTGGAATTGGCCCGGGCGGCCCATGGGACGGGGCTGAACGTGTGGGTGTACACAGGCTTCACATGGGAGGCGTTGATGCAGGAGGCAGACCCGGATCGCATGGCGTTGCTTTCGGAAACGGACGTGCTGGTGGACGGCCCCTTTATTCAGGCGCGGCGTTCGCTGGAACTGGATTACTGCGGCAGCGGCAATCAGCGGCTCATCGACGTGCCGCAAACGCTGAAAACGGGGAGAATTACGCTCTGGAAGCCGCCGGTCTGGTAAAAGACGGCGAGGGAAAAACCTGGGCGCTTTGACAAGCGGGCCCAGGTTTGGTATAATGACGCGGCGGCATTCTGCCGGCACCCCATCGGGGCCGGACAAACGCCGCAGGGAACCTTGTGCATATCGTCGGGCATCCTTGAGAGCTTGAACGGAGGAAGAAAAAATGAAAAACAAAAATCAGTTGGTTCGGATGGTTACGGCCGCGCTGCTCATGGCGTTGATTGTGCTGCTGGGGCTCACGCCCCTGGGCTTCATTAACGTGGGCGTGATTTACGTCACGTTCCTGTGCGTGCCGGTGATTATCGGCGCGCTGGCCATGGAACGGAAAATCGGCCTTCTACTGGGCTTCTGCATGGGCAGCGTGAGCTTGTATACCGGCCTGCGCGCGCCCTCGGCGCTGGTATCGCCCATTTTACAGAGCAATATTCTTTGGGTGATTCTGATGTGCTATGTGCCCCGGCTGCTGGTTCCGCTGGCGACGGTGGGCGTCTATCGCCTGCTTTCCCGTCGGCCCCGGGCGGCGGTTCCCGCGGCTGCTGCGGTGGGCTCGCTGACAAACACGGTTTTCTATCTGGGACTGATGCTGCTGTTTTACCGGCTGCTGGGCATTGAAAATCCCACGCTGCTGACCACGCTGGGCACCGTGGTGCTTACGGCGGGCCTGCCGGAGGCCGCCGCTGCGGCGCTGATTTCCGCGCCGGTGCTGCTGGCGCTGGAAAAAGCCGGGCTGCTCAGGCGGCTGCGGGGATAAATAAGGAGGATTTCGCGGCTATGCTGCTGACGATGGATATAGGCAACACCAATATCAAAACGGCGATTTTTTCCGGGCCGGAAATGGTGCATTATTGGCGGCTTTCCACCACCCGGCGCTATACCAGCGATGAAATGGGCGTGATGATTTCTCAATTGTTCGCCCATGAGGGGCTCTCGCCACGGCAGGTGGACGGCATTATGCTCTCCTCCGTGGTGCCCACCATTAATTTCACGGTGGAGCATATGTGCCGGGATTATTTCGGTATTGAGCCGCTTTTCGTGGCCCCGGGCGTCAAGACGGGCATTGATATTAAATACGAAAACCCCCGGGAGCTGGGCAGCGACCGCATCTGCAACGCCGTCGCGGCCTACAATCTCTACGGCGGCCCCTGTATATACATTGATTTCGGCACCGCCACCACCTTCGGCGCGCTGGACGCTCACGGCGCGTTTCTGGGGGGCTGCATCTGCCCGGGCATTAAGCTCACCAGTGAGGCGTTGGTTTCCGGAACGGCGAAGCTGCCGCATTTTGAATTGGTCATGCCCGAGCATGTGATCGGCAGAACCACCGTTGGCGGCCTGCAATCGGGCGTAATTAACGGGTATGTGGGCCAGGTGATCTACCTGGTGAACGAAATGAAAAAGGAAATGGGCTGCCCTGGGGCGCATGTGATCGCCACGGGGGGAATGGCCCGACTGATTGCGGGGAAATCCGGCGTGATCGATCACATCGACGGGCTGCTTACCCTCAAGGGGCTGCGGCTGATTTACGAAAAGAACCAGGAAAAAGCCACGGCCTGATGCAAAAACGCCAGGGGAAAGGAGGAAAAGCGCATGCGCCGAAAGCGTCCGGGCCTGTCCTTGGGCAGCGTGCTGACCCTTGCCCTGACCGCCGCGGTGCTGGCTGCGGGCGCGCTGTTCTTTTTCCGGGCGGAGGGCTCGCCGGGCGAAACCGTCATGCGGGCTCAGCGAGTCGCCGGGCTGCTGGGCGATGCGCTGCGGGGCAACACCCCCGCGCCGCCTCCCGCCAGCACGGCGCGCACCGTAACGGTGACGCTGCCGCCCCGAGCCACGGCGTCCCCTGCGGCTTCGCCCGTCCCCACCGCGCCGCCCGATGCGGAACGCAGAAGCTTTTCCCTTACTGCCGGCGGAGTAATCGCCTTTGAAAGCGATATTTCAGATGCCGTTTACAATAAAGCGGATAAAACCTTTGCTTACGCCCCCATCTTGGCGGGCGTTGCCCAGGATGTGACGGGGGATCTTCGCCTGGCGGTGCTGGGACAGAGCCTGAATACCGCCGATCATAAATACAGCGATTTAATCGTTCCCGAGCAGGCGCTTTCGTCGGTGCAGGCGGCGGGCTTTGATACGCTGCTGCTGCACACCAATCACGCGCTGGATCAGGGCGTGGACGGGGCCCGGGAAACCGCCCGGGCCATTGCCGCACGCGGCCTGCGCTGCGGCGGGGTGAACACGGAATACGGAAGCCAGACGCTGCTTTTGGATTGCAACGGCGTGCGCGTCGCGCTGCTGACCTATACCGACGGCCTCACCGCCAAGGGGCAGAACGCACTGGAGAGCGCTGCGGGCAAGGCTGCACTGACGCTTTTCAGCGATGTAGCCGCCAGCCGGGATATTGCCGCCGCCCGGGCGCAGGGCGCGCAGTGCGTGATCGTGTGCATGCATTGGGGGCGGACGGACGCGGCGGAAATCACCGCCGCCCAGCGCGAAACCGCCAAAGCTCTGGCCGCATTTGGGGCGGACGTGATTCTGGGCACGCGGCCCACCCGCGTGCTCCCCTTGGAATGGGTGGATGCGACGGGAGAAAACGGCCAGAAGCGCCGGGTGCCTGTGGCGTATTCCCTGGGCACGCTGCTGACAGAATCCCGGGAGGGCGTGGATATTTCCGGCGCGCTGCTGCACCTGTCCATCGTCTGTCAGGGCGGCAGCGTCACTGTGGAGCAGGTAACCTACACCCCCACCTATATCTGGCGGCAGGCGGTGGGCGGCAAACAGCAATACCGGGTGATAAACAGCGCAAAGGCCGCTCCTGCGGGCATGACCCAAAAGCAGATCGAGGTGATGGGCCGCGCGCTGGCCCGGGTGCAGAAGGCGCTTCAGGGGATCGCCTTGCAGGAAAATTAAATGCAAAAGCGCCTTGCTGGAAACGGCCGCACAAGCAAGGCGCTTTTTTCACACGCATCGCAAAATGGGAGGCCGCGCAAAACGGCCCCCCGGGAAATTTATCAGGTGGTGGTCGTAGCGCTGGTGCGGGCGCGGGTGCAGCCGCAGCCATTTCCGCAACCGCAATTGCAGCGGGTGCAGCCGGTCTGGCTGGCGGTGGAATCCTCGTCGCACAGCGTGGCGGGCGGGAAGAGCGGAAGCGAGAAAAATTCGTCGCATACAGAGTCGGCAAATTCCTCGCAGGGCGGAATGGGGCAGAAGCCATAGCTGGGCACCAGAATTTCCACCTTGGCCAGCACCTTCAGCACGATGGTGACGCACACCGTAAGGCGGAACACATTGTCCCCGCGGTAGGAGCCCGCCACGCAGACCGCGCTGGCCATCCCCTCCAGGGTGAAGGGCACGATGGATTCATCGGGCACGGCCAGCAGCACATCCTTATTTACCGTGACCACGCCCTTGCCGATGTATTCCACGCAGCGGCTGTCGGTGAAAAGGATATCGATGGGAATCTGCACCCGGCCCCGCACCCGGGCGAAGCAGGGACGATCGCACAGGCGCTCCACGGAGAGATTGCCGATGTCCACATCCATGGTGCTGGAACGGCAGGATTCGAAGGTGATGGGGGGCACGGGGGCGGATGTAGGCGGAACGGTTTCAGTTTCGTTGCCGCAGCAGGCGGAGGAATTGCAGCAGCAGGTGTTCACCACCTGGGCATAGCTGGTGATGGTGACGTCCACATTGGTCAATTGCTCCTGCTGCAGGCAGCTGTCGTACACCCGCTGCACCTGGATGCAGATTTTTTCATCCAGCCCATCCAGTACGTTTCCCGAGATGGTGCCGGGGCAGCAGGAGGGATTCGCGTTTTTGTAAGAATAGAAAGACATATCTGCGCCTCCTTACATTTCGCGCCGCATGGGCGCGTGGGTTAAGCCTTGCGGGCCGCGGCCTTTTTGCCGGCCCTCATCCTCATCCTATGCCGCGGGGGCGGATGCGTGCGGGCGAATTCAAAAGACGCGAAATTATGAAAAAAAGGGCGTGCCTCCGGCGCGTCGCCGCGCCAAATCAGAAGACGCTTGACCGCGCGGGCCCGTCGGTCAAATGAAAGAGCCGGTGTTTCTCCTTGCTTTTGCCCGCATTGCGCCCAAAACTGTCAGCTTGAATAGATTCTTCATAACTTTCTCCGCAAATCAGCCGAAATTAGGGGTGGTAAAATGCGGCGAAATCCTGTATAATAAAAATACTATCGCAAAGGAGGCAGGAGTTCTTGTTCAAGCGTTTGTTTTGCCTGCTGCTGGCGCTGGGCCTGTGCCTGGGGGCCGGGGCAATGGCGGAGGAGAAATCTTCCTATGTCATGGCCGGGTTCGACGATACCCAGTACCGGGATTGGGCCAGCAATCTGTTTTTCCAGCGCATGGAGGAGAAAACGGGGATTTCCTTTACCTTTCAGCAATACGATGATCTTGACAAATGGACGGCGGCCAAGGCGGCCATGCAGGCGGGAGAGGAAATGCCGGACGTGCTTTTTAAGGCCGCGCTTTCTTCCGCCGAATGCATGGAGTTGCTGGATCGGGGCGTGCTGATCGATTTGGCCCCTTATCTGGAAAGCTGCTGCCCCAATCTGTGGGCGCTTTTGCAGGAGCATCCGGAATATTTGGAAGCGATCACCCTGCCCGACGGGCGCATCGCCGCGCTTCCCTATATCAACCCCACGCCCACACAGAATTATCTGTGGATCAACCAGAAATGGCTGAAAAATCTGGGACTTTCCATGCCCCAGAACGCCCAGGAGCTGGTGAGCGTGCTGGAGGCGTTTCGGGATCGTGATCCCAACAAAAACGGCAAGAAGGATGAGATTCCCCTGGGCTTTCTGGGCGCGTTCGATCTGAAATTTCTGGCCCATGCCTTTGGGCTGATCGCCAACGATTATAATATTTTCGCCCAGGACGGGCAGGTGAAATTTATGCCGCTGGAGGAAAATTTCCGCCTGTTTATCACCTGGTGCCGCGATCTTTACGCCCAGGGCCTGCTGGATTCCAACGGCTTCATCATCAGCAGCAGCATGCGTCAGGTGACGGATACCAACGCCACGGCCACCTACGGCGCGATTATCACGCCCATGGCCGCCAACATTTTCCAGGTTTCCTGGGCGACGGATTATGTGATCGTCAATCCTCTGGAATTTGATGGCCAGCGGGTATACCGTGATTTCTCCGGCCCCGTTACAAGCGGCACATTCGCCGTTACCAGCCGTTGCGCCGATCCTGAAGCGCTGCTTCGCTGGGCGGACACGCTGTATACCGAGGAGGGCGGCAAGCTGGCCTCCGTCGGGAAGGAAAACGTGGATTACTTCGTGGATGGCGACGGTACCTGGCGCTTGAGCGACACGGTGCAGAAGGATAATTTCTTTACCATCAATACCTTAATCGACGGCGGCGCGTCCGCCCCCGGGCAGCTGCCAGACGCTTTCCAGCGCAAATTCAGCGGCAGCGCCGCGCTCCAGGCCACATTGCAAATGCAGGAGGAGGCCAACGCCCTGTCCCGTCGCCCCTTCCCTTATTACCACCTGACCCGGGCACAGGAGGAGCAGATCACGCCGCTCCAAAATAAGATCGGCTATTATGTGGATATGCAGATCGCCCGCTGGGTGCTGGGCGAGGAAGAAATCAGCGACGCATCCTTTGCCGCCTTTGAAAGCACGCTTGATGAAATGGGTTTGCCCGCGTTCCTGGCCTTCTGGCAGGAAGTGCTGGAATCCCTTTGAGGAGGAAGAATCATGGACAGCTATGCTCAAATGCTTGCGCAACTGAAAAAATCCCCCGCGATGGAACGCTTCGCCCATCTCTACGGCCGCCGGGAGGGCGAATTGGCTCGCCAGCTCACCCGCTATTCCCGGCTTGTGAAGGTCCATGAGGATTTATTCCATGACGATCAGCTTCCCCTCTATCTGGTCAGCGCCCCCGGCCGCACCGAAATCGCCGGCAACCACACCGATCATAACAACGGCAAGGTGCTGGCTGCGGCCATCAATCTGGATTGCGTCGCCTGCGTTGCGCCCAAGGAGGACATGATCGCCCGGGTGCACAGCCAGGGCTTCCCGGCTGTCACGCTGGATCTGACCCAGCTGGAGCCGCAAAAGGAGGAGGAGGGAACTTCCCAGGCGCTGGTGCGCGGCGTGGCTGCGGGCCTGATAAAAGAGGGCTATAAAATCGGCGGCTTTGACGCGGTGGTGACTTCCGATGTGCTCAGCGGCAGCGGTCTTTCTTCCTCCGCCGCCTACGAAGTGATGATTTGCGCTATTTTCGACGCGCTGTATAACGGCTTTTCTCTGGATAGCACGCTGCGCGCCAAGATCTCCCAGTACGCCGAAAACGTGTATTTCGGAAAGCCCTCCGGGCTGCTGGATCAGATGGCCTCTAGTACGGGCGGCCTGGTCACCATCGATTTCCGGGCGGAGCCGGAGGTGCAGCCCCTCTCCTTCAGCTTCCAGGAAGCGGGCTATTCCCTCATCGTGGTCAATACAGGAAGCAGCCATGACAACCTGACCGCGGAGTACGCCTCCATCCGGGAAGAAATGCAGGCAGTGGCGGCGGAATTCGGCGTGGACGTGCTGCGCCGGGTGCGCCCTGATCAATTGTGGCAGAAAGTGGGCCCCATCCGGGAAAAGCTGGGGGAGCGCGCCGTGCTGCGGGCCATGCATTTCTTTGAGGAAAACGAGCGCGTGCGCCAGCAGGTGAACGCCATTCGCATGAACGATCTGGGCACGATGTTTGAAAGCGTGATTTCTTCGGGCCGGAGCAGCTGGATGCTGCTGCAAAACGTGTATCCGGCAGGCAAGCATCAGCCCCTGGCGCTGGCGCTGGCCATGGCGGAAGCCATGCTCAAGGGCAAGGGCGCCTGGCGCGTGCATGGCGGCGGCTTTGCGGGAACCACGCTGAATTTTGTGCCCAACGATATGACGGATACCTTTGTGCGGCGGATGGAAAACGTGTTCGGGGAGCACTGCTGCTTCGTGCTGGATGTGCGGCCCGAGGGCGCGGCGCTGGCGTTTAAAACAGAGGACATGCAATAAGCGGTTTTGCCATCCGCGCGTCGGGCTTTGGGCGCGCGGATGGCTTTTTCTATGTGTGGCCTGCGGGAGGAAAAGCGTATGGGCGAATTTCTGGGGGCGGCGGCAGGCCTGCTGATGCTGGCTTTGGTGGGACTGCTGTTCATCCGTTTTCTGGTTCGGGCGGGGGCGCTGAAGCCGGGCGCGGCCCGGCGGCTGGGGCGCGCGGCGCTGCTGCTGGGCGTTGCGGCGGGGATGCATCTGGGAATTGCGGCGTTGCTGCGCAGCGTGATTTACGGCCTGACGGATATAACCCGGCTGGATGCGGTTTTCCCCGCCGCGTCTGTCCAAAAGGTGCTGGCCGGTTTGAGGAGCCCTTCCTGGGAGGGCCCGCTTTCCGGGCTGACGGCCCATCTGGGCCATGCCATGGGCAAGCTGCTTTTCGGGCGCTATGTGCTGGGCGGGCTGCTGGTTTCCTTTGGAATCGATTGGGCGGCCTGCGTTTTGATTCTGGCCCGGGGCGAACGCCTGCTGGATGCGGGCCGAGCGGAACGTGGACTGTTTTTGCTGCTGTGCATGCCGGGGGCGATTTTCTGCCTGTTGCCGGGTTGGGCGTGCCTTGCGCTGCTGGGCGGGGCGCTGCTTTTCTATTTTCTGGGGAAACGCTTGCCCGCCCGGGCCTGGAAAATGCCGGACGCGCTGTACGGCGCGCTGCTAGCGCTGGCGGGCATGCTTTCCGCGCTGCTCGCCTTCGGCCTGATTTCGGGCCAGGCCGGGTGAGGAGGGGAGAAACGATGGAAAAAAAGCGCTGGATCGCCTGGCTTTCCGTGGCGGGGGCGGCCCTGGGCGTGCATTATTTGATGCTGATTCTGGCCTGCTTTGCAATTCAGGGAGGCTTCTCATTTTCTGGCCTGGCGCAATTGATTCACGATCGCCTTACCCAGCCGGGGGATGCGGTACGCTATCTGGATATTGCGAAGAACGGCTATGTGCGAGCGGGCGAAAATGCCATTAACCTGGTGTTTTACCCCCTGTATCCCTATTTGATTCGCGGGCTTTCCTGGCTGACGGGAAGCCTGGAAGCGGCGGGGCTGATGCTCTCTCAGTTCTCCTATGCCGGGGCCAGCGTTTTGCTCTATGAACTGCTGCTGCCAGAGCAGGGGCAGCAGCGGGCCTGGGAGGGCGTGCTGCTGCTGGCGCTGTATCCCTTTTCCATGTTCGCCATCGGGGTGTACAGCGAAGGACTGTTCCTGCTGCTGACCATCGGCTGCCTTTACGCGCTGCGGCGACGGAATTTTCTTGCCGCAGGGTGCGTGGGCTTTCTGGCGGCGCTGACCCGGGTGCAGGGCATGCTGCTGCTTTTTCCGGCGGTGTACGAGGCGGTGGCCCTGCGCCTGGGCCCGGAAAAGCGGAAATTCCAAGGCCGGGACGCGGCGCTGCTGCTGATTCCTGCGGGCTTTTGCGTTTATCTGGGCATTAATTACGCCCTGCATGGGGATTGCTTTCAATTTCTGCGCTATGAGGCGGACGCGCCATGGTATCAAACCTCGAAATGGATTGGGGAGAACATTGCCCGGCAATACGAAATGGCCCGCGCCCACGCGGGGCTGAGCCTGATTATTTATTGGCCGCAGATCGCGCTGTATTTCCTGGCCCTGGCAGTGCTTTTCTGGGGCTATCGCCAGGGGGCGCGGATGAGCGATTTGCTCTACGGTGGGGTATACCTGGGCTTTACCTTTCTTTCGGGCTGGATGATCAGCGGCGGGCGCTATATGATGAGTTGCGTCCCGCTGTTCATCCTGCTGGCTGGAATGGAGGAGGGACTGGGCAAGCGGGCGCTTTTTGCGGCGGAAGGTATGCTGTTTTTCGCCTACAGCCTGTTTTTCCTCATGGGCCACGCCATTATGTGAGGCCGCCCTTGACAGAAATGAACAAAGGGCGGTATAATGCCACCGTTTGAGCATAAAGGAGAAAGCTGTATGATAAGCCGTTCGGCACAGGAAACGCGGGAAATCGGCATGCGTCTGGCCGCCCATTTAAAGCGGGGGGATGTGGTGCTGCTGGAAGGGGATTTGGGCGCGGGAAAAAGCGAATTGGCCCGTGGCGTGGCCCGGGGCCTGGGCATTGAGGGCCCGGTGCCCAGCCCCTCCTTTACCATTTTAAACGCTTACGATGAGGGGCGGATCCCTCTCTATCACTTCGATTGGTACCGCATCGAGGAGCCCGGCGAAATATACGATATGGGTATGGATGAAATGCTGGGCGGCGACGGCGCGGCGCTGATCGAATGGAGCGGGCGTGCGCCTGAATGCCTGCCCGAGCGGGCGCTGAAAATCGAGATTCGCACGCTGGGGGAGCAGGAGCGCCAGATCACGTTTACGCCCCTGGGCGGCTTTTCATTTCGGGAGGAAGAATTATGATTTTGCTTTTTCTGGATACCTCGGGCCCTTCGGCGGGGGTGGCGTTGATGGAGGATGGCGTGGTTCGGTATGAAGCCATGACGGTGAACGCCTTCACCCATTCCCAGTCCATTCTGCCCATGACGGAGGAAGCCTTCCGCCGCACGGGCCTTTCCCTGGAGGAGGTGGATTATCTGGCCGTCACGGAGGGCCCCGGGTCCTTTACCGGGGTGCGCATTGGAGTGAGCACGGTGAAGGGGCTGGCCCACGCGCTGAATAAGCCCTGCGTTGCCGTGGACGCGCTGGAAGCCATGGCCGCCGGGGTGCGGCCCTTTTCGGGGGTGATTTGCCCCATTCAGGATGCGCGGGCGGGCCAGGTTTACGGCGCGGCCTTCCAGGGGGAAACGCTTGCCCGGCTGCTGCCCGATCAACCGCTGAAGCTGGAAGAATTTCTGGATCAGGCGGGGACGCTGGGAGAACGGCTGCTGTTTCTGGGGGACGGCATGCCCGTGCACCGGGAGCGCATCGCCGCCATGATGGGGGAGCGGGCGCTGTTCGCGCCGCCGCATCTGGCTTTTTTGCGGCCCGCCGCCGCGGCGGCCCTGGCCTGGGAAAAGCGGGACGGGGCGGTGGATTATCTTTCGCTGGAACCGCTGTATCTGCGCGCGCCCTCGGCGGAGCGGCAAAAAAATTTAAAGGAGAGGCCGCATGCCTGATTTTATCATTCGCCGCATGACCCTTGCGGATGTGGACGCGGTATATGCTATTGAACGGGCCACCTTTCCCCGCCCTTGGAGCCGGGAGGACTTTTCCCGGGAAATGACCAGCAACGCCTGCGCCCGGTATCTGGTGGCGGAGCGGGCGGGCGAAATTCTGGGCTACGCCGGGGCGTGGATCGTGCTGGACGAGGCGCATATCACCAATATCGCCGTGCAGGCGGCGGCCCGGGGCCAGGGCGTGGGCAAGGCCCTCACCCAGGGGCTGCTGCAATACGCCGCCAATCTGGGGGTGGTCTACGTCACGCTGGAGGTTCGGCGGAGCAATCTGATCGCCCAGAGCCTGTATAAACAATTCGGCTTTTTCTACGCTGGCTTGCGTAAGCGATATTACGAGGATAACGGCGAGGACGCTTTCATTTTCTGCTGCCAGCAGCTTCCTCCGGCAGAGCCGGATTTCACCGAGCCCGAAACGGTGACGGAGGGATAACCGAGAGTAAACGAATATAAGAAATCAGCCTGCTTTTCCGCAAGCAATGCAAAACAGCCAGTTGAACGAGCTGTTTGAGGATGCGCATCCTTTTTTCTTGCGGAGAGGCAAGCTGTTTTTTTCAAGGCTATTCCCATTCGGCTATCTGGGAAAACGTGCGATGGACCCCGCCTTTGGCCATCCAGGAACGGGGTCCATCGCTTTTTATTATTCCTTCTGTTCGCGTTCCTTGGTAAGGCGCTCTAAAGCCTTGAGCACCAGAATAATCAGCGCCGTCACCAGGAAGACGCCCGCCATGCCTTTGAGCATATACAGCAGCGATTCCTCCAGCGTGAGGGGCTGCTCGGGCATATCGATGGCGATGGCGTCGGGCTGATCGTCCGTTTCTTCCAGCACGGCGGGCTCCTCCGCCGTTGCCGCAGGGGCCTGAGTGGTAAGGGGCGCGCCGTCCTCTGCTAGGGCGCAGACGGACGGAAGCATCAGCAGCGCGGCGCAAAGCGCCAGCAAAAACCAAACTCTGATTTTCATATCGTTCCCTCCTTATCGGCCCAGGAAGAAGCTCAGAATCAGGCCCCCTGCGATGACGGAGGCGATCTGGCCGGACACGTTGACGCCCACGGTGTGCATGAGCAGGAAATTCTGATTATCTTCCTTCAGGCCCATTTTATGCACCACCCGGGAGGACATGGGGAACGCGCTGATGCCGCACGCGCCGATCATGGGGTTGACCTTGTTTTTGGTAAACAGATTCAGGAACTTGGCAAAGAGCACGCCGCCCGCCGTATCCATCACAAAGGCGACCAGGCCCAGGGCCATAATCAGCAGCGTATCGGGAGAGAGGAATTCTGCCGCCCGCATGCGGAAAGCGATGGTCAGGCCCAGGAACAGGGTAATCAGATTCGCCAACACCTTCTGCGCGGTTTCGGAAAGGGAATTAAGCACGCCGCATTCCCGCAGCAGATTGCCGAACATCAGGAACCCGATCAGCGCCACCGCGCCGGGGGCGATGACGCCCACCAGCATGGTAACGAAAATGGGGAAGAGAATGCGGGTTGTCTTGGATACGTTCTTTTGCTCATAGGGCATGCGGATGAGGCGCTCCTTGCGGGTGGTGAGCAGGCGAATCACCGGCGGCTGCACGATGGGCACCAGCGCCATGTAGGAATACGCCGCCACCATGATAGCGCCCAGATACTTGCTTTGCAGCGCCTGGGCCACTACGATGGAGGTGGGGCCGTCCGCCGCGCCGATAACGGCGATAGAGGCGGCGTCGTTGGGCAGGAAGCCGCACAGGCTGGCCAGCGTCAGGGTAAAGAAGATGCCGAACTGCGCCGCCGCGCCAAAGAGCATCAGCTTGGGATTATTCAGTACGGGGCCGAAATCGATCATCGCGCCGATGCCGATGAACAGCAGCAGCGGGAACAGCTCGTTGGAAATGCCCGCGTTAAACAGCGTTTCCAGCGTTTCCACCGCGCCGGAATTGGGCAGGTTCACCAGAATGGCCCCAAAGCCCATGGGCAGCAGCAGGCTCGGCTCCATGTCCTTTTTAATGGCCAGGTAAATCAGCAAGCCGCCGATGCACCACATCACCGCCATCTGCCAGGTGACGCCGGCAACGTTGCCCAGCAGGCTTTCAAAAAAATCCGCCATGAAAATGCGTTCCTCCCCTTGGAAAAATTCAGTCAGGATGCGCCGCCCCGGGATTGGCGGGGGTTATTTCGCGCTGAAAGCGTAAACGGTCGTCGTCTGGTAGGTATCCCCCGCCCGCAGCACGGTGGAGGGGAAGGCAGGCTGATTGGGGCTGTCCGGGAAATGCTGGGTTTCCAGCGCCACGCCCGCATAGGGGCCGTAATGCACGCCGCCGTGGCCCTTCAGATCCAGCCCCTGGCCGGAATAAATCTGAACGCCCGGCTCGGTGGTGAGCACGCGCATTTCCCGCCCGCTGGCTTCATCCCGCAGCACGGCGGCTTCCCGCATGCCCTCTCCCCGAAGAACATAGTTCACGTCGTAGCCATCGGCCTCGTCGATCAGGCGGCATTCCTTCCGCCGGGCCACGCCCTCGCCGATTTTCATGGGCTGATTGAAATCCAGGGGCGTTCCAGCCACAGCCAGGAATTCGCCGGTGGGAATCAGCTCGCTGTCCACGTCCGTCACATAATCGGCGTGGATTTGCAGCGTGTGGGAAAGAATATCCCCTTCGCCCGCCAGGTTGAAATAGGCGTGGTTGGTCATGTTCACTACGGTGTCCTTATCCGACTGCGCCATATAGCGGAGGGTGAGATTGCATTGATCGTCAAAGGAGAAGGAAACCTGGGCGTGCAGCTTTCCCGGGAAGCCCTCCTCGCCGTCGTGGGCGATATAGGTGAAAATCAGCGTATCCTCGCCCTCGGCCTCCAGGGCCTGGCCGCGCCACCATTTTTTATCGAAGCCCTCCCGGCCGCCGTGCAGGTTGTTGCGGCCGTTATTGGGGAAAAGCGCGTATTCCACCCCGTTGAGCGAAAAGCGGGCGCGGCCGATGCGGTTGCCGTAGCGACCGATGGTGGCCCCCAGGCAGCTGCGGTTGCGATCGTATTCTTCATAGGAATCATAGCCCAGGCACACCTCGGCCAGCTTGCCGTTCCGATCGGGCACCTGGATGGACACGATGTGCGCCCCGAAATCCAGCACGGAAACGGACGCGCCCTGTTTGTTGGTCATGGTGTAAAGCGTCATGGGGCGGCCGATCAGGTCCACGCCATAGGGCTTTTGCGAAATGCTCATAACAACGCCTCCAAAGCATAAGATAAAACAATTATATTCTATTTTTCAAAAAAAGAAAAGTATAAAAATACCGTAACCGGACAAAATAACCAGAGAGGAGGGGGAAAAATGACGCTTCAAAAACAGGAACGAAAAATTGCCTGGCGGGCGGCGGCCGCCTGCCTGATTTGCCTGGCGGCGGCGGCGGGGCTGATCTGCGCCCTGTGCCTGCGGCCCAGCGTGCCGGAGCGGATGCTTGGCCGGACGGGGGAATGGGCGCTGCTGCGCGGCGCGCCCGCCCTTTCAGGCTCCCGGCAGCGCATTTCCCGGGAAACGCTGCTGCGGGGCAAGCTGTTGCTCATCAGCCCGGCCCACCCCTTGCCCGAGGATTTTCCCGCCCTGAATGTTCGTTCCGTCCGGGCGCTGGTGGGCAGCTATCTGCCAGCGGAGGAGGGCGTGCTGCTGGAGCGGGAGGCGGTGTACGCCCTGTGCGCCCTGCAATTGGAGCGCCCGCTGGAAACGGGCGCGCAGATTTATCGCGGCGTGCTTTCAAACGCCCAGCAGGAGGCGGAGCGTCAGGCGGCCTTTGAGCGCTTCCGGGCGATTCGGCCCCTGGAGGAGGCGCTGCGCCTGGCTCGCCTGGCCGTGCCCGCCGCGGGGGAAAGCGAGCATCAGGGGGGTTACGCCCTGGATATTCGCCTGACGGGGGCGCTGAACATGGGAAGAAGCGATCCTCTGCTGCGCAACGAAACGGGGGAGTGGCTGGCGGAAAACGCCTGGCGCTTTGGCTTTCTTTATCGCTACGGCCCTGGAAGCGAGGCAGAGGGGGCGTGCGAGGAAATTCATCTGCGGTATGTGGGCCAGGGCCACGCGGCGGCTATGCAGGCGGCGGGCCTGGGGCTGGAGGAATATTGGGCGCTGCTGCGAAAGGAGCGCGCTCTCACGCTGACGCGCGGCGGGGAGCCCTGGGCGTATCTCTACTGCGCCCCCTGCGAAGGGGATTGGTCGCTTCCCCTGCAACCGGGCGCGGCCTGGGACGCCAGCGCGGACAATACGGGCTGGGCCGTGCTGATACAGATGCTATAAAAAATATTGCGGGGAACCGTTCTGTGCAAAGACCGGCTCCCCGCAATTGTGCTCGCCACATCAAAGCGCATAGCGCTCCCAGCCGTCGCCGGCGGCGGAAAGGCGCGTCGCTTCCCGAAAGCCCAGGGCCCGCAGCCGCGCTTCTGTTTCGTCGTAGGCCGCGTCCAAAAAACGAGGATCGTGGCAATCCGAATTCAGGATAATATCCTCGCCCCATTCCAGCCAGGCACGCAGCAGGAAATCCGCAGGGTAGGGGGTGGAAAGATACCCCCGGGCGATGGCACCGGTGTTCACTTCCAGCAGCGCGCCCCGGCCCCGCAGGGCGTCCAGCGCGTCCAGAGCGATTTTCCGATAAGCGGGGCTTTCCTCATCCACAAAATGCAGCGCGGCGTTATTTTTGCGCAGTAGATCAAAATGGCCGATAATCTGCGGGTGGAAAGAAAGCGCGTAGTCTCGCAGCTGGGTGAAATACGCCCGGGCCAGGGCCAGGCCGTCGCCGCCCAGCCGTTCCCACATATACGCGGCCAATTTCCCGGCTCTGCCGTCGATGGCCACATAATCGTTTTCCACGGGGAAATAGTGGGTGGACGCGATGCAGTAGTCATAGCCCTCCGGCCCGGCGCAGGCGAACAAATCTCGCTCCATGCCCAGATACAGGGCGATTTGCCCGGCGTATTTTTCTTTCAGCCGCAGAATTTCGGCCTTGTATTCGTTTTCCCGCTCCGGCGCTACGCAGCAGGGCGCGCCGAAGCGCTGGGGCGCGTGGGAGGAAAAGCCCACGCTCACAAAGCCCCGTTCCAGGGCTGAACGCACCATTTCCTCCGCAGGGGCGCGGCCGTCGCAGAAATTGGTATGCACATGGGCGCTGGAGCGTGTGTTCATAGCACGGCCTCCAGAATCGCCCGGGCGGCCTCGCGGCAGGGGGCGTTAACGGCCAGAATGCCGCAGGGCCCGTCGTAATAAGGCGCTTCCTTGCCCAGGGAGAAAAAGCCGCCCCCGGCTTCGGCGACGATCAGCGAGCCTGCCGCCACATCCCAGGGCCGCAGCCGCAACTCAAAAAACACATCCGCCCGGCCGCAGGCCACGTCACACAGATCCACCGCGGCGGACCCCGTGCGCCTTAAATCCCCCGCCCGCAGCAGGAAAGCCCGGGCGGCGGCCATGGATTTTTCCGCCAGTTCCGCGTCGTAGGGCGCGGTGCCGAAGGCCACCACCGCCTGCTCCAGGGGCGTTGCGGAGGCGTGAACGGCCTGGCCGTTACAAAAGGCGCCCTTGCCCTTTTCGGCGGTAAACAGTTCGTCTGCGTAGGGCTGATAAATTACCCCCAGCACGGGCCGCTTATCCGCCAGCAGGCCGATGGAAACGGCGGATTGCCGCCGGTTGCGCATGAAATTGATGGTGCCGTCGATGGGATCCACTACGAAGGTGGGCGCGTTCGTCAGCCCCGCGCTTTCCTCCTCCTCGCCCAAAAAGGCGGCCTGGGGGCAGAGCGCCAGCAACTCCCGCCGCAAAAAGCGCTGCACGGCCACGTCGGTATCGGTCACGTAGTTAAAATGTCCTTCTTTTTGATGCACGGGGGCTTGGTGCGCCCGCAGAATCATTTCGCCCGCCTGCCTGGCAAGGTCGGAAATCGCTTGCAGCATGGTTTTCCCTCTTTTCCGACAATTTTCGCGTTTGATCGCGCGGAATTTCCCGCATCATTTTAGCATGGATGGGTGACGAATTCAACCGGCTGTGCTATAATGCGAAGGGGGAAAATCGCCCAGGCGGTTTTCCCGCCGGATAAAGACCGGCATTCGCACAAAAGAGGATGAACGCAATGACGGAAGCGCGCAGCCAGGCGGAGATCGCCGCCTCCCGCAGCATTCAGCGGGATTTTCGCAAGCCCATTTGGCGCAAATTTATTTCGGCCGTGAAGACCTACGGCCTGATTCAGCCCGGGGATCATGTGGCGGTGTGCGTTTCGGGGGGGAAGGATTCCCTGGCGCTGGCGGTTTGCATGCGGGAGTTGAGCCGGTTCAGCAACGTGCCCTTTCAGGTGTCCTATCTTTCCATGGATCCGGGCTACACGCCGGAAAACCGGGCGCGAATGATTGAAAACGCGGAACGCCTGGGCTTTTCCCTGCATGTGTTCGACAGCCCCATTTTTCAGGCGGTGGACAGCGTGGACCGCGGCTTTTGCCACATTTGCGCCTCCATGCGCCGCGGGTATCTGTATAAAGAAGCGCAGCGGCTGGGCTGCAATAAAATCGCCTTGGGCCATCATCTGGATGACGCGGTGGAAACCATCCTGCTCAGCCTGCTCTACGGCGGCGAATACAAATCCATGATGCCCCGGTTGAAAAGCAAAAATTATCCCGGCATGGAATTGATTCGCCCCCTTTATCTGGTGCGGGAGCGGGATATTATCGCCTGGCGGGACGCCATGGGCCTGGAAACGCTGCGGTGCGCCTGCCGGGTGACGCGCAGCGAGGAGGGGGGCAAGCGCAAGCAGGTGAAAATGCTGCTGGCCCGGCTGGAGCAGGAAACGCCCGCCGTGTTCGGCAATATTTTTCACAGCATCGAACACGTTAATTTGCAGACGGTGCTGGGGTATCAGGAACGGACGGACGCGCCGGTGATCCGCGTGGTTTCCGGCGAGGAAGCGGACGAAGAATGAAACTGCGCGAAAAAAGCGCTTTTTTGCTTCTAAAAAAAGGCTGTTTCGCGTAAAAAGCTATGGCGGTGAAACCGGGAATGTGCTATAATCAAAATCGATCAAGGAATGCGCGAAGCGGTTTGCCCGGGCGCAAAGGGGATATACTGTAAAACGGGGCCGTATCCCCCGGCCGGAACAAATTCTTTAAATCGCGCAGGAGGCTTGCTTTGCAGTATCGCGGCACATACATTCAAGTGGATTTGCGGGCCATCGCCCATAATGCGGAAACGCTGCGGCGCGCCATCGCCCCCGCCCGGCATATGCTGGCGGTGGTGAAGGCCAACGCCTACGGCCACGGCCTGGTGCCCGTGGCCAAGACCGCCCTGGCCCACGGCGCGGATTATCTGGGCGTGGCCATCCCCGAGGAGGGGGAGGCCTTGCGTCAGGCGGGGGTGCAGGCCCCGGTGCTGGTGCTTGGCGCGGTGAACGAGCGCGGGGCGGAGGCCAGCGTGTGCTTCGGCCTGACGCAGACGGTGTTTGACGAAGAGCGCGTCCGGCTGCTGGAGAAAGCGGCGGCCCGGCAGGGAAAAACCGCCGAGGCGCATCTGAAATGCGATACGGGCATGGGACGCATCGGCGTGCGGAATGAGGAGGAACTCAGGCGCGTGCTGGCCGCCCTGGAAAAATCGCCCCATGTGCGCCTGACGGGGGCGTTCACCCATTTCGCCGATGCGGATGGGGAGGACGCGGCCTACACCCTTTCGCAGATCGCCGCCTTTGAGCGCATGCGGCGGCTTTTGCCAAAGGACCTTCTGATTCACGCCGCGGCCAGCGCGGCGGCGGTGCGCTATCCCCAGGCCCGGTATGATATGGTGCGGGAGGGCATTTCGCTCTACGGCTGTTCCCCTGCACCGGGTACGCCCCCGGTGGAGCCCGCCCTTTCCTGGCACACCGAGATCGCTTATGTGAAAACTATTCCTGCCGGGGCCTGCGTCAGCTATGGCTGCGCCTTCCGGGCCGGGCGGGAAACCCGCGTGGCCACGCTGCCGGTGGGCTACGGCGACGGCTATCACCGGGCGCTGTCCGGCCGGGCCCAGGTGCTGGTGGGCGGGCGGCGCTGCCCGGTGGTGGGCAAGGTGTGCATGGATCAGATCATGGTGGATGTGACCGACGCGCCTGAGCGCGCGGCCTATACCGGCGCGCCGGTTGTGCTGCTGGGGCGGCAGGGAAACGAAGAAATCACGGCGGGGGAAATGGCCGCCTGGGCCAATACCATCAGCTATGAGATGCTCCTGGCCGCCACTGCCCGGGTTCCCATTGCGTATATTACCGCCTCGGATGAAGAAAAAGCCTGAAAAGGGGAAGAAAACATGCAGAATAACGCCAAGAAGAAAGCAAAGAAAGCCCTGGTCTATAAGCCCTACAAAAAAGGCCCCTGGCACAGCGCCGCCGCCGCCAGGCGGGGCATGCGCATCTGGCTGTATTATCTGGTATTCGCGTTTATCTATGTGCTGCTGGGGGCGGCGCTGCAATTTGAAAACGCGGCGCTGCGAGTGGCCAGCAACCTGGTGCTGGTATTGGCCTGCGGGGCGCTGATGTATATGGACGGCGCGCGGCTGGGTGAAAGCGAAACGGCCCTGGGCGAAATCGCCCTGATGCGGGAGGAAAGCGGAAAGCAGGTCAGCAAAGCGGATCTGGCCAATTGCTATCATCCCCTCAAGGGCCTGTTCATTTTCGCAGTGGGCGCGGCGCTGCCGCTGCTGATTACCATTCCTTACGCATTCCTGGCGGAAAAGCAGGTCTATTCCCTGCAGGCGCTGCCCTCCTGGGTGTCCTCCTATAAGGGCAATGCGGAAATTACGCTGCCGCTGGCCTATTATAACCGGGATGTATCGCTGCATTTTGCGGATTATCTGCGCATGATCGCGCGCATTCTCATTTTCCCCTTCGCCAATATCGCCACCAGCGATCAGCCCGATCTGATGCTGCTGATGGATCGGCTGAGCCCGCTGCTTGCGTGTCTGCCCGCCCTGGGCTTCCCGCTGGGCTATCTCACGGGCCCGCAGTCCCGCGCCATGGTGCATGGGGACATCGCCGCCAGCAACCGCCGCCAGCAGCGCCGGGTGAAGAAGGCGCAGAAGGCGCGCAAGGAACGAATTGAAAAGAAGAACGAGTTGATTTAATGCGGATTATCGCAGGGGAAAAACGCTCCCGTCGGCTGCTGGCTCCCGAGGGCATGGATACCCGTCCCACGGCAGACAGAACCAAGGAAGCGCTGTTCAGCATTCTGCTTTCCCGCCTGCCCGGGGCGCGGGTGCTGGATCTTTACGCAGGCAGCGGCGCACTGGCCCTGGAGGCCTTGAGCCGGGGGGCCGCCTTCGCTGTGCTCGCCGATCAATCGCCCAAGGCCTGCCGAGTGATTCGCCAGAATATCGAGGCGCTGGATTATGCGGGGCGTACGAAGCTGCTGTCCCTGCCTGACAGCGCCGCCCTCGCCGCCCTGGAAAAGGCGGGGGATAGCTTCGACTTGATTTTTTTGGATCCGCCTTACCGGCTGAACGCCGCCCCGGTGTGCGACCGGCTGCTTTCCGCAGGGCTGCTGCGCCCGAACGGCATGATTATCGTGGAGCACGCCCGGGAAACGCCGCCAGCCCCCGGCCCCGGCCTGCGGCTGGCAGAACGGCGGGAATATGGCGCGGCGGGGCTGAGCTTTTACCGGGCGGAGGAGGAAAAAGCGGAATGAGCGCCAACAAGTGCATTTATCCGGGCAGCTTCGACCCGGTCACCAAGGGTCATCTGGATATTATCGCCCGGGCGGCCGCGCTGTTTGACGAGGTGCTGGTGGCCGTGCTGCACAATCCGGACAAAAAAGGCTGCTTTTCCGTGACACAGCGCGTGGAAATGCTGCGGGCCGTCTGCGCGCCGTATCCCAACGTGCGGGTGACGGCCTATGGCGGCCTGCTGGCGGAACTGGCGCGGGAAACGGGAATTCATGCGGTGGTGCGCGGGGTGCGGGGCATGGCGGATTTTGAAAGCGAAACGACGATGGCCCGGATCAACCGTCAATTGAATCCCGGGCTGGAAACGCTGCTGCTGCCTGCGGATTCGGCGAAGGAGGCGGTCAGCGCCAGCGCCGTGCGTCAGCTCGCCGCATTCGGGGCCGACCTTTCCGCCTATGTGCCGGAGGAAATTCTGCCGAAGGTGCGAGCTGCTTTTGCTAAAAAAGGCGAGGGCTGACCCTTTAAAATAAGGGGCTTTCCCCGCGCGGGAGTTTTATGAATCGAGGAGGGGGTTTGTATGTCGTCCACCAAGCTGTCTACTTTTGAAATTCTTGACCGGATGAACCTGATGGTATCCAGCGCCAAGACCTTTCCGCTGTCCAACCGGCTGATGCTGGATCGGGAGGAATTATCCGCCCTGCTGCGCCGTTTGGAGGACAGCATTCCCAACGATTTGCAACAGGCGCGCAAGCTGCTGGCCGTGGAGCAGCAGATCATCGACGAAAGCCGCCGCCAGGCGGACAGCGCCGTGAAGGAAGCGGGCGAAAGCGCCAAGCAGACGGTGGAAAAGGCCAATAATCAGGCCAACGCTACTCTGGCGGACGCCCAGGCCCGTGCCGCCGAAACGCTGCGCACCTCCACCGATCAGGCCAACGCCATGCTGGCGGACGCCCAGGCCCGCGCCGCGGCCATTATCGCCGACGCCCAGGCCCGCGCCCAGCATATGGTGGCGGACAGCGAAATTATCGCCCGCGCCCAGGCCGAGGCCCAGGAGATGCTGGAATCCGCCCATCGGGAATGCGAGGAATATTCCATGCGCGTGCATGGCAGCGTATCCCAGATGCTGGAGCAGGCGGACGACGGGCTGGCCCGTCAGCTGGACGCGCTGCGCGCCCTGCGGCAGGAAATTTCCGCGAATTAACAAAAAAACCGCTTTTCGGGAGAAAACTGCAAGAAAAAAACGCAAAACCGCTTGACACCGGGCGGCGCGACCGCTATACTATAATAGCTGTCTTGTGGTGCTTCTTATCACATGCGCGAATAAATGCCAAAGGCATTTTTCAGTTTAAAAGGAGTTGTTGTATCATGAAACGCACTTTTCAGCCGAAGAAACGCCAGCGTAGCAAGGTTCATGGCTTCCGTGCCCGGATGAGCACCAAGAATGGTCGTCGCGTGCTTGCCAGCCGCCGCCGTCGCGGCCGCAAGGAGCTGACGGTCTGACCGCCTGCATCCATCCCTTGCATGGCTTAGCCCGCCCCCGCAGCTTGCCACCGTGCATCTTAACGTGGGGACGGGTTTTGCTTATGCAGGGATAAAAACAGGAGGGAAGCATGGAGCAGCAGCATCGCCTGCGGAAAAACAGCCAGTTCCGCTATGTATATAGAAAAGGAAAGGGCGCGGCCTGCCGGGAAATGTCCATCGGCTTTATCCGCGGGCCCAAGCTGCTGGTCGGCTTTGCCGTAAGCAAAAAAATCGGCAACGCCGTCACCCGCAACCAGGTGAAACGCCGGCTGCGGGAGGCCTTTCGTCGGGAACTGCCCGACCTGAAAAAAGGGCTGTATGTGGTTACGGCCCGGGAGGCGGCCTCTCAGGCCGATTTCGCGCGCCTGTACGCCTCCATGCGCTATCTGCTGCAAAAGCAGCGCCTCTATCGAGAAGCAAAACCGTGAAGAAAATCCTGCTCTGGCTGATTCGCTTCTACCGGAAAAACGTCAGCCCCCGCAAGCGGCCCTGCTGCCGCTTTATTCCCACGTGCTCGGAATACGCCCTCACGGCGATCGAACGCTTCGGCGCGGGATATGGGGGATGGCTGGCCCTCCGGCGGATTTTGCGCTGCCATCCGTTTGCCAAGGGCGGGTACGATCCAGTGCCCGAGCACCCCAACTCGATCATCAGGAGGGACGAAAATCCTTGAATGCCATAACGAATTTTCTCTATGACGTGCTGGCGTATATCACCAATATCGTCAATAATTACGGCGTTTCCATTATCATCTTCACGTTCCTGATGCGCCTGATCTGCATGCCCTTTGATTACCGCAGCCGGAAGGGCATGCGCAAGATGACGCTTTTGCAGCCCGAGCTGGACAAGCTGCAAAAGAAATACGGTAACGATAAGCAGAAATTCCAGCAAAAGCAGGCCGAGCTGATGCGCAGGGAGCACTATAACCCCCTGTCCGGCTGCCTGCCCTTGTTGCTGACATGGCCGCTGATGATCGCCATGTTCGCCGCCATGCGCGCCATTGCCAACGAGCAGCTGGCGCTGCAGGTGTTCCGGTATCTGGCGGGGGAGGCGGAGGTGGTTATGCCCGCCGACCGCTTCCTGTGGATTAAGAACATCTGGATGACCGATTCGCCCTTTGCCTCCATCGCGCCCGACGCGCAAAGCCTGCAGCTGCTGAGCCGCGACGTGTGGCAAAAGGCCTGCGCCATGCTTTCCGACGCGCAGCTTTCCGCCGCCGCCCAGACGCTTTCCGTGGAATCCACGCTGGACGCGCTGCGCAATTGCTTCGAATCCGACGCCGCTATGAAGGCCAGCGTGGCCACGCTGGTGAACGCCCTGGGTCAGATCGAAAGCTATCAGGCGGCTGTGGCTACTGTTCCCGGCTGGAGCGGGCTGAATTTCTTCCTCTTCAGCGTATCGCTGTATCAGAATTATAACGGCCTGCTGATTCTGCCCATCCTGGCGGGCGTGTCGCAGATTTTGACCACCAAGCTCATGCCCCAGCAACAGCAGCAGCCTCAGGCCGATAGCCAGCAAAAGGGCATGAACGGCTTCATGAAGTGGTTTTTCCCCATCCTTTCCATTTACTTCTGCCTTTCCTCCAACGCCGGCTTTGCCATTTACTGGGTCACCTCCAACGTGGTGGCGGGCGTGCAGAGCGTTGTGATTAATAAGATGCTGGAGCATCAGGACAAAAAGAAGCAAAAAACCGTTTCCGGAGAGGGGTCTGTCAAATAATGAAAAGCTATGAAGTATCGGCGCGCACCATCGAAGAAGCCATTTCCCAGGGCCTGGAGCATCTGGGCGCTTCCATCAGCGATGTGACGGTGGATATTCTGGAAGAGGGCAGCAAGGGCCTGTTCGGCCTGTTCGGCTCCCGGCCTGCCAAGGTTCGCCTGACGATGAAGGAAGAAGAAAGCGAAGGCGTGGCTCACGCCATTTTTGAAGGCACGCTGGAGCAAGAAAAGCCCCAGGAAAAGCCTGTAAAGCCCGCCCCCAAGGCTCCCGCGCCCAAGCCTGCTCCCGCCCCCAAGCGGGAAGCCGCGCCGCAGGCGCAGCCCGCTCCCAAGGCGGAGCAGCCTGCGGAAAAACCCATGCCGAAGGAAAAGGCTCCCGCGGAAAAGCCCGCTGAAAAACCGGCGGAGAAGCCCGTGATCGTGCCCGCCGAGCAGGCTGACCGCGCCACCGCCGCCGGAAAGGCGCAGGAATTCCTGCAGAACCTGACGAAGCTGATGGGCGTGGAAGTATCCGTGGCCGTGGCGACGGATGAGGAAGGAAACGTCCGCGTTAATATGGAAGGGGATACCCTGGGCATCCTCATCGGCCGCCGGGGCGAAACGCTGGACGCGCTGCAATACCTCACCAGCCTGCAGGTGAATAAGGGCCAGAATAATTACACCCGCGTAACCCTGGATACCGAGGGCTATCGCGCAAAGCGCGAGGAAGCGCTGGTACGCCTGGCGAACCGCATGGCCAATCGCTGCCAGAAGACGGGCCGCAAGGTTTCTCTGGAGCCTATGAACCCCTATGAGCGCCGTATCCTGCATAGCGCGCTGCAAAACCACCCCGCCGTTACCACCCATTCCGAGGGAGAAGAGCCCAACCGCCATGTGGTGATTACGCTGAAATAAGCGTTTGAAAAAACGCCTCCGCACTGCGGGGGCGTTTTTTGCGCTTTAACGCTGGAGCTTACTCTTTTTCAAAGGGGATGGACCAGGCAAATTCCCCCGCTGCCTCCGTCCGGAATCGGAAGCGCCAAACCTGAGAGGCCAGCGTCTCCGCCGCTGCGCGGGGCCGCCAGCCTGCCGGGGCCGCGACGACGACGGCGTAATCCAGCCCCGCGGGCAATTGGGAGCGCCCCTCCAGGCAGGCAGCTTCTTCCCGCCAGAGCAGTTGCGTCAATTCCTGCGCGCCCTGGGATACATGGCGCGAGGTGGAAAGCAACTGGGGATGCGCCGCAACGGGGTGCAGCGCTATCACACGAGATTCATAGGGGCGAAGCGTCAGCGCCGTCGGCCCCTCCCACAGGCCCAGATATTCATCGCGCCAGTAATCATAGGCGTGGAGCGGCACGCAGTCCGCCTGAAGGGCGGCGGAGGGATCAAAGCGATAGACCTCCTCCTTGGCGGACAGATTGTAAAAATCCGCCAGGTCGTAGGCAAGGAAGGGCTTTTCCATCCGCACATGAATCAGGCCCAGGGCGGAAAGCCGCTGCATGCGCCGCAGTTCAACGGGCCGGGCGGGCAGAGGCGGAATGCACTTTTGCAGAATTTCCATACGCTCCGGGGGCAGGACGGTAAGATCATCCCCCAGGGTAAAGGGCAGGCCCAGCAGGGAAACAAGCGTGGCCCGGGTGACGGCCTGATCCAGGGTGTTAAACTGCTCCCGGACAATTACGTTGTCAGGATCGCATAGGATGGCGGTGCGGTGCAGCAGGTAGGTATCGTAAACCCGATCGATGCAGCCGCGAACAAATTCCTCCCAACCGAAAATATCCCCGCCAATGCGCATAGCGTCAAAGGAGCCCACGGCCAGATCCTCCTCCCGCTTTCCGTTGCCGGAACAGAAAAGCATGTAGAAATCCGGGCCCAGCATATCCCGAGCCTTGGCGTAGGCGTTTTTCATGATTTGGCGGGAGGAAAGCGAAGCGTCCCAGAGCTGATCATGCAGCGCGTCCAGAAAATGAACGGTATCGGGCATCACATCCCATTTAAGCGCCTGATAGCCCCATTGCCGCGTCTGTTCCAGCATGCGTGGCAGCGCTTCGCCCAGAAACGCGGGGTGAGAGGGATCCAGAAAGTATTGGCCGCTCCAAAAGGGCTTGTGCAGCAGCAGCATATCGGGGTGACGCTTCAGCAGTTCGTTTTCCGTGCAGTCGCAGGTGGGGCCGATCCAAAGCGCGGGGGTAAAGCCCTGCGCCTTGATTTGATCCGCCAGGAAGCCCAGGCCGTGGGGATAGGCCTCCGGATCGGGGTGGAACATATCTGTCCCGGGCCGTTCCTGGCCGTCGTGATCGCGATGACACCATTCCCAATCCACCCAGACGGTATCCGCCCCGAAGGGGGCCAGAAGCTTTCGCTGGGCCTCGGCGTTTTCCAGGATAGTTTTCTCTCCGGCGCGGAACTGCACCGCGTACCAGCTCATCCAGCCCACGGGCACGGGGCGCTTGGCCGCCGGGCCCAGGGGCTTGTAATCCAGGCGCATCCCGTCCTGAAAGAAGCGCTCCGTCACATGGAAGGAAAGGCTCTTGCTGTAGTCATGCCGCTGGGTGCAATAGGAAAAGACGAAGCATTGGCTTTTCGCGTCGAAACGCAGCCGCGCTTCCCCCAACGTGCGCAGGGAAAGCGCCGCATCCAGTTCGGCGGCAAATACGGTATCGCATCCCGGCAGCGCGGCGGGGCCCACGGCAGCGCGTAGCACGTCATCCTTGCCGTCCAGGCGCACGGCCATACGCTCCGCCGCGTTTCCGGGCAGAAGCTGGCCGCCGAACACAATATCGCCGCTGCCGTCGCCGCTTAGCTCTATCCGAGGATCGCCGTCCGTCAAAATCAGGCGCACAGCCAGATCACGATGTTGATTTTTCCGATCAGTATAGAGCAGGCAAAGCGCGCGCTCCTCCTGCGAGGCGGCGCACTGATAATCCTCCGGCAACAGGGGCGGCGCGCCCAGCGGGGCGACGGCCTCCAGGCGGATATTCTGCGCCACGACGCCCAGGCCGTCGCAGGCCAGGGAGAAGGCCTGGGTTTCGGAGTTCCAGGTTGCGCTCCAGCGCTTAAAATTAACGTACATACAGATCCCCTTTCGCGTCACTTTTGTTTTTTCCGCAGCGGAGAAAATAAAAACGTTTTGCTGCGTTCTTCGCCAGACGGAAGGCTACGCTCATCGTATCACAGCCCGAAAGCCGCTGTCAAGACATTTCGCAGGCGCTTAAATTTCCCGGGAAAAGGGCGGAAATCCTTTGCGCCGCGCCTTGAAAGAAGCAGGGGATCGTGTTATAATAATTGGGAAAATGCTTTTTGCATTTTTCGGGCTGCCGGCCGGCGCTTTGTAAGCCGCGCGGCGACAAGCGACAAAAGCAAAAAAGGATTCGAAATTTGATGTTTATTGCCGATAAGTGGAAGGATTTCGCCGTGCTGGATACCGGCGGCGGGGAGAAGCTGGAGCGCTGGGGAGAGTATTTTCTGGCGCGGCCTGATCCCCAGGTGATCTGGCCCCGGGGAGCGGCCCGGCAGTGGGCCCGGGCGCAGGCTCATTATCAACGCAGCGAACGGGGCGGCGGCGCATGGGAATTTAAAGAGCGTCTGCCCGAAAAATGGACTGTTTCCTATGGCAATTTGAAATTTTTTGTGCGTCCCACGGGCTTTAAGCATACGGGCTTGTTCCCCGAGCAGGCCGCTAATTGGGACGCTATGGCCGCCCTGCTGGAAAAAAGAAGCGGCGCGCGGGTGCTGAACCTCTTTGCCTATACGGGCGGGGCCAGCATGGCCTGCGCCGCCGCCGGGGCGCATGTGACCCATGTGGACGCGGCCAAGGGCATGGTGCAGTGGGCGAAGGAAAACCGCGCCCTCTCCGGCCTGCCTGAAAGTAGCTTCCGCTTTATCGTGGAGGACGCGCTGGCTTTCGTGCGGCGGGAAATCCGGCGGGGAAGCAAATACGACGGCGTGGTGATGGATCCCCCCAGCTATGGCCGCGGGCCCACGGGGGAAGTATGGAAGCTGGAAAACGAACTGTACGGCCTAGTGGAAACCTGCGCCCAGGTGCTGAGCGACGATCCCCTTTTCTTTTTTATCAACAGCTACACAACAGGGTTCCAGCCCGCGGTGCTGCAAAATATCCTGGAAAAAACGGTATCCGCCCGCTTTGGCGGGAAAATTGATTCCCAGGAGCTGTGCCTGCCCGTGCAATCGGGGGGCGTGCTGCCCTGCGGGGCCACCGGACGATGGATGAGAAAATAAACGAGGTGCGAACGATGGAAAAGCCGACGATTCTCTATGAGGATAATCATGTGCTGGTGGCGATTAAGGAGCCCAATATGCTCACTCAGGCGGATAACACGGGAGATCCCGACCTGCTTTCCCGGGTGAAGGAATATGTGAAGGAAACCTATAATAAGCCGGGGGAGGCCTATGTGGGCCTGGTGCACCGGATGGATCGTCCGGTAGGCGGCCTGCTGTGCTTCGCCAAGACCAGTAAGGCGGCGGCCCGGCTTTCCGATCAGGTGCGCACCCATGAGCTGAACCGGCAATACGTCTGCATTGTGGAGGGCAGCGCCCCCGATCAATTCACCTATACCGATTACCTGGTGAAGGATATGGAAAATAACCGCGTGACCGTGCTGCCCCCCTATCTGAAAGCCCAGGGCAAGGAGGCCATTTTGCACGGGCGCACCGTCGCCCGCCGGGACGGGCTGAGTCTGGTGGTCATCCAATTGGAAACGGGCCGGGCGCACCAGATTCGCGTGCAGATGCAGCACGCGGGCTTCCCTCTCTGGGGCGATCACCGCTATGGCAACGGCAAGCGCGGCCAGCAAATCGCGCTGTGGGGCTTCCGGCTTTCCTTTGAGCATCCCACCACCCACGAGCATATGCTTTTCATCGCGCCCACGCCGGAGGAAAAGCCCTGGCTGTATTTTGAACGCGAACTGCGTGGCCTGGAAAACGTCTGGCCCCAGATTAAGCCCGTCGTGGCCCAGCCCTGACGCGGCGGATCCCAGAAAGGAAACGATATGAGCAACCCCGTGCAATTCGAGCTGATTAAGACCTGTAAGCAATCCGGCGCGCGCCTGGGCGTGCTGCATACGCCTCACGGCGATATTCCCACCCCCATTTATATGCCCGTGGGCACCCAGGCCACTGTGAAGGCCATGACTCCGCGGGAAATGGAGGAGCTTGGCGCGAAAATTATTCTTTCCAACACCTATCATCTGCATCTGCGCCCCGGCGAGGATATTGTGCGGGAAGCGGGCGGGCTGCATTCCTTTATGGATTGGCGTCATCCTATTCTCACCGATAGCGGCGGCTTCCAGGTGTTTTCCCTTTCCGGTTTGCGGAAGATCACCGAGGAGGGCGCGGCCTTCCGCAGCCATCTGGACGGCAGCAAGCATTTTATCAGCCCCGAAAAATCCATGGAAATTCAGCAGGCCCTGGGCGCGGATATCGCCATGGCTTTCGACGTGTGTTCTCCCTATCCCTGCGATCATAAAACGGCGGAGGAGGCCATGCACCGCACCCATCGTTGGGCCGAGCGCTGCAAAAAATACCACACCCGGGAGGATCAGGCGCTGTTCGGCATCGTGCAGGGGGCGTTTTATGAGGATCTTCGCATCGAAAGCGCCAAGACGCTGGCGGATATGGATTTCCCAGGCTACGGCATCGGCGGCCTCTCCGTGGGCGAGCCGAAGCCGGTGATGTATGAAATGCTGGAAAAAATCGAGCCCTATATGCCCAAGAACAAGCCCCGCTATCTGATGGGCGTGGGTACTCCGGATTGCTTCCTGGAGGGCGTGCTGCGGGGCGTGGATATGTTCGATTGCGTGCTGGCCACCCGCATTGCCCGGAACGGCACCGTGTTCACCCGGAATGGCCGCCTGGTAATCCGCAACGCCACTTACGCCCGGGATTTTGAGCCGCTTGAGGAGGGCTGCGATTGCTACGCCTGCCAGCATTTCTCCCGGGCCTATATCCGCCATCTGATTAAAGCGGAGGAGATTACCGGCGCGCGCCTGGCCTCCATTCATAATCTGCGCTTCCTGATTCGCATGATGGAGGAAATTCGTCAGGCCATTATGGAGGATCGCTTCCTGGATTACCGCCGGGAGTTTTACGAAAAATACGATATGAGCCGGAATTTCTGAAAAAATGGAACAAAAATAACGCGGGGAAATCATTCGATGCAAGCCTAGAATGATTCTCCCGCGTCTGTTTTTTATTGATCCCGCGCGACGAATTCCGCCATCACATAGCCGGTCAGCTCGTCCGTTTTCACCTGAAGCCATTCGCCCTGCTCCTGCAAAACCAGCAGGGGCTGGCCATAATAAAGCTGGCTGAGAACGGCGGATTTTGTATTCGGCTCCGTCCGCAGGTTCAGATAGGAGGTCGCGCCGATGTTCGTCACCTTGACAGTGTACTCGTTGGGCCCCGGCGTTTGCAAAAGGGGCGCCAGGGTGGGCCGGGGCGTGGGCGTGGCGGCGGGGCCGGGGGTGGCCAGAAACGTCCGGGCGATGGGGGAAGGCAGCACGAAGGAATAGGATATATTTTTCAGGGTCACACCGGGGTAATAGAACCGAAGAATCTGCTGAAACGTCCATTGATAGGTGGCGGCCATCCATTGCGCGCCCCGCTGGCTCATGCCCACCCCGTGGCCATAGCGGCGGCTTTCCAGAATGAATGCATTCTCCGTTTCCCGAATGCGCATCAATTCGTTGCTGCCGCCATTGATGGAAAGCCCAAGGGCGCTTTCCAACGTGGGGAATATTTCCAGATCCACGGCGATTTCCGCCTCCGCCGAAACCAGCCTTTCCTGGGGCTGCGTTTCCTGAGCCTGGGGCGGGGAAGAAGAGAGCGCGGAGAAAATGGAGATTTCCTCCTCCGCCTCCTGGCGCGTCAGCTTTTGCCCCCGCACCCGCACGGTCAGCCGCAGCCGTGTCATGATCTGGCTGGGAGAATCCCGGTACATCGGCGTAGTCAGTTCGGCGGATTGTATGCCTGTAATTTCCACATCGCCCTGAAAGCCGCGGGCTTCCAGCGGCTCGGAAAGCGCGTCCAGAAGAATATCGCGCAGCGCGCCTAATTCCGCGTTTGTGCGGGGGGCCTTGGGGATGGCGGCGGAAAGCGCCACGCTGTCCGGGTTTTCCAGATCGTAGGGATCCTCCACCATGGTCAGATAGCCGTAATCGCCGCTGCCCCACACATGGGATACCAGTTCGGTTTGCCCGCCGTTGCTGGCCGAATAAAAGCATTCCGCCAGCTTGTTTTGATAAAAGGCGCACAACCCCGCAGTTTCCCGCACGGCCTGGGTGGCGTTTTTATGCTCCGCCTTCACGCCGTAATAGGCCTGATCGTTGGTGTTATCCACCACGTCGTAATCCTGGCTGCTTCCCGCCTTGCGCAGGGCGTAGGTCCGGGCCGCCACGGCCTGGACCTTCAGCGCCTCCAGGGGGAAGGAATCGCTCATTTCATAGGGCACCACACCCAGTAGGTATTCCTCCACCGGCGCGCTCAGTATCGCCCGCAGTTGTCCGTTCTTGATAGACAGCGTTAAATCCCCGGGGTGCAATTCATATTTTCCCTGAAAGCGCAGGCCGTTTTCCAGGCCCGCGTCCGCCTGATGCCGGGTCAGGGTTAAGGCTTTTCCCGCGTCCCAGGCCATGCCCTCGTAATATACGATCAGCGAGCCGCTGGCGCAGGAAACCTTCAAATGCGTTCCTCTTTGAAAGGCGATTTCGCCCAGGGTGTAGCTGCCGTCCAGGGCGATTTCTATTTGATCGGTTAAGTTCAATCGCGTCAGCAGCACGCGGATGAGTCCCGGCTGCGTTTCCGCCCGGACGGTAAGCAGGGGCGAAAGAGCGGTGAACAGACAAAGCAGAAAGGATAAAATCCGTTTTTTCTTCAAGCGCATCTCTCCTTTTTGCGGGAAGATTCCGTTTATTTAACGGAAATACCGCCGGAATTCTTCCCGATCCTCCGCCTGGGACAGGCGATGGAGCAAATTAAAATCCCGCACCGTATCCAGCGCGGCCCAATACAGGCCGTATGTGAGCTGCAAGCCGCCGCACACCCCCTCGTTATTGCGAAGGGGCGAAATAATTTCACTGCCCGGCAGGCAGCCGCGCAGAACGGGCAGAATGCGCGCGTCGCCGCTTTCGCTGTAGCTGTCCATGGCCAGTACCTGCGCTTCGCCGTTTTCCCTCCGCGCGCCCAGCAGCGCCACAATGTGGCCGGGCCGCAGATTGCAAAGGGCTACGCCTCCCTCCAGGAGATGGCTGAAAAGCTGTTCGCGGTCGTTGAGCAGGCCGTCGAAATGATAGGAAAAGCCGCAGGCGGCGGCCAGGCCGCTTTTTTCCATGGCGGAAAGCAGCGCGGGACGATCGGTGCCGTCGTCTCCCCGTCCGCCGTTTTGCAGGGAAAATTCCGCCAGCGCGTCGGGCAGCAGAAAACGTCCGCTGATATACTGCGTCGCGTGAGCTGTTGCGAACACGCCGCAGCCCGCGCTGCTCAACGTGGCGGCGGATCCCTGATAGCCGTAGGGGTGCCGCCATTCCCGGCAGCGCTGATTACACAGAGTCAGCGGAACGCCCGCGTATTCAACAAAAATATATTTCCCGGTTGCATGCATTCTTATGCACTCCCTTCAAAAATCTTTTCGCACAAAAAGCATTATAGCGAAAAAAGCGAAAAAAGCAAATGCGAATTTTTTCAAGGCGGCGAATGGGCGAAAGCATGGAAAATCAGCCACGCGGGAAAGCTGAACGCGGAGAGGAAGGAAAAACGCATGGGCTGGGAATTATTGCGGCGCTTTTTCGCGCCGGAATGCGCGGAAAAAAACGGGGCGCGGCGCGAGGAAACGCCTGAAGCCGGGGCGGCATGGAAAAAAACGGCCCGGCTGGCGCTGCCCGCCGTGGCTGAAACGGCGCTTATGAGCCTGACGGGGGCGATTGACGCGCTGATGGTGGGCAGGGCCCTGGGGGCGGAGGCGCTGGCCGCCGTGGGGCTGACCACGCAGCCGCGGATGCTGCTGCTGGGGCTTTTCTTTGCGCTGAACGTGGGCGTGTCCGCCGTGACGGCCCGGCGGAAAGGGGAAGGAAGCCAGGCGGCGGTGAACGCCGTTTTGCGAAACGCGATGCTCCTCGCCCTGGGGCTTTCCCTGGCGCTGGGCGGGCTGGCGTTACTTTTTAACGGCCCGTTGATGCGCCTGGCCGGGGGCGCGCGGGCAGAAAACGAAAGCGTGCTTCAGAATGCGGAGGCGTATTTCCGCATTACGGCATACGCGCTGCCTTTGAATGCGGTTTCCATGTGCGTCTGCGCCGCCCAGCGCGGAATCGGCGGAACGCGTATCGCATTTTTTGTCAATCTGGCGGGCAACGGGGTAAACGCGCTGTTGAATTACTGCCTCATCGGCGGGAATTGGGGCTTCCCTCGCCTGGCGGTGATGGGAGCGGCGTTGGCTTCCGCCGCCGGAACGGCGGTAACGTGTCTGCTGGCCCTTGGCACGCTATTCATTGGGAAAAAACGATATTTACGACTGGAACGCAGCGGCTTTTTTTGCATGGACGGCGCAATTCTTCGGGCGGTTATACAGGTGAGCGGCAGTGCGGCCCTGGAACAAGCGGGCATGCGATTCGGCTTTTTTCTGTATGGGCGCATCGTTTTTTCATTGGGCACCGTGCTGTACGCTGCCAACCAGATATGCCTGCAAATATGCAATCTCACCCTGAACGTCGGAGATGGCCTGGGCATGGCGGCTACGGCGCTGACGGGCCAGAGCCTGGGAAAAAAGCGGCCGGACGCGGCGCTTTTGTATGGGAAAATCAGCCAGCGAATGGCGCTGTTAATCTCGCTGATATTATGCGCGGGAATCATTTGGGGCCGGAAATTTTTAGCAGGCGCTTTCATCGGCGCAAGCACGCCGCAGGCGGGGGAGGTGGCGGCACAGGCTGCGGAGGCCATGATTGCCTTGGCGCTGCTTCAGCCCTTTCAGACGGGGGCGGTGGCCCTGACCGGCGCGTTGCGAGGGGCGGGGGATAACCTGTTCGTCGCCCTGACGGCGGCGCTTTGCGTGGGGGCCGTGCGTCCCGCGCTGACGCTGCTGGCGGTGCGGGGGCTGCGGCTGAATCTCGCGGGCGTGTGGGCCCTTTCCATGGCGGAATTCGCGTTGCGTTTTTTTCTGCTCTATCCGCGCTTTGTAAGAGGCAAATGGAAGAAAAATGGGAATAAATAGGGAAAAATCGGGCAGCCTTTTTCTGGAAGGGGGTGCAATGATGCGATTTTACGAATACCGCGAGGCCCTTGCGCAGCGGCGGCGCGCCCGGCAGGCCTGGCGAAGTTACGCCCGCAACGGCTGGCAAAGTCCCTGGGTTCGCCATAATAAGTGGTTGAATTCCGTCCTGCACCGTTAATTTTGACGCGCACAGGGAAAAAAGGGGTTGCCTATCGGCGCGTTTCGTGCGATAATAAAGGCGAAGCGAAAAAAGAAGGGGCGCTCGGCTTCACAGCATGGCGCCCGCGTTCTTTTTCTCCATGGCCTTTTATCGCGCATGAGGGCACAGAAGAAAGGGAAGGGTGTTGCAATTTGCAGCAGGAAACCATCGTTATTCTGGATTTTGGCGGGCAGTATACCCAGTTGATCGCGCGCCGGGTGCGCCAGGCGCACGTTTATTCTCAGGTGCTGCCCTATTCGGCCAGCCTGGAGCAGATTCAGGCGTTGGCCCCCAAGGGCGTCATCTTCAGCGGCGGCCCTGCCAGCGTGCTGGATGAAAACGCGCCCCGCGGCGCCGAGGGCATTTTTGAAGCGGGTATTCCGGTGCTGGGCATTTGCTACGGCATGCAGTGGATGGGCCACGCCCTGGGCGGCCGGGTCGCCCCTGCCTCCAAGCGGGAATACGGGCTGGTCAATGTCCGGATGCGCCGGGAAGAAGCGCTGCTCCAGGATATGCGGGAAGAAAACGCCTGCTGGATGAGCCATACCTACCAGGTGGTGCAGGTCCCCGAAGGGTTCCGCGTCATCGCCAGCACGGATACCTGCCCCATCGCGGCCATGTCGCACCCTGAAAAGAAGCTTTACGGCGTGCAGTTCCATCCCGAAGTGACCCACACGGAAAACGGGATGAAGATTATCGAACGCTTCCTTTTTGACGTCTGCGGCTGCGCAGGCGATTGGGAAATGGGCAGCTACGCGCAGCAGCAGATTCAGCTGATCCGGGAGAGCGTGGGCAAGGAAACCGTGCTGCTGGGCCTTTCCGGCGGTGTGGACAGCGCCGTGGCGGCCGCGCTGCTTTCCAAGGCCATCGGCGAGCAGCTCACCTGCGTTTTTGTGGATCACGGCTTTTTGCGCAAGGGCGAATTTGAGCAGGTGCGCGATGTGTTCACCAGCACCTTCAAAACCCGCCTTATCGCCGTGGACGCTCGGACGCGCTTTATGCAGGCGCTGGAGGGCGTATCCGATCCCGAAAGAAAACGGAAAATTATTGGCCGCGAGTTTGTGGAGGTATTCAAAGAAGAATCCCGCAAGCTGGGCAAGCTGGATCATTTTGCCCAGGGCACCATTTATCCCGATGTGATCGAGAGCGGCGCCACCCAGGGCAGCCATGTCATCAAGAGCCATCACAACGTGGGCGGCCTGCCCGCTGAGCTGGGCTTCACCTCCCTGATTGAGCCCCTGCGCATGCTTTTTAAGGATGAAGTGCGGCAACTGGGAATTGCGCTGGGCTTGCCCGCCTCTCTTGTCTGGCGGCAGCCCTTCCCGGGTCCGGGCCTGGCCATCCGTGTGATGGGCGATTTGACGGAAGAAAAGGTTTCCATCGTGCGGGAAAGCGACGCAATCCTTCGGGAGGAAATCGCCAAGGCGGGCCTGGATCGGGAAATCAGCCAGTATTTCACCGTGCTGACGGGCACCCGCTCCGTGGGCGTGATGGGCGACGAGCGCACCTATGATTACGCCGTGGCTATCCGCGCCGTCACCACCGACGATTTTATGACCGCCGATTGGGCCCGCATCCCCTATGACACCCTCGCTTTAATCAGCCGCAGGATCGTGAACGAAGTGAAGCATGTGAATCGCGTCCTGCTGGATGTTACCACCAAGCCCCCGGCCTCCATTGAGTGGGAATGACCGCCGAAAAGGCGAAAACCCTTGCGGCACAGCGTTTTGGCCCAGCCCAAATCGACTCTGATAACCAAATGATAACCGTCTCCAAAGCCGTCCTTACAGAA
>CAKULG010000008.1 GCA_934667105.1 uncultured Clostridia bacterium
CTCCCATTGTATTGCTTTCTTACCACAGTCAAGGTCAGGTTGTATTTGCTTCGCAAATCTCCACCTTTCCCTTGACTATGCTCTCTGTGCTTTGTGTAACCTATGTTTGACGCGGATACATGCCGTTTTCGCTTTGCGAAGGGCAAAAACTTGACAATAACCGCGATTTGCTTCATAATAAGAAGATGCATCCGCACAGGAAAGGAGAGGGCCTTTCATGGCGCATTTAATTCTGGGCGTGCAGCCCCACGGCGTGGCGTATCGCCGGGGAATCCGGGCGGGCGACAGCCTCGTCGCCATCAATGGCGAGCCCATTTTGGATGAAATCGATTACCAGGCGCTTTCCAGCCGCGCCAAGCTGGACGTGCTGATTCGCCAGGCGGATGGAACGGAAAAAAGCATTCGCATTATCAAGGCCCGGGAAACGGGCCTGGGCCTGCAATTGGCCGACACCCTGGCCTGCAAGCCCCGCACCTGCCGCAATAAATGCGTTTTCTGCTTCATCGATCAGATGCCCCCGAATATGCGTCCTTCCCTGTATGTGAAGGACGACGACTGGCGGCTTTCCCTGATGATGGGCAATTATGTGACGCTGACCAACGTGGACGAGCAGGAGTTTCAGCGGATTCTGCGCCGCAAGGCCAGCCCCCTCTATATCTCCGTGCATACCACCGATCCCGCCCTGCGCGTGCGGATGATGCACAATAAAAATGCCGGGGATATCCTGGCGCGGCTTCGCCGCCTGGCGGAGGCGGGGCTTCATTTTCATTGCCAGATCGTGCTCTGCCCCGGCTATAACGACGGCCCCGCCTTGGAAAAAACGCTGAACGATTTGGCCTCCCTCTGGCCTGCGGCGCAATCCGCCGCGCTGGTGCCCGTGGGGCTGACGCGCTTCCGGGAGGGACTGGACCCCGTGAAGCCCTACACCCAGGCCCAGGCCGCCCAGGTGATAAAGGCCGCTCGGGCGTTTCAGGAAAAAATGCTGCAAACGGCGGGAACGCGCTTTGTCTTTCCCTCCGATGAAATGTTTCTCATCGCCAAGGAGCCCCTGCCCGAGGACGCGGAATACGAGGGCTATCCCCAATTGGAAAACGGCGTGGGCCTGCTGCGCAAATTTGAGGAAACCCTTAAGGCCGCCGCGGCGGAAATCCGCCGTCCCGCCGTGCCCCGGCGCGTGGTCATCCCCTGCGGCGTATCCATCGCCCCGGTAATGCGGGAGTGGGTGCGCAAATACGGCCCGCCGGAGGTTTCCGTGCGGGTGCAGCCCATTATCAATCATTTTTTCGGGGAAACCATCACCGTCACCGGTCTGCTCACAGGCGGCGATCTGAAGGAGCAATTGCAGTCCGCCACGGAGGATGAAATCCTCCTGTGCGGCAACACCCTGCGCAACGAGGGCGATCTGTTCCTGGACGACATGTCCCTGGGCGCGCTGCGCGCCGCGCTGCCCGCGCCCCTGACCATCGTGGAAAACGACGGCGCGTCCCTCGTCAACGCGCTGCTGGGCGGCGCGAATCAACCATAAAGCATTATTATTAAGGAGGACGAAGCCCGTATGCCTTCCGCAAAGCCTCTGGTCGCCATCGTGGGGCGGCCCAACGTGGGAAAATCCACCTTCTTTAATAAAATATCCGGCCGCCGCATCGCCATCGTGGAGGACGTGCCGGGCGTGACCCGGGATCGCATCTACGCCGATGTGGAATGGTGCGGCCGTAAATTCACCCTGATCGATACCGGCGGCATCGACCCCAAAAGCGAGGATGTGCTTCTGGCCCAGATGCGCCGCCAGGCGGAAATCGCCATGGATATGGCGGATGTGATCTGCTTTTTCACCGACGCGCGGGCAGGCCTGACCCCGGACGACGAGGAAGTGGCCAACCTGCTGCGTCGCACGCGCAAGCCCGTGCTGGTGGCGGTGAATAAAATGGATCACGCGGGGCTTTCCGACGTGCTCTACGAATTCTACGCCCTGGGCCTGGGCGACCCCATCGGCGTTTCCGCGGCCAACATGCTGGGCCTGGGCGATTTGCTGGATGAGATCGTCAAACGCCTGCCCCCCAAGCGGGAGGACGAGGCGGACGAGGACGGCGGCCACGTGATTCAGCTGGCGCTGGTGGGCCGTCCCAACGTGGGCAAATCCTCCCTGGTGAACCGCCTGCTGGGCCAGGAGCGCACCATGGTCAGCAATATTCCCGGCACCACCCGGGACGCCATCGACGCCGCCTTCACCGGCCCGGACGGCACGGAATACAACATCATCGACACCGCCGGCATCCGCCGCAAGCGCGCCATCGAGGACGAATCCCTGGAACGCTACAGCGTGCTGCGCTCCATCGCCGCCATTCGCCGCTGCGATGTAGCGCTGCTGCTGGTGGACGCGCAGGAGGGCGTGACCGAGCAGGATGCGCGCATCGCCGGGATGATCCACGACGAGGGCAAGGCCGCCATCGTAATCGTGAATAAATGGGACGCGCTGGAAAAGGATACGGGCACGCTGGAAAAGTTCCGCAAGCAGGTGATCGAGGATCTCAAATTCATGGATTACGCCCCCGTGCTGTTCCTTTCCGCCCTCACGGGCCAGCGGGTGCAGACCGTGCTGCCCATGGTGAATTCCGTTTGGGCCCAGGCCAGCCGCCGGGTGGGCACGGGCGCGCTGAACGATGTGATCGGCGACGCGCAGATCGCGCTTCAGCCCCCGATGATGGGCGGGCGTAAGCTGAAAATTTATTACGCCACCCAGGCGGGCGTTTGCCCCCCCACCTTCGCGCTGTTTATCAACGCGGAGGAACTGATGCATTTTTCCTACCAGCGCTATCTGGAAAACTGCATCCGCAAGGCCTTCGGCTTTGAAGGCACGCCCATTCGCTTTTCCCTGCGGGAGAAGAAAAAGGAGGATGTGCGGGGATGATCGCTCTGCTTGCGCTTTGCGCCGCCGCCGGCTATCTGCTGGGCAGCTTTTCCACCGGCATTTTGGTGGCCCGTAAGGAGGGCCATGATATTCGCGCCGAGGGCAGCCACAACACCGGGGCCAGCAACGCCCTGCGGGTGCTGGGGCTCAAGGGCGGGGCGCTCACCTTCGCGGGGGATTTTGCCAAGGCCGCCCTTTCCGTTTTGCTGGGCCTGCTGATCGCAGGGCAGTACGGCGGCATGGCCGCGGGCCTGGGCGTAATTCTGGGACACAATTGGCCGCTTTTCTTCGGCTTTAAGGGCGGCAAGGGCATCGCCTGCTCCACTGCCGTGCTGCTGATCCTGTTTCCCTGGCAGGGAGCCGTGGCGGTGGCGCTGTGCCTGGCGGTGATCTATTGGAAGCGTTATATCTCCGTGGGCAGCCTTACCATGCTTTCGGTTTTCTTTGTGCTGCTGCTTCTCTCCCGGGGCGTTTGGCCCTACGGCGTATGGGCCTTCGCGCTGGCGGCGCTGGGCTTCGCGCGCCACCGCTCCAACCTGGAACGGCTGAAAAACGGTACGGAAAACAAAATCAGCTTTCATTCGAAAAAATGAGCATTTTCGCAGCGGGCGCGCGTTCTATGTGAAACAATGAGGAGGGGAACAAGGTGATTCAGTTCGACGCAATCTCCCAGCCGGTGATTACACCCGAGCTGGCGCTGGGGCCCCGGGGGCGGGGCTGCGAAATTTGCATTGCCACCTTCTCCCACAAAATTCACGCCCATGTGCTGGAACGCTTTCCCTGCGAAAAAATCGCGGAGCTGCGCGGCTGCAACGGCCCCAAGCCTATCTACGGCCTGGAATATCGCGGAAAGCGTATCGCCTTTTATCTTTCCTCCGTCGGCTCGGCCATGGCCGGAAATGATCTCATCGAAGCCGCCTGGCTCACGGGGGCGAATCAATTTATTTTCTTTGGTTCCGCCGGATGCCTGAATCAGGCGGCCACGAAGGGCAAATTCGTGCTTCCCGCCGCCGCTTACCGGGACGAGGGGATGTCCTATCATTACGCGCCGGAAAGCGATTATATTCAGATGCCCGGCGCGCGGAAACTGACGGCGATTTTCGATGAGTTGCGCCTCCCCTATGCCCTGGGCCAAACCTGGACCACCGACGCATTTTACCGGGAAACCCAGGCGAAGCTGCAAGCCCGGCGGGCCGAGGGCTGCCTGACGGTGGAAATGGAAGCGGCGGGCTTGCAAGCCGTGTGCGATTATTATCATTACCGCCTCTATCAGTTTCTCATGACGGGGGACGTGCTGGATCTGCCCGAATGGGAACGGGCCGATTTGCACGAAGCCAATCACCGCCTGGATAACTTCCAAATCGCGCTGGAAATCGCCGCCCGGCTTTAAGAAATAATAAGTTTGGGGCGGTCGAAGAACGGTTTTCCCGCGCCTCTACCGAGAAAACCGACTGGATAAGACCGGGCCTGCTTCTCCGCAAGCAATAAGAAATGGGGATTTTCACTTATCGATCAAAGAGCGAAAACGCGACGGAGTATTTTTCTCCGTCCTCTTTTTTTCTTTTGAAGGGCAGCAGGAAAAAAGCAAATCGCGGCGTATTTCTTAAAGATGTGTCATTTTTTTGATCGGCGCAAAAGGGGGACGTCCATGCGGATTGAGGAGCTGCTGCGCGAAAAAGCGGGCGACGAAGAATTTGAGCAGGGAAAAGCGCTTTTTCACCGGACTCTGGTGCGGGAAACGCGCCGCTCCCGGGAGGAATGCGCCTACATCGTATCCGGCGCGGACACGCACTTGGTGCGCGTGACGGCGGGGGGCGCGCATTGCGATTGCGGCGGCAGGCTTTGCCGCCACGGCGTGGCCGCCGTGCTGGCCGCCCGGGACAGCGGCGCGCTGGCCGAAATGGAGCGTTTTCGCGCCCAGCAGGCGGTGCCCGCGCTGTTTGAGGCCGTATCCGGCATGCTGCCCGAATCGGACGGCATTTTGCTGGCCCCGGTTTTATTTTTGACCCGTGAAGGCCTGCGCATCGGGCTGAAAATCGGCGAGGAGCGGCTGTATGTGGTGCGCCACATTCCGCATTTCCTGCAATGCCGGGAGGATGGAACCAATCTTCCCTTCGGCAAGGGCTTTGAATACCGTCCGCAATGGATGCGCTTTGACGAAAACCAAAATAAGCTGCTGGATATTCTGGCGGAATTCTGCGAAGCGCCCGCCGTTCGCGCCCTCACCGGGGCGGACGCGCGGGTGATGCTGCTCACACCCCGGGTGGCCGCCCGGGTGCTGGACGCGCTGCGAAGCCTCCCCTTCACGCTGCAAATCAACGGCGAGCAATATTCCCTAAACGGCGTCGCATCCCGCCCCCTGGCGCTGAATTTTCATTTGGCGGGCGCGCCGCAGAAGCTGAGCATCACCGCCGAGCTGCCCGAGCGGCTGTTCCCGCTGACGAAGGATTACCGCTTTATCCTGGCGGACGGCGAATGCATATTCACCCCCCCGGAGCAGCGCACGCTGCTTTCCACCCTCCAGCGTTACGCCATGGGCCGGGACGCAACCTTTTCCTTCTCCCCCCAGGATACTCCCCGGGTGATGAGCGACCTATTGCCCTTTTTGCTGCGGGTGGGCACGGTGACCATCGATCCCGCCCTGGAAAACGCCTTTCTGCATTTGCCCCTGGCAGCCAAGGTGTATCTGGATAAAGAGGGGCCGGAGGTGACAGCCCAGGTTTCCTTCAAATACGGGCAAATCGAAATCGACCCCTTTGTGCCCGAAAGCGTGCCTAAGGACGCGCTGCTGCTGCGGGATGCGGCGGCGGAGCGGGCCGTGCTGGACGAACTGGCCCAGGCGGGCTTTCATGTGCGCCGGGGCAAGGTGTATTTGACGGGAAGCGAAAGAATCTTCGATTTCGTCATGAGCGGCGCCGCGCGGCTGACCCCCTTGGCGGAGGTATTTTTCAGCAAGGATTTCCGCCGCATGACCCCGCGCAAGCCCCTGTTCCACGGCATGATGCAGCTAAAAAACGGGCGGCTGCTGCTGGAAATGAGCGACGGGGATACCCCTATCGAGGAGCTGCTGCCCCTGATGGAGGCGCTGCGGCGGCGGCGGCGCTATTTCCGCTTCAAGGATGGAACGTTCCTGGATCTGAGCGACATGGAAAGCTGGCAGCCCCTGGCGGAGGCCGTGGCGGAATCGCAGGAGGCCACGGGCCGCTCCGATCTGGCGGCGTGCTGGGCGGCCTATCTGGGGGCGCTGATTCGGGAGAACCACCTGGACGTGGTGCTGGACGAAGGGGCCAAGCAGGCTTCCTCCCTTTCCTTCACCGCGCCCCCGCCCCCCGTTTCCTGCCTGCGGCCCTATCAGCAGCGGGGCTATGAATGGCTGCTTTCGCTGCACGCCCTGGGTATGGGCGGCATCCTGGCGGACGATATGGGCCTGGGCAAAACGGTGCAGACGCTGTCCGCCCTGCTTTCCTGCGTGCAGCATGAAAAGGAGCGCATGCCCTCCCTGATCGTAGCCCCCACCTCGCTTACCTATAACTGGCTGAACGAATGCAGGCATTTCACGCCGCAGCTTTCCGTGCTGATGCTTTCGGGCAATCAGGCCGCCCGGGCGGAGCAGATCGAGCGGCTGCGGGGGGAAAACGCCCCCGACGTGGCCATCACCAGCTATCCCCTGATTCGGCGGGACATCGCGCTGATGGCGGATATCCCCTTTCGCTTCGCCGTATTGGATGAAGCGCAGCAGATTAAAAACGTGCAAAGCGTAGGGGCCCACGCGGTCAAGCAGCTCACCGCTCAAACTCGCATCGCCCTCACCGGCACGCCCATGGAAAACCACGCCGGAGAGCTATGGTCGCTGTTCGATTTTGTGCTGCCCGGTTATTTGCCACGATACACGGATTTTCTGCGCCGCTGGGGCGAGGGGCAAAACGCGGAGGATCTGCGCCGCCGCATTCGTCCCTTCCTGATGCGCCGCCTCAAGGGCGACGTGCTGGGCGAGCTGCCGGAGAAGCTGGAAAGCGTGCTCATGGCCGAACTGCCCCCCGAACAGCGCCGGGTATACGACGCGGCGCTGCTGCAAAAGCGTGAGCGGGTGGACGAAATCCTGCGCAGCAAGGGCCTCAACCGCGGCCGGGCGGAGGTGCTTTCCGCCATTACCGAGCTGCGGCAAATCTGCTGCCATCCCGCCCTGTGCCTGCCCGATTATCAGGGAGTTTCGGGAAAATTGGAGTTGCTGATGGATGTGCTGCCCCCCGCCCTGGCGGCGGGCCGGCGCGCCCTGATTTTTTCCCAGTTTACCTCCATGCTGCATTTAATCGAAAAGCGGCTGACGGCGGAGGGCGTCTCCTATCTGTATCTGGACGGCGAAACCCCCGCCTCCCAGCGCGTGAGCCTGACCCAGCGCTTTAACGACGGGGAAGCGAACGTGTTCCTCATCTCCCTCAAGGCGGGAGGCACGGGCCTGAACCTGACCGGAGCCGACCTGGTGATTCATTACGATCCCTGGTGGAACCCAACCGCCGAGGAGCAGGCCACGGGCCGTGCCCATCGCATCGGCCAGACCAAGAAGGTGGAGGTGCTGCGGCTGGTGGTGCATAATTCCATCGAGGAGCAGGTGCTGCGCATGAGCGACCGCAAGCGCCGCCTCTTTGACAAGCTGATTACCCCCGGCGAGGAAATGCCCACCAAATTAAGCGAGCAGGATATTCTTGCTTTGTTTGACGCGGATGAAAAAGGATGATACAATAAGGATTAGGAAAATGCTTTAGCATTTTCCGGGTCGCTGGGCGGCGGTTCGTAAACCGCACAGCGGTAATCACACTACATATAACCGGGAAAAGTCCCTGTGATTTTTCCCTTTTCGCCGCAATGAGCCGCAGCGAAGAAGCGCCGCGCTTCCCCCCGATCTTCCTTTGAAAGCTGGTTGAAGGCATGCAGATTTCCAAACCCATGGATCAAAAACGCCGGATTATCACCTGGGCCGCCATCGCGGGGCTGGCGCTGCTGATTGTGCTGGCTGCGCTGGGCGTGTTCCGGGGCGGCAGCCGCGCCGTGGGCGCCATGCGCCTGCGCTGCGTGGCCACCCAGGATGTAACGCCCTTTGGCGACAGCGTGCTGTATTACGACGGCATGACCCTCTTTTGCCTGAACGCCCGCGGCGGCGAAAAATGGAGCTACACCCTGGGCTCGGGGGCGGCGTTCAGCTGCAATGAAAATACGGTGGTGGCCTGGACGGGCACACAGCTGCATATCATCAATAAAAACGGCTATTCCACTTATAATGAAAATCTGGCCGACGTGATTCAATTTGCCCGGCCGGGCAGCAAATATGTGGCGGTGGTGCTGGGCAGCGATGTGAGCCCCTCCCTGGTCATCAAGGATATGCAGGGCACCACCGTGGATAATGAAACCGCCGCCTACGAGGATATGCTCATTCTCGATCTGGGCTTTTTCGATAACGGCGAATATCTCTGGACCACCTCCCTGGACGTATACGGCACCGTGCCCAACACCATCATGCACACCTTCCGGGTGAACATGAGCAATTCAGGAGAAATCTCCCTGGGCGAATCGCTGGCCTATGCGGTGATTTACGCCGGGGGCCAATTGAACGTGGTCAGCACCCGGCAGCTTCGCCGCTTTGATTATCGCGGCACCCAGGATACAAGCGGCACCGTACTGGTATACGGCTGGCATTTGCAGGATCACCAGGTGAGCGGCAGCACGGCCATGATGCTCTTTTCCCTTGCCTCCAGCGGCGCGCAGGATGGCATCAGCCAGCTGCGCCTGCTTTCCGGCAAAACGGATAAGCGCTTCACGCTACCCTCCGCCTGCGTAGGCGCGGCGCTGTATAACCGCCGGGTATACGCCTTCTCCCACGATACCATTTACCGGGCGGATATAAACGCCCAGCGTTTTTCCGCCATCAGCATGCCCGCCGAGTTGGGCGGCGCGGCGGTGACGGGGTATCTGGGCATGCTGAAAAACGGGGTGGCCCTGCTGGCCTGCGACAGCGATGTGTACGCCGTCACGCTGCCATGAGAAGCGTCGGGCTGTATGTGCATTTTCCTTTCTGCGTGCAGAAATGCGCGTACTGCGATTTTCCCTCCTTTTCCGGGCTGGAGGAGGCGATGCCCGCCTATGCCCAAGCGCTGAAAAACGAAATGCGCGCCTGGGCGGCGCGGGAGGATTTCCGCGTTGAAACGATGTATCTGGGCGGCGGCACGCCCTCGATTTTTCCCCCGGCGCTGATGGGAGAGGTGCTTTCGGAGGCGCGCCGCCTTTTTTCCTTCGCGCCGGAGGCGGAATGCACATGCGAATGCAATCCCGGCACGATGGGGCCGGAATTTCTCTCCGTCCTGCGAGAAAACGGGGTGAACCGCCTGTCCCTGGGGGCGCAGGCCTCCCAGCCGCGGCTGCTGAGGGCGCTGGGCCGCATTCATTCTTGGCCGCAGGTGGCGGACGCGGTGCGACTTTCCCGGGAAGCGGGCTTTCACAACCTGAATTTGGATTTGATGCTGGGCTTGCCCGGCCAGACGGCGGCGGACGCGGCGGAAACGCTGGCGGCCGCCCTGGCGCTCTCCCCCAAGCATCTTTCCTGCTACGGGCTCATCGTCGAGGAGGGCACGCCCCTCGCCGCCCGGGTGCAGGCGGGGGAATGGGCGCTGCCCGATGAGGAAATCGAGCGGGCGGAATACGAGCTTTGCCGGGAGACGCTGGCTCGCCACGGCTTTGCGCAATACGAAATCAGCAATTTTGCCCTGCCCGGCTATGCCTGCCGCCACAACCTGGATTGCTGGAACCGCAAGGAATATCTGGGCGTGGGCAGCGCCGCCTGCGGTTTTTTGGGAAATCAGCGCTATCGCAACGCCCCCGATCCCCGGGCGTATCTGCGGGGCGAGCCGCCGGAAATCACGCCGCTATCCCCCGAGGACGCGCGCTTTGAAAGCGTGATGCTGGGCCTGCGTACCATGCGGGGCGTATCCGAAAAGGAATTTGCGCGCGCTCACGGCGTATCCCTGCAGGCCGTCTATGGCAAAAAGCTGGAAAAATCCCTGGCCTCCGGGCTGGTTGTTTGGGAGGACGGCTTTCTGCGCCTCACCCGGCGGGGCATGGATCTGCAAAACCGGGTGCTGGTGGATCTGCTGTGATTTGCAAATATTCTTTGTTTTATCGCCAAATTCAGGGAACAAAATCATCCCCTGATTCGTCCATATTGATGAAACCCACAGCAAACCTTGGGAGGGAGAGCGCCATGAAACGCCATTTTCTCGGAAAAACCCTGATTCTCTTCACCGTCGTATCGCTGCTGCTCTGCGGCGCGCCTCTGGCCGTCCGGGCCGATATCGTCGCAGATTACGCCGTGGTATCCGGCACGGATAATCTGAACCTGCGCCAGGGCCCCGGCTCGGAATACGGATGGCTGGGCAGCGCGCCTGAGGGCGCGTGGGTGCGCCTGCTGGGGGAAAGCGGTAATTGGTATTATGTGGTCATCGTCAATTCCGGCCTGACGGGGTATATGAGCAAGAATTTCCTCGTCACCTCCGGAACGACGGATACCACCACCGGCGTGGTGAATAACCCCGTTTCCACGCAGTTTTTGAATCTGCGCCAGTATCCCAGCCTCACCGCCCCTGTTCTGGGCATCTATTACAACGGCGCCGTCTTCCGGGTGGTTTCCGCCGTGACGGGCTGGTATCAGGTGGAAATCGACGGCCTGACGGGCTATTTCCGCCAGGAGTTCGTGCGCATCAACGCCGGCGGCAACGGCGGCACGGCGGCCTACGTCAAATCCCCCAACAGCGGCAAGGTGAACCTGCGCAGCGCCCCCACCTTCGACGGTTCCTCCATCCTGGGGCAGTATTCCTCGGGCACGCCCGTCACCGTGCTGCTCAAGGGCCGGGATTTCTGGAAGGTCAGCGTGAACGGCCTGACGGGGTATATGGTTTCCGCCTATGTTACCGCGTCCTCTTCCCAGCTCCCCCCCATCACGCCTTCCCCCGCCAATCCCCGCCCCGCCACGAAGGGCTACGCCATCGTCAACAATCCTAAGCCCACTCAGTTTTTGAATCTTCGCGCCCAGCCCTCTACCTCCGCCAAGATCATCGCTCAGTATAAAAACGGCATCCGCTTTGAGGTGGTGGCTCCGGGCGAAGCCTGGTGCAAGGTATACGGCAGCGCTTCGGGCAACACGGGCTATATCATGACGAAGTATCTGAAGCTGTACAACGTTTCCTCCTTCGTCAAAACCGTGCAGAACGGCAACACCTATGTGAACCTTCGCTCCGCCCCCAGCAAAAGCTCGGGCACGGTTTATCAGCGGGTGTATTCCGGCGCGCAGGTGACGGTGCTCACCCCCGGCGACGAATGGACGCAGGTGCGCTATGGCAACACGGTGGGCTACATGATGACGTGCTTCCTCAAATAAAATTTGTTTTAGATTTTTGAATCATGCACGCGAGGAAAACCTCATGCTGAAAATACTTGGCGGAAACGGAGAAACGCTGAAGCGGAAACTCATCGCCCTGGCCGCCGAGGGCGGGCGGACGCTGGTGATCGTACCGGAGCAGTACACCCTGCAAACGGAGCGCGATTTGCTGGAAGGCCTGAACGCCCCCGGCTTTTTCGACCTGGAGGTGCTCTCCCCCTCCCGGCTGACGGAGCGCGTTTTCGCCCAAACCGGGGCGGACGGCCGGGTGCGCATCGACGCCCGAGGAAAGCAATTTGCTTTGGCTCGGGCGCTTTTGCAATGTCAGAAACAGCTGCGTTATTTTGAAAGCGCCGCGCAAAAGCAGGGCTTTATTCAGCGCGCGGGGGCTCTGATCGCGGATTTTAAGCGGGCGGGCGTTTCGCCGGAGCAATTAAAGGAATACGCCGGCGCCCTGCCCGAGGGGGCGGAACAAGATAAATTTCAGGATCTGGCCCTGCTGTATTCCGCCTACGCGCAGCACCTGGCCGGGCAGTTTGTGGACGGCGAGGACGTGCTGGAGGCGTTGGTGGCCCGCATCCCTCAATGCGATTTTGCCCAGGGGGCACGGGCGCTGGTTTACGGCTTCGACGTGCTGACGGGGCAAATGTGCCGCCTGCTGCTGGCGCTTTCCCAATGCGCCCGGGAGGCGGACGTGCTGCTGGCGCTGGGGCGGGAGGAATATTTCGCCCCTGTGCTGGAAAGCGCCCGACGGCTGCAAGGGGCGGCGGAGGCGGAGGGGATTCCCTGCCGCCTTTTGCTGCTGCCTCCCGGACCCACCCGGCGCGCGCCCGAGCTGGATCATCTTTCCCGCCGCTATCTCTCCATGCCCGCCGTTCCCTTTCAGGGGCCGCAAAAGGCCATTCGCCTCTACGCAGCCCCTAATCCCTATTTCGAGGCGCATTTTGCCGCCCAGGAAATGCTGCTGCTCCATGAGCGGGGCGTGGCCTTTGGCGAAATGGCCGTCGCCCTGGGGGACGCGGGCTTTTCCGGCGTGCTGGCCACTGTGCTTGCCGATTACCGCATCCCCGCCTATATCGCCCGGAAGCTGCCCGCCTCCAGCCACGGCGCGGCGCGCTTTCTGCTCGCCTCCCTTCGCGCCGCGGCCAACGGCTATCCCGCCGGCGATATGCTGGATCTGATTAAATCCGGCTATGGTCCCGTGCGGGAGGAGGCGGCCTGGGCCCTGGAAAACTACCTGCTTGCCTATGGCATTCGCGGAAAGCTGTGGCTCGCTCCCTTTTCCAGGGGCGCGGCGGAGGAACGGGCGGAGGCGGAGCCCGCCCGGGCCGCCCTGATGGAGCCGCTGGAGCGCCTGCGCCTGGCCCTGCGCGCCGCCCAAAGCGCGGAGGACGCCCTGGGGGCCATCGATCAATATGTAATAGATACGGCGCTTTCCATCCAATTGGAGGAAACGCAGCAGGCCCTGCTGGCCCAGGGCATGGCGGCGGAGGCAGTGCAGGCGCGGCAGGTGTGGGAATGCCTGACGCAGCTTTTCTCCCAGGCTCAGGCGCTGCTGGCGGGCGCGCCCGCCGTCGCCCGGCAAATCGCCGTCTGGCTGGAGGCGGGCCTGGACGCCTGCGAACTTTCTTCCCTGCCCCCCGCCGCCGACGCGGTGATGTGCGGCGAAATCGGCGCGCTGCCCCTGGCTGCGCCCCAGGCGTTGTTTTTGATGAACCTGACGGACGGCGTGCTATCCGCCGCCGACGCGGGCCTTTTATCCCCCGAGGAGCAGGAGCGGGCCCAGACGGGCCTGCGCGCCTATTTCTCCCTTTCCGACGAGGGCAAGGATTGCCTGGCCCGGCTGGATATCTGGAAGGCGCTGAGCGCGCCGGAGCAGTATCTTTACCTCACCCGCTCCCAGGCCACGCAGGAGGGCGGCGCGCTGCGTCCCTTCGCCGGGCTTTCGCACATTCGACGGCTCTTCCCGCAGTTGGTGGAGGAGGGGGGCGTGAGCCAGCGCTGCGCCGCCCGGCTTCCCCTGGCTCCCGGCCCCGCCCTGGACGCGCTGGGCGCCAAGGCGCGGGAAGGCGCGCTGAACGGGGAATGGCTGGAAGCCTGGAAATATCTCTGCCAGGCCCCTGAAACCAAGGCGCGGGCCCAGGCCCTGCGTCAGGCCTTCGTTCCCCCGCCGTCCGCCCCGCCCCTGCCCCGGGCGCTGACCCACGCCCTGTTCATGGAGCGGGTAATGTCGGTCAGCCGCCTGGAGAGCTTCGCCGTCTGCCCCTATCGCCATTTTGTGGAGCATGGGCTGGCCCCCAAGCCCCGCAAGGAGTGGACGCTCACCCCCATCGACGCGGGCAATTTTTATCACAGCGCGCTGGAAGGCTTCGTGCGGCTGCTGCCCACGCTGCCCGATTGGCCGCGCATCGATAAAGAGCGCTGCGACGAGGCGGTGGATCAGGCCGCCGCGCCGCTTTTCGAGGAGCTGCTTTCCGGCGTGATGGGCGACAGCGCCCGCATGCGCGCCCTGGGCGAAAAATATCGCCGGGTGCTGCGGCGCGTCGCCTGGACGTTCACCCGCGGCGCGCGGCAAAGCGCCTTCTCCCCCGAAAACGCCGAGGTGCGCTTCGGCTATGCGGAGGGCATCCCCCCCATCGCGCTGAAGCTGAAAAACGGGGAAACGGTATACGTTCGCGGCGTGATCGACCGGATCGACCGCTACGCCGGGGACGAGGGCGTGTTTCTGCGGGTGGTGGATTATAAATCCGGCCAGGAAAAGCTGGACCCTGCGAAAATTTTCTGGGGCGCGCAGCTGCAATTGCTGCTGTATCTCCAGGCCGCTCTTTCCACCGAGCCGGGGGCGGAACCGGCGGGGGCGTTTTATATGCGCGTGGCGGATCCCCTTTTGCCCGATCAGGAGGAAACGGCGCAGGTGGAGGACGCCCTGGCGCGGATGCTGTGCCTGCGGGGCGTCGCCCTCAAGGACGCGGCCATTCTGCGCCGCATGGACGAGGGCACGCCGCCCCTGACCCTGCCCAAAACCCTCACTGCGGACGGCGGCTTTGATAAGCGCGCTATGCTGGCCACGCTGGAGGATATGCGCGCCTTAATCGCCCATGCGGAGAAAATGGCCGCCCAGCTGGCGGAGCGTATGCGCGCGGGTGAAATCGCCGCCGCCCCCCTGTGCGGCAAGGGCGGAAAGGGGCCCTGCGAATATTGCGAATATGCGGCCATCTGCCGCCAGGATGCGGGCCGCGCCCCGCAAAACGCCCAGGCGCTGCCCGAAATGCGCTTTGACGAGCTGCTGGAGCGGATCAACGCAGAGAAAAGCGCCCCGCCTTCGGCCGGACAAAAATAATGCTGGTAATTTTGGAAAGAATCAGGTATAATAGGATCAGACATTATAGTAAAGGGGGTTTTTCCCATGATACAGGTAATCCACGGCAAAAAAGGTTCCGGCAAAACGAAGCGGATTTTGGAAATGGCCAACGCCGCCATTCAGGAGCATCGCGGCGATGTGGTTTTCCTGGATGATGATAACCGTTATATGTTTGATCTGCGTCACGAAGTGCGCTTTGTCAACGCGGGCGAATACGGCTCGGACAGCCCGGAAATGTTCTTCGGCTTCCTGTGCGGCATGCTGGCCCAGAACTTCGATATCAGCGTCATTTTCGTGGATGCGTTCCTGAAGCTGGTGAAAACCGATATTGAAAACACCGAAAATTTCTTCCAGCGCCTGGCGGAACTGAGCGAAAAGCACAATGTAAAATTCGTTCTCAGCGTGAATGTGGACGACGCCGTCGCCCCCGAGTTTATCAAGAAATATTTCATTTAATTCTTTCTTTATCGCATGTTCGCTTCACCCAGCGTCCCCGAGGGCAGCCGCTTTCGCTGGCGCTGGGTGTTTTCAAAAAGGGGGGATTTTCATGGCGCAATATCAGGCCCAATTCCGGGGCAGCTTTGACGCGCTGCTTTCCTATATCGAGCGCAGCGTAATGACGGGCAGCGTTTCCGCCTCCCAGGAGGGCGGCGCCAGCTTTGAAGAAGGCGGCGTGCGCTGCGCCGTGCGGGTGTTCGAGCGCTACAGCTATCTGGGCAATAACCGCCTCACCCTCACCGTCACCCTCTTTGGCCGGAACGACGCGCTGCGCCTGCTGGCCGTCACCTCGGGCGGCAGCCAGGCCATCTTCTTTAAGATCAACACCCTGGGCGAGGAAGCGTTTCTGCGCCGCTTTGTGGAGGCCCTTGAAAAATATCCGGGAAAATAAAAAAATATTTTGATTCGTGTGTTTCAAGGGGACGCATCCCGGGTATATACAAAGTGTGAGGCGCGAAGGACGCTCCTCCCCCAAAGAAAAAAATCAAAACAATGGAGGTATACAACAATGAAATGGGTTTGCAAAATCTGCGGTTATGTTCACGAAGGGGATCAGCCCCCGGAAAAGTGCCCCGTTTGCAAAGCGCCCGCCAGCGCCTTTGTGAAGCAGGAATCGGATACCGTCTGGGCCGCCGAGCATGTGATCGGCGTGGCGAAGGATGTGCCTGAAGAAATCAAGGAAGGCCTGCGCGCCAATTTCACCGGCGAATGCACCGAGGTCGGCATGTATCTGGCCATGGCCCGCGCCGCCCATCGGGAGGGCTATCCCGAAATCGGCCTGTACTGGGAAAAGGCGGCCTATGAAGAAGCGGAGCACGCCGCCAAGTTCGCCGAATTACTGGGCGAGGTCGTCTCCCCCTCCACGAAGGAAAACCTGACCGTCCGCGTGGAAGCCGAAAACGGCGCCACCATGGGCAAAACCGAACTGGCCAAGAAGGCTAAGGCTCTGGGCCTGGACGCCATCCATGACACCGTTCATGAAATGGCCCGTGACGAAGCCCGTCACGGCAAGGCCTTCGAGGGCCTGCTGAAGCGCTACTTCGGCAAGTAAGAAAAGCAAGCAATCACAAGGGTTTGCGGGGACTGTCCTGTAAAAGGGCGGTTCCCGCTTTTTGCGTGCTTTTTGAGGGGAAAGTGCCGTTTAGTGCCCCATTTGGTGCCGACAACAGCAGCAATAAACGCAATGGTGCCTTTTCAAAAGTGCCCATAAATACAGTATAGTTTTACGCCTTTACCGTGTCAACCCTGTTCCTCCATCCTGCCAATTTTGTTGGTATTCTTTTTAGAGAAATACAATTTTGGCGGTAGAAAGCAGAAATCCCCGCCGCCCGAGAGGGGAGGCGGGGTTTTTGAGCTTACAGGCCGCTGGTATCGTCGTGGTCAACAGGTTCTATCTGCGCTTCTATCTGTGCCAGACGCTCATCCACGTCCAGCATACCGTAATACAGATGAAGGCTATACTGATTGTAGCTCAACATTACAGCAGTATTATCTGAGCCCTTCCAGAGATAATAATTCAGTATTCCGTTGGTATCTGCCTGATGAAACCCCTCACCATACACCGTTGTCAGTTTCTGTTGAAGGTCGGCATAGGCTTCTTCCTCATTGCTTTTCCAGTCCAACATTACCTCAACATAAATCAGGTGTGTTTCGTCATTCTCGGTAATGAAAGAAAAGTTAAGTCTGTCCAGATTATAGCCGGCAATTTTCTTCTCTTTATTGAAATTCCAGGAGGCATCCAACCGGCTCAACAAATCAGACTGATTCGATTCCCAATAATGGGTGTTATATTGTGTGTTATAGCTCAGATAAGTTCCACCATCGTCAGATTCGTAAATGTATTCGTCTTCTGTTTGAGCAAGCCCCTTTTCAAGCACGATGTGATATACGTCCTCCTTGGAACTTCCCCACGGAATATCCTGAAAGGTAATCTCCGTATCTACATCAGCCAGCGCACAGCCCATATTCAACAGTAATACTGTAGCAAGCAACATCGCAATCCATTTTTTCATTTTGTTTTCTCCCTTCGTTTTGTCATTTCTGACCTCACACCGCCCGCACAACTTCCTCAAAAGTGTGCTTCACAATCGTCGGTGTTCCCTTCATACGGATATACTTTGCGACGGTGGAGCCGCTTCGCCCCACTTCGCGGGCAACTGCCGCGAAATTACCGTATTTCGCGTATAGCTGGTGTATCCGCACAATTTCCTCGGGCGTTACTCTTGTCGCCATTCATCAGCCCTTCTTTTCTGCCTTGACGGGCTTCTGCGCCGTTTTCAACTGCGTATCGGAATGTTCCATCGCATACTTCCAGCAATCGTCAATGTAGTTCTTAAAATCCAGCGTTTTCGCCTCATCGCCCATTGCCTCGCGGATGGTCTTGTTCATTGCTGCCAGCTTGTCGGTGTAGTTCCAAGGAACAGTGATGGTTTTCTTGTCTGTGTCGAGAATGATTCGCATATTTATGCCTCCTGTCATTTGGTAATTTTAGTATACCCCTACTCCGCAAAATGTCAAGGTTTTTTGGCGAATTTATATATATTCTGCTGTTTTGCGTAGAAATACGCAAAATCGGCGTGTATATCAATCAATCCGCGTCGTTTTAGTCTGTTTTCCTGCGTTTCGCGTCGTTTTCAGGTGAAACGACCGCGATTCACATCATTTCCGCGTGTTTTGCCACGTATTTATCCAAATCGAGCTGGAACAACCGCGCATTCTTTGATTTTCATCTAAAATTTTGGTATAATATATTCATAAGAAAGAACAAGAGAATGTCAAAGAGGTGTTTCCCATCAAAGGCACAAAATATCTGTCTGAATTGGTTCAAATGAACCTGCTACAAAAGAACAAGCTCAATATTATCAAGGCCCCCACGGGAAGCGGAAAAACCTATTTCGCCTTGACAGCCCTTCCCTCCACCGTTGAAAAGCCAGACCGCAAAATCGTCTATCTGATTGACACCATCAACGGCAAGCAGCAAATCCTTCAAAACTACAACGCCAAGCCCATTTATTCCTGCTGGGTGAGCGATGTTCAGGACTGTGACATAGAAATTCGCTTTGATGACGATGAAATGTATGAAACCGACAGGCGCGTTGTCATTATCACCTATGCAAAATTCGGCTCCTTGTTGATACAAAACCCCGATTTCTACCAGCATTTTGAATACATCATTTGCGACGAGCTTCACAGCCTGATGAAGTATCAGTATTTCGAAAAGGCTCCGAATCTGTGTAGCATTGCCCGTCTCGGTCTGGAAATGGCCGTGCGCAATGAGAACACGACGGTCGTTGCGCTGACTGCCACACCTGCGCAGGTGAAGGGTGGCTTCGACGCTCCCTTTGCGGAAATGCCCATTGACCAAACCGTCATTCGCCAGTTTGAAACAAAAGAGGTCATTCGCTACACCAATCTGGAATATCTGCTGTCCATCCTGAACCCCAACGAAAAGGGAGTTTGCTTTGTCTCCCATATTCGGCAAATGAAAAAGCTGGAGGCCATAGCCCGCGAAAAGGGCTTCAAAACCATTTCCTTTTGGAGCATCAGCAATACCGACCACCCCATGACCCAAGCGCAGTTAGACGCACGGGAAGCCATTCTGAACACCTTCACCATTCCCAAGGAATATAACCTGCTTATCATCAACGCCAGCAGCGAAACCAGCCTGAAAATCAAATCTCACGTCGATTATATGATTGTCCATTCCTATGAGAACGACACTCGCGTTCAGGTGCGCGGACGTGTGAACAGCGACCTTGCCCGCCTCTATCTGCCCAGCAAAGACCCCTCCGCCCTTTCGGTTCCTGATGGTTTTCTGAATCGTCCGTTGTTTACTGCCGATAAATCGCAGCTGTGTTCTACCCTCAACATTCGCAACCCACAGGGCCGTTTGTGTAAATGGACAACTATTCATCGCAACCTGTTGAGCGCGGGCTATGCGGTGAAAGAAGGCCGCAAGGGCAATGACCGCTATGTCATTCTCAAAAGCCCAGATGAAAAAGTATAACCGCCGAAAATGTTGGTATCTATAAAGAATACCAACAAAAATGGAAAAAAGGGGAGGCTTCGCTATGCGAAACACTCCCCATCTTCATTGCAGACCCAGCGATCGGAACACCTTGCCCATTTCGCCCGCAAATTGCTTTGCGTTTTCGACGTTGGCCTTTGACATTTCCTCCCGCACGGACTGCCGCAATTCTTCCTTCGCTTCCTCCAGCGCCTCGGCCTCCAATTGCCGCAGCTTGCTTTCATTCCAAGCCCGCCCCGAATCGTCCATCAGATAGCCGTAACGATTCATCAAGTCGCGCTGAATGTTCAGCTATGTCCGCTTGTGTCCCATCAGCTTTTGCTCCCTTCCACGGCATCCCGCAGCAGCTTCCGCAGTATGCCCGACATTGTGGTATATTCCTTCTTTGCCAGCACCTGAATATTCTTGTATTCTTCATCGGTCAGGCGAACCGAAATACAGGTCAATCTTTCTTCGTTCATCGCAATGAACCTCCTTTTATTTTCTTCATCAGTCTATGAAAAGCAGGGATTTTCTCTTATCGGCTTTTGTCCTCCACCGTCTTTCAAAATCGTCGCCGCATTTGGTGGGAACGCTGCCCACACCAAGAGGAACGACAAACCGAAAATTGGATTTTCCCGAAATACACCCGCCCCTGTGCGTCTCAAATACTATACCTTGTGAGACGGTCAAAATTCGCGCATATGTGCGTATCACAATATTGAAAACTTTATTTTGCGACGTATCATAATTTGTATTGACTTTTTGACACATTTATGATACACTCTACTCAAGAAGGGGAGGGACACGAAATGGCACGCATTAAATACATCCGCGTCAGCACCAAGGAACAGAACACCGCCCGCCAAGAGCAGGACAAGGCCCTGTATGACAAAATCTATTTGGAAAAAATCAGCGGCAAGGACACCAACCGCCCACAGCTCCAAGCGATGTTGGATTATGTGCGCGAGGGCGACGTGGTGGAGGTGGAAAGCTATTCCCGCCTCGCCCGCGATACCCGCGACCTGCTGAACATCATCGACGCGCTGAACAAGAAGGGCGTGGCATTCGTGTCTCAAAAGGAGCAAATCGACACCTCCACCCCCGCAGGGCGGTTTATGCTGTCTGTGTTCGCCAGCCTCGCCCAGTTTGAGCGCGAACAAATCCTTTCCAGACAGGCGGAGGGCATCGCCATTGCCAAGCAGGAGGGCCGTATGGGACGGCCCGAAATCAAGCCCTGCGACAACTTCACCGCGATTGTGGAGGCGTGGAAACAGGGCAAAACAACTGCGGTAGAGGCGATGAAGCAAGCAGGCTTGACCAAGGCCACCTTCTACCGCAAGGTCAAAGCAATGGAGCAGAAATAAAATCAGCCCCGCTTATCCAGAAAAGGATAGGCGGGGCGTTGCTTTAGCATCTGCCAATTTTGTATGTTTTCCTTATGGATAGATACAATTCTGGCTTTTTTACATTCTGTTCAGGTTCGCAAGAAGTGCCTCCACCCCGTTTTGTGAAACGGCGATATAATATTTCTTTGTCGTTTCTATTTTTCCGTGTCCCATCTGCTGGCACAAAATGTGCGTAGGCGTGTTGAGTGTTGCCAAATGGGTTCCATACGTATGACGCAGAAAATGATATTTGAAATCTATGTCATACTTTTGTTTCATTACCCGTGAATGGTATTTCATCGAATTGACAGTCTGAATTTTCCCGTTTGGGAGGGTATTCACCAATTCCAAGGAAGAAATCTTTTCACCGTTCGTGTCGATGATAAATCGCTGGTTCTGCTGCCTGATTTGCTCATTCTCGGGCGTGAATGCGTTTCGTTGCGCCTCCAATCGCTCAAAATGGGCCTTTACCTTATCGCACATATAAATTGTGCGTCGGGCATTGCGTGTCTTTAGCGGAACCAGTTTGATAAGCCCATTCTGATACTGTTCCTGCTGTTCTATGCGAATGATACCGCGCTTTGTGTCTATCTGTTCCCACTTCAAGCCAAAACATTCGTTAATGCGCAAGCCACAATAGCGCCCCAGCAAATACGCTGTTTCGACGTTGGTGCCTACAAAATATTCGTCCATCACCGCCAATTCGTCCTTTGTGAAAATGCGAATATCCTCATCTTCATCCACTTTCTTTTTCGGCATATGAATTTTTGTGTCCCTGTTGACACAAAAGCGGTTGTAGTCCATCGTTTCCATATATCCTCGGGAATACGCCTGTCCCAATATCAGATAGAACATTTTCAGGAAACTTTCGACATACAGATACGAATACCCATCTTCATAATATAAGACGGTTAGATAATCCTGAATTTCGCCCACTGAAACCGCAGTCAACTTTCGCTTGCCAAACCGCACTTTCATATGATTGTCCCATAGACTGTCCTGCTTCTTGCGTGTATTGTATGCTCTATCCTTTCTGCCATTTTCGCAGTATTCCTTATAGACCTCGGCATAGGTCTTTTCTTTCTGTGGGATAGACACACAATCGCCCTTTCCCGCTGTTTGCTTTTGTTCCCTGATAGCGCGCTTTCTCGCTTCTATGGCTGTGCGTTTGTTGAAAAATCGATTGCCGTTTTCATCCCTGCTACATTTCTTGTAAATCGCTTTCCCATCGACAAAAACCTTGAATCGGTAGCCCCAGTTTCCATCCTTCAACTGATAAACGCCCGTGTCTGCCTGTTTTGCCATTGTCTTGTCCTCCTCAAATCAGCATTTTTATGGTGCCTTTTTGAAAAGAACCTCGCGTTTTGCGCCGCTGTCACCCTCGCCGCCGTTCGTTGAAGCCCGCTCAAAGCCCCACAATATCAAGCCTTTTCAGCGTCGAAGCTCCACCCGCGAGGTGGAGGCCCGAAGGGCTGGAACCTCGCACGAAGCCCGTCACGGCAAGGCCTTCGAGGGCCTGCTGAAGCGCTACTTCGGCAAGTAAGAAAAGCAAGCAATCACAAGGGTTTGCGGGGGATGCTCGAAAGAGCGTCTCCCTTTTCATTATGCCGCGAATTTTGCTCTCCTTTCTGAGAAAATTATGCCGTTTATGCCATATGACAGCCGCGCAGAGGCAATTTGTGCAGAAATTATGCCACTCAATTATGCCACTTCATTGTAGCTGTAGCGATACCCAGCGTCAATAGCCTTTCGTTTACAAAAAGCGGGAGCACCGAAGAAAATGCCTCGGTGCTCCCGCTTGCTTATTCGCTGTATCGTTTGCTGATTTCCTCCAGAGACGCTTTCATTTTCTCCCTCACAGCCTCGGGCGCGGCAATGCGAACCGTCTTGCCAAGACTGAACACCCAGCCGAAGAACTGCTGACTGACAGCCACGGGCACGGTGATTCTGAAATGTCTTTCGTCCTCCTTCAAGACCACGACATCCCGCCCAAATCTGTCCATCACGGCTCCCATCATGCGGTTCTGAAAAATCATCGTGACGTGTTCAACTTCGCCGCCGAACATGGAAAAGGTATATTGGGTGTAGGCGGACATGTCCAGCTTGTCGAACGCCTCCGCCCCTTCGCGGGCAACTCTGATGTTTCCAAGGAGCACCTGCGCCACGCCGTCCATCTTGTCCACGCGGAAATGCTTGAACTTTTCTTCCTTCGCGTCCCACGCCAAGAGATAGTAGTTATCGTCCGCGTAAAGCATCCGCCACGGGCTGACCACATAACATTCGCCCTTTTTGAAATACCTGCGCTGCTTGTTCAGGTCATAGTCGAAATAGCGGAACTTGACTTGCGTGTTTTCTGCAATCGCCACATGAAGCTGATCGACGTTGATGTGAATGGTGTTGTTCATGCTCTTGACCCGATTGGCAAGCGTCACCTCGCGGTTGAGCGCCCGCGCCTGATAGCTGCTGCACAGTGTTTCCAATTTCTGAATCAGCGTTTTTGTCTTAGCTTCGGAAAGAAACTTGGAGGAAGCGATGCTGTCCACCATCATTTTCAGCTCGGGCAATTCAAACTGCCTGTCCAAGAGCTTATATTCGGGCGGACGCTTGCTCTTGTCCAACTCAATGCCCATGTTGAAATCCTCGGCCAGAACGAAAATATCATCGTAGATGCTCTTGCGCTCCGCCTTGATGCCCTTTTGCTCCAATAGCCCCAGCAGCCGCTCCATCGTGAGACCGTGGTTCTCATCGGTGTATTCCTCCAATATCTGCTTCAGATACAGCAGCTTCAACTTTTGTTTTTCATTCTTCGCCATGGTGCAACTCCCTACAACTTTTCAAGAACAATCAAGAGATTCAGAACTTCTTCGCTGCAATTATAGCACAAAAGCCGCTGCCTGTCAGCCTTCTGACATCCACCGCGCTCCTCCGCCGTTTCTTTGAAAAATATAAAAAAATTTGGTATACTATTCTTACAGAAAAGAAAAGCGGATAAAACCCCGTTGGTCAAAAGAGAGCAGGCAATACAGCTTGTTCTTCATATTTCTGTGGAAAGGAGGGAACGCCATGACAACGCTTGGAATCCGATTGCCATTCGATGAAAAGATGAAATTCATGCGAATGGCAGAGAAAAACGATCTGTCAGCCTCATAGCTGATTCGCGCATTCATTCGCAATTATATTCAGGAACAGGAGCAAAAGCAAAATGGAAGAAACGCATGAAGAAGTAGAGTTTGAACGGGACTGGCTCAGCGTCGAAAAGCTGTAGTTCAAGCTGCTGACGCTCATCACCGTGCTTGCAGACAGCCATCTGGCCTATCGCGGCACGCTATCCGATATGTGCCAGTTCTTTGGCGTAGCGACACGCAACAGCAGGACAAACGTGAAAATCAGGGACGCAATCAACGCCCTTGAAGAAAAGAGCCTCATCAAAACCATCAGGGACGGCAACACTTGGACGCTGACCTTGGCGAAAAAGGCCGAACGCGACCGCAACGTGATTCGCATTCGCCGCGATTGGGTGATTGCCGTCAAGACCTGCAAGGGCAACGGCTTGGATTGGTCGGCGGCGCTGAAGGTATGGCTTTTTGTGCTGGGCAACACGCAGGAGCTGATTACATCCTCGCAGATTGCGGAAGCCCTATATCTGTCTAAAAGCACCGTATCAAAAGCAAGACAGTATTTGTTCTATGACCTGAACGCCATCGACAGCACGACCGTGACAGTGGTCGATGCCTAGGGCAGGTATCGCTGTCTCGGTTCACACATCACGGGAACCGCGTGGATCGATCAATAATCGTCTGTTCCCGTCGCAGAAATTTGTGTGCCTTTTTGCGTCAGATAAAAGATAGTCTATTAAGTGAAGCAAAAATACACACTTTTTGAGAAGATAATATCGGGCGATAAAGCATCGCATGCGATGCTTTATCAGCCCCCGAACGAGCGAAGCTCGTTCGGATACAACAGAAAAAGAAAGGAAGAAATATGATATGAACATAGACCGAATGAAGGCCTCCGTGCTCAAGCATTAGATGGAAATGAAGGCCGCTTTCAATGGAGAGGGCCAGCACACGCAGCACATCCGCGATTACTGCGAGTATGCGGACGCGACCGCTGAAGCCGCGGCGGCGGATGTTCGCCGTGATATTCCCGATGCCGTGCAAAAGGAAGTTACAAAGCAGGTGGGGCAGCGCAAGGTGGGTATTGAAATTGACAAGCAATCCTTCTCCAAAGCCAAAGCCGCCATCAAGGATTTATTTGATTCGATTGGAAGGCTTGGCCGATGAACATGAACAGACTGCACAGCCATTGGCCTATCTCTTGCTCAGATTCGCTGGCGGCGCTTGACAGAATGAGCCTTTCCGATGCGCTTGCAATCGGCCTGATAACCATAGAAGAAAGCGAAGCAATACTCGAAGCCTTCGACAACAGCATGGCGGTTGCTTTGGAAGCAAAGGGCTATGCGACCGCAGCAGACATCCATCCTGTCCCGAATTCTGAAATTGTGAGACGATTTAGAAAGGGCGCGGGCCAGCAAAAGGCGAATAGGGGCAGCGCAGAATTTTTTATCCCATAAACCACGCCCCTATAGCAGCGGGGACAGCAAGGCACAAAAAAGGCCATGCTGTTCCCGCATTTTTGCGTTTATGCTTTTTATACCTTTTCGCCGCTGTCTCGCATGATGAGGTTGATCTCCAAATCACACCCCAAAGCATCCGCGATTTCTCGCAGCTCCTTTTCGGGAAAATTGTCGCGGCTCATCTTGTTGGAAAGGTTTTGTCTGGTCTGGTTTGTCTGTTCTGCAAGCTGTCCCATGGTCATCCCTCGCCGCTTCAGGACAATTTTAATCTTCTCGCTGATTGAAAGTCCCATCTTCATCCCTCCTATTGTTTGAAATTATACACTTCCATGTGTCAACAGTCAAGATAGAGTGAAATAATTCACTATAAAATTTCATTTTACTATTGACAAGTGACACTCTAGCGTGTATAATAATAACTGTAAAGAGGAACAGCAAGTTCCCAATCAAAAGGAGGCAAACACAATGAGTAACCCCAACATGGAAAGCAAGGTCAAGGAACTGATGGAACTCAAGCGGATGAAGGAAGAGCTGGAAGCGGAAATCACCAGCATGGAAGACGAAATCAAGGCCGTGATGGGCGAGGAAGAAACGCTGCTTGCGGGAGCCTTCAAGGTTTCGTGGAAAACCTTCACCAGCAGCCGCTTGGACAGCACCGCCCTGAAAAAGGCTCTCCCCGAAATCGCGTCCCAGTTCACCAAGCAGACCACAGCCCGCCGCTTTTCCATCAACTAAAAAGACCGAACACCTACCACAGCATTCGGTCAGCGCCCATCCCCGAAATCACTACAAATCAGGGGAGCAAGGATATTCTACCACAATTCCTTGCTCCCCGCAAGCAAAGGAGCAAGAGCAAATGGACATCTACAAGGAAATCACCGATCGGATTATTGCGGAAATGGAGCAGGGAATCATCCCATGGGAAAAGCCGTGGGTGAACGCGGGCCGCTGCGTCAGCCATACCACAGGCAAGTCCTACAGCCTCCTGAATCAGATGCTTCTGGGCAGGTCTGGCGAATACGTCACCTTCAAGCAGTGCCAGCAGGAGGGCGGGCGCGTTCGCAAGGGCGAAAAGGCCCATATGGTCGTGTTCTGGAAATGTGTGGAGCAAGAGGACGAAGAAACGGGCGAAACCAAGGAAGTGCCGTTCCTGCGCTATTACAGCGTCTTTCACATCGACCAATGCGAGGGCCTGACCGCCAAATATGAAAATCCCCTGCCTTCATCCGCATCCGCTGATGAAACCGCCGAAGCCATCATTGCCGCCTATTGTCAGCGTGAGGGCGTTTCCCTGACCCACACGGCGGGAGACAGTGCGTTCTATCGTCCCTCCACCGATGCCATCACCCTGCCCAAGCGAAGCCAGTTCGCCGCAACCGCCGAATATTACAGCACCGCCTTTCACGAACTGACCCATTCCACAGGCCACAGCAAGCGCCTGAACCGCCTGAGCGAAACCGCGTTCTTCGGTTCTGAGGCCTACAGCAAGGAAGAACTGATTGCGGAAATCGGGGCCGCGGCGCTGGTCAATCATGTGGGACTTGAAACCTCTCACAGTCTGCGCAACAGCGCGGCCTATATTCAGAACTGGCTTGCGGTATTGAAAAATGACAAGCGCTTTATTGTGAGCGCGTCAGGAAAAGCCGATAAGGCAATTTCGCTCATCTTGGGCTGTTGAAGGACAACGCCCTGCGAGGCCGCAAGGCTTCGCGGGGCAACAGGAGGAAAACCGGATGGAAGAAAACCTGCTTTGTGAAATAGACGAAGGACTTGCCGAAATGCGTCTGTTGATCGAGGGCGCAGCAACGCTCTACGCCAGCGACGCGGAAAGTCTGTCCCATATGGCGATGGAAGCCGACCGCCTGAAGGAAGCCAACGCCTTGGAAACCATCGGAACCGCGCTGTATGCCCTGCGCAAGCGCATTCGCGTCGTTCAGGACGCGCATATGAAAGCCGTCACAGAAAATCTGCGGCGGGCGTAAAATCAAGCAAATGTTTTCGCTGACAGTTTTTGAGGCTACAAAAGAGGCCGAAAACGCCCCTCCACCGCCTGAAAACTGTCAGCAAAATTCCAATCAACCTTTTGCTGACAGAAAGGAACTGCCTATGATTTATGGCTATGCCCGCTGCTCCACATGTGAGGAAAATCAGGACGTTCAGCGGCAAATTCGCGAACTGAAAGCCTCGGGCGCGGAAAAAGTGATTTTTGACTATGAGCATGGAGACGCAAAGGTGAAACAGAACCTTCATATGCTCCTGAATACAGCGAATGAAGGCGATACCATCCTCACCTTGGAGGTCAGCCGCCTGACGCGCAGCACCCAGCAGCTTTGTGAAATCGTGGAAACCATCAAGCAAAAGCGGCTTCGGCTGGTGATTGTGGGCTCCATTACAGTGGACTGCCGCAACGGCGAAATCGACCCCATGAGCCAAGCCTTCATCCAAATGAGCGCCGTCTTTGCTGAACTGGAGCTGTCCATCATTCGAGCAAGAGTGAAAAGTGGTATGGCAAACGCAAAGGCTAAGGGCCGCCCCATCGGCCGCAGGCCCACCACCAAGGACGACATACCCGCGATTTTCTACAAACACTATCCTGCGCTGCTGGCTGGAAAGCTGAACGTCAGCGAACTGGCAAGGGTGTGTGGGCTGTCAAGGCCCACGGTGTATAAGTATATGAAGATGATAGGATGAAAGAGGGGCAGCACACTCATCATGTGCTGCCCTTGCTTGCTTATAACGCCTGCATCTCTAGATACAATAGACTGTCGTAACAAGGAAATCGACCCATGCGACAAGCCTTCATCTCAATGAGTAACACTTTTACTGAACTGTCCATCTTTCTAGCAAGAGTGAATAAAAAATGCGCTGCCTTCATGCTGAAAGCAACGCATTTTCATTTATCAAAGGCAATTCTGTTGACGACAAATTTTCCGATAAAGCACATTTGAATGATATTCGCAACAAATAGCGACGTTGATGAAAAATTTAGCAAAAGTTTGGCCCATAACCATGCAGTGGAAAGTTCTTGCTTTTGCACAGGCTTATTTAAAAAAAGGTCAGCAAGTTGCTCTACCATACAATTCCTTGACTGCACTTCAAACTGTACAATCCGATCCACAACCATGCTGTTTACACACACTGAAATAATAGTCGCAACATTAAGAACCAAGGCAACTTTAAAATAGCTATTCAAGACAAAGCGTTGTGTTCTATGCTGAAGAATGCTGTCAGGCTCTTTAAGCCGTTCTCTCAAATCTGTGCTGGCTTGTATTCCAGCATAAGCAGCGAGATAAAGAGCAGATGAAATGGAAACCACACTGATGACATCAGAGGCAATGGCAGTGATACGAAGTTCAAATAGACAACATACCACCCCAGCGAGAACGCTAAATAAGAACAGTACGATTCTATGCTTTTTGTACATAGGTCATCGCTCCCTCAATTTTGCAAGTAAAAGTACAAAGACTTGTTCAGGATCATACCTGCTATCTTCATCCTCTTCGATTGGCACTGGAATGCTTTTGACCACTTTCTCTAAGCTAAAAAGCTGTTCAAACCCTTCATCATCAACCCCCAGAATTTCAAGCGAATCAATCTCCTTGGTTTTTCCACTGTTAAACAGGCTTGTCAGTTTATCAATCACTGCTGCTGCATGAATTCCAGAATCATATTCCAAAGTAGAAATTAATTTATCGGGCATTTCCAGTCCCAGAGGATTGTAACCTTGAGCAAACAACCCATCTGGTTTCATATTTACCAGATTTCTGGTTTGTGTATACTTCACCCTTTTGATGGCCTGAACAACTTTTGCAAATTCTTCAACAGATGTAAGACGTTCTCTGACATATACCTTCTGTTTTGGGTCAATGGACTCTGCAAAAAGCAGTTTTATGGCTGCCTTTCTCTGAGTGTTAGACAGATATAATTCTTTGGCCTCAGCATCATAGCAAGCAAAGAATTGATCTGCGTACTCCAACTCATGCTTTTTTCTTGGATTTTTCTTTTGGGTTTCTGATTCTGTGTCAAATACAGTTTCAGAATATTTCCCATCATCAACATCCACGGCAAGTAGAAGAAATCGCCCTTCTTCAAAGCAAATGTTGTATTGATAGCTGAAATCTTTTGATTTGAGCCTTTGTACACCTTGACCTGCAATTCTTTGCAATAAATCAATTTCGGGGTAGTTCTCATCAACTATCAAAGCGTAGCTTTTGAAGAGCATTTCTTCACCTCATTTCAAATTTTGAACTTTACTTCTTAGAGTAACCTCAGTGAATTCTTATAATTGATTTACCTATTGTTATAGCAGAATTCGGCGGTAAATTTCTTTGCCAGGGAATTGAACGCCTTTTGTGGTGAATACCGTCAAGTTCTTTGATCTAGAACACAAGCACTATTATTATCCCATTCGTTTATAACGCCTGCATCTCTGGATATTCGTAGCTGTTTTCATACATGGTTTCGGGTGCAATGTCAATTTCGCCATTGTTCCAAGTCACCACGCCATATTCCACCTTCGCGTTTTTGAAAACCTTCTCGTCTCTCAATGGCTGAAAAGCGGGAAACGCGAGCAACTGCGTTGCGTCATACAGGCGCTTTTCACCAGAACCAAAGGTGACGATCATCATCATATCGTCCAGCGGCTTGACCGCCTTCACGGAGGCCTCCTGCATTTTCGCGTTGGCATAGGCAATTCCGTTTGCAATATACATAGGCAACCTCCTTAGCTCAGGGGTTTGATTTTCTCAAAGCTCTCGCCGCGAACGGCCTTGTTCCACGCGGCATAGGCTTCTTCCTCATGCAGGGCCAGCCAGCCCACGACCATCTTTAACTGCTTCACAGGCAGGGAACCTGCCAGCAGTTCGCCGTCTATGCCCACGGAAGCCTGATACTCTCCATAATACACATGAACATGCGGCTTGTTGTGCTGTACAGTATCGTTAAAAAGCATCTTGATAATGATGCCCGCAAAGCGGCTCAATTCTGGCATTTCCATCGCCTCCCCACGCTTATAGTATAGCAGTTTCGGCAGGGCATATCAAGCACAGAAAAGATTTTTCACTGGTGACAAAAGCCAAATGCATATTGAACAATGGCTAAGCCCTTGCAGCAGTGTTTTCAAATAAAAAACCCGCCCACTCAAAGGAAGGCGGGAGATGGAAGGTTAGGATTTCAAATCAGGCCCAGCAATACAAATCCATTCAGGATAATTCAATGCATACTCTGCCTTTTGCTTTTGAAGCTGTTCTAAAGACTGCTGGGCTTCGGAAAGTTGCTTCTCTAACAGTGCTTTCTTTTGCTCTCTTTTCGCAGCGGTCTGCTCCTTTACTTTTTCAATAACTGCATTTTGAACAGCAATTTTTTTGGAAATTTCCTGCTGCTTTGCCTCAAGGGTCTGAATTTCCTCAGCGGCTCTTTTCTTACAAAAGAACCTTCTACGAAGCTTTGCAATCTGAGAATCCAACGCAGATGCCTCATTTTTCAGATCGAGAATCACATCTTCGGCAGCTTTTTGCTCTGGGGCTGAAACTTCTTGGCTTAAACCATTTATCCTCTTTTCAAGTTCTTCAACATTGTGTTTCGCTTCAGAGATTTCCTTTGCGAGCATGGGCTTATCTTCTTCCAATTGTTCTTCCAAAGATTTTGGATTTTCAGCATAGAGTGAATCATTAATCAATTTAAAAGGAAAGTCCATAATCTTTTTGTCTTCTCGAAAAGTAAAAGACATATCCTTCAGGCAAAAGCAATACCCAAAGAACTTATGCATTGTATTCTTCCAAACACGTTGTTGTCCATAAGCGTTTAGCGTACTGGTCTTGACCACGGAAATAACATCTCGGAAGTAAACATATTGTTTCTGATATTCATCTCCGAAAATTGTCATAAATAGTTGCTGATAGATTGGGTTGCTCATAACACATGAGTAAAAATCTTCGCCACTCATTTTTCCACCGTTTTCTAATAAAATGTACAGCACTGCGGCGGTGCAAAGATCATTACGTCCCAATCCACTGTCATCTCTTGATTGATTCATAATCAATGAGGGATACGCAGAAACGCCAAAAGTAATGGTTTTCAAACTGCGTAATCCTTCAGCAATCATATTTGCGTCTCTCACAGGATGAAGTTCAGAACCCCTGTAGCAAGAACAGCAGGATGAAAGCTCATTAAGTGCATCTCGTGAAGCTTTTGCAGCATGTCGAAACTCATTTTCTGAAATATTCAACGGATTGGCATAATCTGTTGAATATGTAGATGCTTTTTCAACTTCACGAGCGTCTCTCATTTCTTTTTCTTTACGCAAATAAGCATAGTTTTCATAGAGCGTAGGATAGATTCTTGGGACCAAGAGATCAGGATTAGTCATGACCAAATCAATTTTATCCTTCGTAATGTCATCCATCGGATTTGGAAGGATTTTTCCACAGTCAGGGCAAGAGTAAACATATCTCTTTTTTCCGTTGATTCCAGCTACTGCGCCAATGGTTCCAAAGACAGCAGTACCTACTAACGCTTTTCCATAACTGAATCCGTCGTTTTTCTCGACTTTCGCAACATTCGGGCTGCCGCAAGCCGCACACCTATACAAAGACATACTACTTCCTCCATTTCTTATATCCAGCCTTCCGCTGAAATAACCATCGAGTAGCTTACTGATGAGAAGTGATAGCACGGTCTACTTCGTCATTCAAAACCGCAAGTACCATGCGCGTTTCCACCTCGCTCCTGCTCAAAAATCCTGTGATAAATGTCGCTGCCGAAATTATAGCATATATTCATAGCTGTTTCAAGATTTATAACAAGGAATTTCTGCCTAATCATCGTCTCAAAACCGCTATGATGATACCAAGAGGTGATGAAGATGGATGAGCAGTTTGTGAGAGATAGGATTACCCAGCTTCGCCTTCACAAGGGCGTTTCAGAATACAAGATGAGTTATGACCTCGGACACAGCCGCGGCTACGTCCATAATATATCCTCGGGCAAGGCCATGCCACCGATGAAGGAGTTCTTCGCAATCTGCGAATATTTTGAACTCACCCCTCAGCAGTTTTTCGATGAAGGCACGCAGAACCCTGAGCTGATTCAAAAGGCCATCAACGGGATGAAGCAGCTCGACGAAAAGGACATGCTGATGCTGTTGGGCTTCATCAACCGAATGCTTGAAAAGAAGTAAGGAGCAGGCCGCTTTGGCTTGCTTTTTCTTTATAAGTTGTAAGCAGTTGTTCTAACGATGTAGCAACACGCACCATAGTTCTTCCTTCACGCACAAAAGTTCATAAATAAAGAAGGAACGCTGCTCATGGCGTTCCTTCTTATCAGTTGGTGCTTATTCATTAGACCCACTGAAACTCTTTTCCAGCGAGAGCCTCGGCAAAATAGCTAAACTCATCTCCATTCATCTGCTCTTGGAAATAGGCCTCGCGATCTTCCAGCCCTTCCTTGCGCTCACCGCAAGCGTAGTAGATAGCATCTAGCAATTCGTCCTTCGATTCGCATTTTTCAGCCATCTTCTCCAAGGCAATCGGCTTGCACAGAGCGCCGCTTTCTTCATCGCCGAAGCCAACACACCCGAAAGTGCCGTCCAGAATGTTCTTCACCTGAGCAATCATTTCCTCGTTGCGAGGGCCTACCTTCAGAATAACCTTCATAAATTCCTCCATTTCTGCGGTCTTGCCGCATACAGTTATCGTGTGGTTTTTTGCAAGTCGGTCGTAAGGGTGCTTCAGCAACAGGGAGGACAGCTCTCGCCAGTGTCAGCATCACCGCCTTTCATGGAGATTTATATCATGCAGCAGCTTTATCCTGTGCCATGGCCTCACCGCTCTGCTCCTGAGCCTCCACCTCGGCCTCCATCTCCTGCTTGGTTTTCACAATCACAAATCCATCGCCGTCAAACTCGGGCTGAGCGGAATAGTTGGCGTAATGTTCCAAGAACCACATTTTCACATAGGCGTAGGGGCTGGACTGAATCTTGGACAGGACCTTGACCTTCTCAAACTCAGCCAGACGCGCTTCTTTGCCACGGCACTGGGCAATGAATTTCTCCATTTCAGCAAACTTTACGTTCATGGGACGATTGGAAGGGGCCTTCTTTTCAGCCTTGACAATAGTCAAACTGGGATTGTCGCGGCGAAACTGCTTCATGATGTTGTATTCGTGCGTGTTCAGCTGGGAGGCCTTCTTGGCAAAAGCGTTGGTGATGGTCAGGGTGTTGTCGATGGGATCATAGGAATAGCCAGTAATCTTGTTCGCAGTCATGGTGAATTACCTCAACTTTCTTTATTTATGTATGAATGGGAGCTTCAGGCGGTTTCTTCGTCGTAGTTCACAGGGGTGTTGACGATCTTCAGGTTTTCATTGCGTTCGGGCTGCTTGCCGTAGCAGGGGAAGGTCTTTTTGAACCACTTTTGCACATAGGCATAGGGCATGTTCTGGGCAGTGGATTCATTCTTCACGGCTGCAAACTCGGCCTTATACTTATCCGCTTCCTCCAGCAGCGAAATAAACTTCTCCATCTTGCTGTAAGTCAGCTGAGCGTTCTTCCGCTTGGCGGGAGCCTTGGTGATGATGGTCATATTCATCTGACGCAGCTGCAACATAATATTGAAGGCCTCGCTGCCCATCATACTGGCCTGTTCAAGAAACTTCTTGGTCACTGTGATGGTATTGGTAGTGAAGTCGATGCTGTAGGGCTTATTCATGGTGGTTTCCTCGCTTTCTTTTTCAAGGCTGTCTCTCTCAACCTTGTGATTGTAGTATACTTGAACTGTTGTCCGTTAAATCGGACTTATTGGTTTGATGCCAGCTTCAGCTCGGGCTTTGCAGCATTGGCTTCTTCGCGCTTGAAGGCGTCGCCATACTGTTTCAGGAACCAAGTCTTGACGTAGGCGTAGGGGCCAGCCTGAGCCTGTGAGAGCGCCTTCACATGGTCGAAATCCTTCAGGGCCTTGCTGTCCTCGCCCTCGCAAATGAGAATGTAATTTCTCATGTTTTCATAGGTCAGGTTGCGATAGGACTGCTTGCCTTCCTTCTTTTTGATTTCCCGCAGTTCCACCGTGAAGGTGGGGTTGTCGCGGCGAAGCTGCACCAGAATCCGATATTCGTTGCTGTTCAGCGTGCCAGCGGCCTTGTAGAACTTCTTGGTCAGGATAATCTTGCTGTTGATGAAGTCGATTTCGTAAAGCGCAGTCTTGTTCATGGTGATGCCTTCCTTTCTTTTCAAGGTCTTTAAGGTTTGCTTCCCTCAACCTTGTGGCTGTATTATAGCTGAGTATCTGTCCTATAAATCGGACTTCATTGTTTAAAAACAAAGGTGTGTCCTTTTGCATCTGATAGATTTCTCTATGGAATTCGATGCAAATAGACACACCTTTTGCCTGACCGCTCAAAAGATGTATGAAGTTGTAAAGGAAGGCGCAATAGTCGTAAGCAGCGGCCTCAAAGTTGTTCCAGGTTCTTCTTTAATGTATCCACGCCCAGCTTGGACACCGCGATGTAATATTTCTCTGTCACCTTTGTGTTGCCATGGCCCATCTGCTTGCAGAGCACATGCAGCGGCGTGTTCATCATAGCAAGCTGTGTTCCGTATGTATGTCTCAAAAAGTGATATTTGAATGTGAAGCCATACTTTTCCGCAATGTTGCGGGAATGATACTTCATGGAGTTGTTGGTCTGCATCGTGCCGTCAGGCAAGGAGTTCACCAATTCAAGGCTTGAAAGCGGCTGACCCTTCGAATCCTGAATCACGCGCTGCTTGCGAAGCCGCTGCCATTTGAAGGTTTCCGCTTCCTCGTCCATCTGCCTTTTGCGTTCCCGCAGAAAGCTCAACAGTCGCTCATTCAGATAAATCTTCCGCAGGGCGTTTTTCGTCTTGGGCTGCACTAGCTTGATAATCCCCTCCTGATACTGCATCTGCACGCGAATATCAATCGTCCCCTCGTCAAAATCGACGCAATCCCATGTCAAACCAAAGCATTCGTTGATTCTCAGCCCGCAATAGCGTCCCAGCAGATAGGCAAGCTCCAAATTCGTGCCTGTAAAATACTCATCCAACTGTTGCAGCTGCTCCTTCTCAAAAATGTGAATCTCCGTATCCTCATCGAATTTTATCTTCGGCATGTGGATTTTCGTCAGCTTGTTCTGGCATAGCTTGCTATAGCGTTCGCCACTCAGATAGCCCCTTCCATTGGCCTGTCCGAAAATCAGATAGAACATTTTCAAGAATGATTCCACATACTGATAGGAAAAATCCTTCTCATAATACAGCATAAGAAGGTAGTCGTTCACCTCCTGCGTGGAGATTTCATCCACCCACCGCGAACCAAAGGCCGCCTTCAGGTGATTCTTCCACAAGCTGTTCTGCTTTTGAATCGTCTGATAGGCCCGATCACTCCTGCCCTTCTGGCAGAACTCTGTGAACACTTCCTCCACCGTTTTCCGCGTAAGTTGCACTGGTGGAGGCGTTTGTAGCATGACCTTTTCATTTTGCACCTCAGCAATCGCTGCGGCACGTGCCTTCATCGCTGCTTTCTGCGTTTTGAGCGGTTTGCCATCCTTGTCTGTGCTCATTCGCCTGTAAACGTTTTTCCCATTCACTCTTGTGCAGAATCGAAAACCCCACATGCCGTTGTTCAACTGATAAACGCTCTTGTTGCTGTCCATTTTTCCACCCCATTATGCCAATTTATGCTATTGGGTGGTTTTCTGCCAAGTTTGCTGCGGTTCGCACTGCCAATTATGCTGCTTTGCCCATTTCCCCAGCGCTTAAAAACCCTACAATATCAAGCCTTTTCAGCGTCGAAGCTCCACCCGCGAGGTGGAGGCCCGAAGGGCTGGAACCTCGCACGAAGCCCGACACGGCAAGGCCTTCGAGGGCCTGCTGAAGCGGTACTTCGGCAAGTAAGAAAGCAAGCAAGTACAAGTGTTTGCGGGGACTGTCCTGAGAAAGGGCGGTTCCCGCTTTTTGCGTGCTTTTGAGGGGAAAGTGTGAGCAAAAGTGTGAATCAAATGGACGTTCACACTTCCATTCTCACACTTTCAGAGTAAAAAGTGTGATTATCCACCACGGCTCAAAGTGTGATTTTTGAGCCTTTTTCTTACCAGCAAAGCGTTTTCCTGTCAAGAGCGAAAGAGTTCACCGTTGACGCGTCCGTACAGCGAACAGCAAGCCTTCCTCCGAAAACGGCGAAGGATAATTCCCGCCTCCCAATGAAGGAAAGCGGGGGATATTGTGCAGTTAAATATCGTTAGAATAATCAGCTTCTCCGAGGTCAATCTCGGTGCTATTATAGTCTACGGTCATAGTAATATCGTAGTTGTCCGCACTCATACCCATTTGAATACAGCTTCTGTCCGTCCAATACAAGGTTGAGTATGTCAGATAACCGTAGCAAAGAGCACTCCCTTTATCATCAGCATAGTAGTTTTTCTTTGAATCATTCGTCCAGTTTTCATAATCCAAGAGAGGCTTGCCGTACTTTTTAGTAAGGGCATTCCGAAATGTTTCATAATCATTGATGTAAAGAGCTTCATTGCTGTGTGTTTCAGTCAGAATATACCGTACCTGAAACAGTCCGTCGTCACAAAAATAATATCCAAGCAGTACATCTAAGCCGACAGCAGTTGTTTCATATACAATATATTCAGCATCTAACGCAGTCATTTTACCTTCATGCAAAGGTGTACCTTCAGTTTTCACAACCGTTTCTTTGCTATCCCCCCAGTAAAAGTTCTTGAAATCAGGAAGGATTTCCATTGTCTCAGCAGTATCGGTAGGTTCTTCAGCAAAAGCACAAGCCGACATCAGGATAAGACACAGCATCAAGACACACGATAGTATTTTTTCATACCCGCATCCTCCGTATACTATTATTGCTGTACAGGCATATCAAGCTGGAAATGCTCTTCTGGCTCATTGAGCGTTTGTGAGTATTCCGCGCCAGATTGAGCATCGCCACCGGGCAAATTGAGCATGGCTTCCGGCGAGATTGAGCACGGCTTCCGCACAGTTTGAGCACACGGTAAAATGTAGGTATGCAGTACCAACGGGACTGTAAATATCTACAGAGGAGGTTAGTCGAATGACGACCAACTACCGTGAGATTCTGAGGCTCGAAAGCCTGGGTCTCAACAAGACCGACATCGCCAGTGCGGCACAATGTGCACGCAATACGCTGCGCCAAAGGCAATTAGAATCACAGCAATGATAATACCAAGAATCTGAAACCTCTTCATTTTTTCCTCTCTTCCTATATACCCCGCATATCTTCCTTGAAAGCGTACTTCATAATTTTCCGTCCGTTTCTTCCCAATCGTCTGTTTCACATTGTGCCTGTACAGGTTTGTCATTCGCCATACGAATCCATGCGCTTTGCCCTGGTCTACGCTGCCTTAGCGTATTGCACATGCAGCCTGCTATATTTCTTCGTTTCCTCGGATGTGACGGCCTAGCTCACTGCATCTCCCCTCCTCTTTTCTCTAAAATCCTTTAAGATATGTCGTTATATAAACTATAGCATATATTTTTTGTTATTTTAAGAATTATAGCAAAAATTTCTTGCCTATTCGCCATTTCAAAATCGCTATGATGATATTAAGAGGTGATGAGAATGGATGAGCAGTTTGTAAGGGACAGGATTACCCAGCTTCGCCTTCGCAAGGGCGTTTCAGAATACAAGATGAGTTATGACCTCGGGCACAGCCGCGGCTACGTCCACAATATATCCTCGGGCAAAGCTACGCCGCCTATGAAGGAATTCTTTGCAATTTGCGAATATTTTGGCCTCACCCCACAGCAGTTTTTCGATGAAGGCGCGCAGAATCCTGAATTGATTCAAAAGGCCATCAATGGGATGAAGCAGCTTAATGAAAAGGACATGCTGATGCTGCTGGGCTTCATCAACCGAATGCTTGAAAAGAAGTAATTGGCAGGCCACTTCGGCTTGCCTTTTCTTTTGAAAATGTAAATATTTGTTCTAACGATGTAGCCGTTCATGCAAACAAAGACCCCCAAAGCCTGCCGTTCCTCCCCCTTCCGGAAAATTTACATTCGCGGCCGGGACGCACGAATTGACAACCCCGTAAAAAAAGTCTATCATCCTATAAAGAAATCATTGCCGCCTGAAAGGAGACGGATCACCCTTGCTTTTCCCGTTTTTTTTCCTCCTGGCCCTTGAAAGCGACGAGGATCGGCTTTTTCTGGAGCAGCTTTATCAGGAATATCACCGGCTGATGTATGTGCAGGCGCTGCAAATCACCCGCAATTCCGCCGAGGCCCAGGACGCGGTGAGCGACGCGATTCTGGCGCTGCTTAAAAAAATCGATCTGCTTCGAACGCTGCCTTGTAACAAATTGCAGGCCTACGTTGTTATCACAGTGAAGCATATGGCCATCAATCGCTATCATCGGGCGCGGCGGGAGGGCCCCGGCTGGGAGGACAGCCTGGAGGAAACGCCCGCCCCCGTCCGGGCGGAGGATCAGCTGCTGGAGCAGGCGGGGGTGGAACGGATAAAAAACGCCGTGCTCTCCCTGCCCGCCCGGGAAAAGGATATTATGCTCATGAAATATTTCCGGACGCTGACGGATGAGGAAATCGCCGTGGAGCTGGGCATTCGCCCCGTTTCTGTCCGGGTGCATTTAAGCCGGGCGCGGAGGCATTTGGCTGAGCTTTTGCAAAAGGAGGAGGGGCGCTTATGAGCCGGAAAGAAAATCTGCTGCGCGAGGCCTGCGCCCTGGCGGCCCAGGAGGAAACCGAGCGCCTGAAAAAGCGCATGGGCGTGCAGAACGCCCGGGAGGCGGAGGCGCTCTATAAGCGCAACCGCCGCGCCGTGCTGGCGCTGATCGCCCGAAGGACGCGGCGAAGCCGGGCGGCGGTATATCTGCGCGTCGCGGCCTGCCTGATCGCAGTGGCAGGGGGCGTATGGCTGGCCTTTTTCCGGCAAAGCCCCGATTACACGCCGTTGACCCCCGGGCCTTCCGCCTCGGTGCGTCCCTTTGATTCCTCCGTTCCCGCGGCCGCAACGGCCACGTCCGTCGTCACAGCTTTGCCCACCGAAGTCGAATCTGTTGTAAGTGAAGCGCCTACATTCCCCACAGAATGGCCATATATTGAAGAAACAGAAATGTCCTTCCCCACCGAATCCCCTACCGCAGCAATAACGCCCACGTTCTTCCCCACCCCGACGCCAACGCCTGTGCCCACGCCCGAGCCCACGGAAATGAACGCTGAGGAGATGAACGGGGTGCAGTTCGGCGGAATTTTCCCACCCGCCGCATGGCAGGGAACGCACTTTCCCCAGTGGCTGCCTGAAGGCGGCGATATGGAAATCACCTTGTCTGAAAGCGCCGCGGGCTCCTATACTGCGCGCATCACGATTTCAGGGAATGGGCACGCGCCTGCGCAGGTCTTTGAATTTACCGAGTACACCGCTTCCCGGCCCCTGCCCCTGAGCGCGGAGGAAGCGAAAGGGGCGAAATACATCCCCCTGGGGCAAGGCGCTGCCCTGCGTGTCGTTTCTTCCCTGGGCGCCGTCCGCCTGCTGTGGGATCAGGACGGGCGCTCTATGGTCCTCTCCTCCGTCACGGCAGCGGAAGCGGAAATGGAGAAAATCGCCGCCAGCGTGGAAAAAATTCTCCAGGAATGAAACATGCGGGGGCGGCGCGGTGTCTCTATTCATGAAAGCCAATGAAAGGAGCAATGATTCATGAAAAAGGCGCTTTCTCTGCTGCTGGCTCTTTGCCTGCTGCTTCCCCTCTGCCCGGCGCTGGCCGACGGCGGCGATTCCCAGAGCTGGCTTCCCCAGGAGATTTCTGATTTTTTCGCCCAGGACGCTTTTGCGGACGGCCTGATTCCCTCCTATTCCTATGCGGAGCTGGAAATCGGCGAGAGCGGCTTCGCCTTCGTCGTTTTTGAAAGGGGCGCGGAGCGCGTTCTCTACGGCTTTGAGAAAAAAGAGGGCGTATGGCGCTACTGGCTGAAAAATGCCTCTCTCCTGCCCCAGGGGACAGAAACGACCTATGTCCTGTCCACCTATTGGGGCTGGAGCTGCCCCAACGCGCCCCAGCGCTATATGACCAATAACCCCATTCTGAGCATTACCAACAGCGCGGGAGATTGGATGGATTTCGAATATAGCGGCGGCGCATGGAACCTGATTTATCTTTCCGGCGAATCGCTGAGCATGCTGGCGCAGGCGGACCGGCTGGTCTATCTGAACGAAAACGGCACGGTGCAGGGAACGGTATATGGAACGCCCCAACGCAATCTGCGCTATGTGGATTATTCCGCGCTACCCCTGTCGCTTCAGGCCGCCCGGGAAAAGCTCACCACCCCGCCCCAGATTCCAAGCAACAGCCAGCTAACCGCCGTGAAAATCAAATTTACCGGCGGTCAGAAATTCCCCGTTTATTCCGGGCCGGGGGCGTATTACGAGCGGGAGGCGGGCGGAAAGGCCGCCGTATCCACCAACGATTGGCTTCAGGTGTTCGGCCGGGAGGGCGGCTATCTGCTGATTCAATACGCTATCTCCGCCTCCCAGATGCGCTTTGGCTATATCACCGAGACCGCCCTGCCCGACGGAACCAGCGTGAACGCCCTGCAACTAGATTACGCCGACGCGCGCATCCTTTCCGATACCTTTCTCACCGACGACCCCCTCAACAGCCAAGCCCGCATCCGCAATCTGAGCGCCGGGGAAAAGGTGCAATGGCTGGCCGTGATGGGCGATTGGGTGTATGCGGAAGTAAGCGGCGCCACCCCCGCCCGCGGCTTTGTGCCCGCTCGCGCTATTTCCAAGATCACCCGGCAAAGCTACGCCGCCTCCTTCCAAAATGGCGAATATTCCGCCCAGGCCACGGTATCCCTGGAGGACGGCAATCAATTCACCGCCGTCGTCACCGTCAGCGGGCCGGAGGGATGGAGCAGCGAAAACGCCGTTACAGGCTTCCAGCTCTATGCCAATCAAGCGCCCCTGACCGCCTCGCTGAACGCCCGGAAAATTTCCGATACCGGCTGGAATTACGCTTTTACGCTGACGGGCACGCTGCCGGCAAACACCGTGCTGCTGGGCCTGTGCCCCTTCCGGGGCGATACCCTGCGCGCCGATGAAACAATGACCATCGTGCTGTCCAACTGATAATATCTTTTTTCGAAAACGGCCGCGCACGGCCGTTTTTTTGCTGTGCTTTGCAGCTGTTAAGAATTGAAGTTTTTTCCATTTTGCCGTATAATGGAAGTGCAAAACGCTTATTTGCAAAAGAAACGAAGGAGGCGTACCCATGCCCTCAAACCGCAGATTTGGAAGCTGCCTGAAGCAAATCATGGAGCGCCATGAAATGAGCATTGCGGAGACGGCGCGCCGGATGCGGCTGAAAAGCTCCACTTCCCTTGCGCGCATTCTGCACGATGAAGCAAGCCTGAAAACCACGCGGAAATTTTATCAGGCGCTGCTGGCGCTGGATCCCCTTCCCTTTACGGCGGAGGAAATGCGGCGGCTGGAGCAGGCCCTGGGCGTGGATCTGCTGGGCCCGGAGCGCTACGACGCTTTCCGCCAGCTGGACAGAATCGTTTTTCCCGGCCCCGCCGCCGCGGCGCATCCCTGCCTGAAGGTGACGGTGCACGCAGGCTCCGGCCTGCCGGAAAAATTGTCCGCCCAAAGGCTGATGGAGTATCTGTCCGCCTGCCCTGATATCCAATTAACCATGACCGGCTGCTGCAGCGAGGCGTTGATGAACACGTTGGCGCCCCTGCTGCGGGAGAGAGTCCCTCAGAAAAAGCGCAATTTCGTGCATTACCTGCACGACGGCTTCCGCTCCAGCGCACGTCTGGTGAAAATGACTTCCGTCATTCGGCCGCTGCTTCCCTATCCCACCTACAACGCCTATATTTGCGATTCCCGAGTGCTCCCCGATGAAACCGCCGGTATTTACGAAGGAAATAACCTGCTTTGCCAGGCCACGGACGCTTCCGGCGCGCGGCGGATGTTCCATTGCGTGATGGTCGGGCCGGAGGATTTCTTTCTCACGGAATATCACGATCCCGCCGTTTTTTCCTTTCAGCTGGCCATGCTGCAGCAGATTCAGCCCTATTTGAGCCCCGTGAAGGATCTTTTTCCCGCCCACGCCACGCCCGAGGATTATGTAGCCTACACCGAGAATTACCGCAGGCTGGAGCACGCCCGGCCGATATATTCCGTCATTCCCGACGTGCCGCTGAATTTTATTCAGGTGGATATCCTGCTTGCCGTGCTTCAGGACGCCGCCCGGGAAAATGAATTCGCCGCCTCGCCGGAATTTCGGGCGCTGCTTTCGCAATTGTACGTCATCCAGGATCAGCGGGCACACAATATGTTCGAAAAACGGCAGGTGAGCCACTATATCTTCTCCTATCCCGCCATGGCGGAATTTGCCCGCACGGGCATGCAGAGCGACCATTTCTTCGCCATGCGCCCCTACACCCCCGCAGAGCGCCGCCAGATTTTGCAGACGCTGCGGGATAACATGGCGGGCAATCCCTTTTTTCATCTGTATTTCGCCAAGGATGATGCGCTTTCCTTTCAGATGGAAATCACCTGCTATGAGGGCCTGGGCGTGCTGATGCTCAACGCCGACACCTCCTATACCCTGGGCGACGATCTATCCGAAACGCTGATTACCGAGGAAAACTTCACCAACCTGTTCATTTCTTATTTTCAGGAAGAGTTGATTCCCAACCATGTGCATTCCCCCAAGGAAAGCCTGGCCCTGATGGATCAGCTGCTTTTCGCCCTGCCCAGGGAATAATAGAGAGGAAGATATAATGCGTGGGAGGTATTCTTTGCCGGCAAAGAATACCTCCCACGCACCGCTCTAAGAAAACCGATTGGGAAATATCAGATAGCCGGAAATCGGGCTCCCTTCTCCGCTAACAAAAATGGGCTTTGATTCTTCTTTTTTCTCTTTTTGCGGAGAAGCAAGTCGGCTGCCCGTTTCTTGTTATTCCCCATACAGCTTTCTTGGGAGAGCGCGAGAGGGGGTTCTTTGGCCACAAAGAACCCCCTCTCGCATTATATCCGCCGTGTGCCCATTAAATATACACGTTAAACAGCTTATCATCCTCCAGCGACCAGCAGTTGCCCCCGGTAGCATAATCGCAGAGGGTTTCCTCCCGGTCGCCCTGGGGCAGATGAAAGCGGACGCGGTAAGCATTGCGCGTTTCCCGGGCGGGAATGGGCGTAATTTCCACGCCCTGGGCCTTTCCGCACAGGGTGGGGCTATGGAACATTTCTTCCTCCGTGCTGCCCACCCGCTTGCTCCGGGCCAGCAGCAGCGGGCCGTAGAGCACCGTGGCCCGCCGGTCCCAGATCATCAGCGCGGGATTCACCTGATTGCCCGCCACATAGCGCTGCACCCGAAAATCCTCTTCCGGCAGGCGCGCCGGCTCCACCGGGAATTCCCGCAGCCGGGGGTGCATATCGAATTGTACCGTAATTCGCTTTTCCCCCGCGGGCACGTGCAGGGAAATATACGCGCCCGGCGCTTCATAGGCCGCGCCGTCCACCCACGTTTTCCGGCTCCATTCCGGCACGCGCAGATGCAGCGTCGTCTCCTGCGCAAGAGAAAGGGTCAACTCCACGCGGCCCTCCTCCAGATAAGCGCCGCCGATGCGAACGCTTCCCTGAGGCAGCGCGGCCTCAAAGGGGGTATACAGGTTCACATACACCCCGTCGTTCCCCGTCATGACGAAGGCCTGACAGGCGTTGATATAGCCCCGGGGCATATTATTGACGCAGCAATGGCTGTATTTCATGCTGGATTGCCCGGTAACGGCCATATGACGGCCAAGGACGCGCACCGCCCGCGCGCCCCATTTGCCGTCCTCAAAGGAGGCGGCCAGGAAGGGATTGAGAAAGGCCTTTTCAAAATCGTCCAGATATTCCGCCTTGCCCGTCAGGGTGAACAGCTCGTAATTCACCCGCATCCAATGAATCACATCGCAGGGCTCGGAACAGGAATTGATCAGGGCCGCGCCGTTGGCGAAAATATCGTTAAAGCCCACGGAGAAAAGCGTGTTTCCCTCGTATTGCTTCAGCAGATCGTGCAGTGTGGAAACGGCCGTCAGGTATTTTTCCGTGCCCGTCACCCGGTATAATTCCAGCAGCCCGTCCAGGCAGGAAAGCAGCTCGTATACCTTGCCCCAGGTCTGGGGCCGGGGATACCAGGCGTGCAGCGGCCTGCCGGAAAGGGCGTTGGCGATCAGGTTGGGAATATGGCCGTCGGGCCGTTCCCAATCCGCCGCGATTTTCAGGCAGAAATCCAGATAGCGCTTGTTTTCCGTGATGCGGTAAAGCAGCAGCATGGGCTTTAAAATAGAGCAGGAGGGCAGACCGTTAAAGGTGCCCGTTTCGCACAGGCGAATGTGACGCTCCTCCAGCATATCCAGCAATTGATCCGTCGTGCGCACCGCGCCTCGCAGGATATCCTCGTCCCCTGTGAGCAGATAGCATTCCAGCAGGCCCCACAGCGTGTATTTCCGGCACCAGATGTTCCAATTCCAATCGCAGGGCCAGCCCACCGTCTGTTCCCCAATTTTGCGATCCAGCGGGAAGCAATAGAGGGGATCCCGATAGGTGCCGATATAGCCGTTGGGATCGGCGGTGGCGATCAGGCGCAGGGCGGCCTGACGCAAGAATTCCTTGAGGCTCTCGTCCTTTTCATATTGGCAGACGCGGCAGGCGCTGATTACCCACTTGCCCCAGAATTCGCCGCGCCACATGCCCACGGGGGTTTCATCATCCAGCCGAAGGCGGAATTGCTCTTCCGTTTCGGCGTAAATCACCTCCCGGGCGTAAGCGGAGAGCACCCGTTCCCGGAAGAAGGTTTCCATTTGACCGGCGATTTTCCCATGCATGCGCATCTGATGCAACGGCGGCGGGGTCAGGCGATTTTCCACATGGTAAGCAAGCATGTTTTTTCTCCTTCTATGAATCTCGTCGCGCGATTACGATTAAAAATCCAGCGCGATTTCCTTGCCGGGAATCAGGGGGTATTCCCGTCCCTGCCAACGCAGCACGCCGCCCGGGCAGCTAGCCGTGACGCGAAGGGATCTTTCATCCAGCGCCACGCGCACCTCGCCCTCGGGCAGAGGAACCGCGCCCTCTATCGCGGGCAGCCCGCCCAGGCTGGGCGCCACCTCAAAGGCGGCGTACCGGGGCGCGGTGGGGCGCACGCCCAAATAATACCGGCCCAGCAGGTAAATGGGCCCCGCCCCCCAGGCATGGCAAAGGGAGCAGGCAAAGCGGCTGCCGTACATGGCGTAATGCTCCACCCCCTGGGCATTTGGATCAAACTGCTCCCAGATGGAAGTGGCCCCCAAATCGACCATGCCGCCCCAATAAGCACGCACGGCCTTCGTCACCTCCTCCTGGCAGCCCAGCTTACACAAAGCGTCCATTTCGAAAAATTTGAAATACGGGGTGGTCAGGGCGGTGACGGCGGCGTTATGCAGCACGTTTTCCAGAATGCTTTTCTGCCGCTCCGGCGCGGCCAGATCAAAAAGCACGGCGAAGATATTGGCATGGCGGGTCACATGGCGGCGGCCGGAGGAAAAGGAATCGATAAACGCGCCCTTTTCCGCATCCCAAAAATATTCGTTCACCAGCGCGCGCATTTTTTCCGCCCGGGCCAGCAGCGCCTCGCCCCCCTCCCCCGCCAACGATTCGCAAAGGCCCATGGCCTGCAGGGCGCGAACGTAGAGCATCTGCTCGGCGCACAGCGCCCCCGTTTTATCCATTTCGCTCCAATCGATAAACACCCATACGCCCTCGCCGCCCACGATAAAGCCATGCTCGTCCCGATCCTTTTCCACAAAGGCAAGGAGCGAGCGCATCTTGGGCAGCAGCAGCCGCACAAATTCCGCGTCGCCATATGCCTGATAATAATCCCACACGCCGATCAGCCAATACAGGCTGTAATCCAGGATGGTGTTGATATGCTCCCGCACCTCGTTTTTCCCCCGAAGGGCCAGAATGGTGCGGCGGGCGATGGCCTCGTCAAAGAAAAGATATCGGTTAATCATATAGCTCTGGTACGCGTCCCCGGACCAGACCCATCGATCGCGCTTGATCCCATCCAGGAAGAATTCCCGGCTATTGAGATGGAAGGTGTAAGCGCTCAGCGACCAGATGCGGTTCATTTTCTCATCCGGGCAGGAGAAGGCCCCCCGATAGGGAAGCGGCGTATATTCCAGCTGAGCGGATACCTGGGCCTCGCCCTTTACATGCAGAAAGCGGAAAGCGCGAGGGGCCAGAACGTAGGCGCTTTTTCCCTGCACCCGCTCCCAGAGGATGGCGTTTTCTTGGTCCAGCGCCTCCTCCCGGGATTCGCCGTACACCACGGTGATTTCCTCCCCCTCCGTCGCCGTCAGGGAAACGGGGCCGAAGCTCTCCCGCCCGAAATCATAGAGCGTCCCTTCCGCCGTCTTTTCCCGGGAAACGGGCGTAAGCGGGGCGTAGGAAAAGGGAAAAACCTCGGGCGTCTTATCGGGCGAATCATGCGACGCGCTGGTGCCCACGGGAAGAAAGCCCGTATCCCGTTGGGGCGAGGCCTGCCAATCCGCGCCCGAGGGGCAGATATCGCTTTCCACATACACGCTGGGCAGCCCCTCCACATGCACCACGCGAATATGCACGGCGCACTCTCCCTGGGGCAGCGGCACCCGCGCCCCCAGGGGGTACATTTTCCCCTTTACCTCCGCATAGCCTTTGCCGCACGCCCGAGCGATAAGATACCCCGGCGCGGCGGCATGGCCCCGCCAGCGAAAGGAAACGGTTTTTTCCGGTGAATCCGTATGCCAGAAGGCGGGGTAATCATGGCCGAATTCCTGCCGCCGGGCATGCAGCAGCAGGCTGTGATAGATTTCATAATCGCCAAAGTTCCAAATCCATTGCGCGCCCACAGGACGCCCCCCTTTACGACCGATTATTCCAGAAAGAACATCCGCTCCAGCTTGGGCTGCACCCCCGTATCCGGATCCAGCGGCATGGTCATCACCGATTCCATATAGGCGTTCCAGCGGGCGGTGACGGGGCTTTCCGCCTGCACCCGGGCGGCGTAATCCAGGCCCTTTTCGCATTCGTAATAGCCGAAAAGCTCGTCCCCTACATTCCAGATGGTATAATTCCGAATGCCCGCTTCCTTGAGCATGGCCTTCATTTCAGGCCAAATTTCATCGTGGCGGCGCTTATATTCCGCCTTCATGCCGGGCTTGAGCAGCGCCTTCCAGGCGTAACGATCCATAGCCTTTTCCCCCTTCTCTTGCATAGAAGAAAAGCCGGGCGCGGAGGCCTATCGCGCTCCTTCCGCCCGTCTTCAAGCGATTATTCTTCCAGAAAATCCTCCCGCAGCTGCACGCCGAAATCCTTGGCGATGGCGCGAAGGCCCTCGTCCCGGATGGTCTGGCGAATGCCCTGGCCGCAGGAAAGCGCCAGCACATAAATCTGCGCGGCCTTTTCGATGGTGTGCATCAGGCCGAAGGTGGTATCGAAATCCGGGCCGGAGGCGAATAGGCCGTGATGCGCCCACACCGCCGCGTCGAATTCCTTCATTTTTTCGCAGGTGGCCAAGGCAATTTCCGCCCCGCCCGGCACCATCCAGGGCACCACGCCCACGCCGCCGGGGAACACCACAGGGCACTCCGTGGCGCTTTGCCACAGGGCGCGGGTGATCGCCTTATCCGTCAGCGGCAGCACATACGTCAGCGCGATGATATGGGCGGGGTGCGCATGATAAATCACCCGGCACGCGCCGTCCGTGGCCGCGGCGCGGACGGAATGATTCATGAAATGCGTGGGGAATTCGCTGGTGGGACGGCCGCCGTTGACCAGGCCCCACACGATGCGATAGCTGTCCCCCGCCTCGTTAATTTCCACAACGCACAGGCTGTCCGCCGGGTCCAGGGCCACGTTGCGGAAATATTTTCCGCTGCCGGTGGAAATGAAATATTCCCCCGCCAGGTTTTTGCCCGTTACGCCCATGGCCACCCAGGGCCGGGGCTGCGCGTCGAAAAAGGGCTTCATCTGGGCGGCCTCCTCCGCCGTGAGGCGATAGGTCAGGTTGCCGCCGTTACGTTCGTGCCAGCCCTGAAGCCAGCCGTCCTCGCACATGCGGATGTAGCGCCGCATAATGGGCAAATCAGTGATAATCATTTTATTTTTCCTCCCGCTTGAGCAGCACGTCTTTTTCATAGGCAAGAATTTCAGGCATCCAGTCCTCGTCTCCGGGCACCTGCTGCCGGGCGCAGAATTCTTCCCACACCGCGCCCCAGGGCATGGTTTTCAGGGCCTCCTGGGCGGCCATCAGCTCGGTGAAGCGCTGCTTCCGCTGCAATTGCTTCAGCGCTTCGTGGGGCATGAGCAGGGCGCACAGCAGCGCCTTTTGCATGTTCCGTGTGCCAACGATCCAGGCGGCCACCCGGTTGATGGAGGCGTCGAAATAATCCAGTCCGATCAGCACCCTGTCCGTCGCGTCGTTGCGAACGATCTCCACCGCGATTTCTTTTAATTCGTCCTCCAGGCGCACCACATGGTCGCTGTCCCAGCGCATGGGCCGGGTCACATGCAGGGGCACCTTGTCAAACTGGCACAGCATAGCGGGGATTTTATCGCTCACCACCTCGGTGGGGTGGTAATGGCCGTTATCCAGCAAATCGTACACCCCGGGATGGGAGGCGGCGTAGCCCAGATAAAATTCGGCGGAGCCCACCGTGTAGGCCTCCAGCCCGATGCCGAACACCTTGCTCTCCACGCAGTCGATCACGCCGGGCAGACGCTCGGCGAATATTTCATCCAGGCTCTTTTTCAGCAGCAGCCGGGGGGAAAGCCGGTCGGCAGGCACATCCTTCAGGCCGTCGGGAATCCACACGTTGCAAAGGCAATGGGTGCCCAGCTCCTTGGCGAAATAGGCGGCGATGCGACGGCAGGCGACGCCGTGGCGCACCCAGAAGGCGCGAGTTTCCTCATCGGGGGAGGAAAGCGTCAGCCCGCCCCGCACCATGGGATGGGAAAAGAAAGTGGGGTTAAAATCAATGCCCAGGTGATTTTTCTTGGCGAAGGCCACCCAGGGCGCGAAATGCTTCGGCTCCAGCGCGTCCCGGTCCGCCTTTTCACCGGGGGCGAAAATGGCGTAGCTGGCGTGGAGGTTAATGCGCTTCACGCCGCCGATGAGGGAAATGGCCTTTTCAAAATCCGCCATCAGTTCCTCCGGCGTGCGGGCCTTGCCGGGATAATTGCCCGTGGTCTGGATACCGCCGGAAAGGGCTTCCCCCGCGCTTTCAAAGCCGGTCACGTCGTCCCCCTGCCAGCAATGAATGCTGATGGGAATTTGGCTAAGCGCCGTCAACGCTTTTTCCACGTCCACCCCCTGGGCGGCGTAGCGGGCCTTGGCCAGATCGAATGCCGTCGTCATTTTTCTATTCCTCCTTGCTTGCGCATAATTTAATAATCGCTCGATTATGCTTATATTTTACTGCTTTCCCCTTCCGGGAAAAAGGACGGGAGTTGCCTTTATCTGCGTCCTGAATTAACCTTTCGCCCGGTTCTTCCGCCGGAACTGGGCGGGAGATACGCCCTCGTTTTTTTCGAAAAGCCGGTAAAAATAGCTGCTGTTGGCATAGCCCACCGCCGCGCAGATTTCCAGCACGCTCAAATCGGTTTGCAGCAGCAGCTCCCGGGCTTTTTTCAGGCGGCGCGCCTGCAAAAGCTCGGTGCAGCTTTTGCCCGTCGCTTCCCTGGTCAGCTTGCTTAAATATGCAGGAGAAACGCCGTGGGCGGAGGCGAAGGCGTCGAAGCGGAGGGAGGGGTAATTGCGCTGGATTTCCTGCAAAAGCGAAACCGCCAGCGCCCCGCCCCGGTGCAGAGAAGAGAGCGTCATGCGCTCTGTGTTTTCCAATAGATGCAGAAACAGCAGCGTCATGCCCGTTTTATGCAGCAGCTGCTTGCCCTGAGGATAAGAAAGAAGGGAAAGCAGCAAGCTCTCCATCACGCATTGCACCGCCTCCACCTGGCCCACCTGAAAATAAAGATAGGGCGTTTCCTTTTCCCCCGCCCGCAGCGCGTCGATGAGAAAGCGGCCCAGAGGGTTGGCCGGGCCCACGGTTTCCAGGGCGAAATCAAAATACGCGGGCATCACGATCAGGTTCACCGCCGCGTCCCGCGCCTCGCAGCGGCGAATTTTATGGCCGGTGTGGCAGTTAATCAGCAGCAGCTCCCCCGCCTGCAAATCAATTTCCGCCCCATCCTCCATGGTGTGGAGGGCGTGACCGCGCAGCACATACATAATTTCCACAAAATCATGGCGGTGAAAGGGAAAATCCACAAACCGGGTGTGGGGCCGCAGGGTGATAGCCTGGCCGGGAGGAAGCATTTTCCGGCTTTGAATCAGAAAGGAGGGATCGGAGGTATAGGCGTTTTTATCCAAGGGCGCGCCGGAAAGCAGCCGCTCCTCCTCCGGCGTCAGGGCACAGAGCCTGTTAAGAAGCGCTTCGCGCATGAAACCCCCCCCCTCTTTTTCTTCCTTCCTTGATTCTAAAGCGCAAAGCGGCTTTTGTCAATCGAGAGAGCGCGGGAAAGCCGCGAATCTCGCGAAAAATGCGCCGCCCGCCGCTTGACAGAGGGCCGTTTCAGGCGGTATAATGAAGCCATCCTCGGAATGACGGAGGACAAGTTTTTCGCTCGTTCAGCCTTCAGAGAGGCGCGCGGCCGGTGAAAGCGCGCAGGCGGCGGCGAAGGATACCACCTCCCGACCAGGGACGCTTCGCGCCCGTTATCGCGCGGCCAGAAAGCGGCCCGCAGCGGCGGGCAACAAGGGTGGAACCGCGGGCGAGGAAAGCATTTTCACGCTCGTCCCTTCATGCAAAATGCAGGGACGGGCGTTTTTCTATGGAAAAACGTGCCCTGCCCCAGAAAACAGGAGGAAAAAACCATGCTGATTACTCTGAAAGACGGCAGCCGCGAATTTGAAAACGGCATGAACGCGCTGGACATCGCGGGCCAGCTGAGCCAAGAACTCAAAAAGCAGGCCCTGGCCGCCCGGGTGGACGGCGAATTGGTGGAACTGGTGAAGCCCATCGATCACGATTGCACCCTGGAAATTCTCACCTTCGAGGACGACGAGGCCAAGCGCGTGCTGCGCCACACCGCCTCCCATGTGCTGGCCCAGGCGGTGAAGCATTTAAAGCCCGAAGCCAAGCTGGCCATTGGCCCCGCCATCGATAACGGCTTCTACTACGATTTCGATGTGGACGAGCCCTTCACCCCCGAATTCCTGACGGCCCTGGAAAAGGAAATGAAGAAAATTATCCAGAAAAACGACCGGCTGGAGCGCTTTGAACTGCCCCGGGAAGAGGCCATTCGCTTCATGGAGGAAAAGGGCGAGCCATACAAAGTGGAACTGATCCGCGATCTGCCCGAGGACGCGGTGATTTCCTTCTATCGTCAGGGCGATTTCACCGATCTGTGCGCAGGCCCCCATCTGCCCTCCACGGGAAAGATCAAGGCCTTCAAGCTCACCTCCATCGCTGGGGCCTATTGGCGGGGCAATGAGAAAAATAAAATGCTCCAGCGCATTTACGGCACCGCCTTCACCAAGAAGGAAGACCTGGATGTGTATCTTCAGCGCATCGAAGAAGCCAAAAAGCGCGATCACCGCAAGCTGGGCCGCGAACTGGATCTGTTCGACATCCGGGACGAGGGCCCCGGCTTCCCCTTCTTCTATCCCAAGGGAATGATTCTGCGCAACGTGCTGGAGGATTACTGGCGGCAGATTCACCGGGAAGCGGGCTATGAGGAAATCAAAACCCCCATCATGCTCAACCGCGCTCTGTGGGAGCGCTCCGGCCATTGGGATCATTACAAAGAAAATATGTACACCACCAAGATCGACGATATGGATTTCGCCATTAAGCCCATGAACTGCCCCGGCGGCATTCTGGTGTATCAGCGCAAGCCCTGGAGTTATCGTGATCTGCCCATCCGTTCGGGCGAACTGGGGCTGGTGCACCGGCACGAACTTTCCGGCGCGCTGCACGGGCTGATGCGCGTGCGCTGCTTCACCCAGGACGACGCGCACATCTTCATGACTCCCGAACAAATCCGCGATGAAATCAAGGGCGTATATCGCTTGATCGACGGCGTATACAAGACCTTCGGCTTCCCCTACACGGTGGAGCTTTCCACCCGGCCGGAAAATTCCATCGGCACGGATGAAATGTGGGAAATGGCCACCAACGGCCTACAGGGCGCGCTGGACGATCTGGGCGTGAAATACACCATAAACGAGGGCGACGGCGCTTTCTACGGCCCCAAGATCGATTTCCATCTGGAGGATTGCCTGGGCCGCACCTGGCAGTGCGGTACCATCCAGCTGGATATGAACCTGCCTGAGCGCTTTGACCTTTCCTATATCGGCGCGGACGGCGAAAAGCATCGGCCTGTGATGATTCACCGGGTGCTGCTGGGCTCCATCGAGCGCTTTATCGGCATCCTCACCGAGCATTTCGCCGGGGCGTATCCCCTCTGGCTGGCCCCCGTGCAGGTGAAGGTGCTCACCATCACCGATCGCGCCGACGAGGCCGCCAAGCAGGTGCGCCAGAAGCTGGAAAAGCTGGGCATCCGCACCGAGCTGGATCTGCGCAACGAAAAAATCGGCTTCAAGGTGCGCGAGGCCGTTATGATGAAGATTCCCTACATGCTGGTGCTGGGCGATAAGGAAGTGGAGGAAGGCACCGTCAACGTGCGCACCCGCAAGGGCGAGGTGATCGGCACCATGACGCTGGACGACGCCATCGCCATGTTCCAGGAGGAAATCGCCACCAAGGCCATCAAATAATTTCGCCGCTTTTCGGGGGAATGCTTCTGGGGAAACTCATGAAGGATTCCCCCTGTTTTTCAAAAAAGGAAGTATCGTATGACCATCGAAGCATTTTGGAAAGAATTTCTGGCTGCGTCCGGCCTGCCACCCGAAACCGCCTATAAAGAGGCCTTTTCCTTTGAGACGAGCGAATACTGGGCCAACGAGCTGCTGCGTCTGGTGCTGGCCGGGAAAAAGCGCGCCACCTCCTCCAGCCTGCCCGCCTACGAAAAGGAAGGCGAGGCCTTGCCCCAGCCCGGCGAATTTTCCATCGTCACCGATTGGGCGGGCGAACCCCGCTGCGTTATTGAAACCACGGCGGTGCAGATTATCCCCTTCAACCAAATGACCTTTGACATCGTGCGCCGGGAGGGGGAAGACGAATGCCTGGAAACCTGGCAGGCGGGCCACCGACGTTTTTTTCTTGAAGACGCAAAGCAATTGGGGTATACTTTTACGGAGGACATGCCCGTGGTCTTTGAGGATTTCCGGGTGGTCTATCCCCTTCCCATGAAAGGAACAGAATGAAAAAGATTTTCGCGGTTTTGATGCTGCTGCCGCTGCTGCTCTGCTGCGGCTGCGCGGCCCAGGCGGAGGAGACGCGCCTGGTGGCCTCCTTTTACCCTGTGTATATCCTGGCGGAAAACGTGCTGCGGGACGTGCCAAACGTTTCGCTTACCAGCATGACGGCCCCCTCCACCGGCTGCCTGCACGATTATCAGCTGCTCACCAGCGATATGCGCGCCCTTTCCGGCGCGGCGGGCTTTCTCATCAACGGCGCGGGGATGGAAGCGGGCTTTCTGCCCGAAATTCAGGCGCAGCTGCCCGGGCTTGCCATCGTGGATTGCTCCCAGGGCATAGCGCTGATTGCCGAGGACGCGGAGCACGCCCAGGAGCACCCCGACCACGACCACGGGGAATACAACGCCCATATCTGGCTCGCCCCCCAGAACGCCATCCAGATGGTGCGCAACCTGGAAAGCGGCCTTTCCGCGCTGCTGCCGCAGCAGGCGGAGAAAATCCGGCAAAACGCGGAGGAATATATCGCCCGGCTGGAAGCGCTGGACGCGGAGCTGGCCGCCGCCATCGCCGCCCTGCCACGGAAGCAGATCGTCACCTTCCACGAGGCCTTCCCCTATTTCGCAAAGGCCTATGGCCTGGAGGTGGCGGCCGTGGTGGCGCTGGAGCCGGATGAGCCCCTCTCCCCCAGGATGCTGGCCCAGGTGGTGGAAATCGTCCGCGCGGCGGGTAATCCCCCGCTTTTCGCCGATCCTCAGTATGCCAGCGCCGCCCTGACCGCTATCAGCCAGGAAACCGGCGCGCCCATTTACACGCTGGATCCCCTGGTTACAGGCGACGGCGGCCTGACCGCCTATGAGGACGCGATGCGGAGCAATCTTGCCACGCTTCAGCAGGCCCTGGGCGAATAAAAAAAGCCCGGGCGCTTTTTCGCCCTGGGGAAGGAGGCCGCTATGCCCTTCATCACGATAAATCAACGAATCAGCTATATCGAAGCCTCCGATAACCCGCTTTCCGCCGATATCGGCGTCATCCAGGGCGACGGCGGCGTATGGCTCTACGACGTTGGAAACGGAGAAAAAAGCCTATCCGGGCTGACGGGCGAATACCATGTCGTTCTATCGCATTTCCACGCCGATCACACCGGAAACATCGGACGGATTCAGGCGAAATCCCTTTACGTATCCAAAGAAACCTACGCGCATGTTCACCGGGGAGCGATCCTCCAGGGCGATATGTATATCGGCGATATGCGCATTTTTCCCTTGCCCTCCAGCCATACCAAGGGCTGCCTGGGGCTGGAGGTGGGCGAAAGCTACGCTTTCGTGGGCGACGCGCTTTACTGCAAGGCGAAGGACGGCTTTTACGTATACAACGCCCAGCTTCTCCGGGACGAAATCGCGGTTCTAAGCGCGCTGCGCCCCCCTTATCTGCTCGTCAGCCATTACAAGGGCCTGATTCGCAAAAAGGAGGACGTGCTGGAAGAACTGAAAGCGATCTACGCCATGCGGGAAAAAGGCGCGCCGGAAATTAAAATCAAATATTAAAATATTGCGGGGAGCCGCTCTGATGAGCGCCGAGCCAGGCGAGGCTGGCGCCAAAGAGGGCTCCACCGCCTTTTTTAAATATAGAGTTCCACCGCCACATTGCATTTTCCCTTTTTAGAAAGGCTTTCCATGCCGACATACCGCATGCGGCCCTGCCCCCGGACGGAAATAATCTCTCCCGGCTTGGGCGCATAGCTGGCGCTTTCGCACTGCCGCCCGTCCACAAAGATTTTCCCCTGGGGGAAAAGCGCCTGCGCGTCGCCCCGGGGCAGCTTAAAGATATGGGCGATCAGCGCGTCCAGCCGTTCGGAAGAAAGCTGAGCCAACCGCCGTTCCGTTTTAAACAGTTCCCCTGCCGGGGGCGTATCCACCGCCTGGCAGCAAAGGGAAGTGCGGCGGGCCTGGGTAAAATGCTCCGCCAGATAGGGGGCGATATGCTCCTCACAGAAAAGGAACGCCTCCTTTTCCCGGGTCACAATATCCCCCAGCAGTTCTCGCTCAATTCCCAGCGCCATCAGCGCGCCCAAATAATCCCGGTGGGTCAGCGGCTCAGCAAAACGTTCGTTCAGCGGCTTAATATGCAGACAGACGATGGGAAAGGGCATTTCATAGCCGCAAAAATCCGCATCCCCCAGGCGCAGGATTTTCCGCTCGCACCCCTCCACGCCGCCGAACAGCCTCCAAGGCACAGGGGGCAAGCTGGGCAAAAGGCGGGAAAAGGCATTCAGCGCCGCCAGATCCAGAAAATGCGTGAAGCAATAGCACCCCTGTTGAAAGGCGCGCCTTGAAAGCTCAATCAGGCGTTTTTCCCAAGCGTCGTCCATGCTGTTCTCCTCCTGGGGCAGGCTACGCGCCGCGTTCAGTACGGTTTGCAAACCGCCGTCCAGCGACCCGGAAAACCATAAATGGCTTTCCTGATCATATTAGCATATTCCTTGCCGTTTGAAAAGAGCCGAAAGCTTTCGGCAAACAGCGTATTTCTGTTTTGGGCACGCCTATCTTCTTTTATAGCACAGGGCGAATACCAGCGCCGCAAGCAGCAACAGCGTGCACAGACCCAGCGAAATCAGGTTTTTCGCTGCCGGGGATGCATTCGTGGTCTGCTCTGCCATCCCCTGGAACGGGGTGCGGCGCTGCATCGTTTCAGGGGCGACGGTTTCCGCCGCTTCTTCATTCGCGTTCGCGTTTTCATCCGCAGGCTGCGGTGAAGCGCTCGCGCTTTGTCCGCCCGCGCTGGGGCCCATCCCGTCGTTCATGCCGCTGGGCGGCTGGGGCATATCGCTGCTCTGTCCGCCAGCGCTGGGACCCATGCCGTCGTTCATGCCGCTGGGCGGCTGGGGCATATTTCCATTTTGCCCGCCCGTTTCAGGCGCTTCCGCCGCCGGCTGCGCGGCGGGCGTTTCCTGCGTGTTCGTTTCGTTCTTCTGCTCGGTAAAGAAGCTGCGGAAATCCCGGTTGCCGCCGCCGTTCATAACGCCCATAACGCGAAGATTGATTTCCGAAGCGTCGATGAGGCTGTCCTCGCTGCTGCGGGCGCTTTCGGCGGAGGGGATTTCTCCCGCCACCTGGGCCGCAATGGACGCTCCCCGCAGCTTCACCGTTTTATACAGCATCTCGGCGGCCGTCTCGTATTCCTCGAAGGAATAGAAGGCGGTGGGGTCGCTTTCCACCAGCGTATCCAGCAGGCCTCTCGTCCGCTGATAGAAAGCGTCGAAGCCGCCGCCGTCGACGTATTCCTCCACCAGCTGCGAAAGATAGGCGTGATACTGGGCCTTATACGTTTCGTTTTCCATCAGCGTGTCAAAGAAATCCGTGCTGTCGAAAGCGTCGTCAATGGCGGAATTGACCACCTGGGATGCGTCACCGCCATTCATGCCTCCCAGGGCCAGGTTGTAATCCCAGGGAATCAGGTTCAGCCGTCCGTCCGCCTCATATAGATAATAATTATGCGCCATGGAGCCTGACAGGCTGTCCTCGTTCACGGAGAAGATATGCACCGCCATATAGCGAAGCAGGTTGTCGATATCCATGTATTCTTCCAGTTCTGTGCCTTCGGCAATATGCTTCAGCGCCGTCACCACCCGCTGATGATCCTTTTTCCCGCTGGAAGTAACTTCGCCCTCCCAGATGCTAGAATAGCTGTCCAGCTCGTCGTCGATATAATTCAGGTTAGCGCCGCCGCTGCCAAAGCCTGCGAAGCCTCCAAAGCCACCCCCTCTGGCGAAGCGGTTTTCATTTTCCTTCTGCCCCTCCGTTTCCTGGGAAAAGGCCGAAAACTGGCTGGGATCAAAGCCCTCCGGCATTTGCGGCGCGCCGCCGGAGGGAGAAAAGCCGTCGGACGACGCGTCGTCCGCTGCCTCGCCCCGGGCGGGAAACGCGCCGAAATTTCCCTGGGGCATTTGGGGCATATCGCCCTGGAGCGCTTGTTTTTCTTCCCCGCCGCCTATATTCATGCTGTCCGGCTTGTAAAGCTCGCCCCGCTTCGCGCCGTAATTGCGCAGCAGGAAGCTGTCCTCCACCGCCTCCAGCGCCAGGTATACGCCCCAGTATTCCCCGTTGACGGAGATATTCGCATAGTTATACAGCGACGCATCCGCCCCCAGAAAACGGAACATATCGTAAATCAGCGCCTCCTTCATATTGGTGGCGTCGGCGTAATTATTATTGAGAATCAGCTTATCCAGCCCGTAGCAGGTTTGCCCCTTTACATAATGATCGAATTCCAGCTTCAGGCTGTATCGATCGGTGGTGGGATCGCTGGCGATGGAGGTGAGGCTGGTATTTCCCTTGGGGCGCACGCCCACGTTATAGAAGGTTTTCCCGTTGATCTCCACATCGCAGGCATAATAAGTCTCCTCCGTGGCGGTGGCCAGCATTTCCTCCCATTCCGCCGCATCCATGAGGATATTGACTTGCAGCGGCTGGGAGGGATCGAATAGCTTGCTTTCGTATTCCATGGTCACGCCCGTGCCCCCGGCCCGGGCGACGAGCTGCTCCGAAAAGCCCATGGCCGCCAGGCAAAGGCAAAGCGCCAGCGCCATGATTCCCGCGACAATCCGGCTGATAAGCTGATGCGCAATCATGCTTCTTTCCTCCGTCAGGACATATACTCGCCGTTATAGCTGACCAGCGTGGCGTTTTCCACGCCCTGAATTTCCGTCATGCGGTTCACAAAGCCTGTGGCGGCATCCTTCACCCGCACCTCCGCCGTCAGCTCCACGCCCCCGGCGTTCACCGTCTTGGCCTTCACCAGATACCGCCCCGCCGCCTGGCTCAGGGCCTGAAGCGCCTGCTGCTCCGCCGCCTCGTCCCGGCAGTTCAGCACCAGCAGATAGGGCTGGTTGTGGATTTTGCGGTTGGCGAACAGCAGCAAAATCAGGCCAATAATCACCGAGCCGATCACCGCCAGGGGAATCAGCCCCGCGCCGATGACGATGCCCGCCGCCAGCGCCCAGAAAAGGAACACCGTTTCAATGGGCTCCTTAATGGCGGTGCGGAAGCGAACGATGGACAGCGCGCCCACCATGCCCAGGGAAAGCACCACATTGGACGTAACCGCCATAATCACCAGCGTGGTCACCAGGGAAAGGCCCACCAGCGTCAGCGCGAATCCGCTGGAATACATCACCCCGGTCAGCGTTTTCTTATAAATCAGGAAGATAAACAGGCCCACCGCCAGGGCGAAGAACAGACCGATCACGGTATCCAAGACGGAAAATTCGGAAACGCTTTCCAGAAAGCTGGATTTGAAAATATCATTGAAGCTCATTGTTTTTTTCTCCTTATGCTCTGTTCTTTATCCGAAGCGGCGGCACGCGCCGTATTTGGAGAAGGATTGCTGCCGGGTGCTGCCCGTCTGAATCAGGCAGGCGATCACATCGGGCAGAAATGCATCGTATTTCACTTCCAGAATCATATCTTCCGGCCGGTCCGTGGCGCTCACATCCCGGGGGCTTTCCTCCCAGAAACGCTGATGAAACAGGCTGGTGCGAATCTGCGAATCAAAGGTGACGCGGACGTTGCCTGGCCTGTAGATATACGGCTCCCGCACATAAGAAACCAGCACCCGGGGGCGAAGCTGTTGGGTTTTCATTTTGCAATACAGCTCCCGCACCAGCGACGAGGGATGAGTCAGCATCCAGGCTCGATCGCCCGAGAGCAGCGCGCGGCATTCCTCCAGCGTCACAGGCGCGTCCACCTTCATGCACAATTGATTGTGCTTGATTTTCTTTTCCAGCGTGATGTAGGAGAAATTGTCGTTGTAATACCGAATCCGGAACTTCTCCCGCTGGGGCGCGCCGTCGTTCTTTTCCCGCAGCGCCTTATCATCCGCGTTATCGAAATACACGCTGCGAATTCGGTATTTTCCATCCGGCCCCGCGTGGGCGTCCGGCAGCATCACCGCCCGCAGCCGCTGACGCAGGACGAGGTATTCCCCCGTGCTCACGGCGTATTTCAGTTCGTGCCGGTAGGTGGGCTTTTCCTCCATGGCTCATGGCTCCTTTCCGCGCATCAAATATGTTTCAATTATAGGGGGCATTGCTGAAAGGACGCTGAACGGAAAATGAGCATTTTGTAAACAAAGGGGGAAAATTCAAATAAAATATAAATCGGGAGAACCGCTCTTTAGAAGCCAAAGAACGTTTCTCCCGTATTCCCTGTAAGAAAGCTATATAAGGAAGGGCAGATAAAATTCCGCTTCCTTTTTCGCTAACAGTTTTTTCATTACGCCAATAACGGTTCAGTCCGTTTTCCGGCCATCCCGTTCCGGCTTTAATTGTCCCGGCGTTTCGATCACATCCGCCCCCAGCCTCCGCGCCGTTTCCAATTGGGCGGGAGTGGAAAGAATCCAGAGGCCCAACTGCGCGTATTGCTTCACCAGAGCGCAGCGCGCCGCGTCCGCTCGGGGCACGCGCACCCATTCCGTTTCCGGAGAGGGCAGGCAAAGCCACGCGGTCAGTTGGTTCTGCGGGGCCATTTCCCGCAGCGCCCCCAGGCTTTCCGCGTCCACCAGGCCGTCGTAATGAATTTCCGCTTGGGGAAAGCGGCGAAGCACCTTTTGCGCGAAATCCAGCTGGGAGCAGGTGAACGCCGTTTTCGCCCCCGAGGCCTCCACCAAATCAAACAGCGCATGAAGCTGCGCCTCGCTGAAGCGCTGCATTTTATTATCCAGCTTGATCGTCACCCCCGTCGCCTTTCCCAGCGCCAGCGCCTCCGAAAGCAGGGGAATGCGCGTACCCCGAAACCGCGCGTCCATGGCGACGCCCGCGTCGTAGGTCAGGGCCTGGGCATAGGTGATTTTTTCAATTTCCAGCGGCTCTTCCAGGGGCGCGCCGTTCGTCTGGCGGCAGGTGCGGTTCAGCGTGCGGTCGTGCAGAATTGCGCATTGACCGTCCAGCGTGAAGCAGGGATCCAGTTCAATCAAAGCATAGCCCTGCTCCACCGCCGCCCGGAAGGCGGGCATGGTATTCTCCGGATACTCCGTTCCAACGCCGCGATGCGCCTGATACAGCAAGGAAATCCCCTCCCTTTGCGATGAATGTCTCTCATTTGCGGGGCGAAATCGCCGCCGTCCGCTTATGATAGCACGGCTTGATGGATTTTGCAATCTTGCTTTTCCCGGCAGGGAAATAAAGGCGAAGCGTCGAATGTTTTTTTGTTTCCGGCAGCGCTTTTCCCCAAAGAAGCGCACAAAAGAAGGAGCGATCATCATGCATTTTGATTTATCCAAGGAGCTTTTGCCCGGGCTGCCTCCCTTTTCGGGCGGACGCATGTCCGGCCGGGTTTACGATGCGGGCATGGGTAGGCACGCCGTTTACGGCGACGGCCTCCCCTACGCCGTGCAGCAGAAAACGAACACCGAAAAGCAGCTTTGCGAGCTGCACCGCCTTTCCTTGTGCGGCTGCCATGTGACGGTGAACCAGACGGGCGAGGATCAATTCACCGCCGATGTGGTTGGCGAGGATCGCGCGTTTCACATCGTCAAGGACGGCGAAGCCTTTCAGGCGATTCCCAAGGCCCTGCGCCCCCATTTGCCTGCGGACGCGCCCTGCCTACAGCGCACGGTGACGGAAACCGATTTTTCCGCCTTTTCCGCCTATCTGCGCGTGCTGGCCCAGGCGGGCTTCCAGCGCATCTGGGAAAATGAAATCGAGCATAATCGTTATTGCCAGCTGCAAAAGGGCTCCCGGCTGATCTACGCCGCATTTTTCGGGCCCACGGGCACGGCCCATTTTATCGACGATACCGTCAGCGTCCCGCTGCCCGCGCTTAGCGGCAGCCAGCCCCTCCCCGGCGAAAAAACCGAGGTGTGCCAGTTCGGCCTGTACTATGATAAAATGGTGCATGGCGTTACGGCAGATTGCGGCATGCTGTATCTGATAAAGCTGCCCGATCGCTCTCTCTTTCTCATCGACGCGGGGGAATACGAGCAAGCCACCCAGGCGGCCGTCCAGGAGGTCATGCGCCTGATGCGCCAATGGACGGGCGCGGCCCCGGGCGAGAAAATTCGCATTGCGGCCTGGTTCTGCACCCATGCCCACGACGACCACATGGATTTATTCGGCAAGCTGGTTCGCCTATATCACGATGAGTTGGATGTGCAGCGGCTGATTTTCAATTTTCCCGCCTTCGCCCATTACGAGCTGATGCCCTCCGCCTATGTAACGCTGCGGCGGCTGAACCAATATTACCCCCAGGCCCTTTATTGCAAGCCCCACGCAGGCATGGAAATAACCCTTGCAGGGGTGCGCTTTCAATTTCTGCAAACCCATGAGGACGCAGCAAGCGCGCAGGGCGATGAATTGATCGGCGGATTTAACGACGCTTCCACCGTGCTGAAAATCACCTTTGACGGCGTGAGCCTGCTGATCCTGGGCGACATCAATCGGGAGGCGGAGGCAGTTCTGCTCTCGCATTATGAAAGCGCCCTGCAAGCCGACGCGGTGCAGCCCGCGCATCATTTAATTAACCTGCTGGAGCGGGTATACCCCGTCGTCGGTGCAAAAATCGCCCTTATCCCCGCCAGCACCGTTAAGGCAAGCCCGGAAAACGATCGGTATCAGAACCTGCTGCGCTGCATTCCCCGGGAAAGGATGTTCTTTGCCTCCCAGGGCACCAGCTTCTGGGCCGCGGAGGACGGGAGTCTCGTCCTGAAAAAAGTGCTGCCCACAGTGGGCGGCCCCTTCGACGAATCGCCGGTATAAATGCGTTGGGGCTATTGCGGGGGAACCTTTCTTTGGAAACCAAAGAAAGGTTCCCCCGCACCCCCTCCAAGAAAGCTGTATGGGAAGAAGCAGAACGAATAAATCAGCGTGTTTCTCCGCCAGTCAAAAGATACGATTCCCTGCCAGCAAAAAAGAAAATGCGAATCTGTTTTATGCGCTGCGTAGCATATTTAAAATCAATTTATCATTTAGAAAGCTGTGTAAACGAACAGCGGCCCCGGCGCAATGCCGAAGGCCGCTGCATTTCATCTCATGCCGTAATTATTTCTTTTCGCCCCGGCGCAGGAACGCGGGCACGCCCAGATCATCCTTGGCGTTAGCGGCGGGCTGAGCGGGGGCCTGGTAAGGCTGCTGATAGGGCTGCGCCATGGGCTGCTGCTGCGGGGCCTGATAGACCGGCTGCTGGGGCTGGGGCGCATAGGGCTGCTGATAGGTATAGGGCGCGGCGGCAGGGGGATACGCGCCGGGGGCGGGCATAGGCCGCGCACCGCCGAAATATGCCGCGTCGTTTTCATAGGTGGAGGGAGCGGGGGCCTCAAAGCCCTGGCCGTCCGCCGCCACATCCGCCCGGGGACGATTCTCATAGGGGTTATAGGAGGGCACTGCCGTGCCGTAGGGCGCGGCCGCCCGGCTCTTTTTCTTATCCCGGGTGGGGAAGGGCGTTTTTTCAAAGCCCGTGGCGATCACCGTGATGCGAACCTCGTCGTCCAGGCTCTCGTCGATGCCCGCGCCGAAGATGATATTGGCTTCGCTGTCGGCGGATTCCATCACCAGGTTGGCCGCCTCGTTGATCTCCATGATGCTCATATCCTTGCCGCCGGTCACGTTAATCAGCACGGCGCGCGCGCCGTCGATCTTGGTTTCCAGCAAGGGGCTCTGGATCGCGTTCTTGGCCGCGTCGATCAGGCGGGTTTCGCCCTTGCCCACGCCGATGCCCATGTGCGCCATACCGCCGGATTCCATGATGGTCTTCACATCGGCAAAGTCCAGGTTAATCATCGCGGGCACGGCGATCAGATCGGAAATGCCCTGAATGCCCTGGCGCAGCACGTCGTCGGCGATGCGGAAGGCCTCCAGCATGGTGGTGCCCTTGCTGACCACCTGCAGCAGCCGGTCGTTGGGGATCACCACCAGGGTGTCCACGCTCTGCTTAAGCTCGTTAATGCCGACCTCGGCGTTCTTCATGCGCTGCTTGCCCTCAAAGGCGAAGGGCTTGGTCACCACGGCGATGGTGAGGCAGTTATTTTCCCGGGCGATTTCGGCCACAATGGGGGCCGCGCCCGTGCCCGTGCCGCCGCCCATACCGGCGGTGACAAACACCAGATCCGCGCCCTTAATGGCCTGGGCGATCTCTTCCCGGCTTTCCTCCGCCGCGCGGCGGCCCACATCGGGCACAGCGCCCGCGCCCAGGCCCTTGGTCAGCTTTTCGCCAATCTGAATTTTAACATCCGCCCGGCTCAGGGCCAGGGCCTGACGATCGGTATTCACGGCGATGAACTGCACGCCCTGCAGGCCCGCGTCCACCATCCGGTTCACGGCGTTGGTGCCGCCGCCGCCGCACCCGACGACCTTAATGGAGGCAAAGGACGGCTGATCCACTTGTACTTCTAAAGGCATAATTCTGATCCTCCTATGCTTGAAAATCGGATGCGGCGTCAGCCGCCGAACAGACTGCGGAAGAAGGAGCCCATACCGCCCGCAGCATGCGCGCTGGCGGCTGTGTCAATAATGAGATCCAGCAGGCCCAGCGCGCTGGAATAAGCGGGGCTGGACAGCTTCACCGCCTTCCGCGGCAGTTCGCGCACGGGCTTTTCCAGCTTCGCAGCCAGGAAATCGCGACCGCCCCGGTTAATGGCCAGGCCGCCGCCCGTCAGATAGATGGGCGACCAATTGCTCAGCTTCACGCCCGATTCCTTAATGGCATCCCGCACCGCCTCGCATATTTCCTCCGCCCGGGGCTCCAGCACCTTTTCCACTTCCTCGCGGGAAAAGGTTTTGCTTTCGCCGTCTTTATTCACGCCCTCGAAGGAGGCCTGTCCCGCAGAGAGGCCGTAAACGTAGGCGCGCTTGATCTGCTCCGCCGCGGGGAGGGTGATTTCCAGCCCGTAGGCCAAATCGGCGGCGATATGGCCGCCGCCCATGGGCAGCACCTTCAGGAACGTCAGCGCGTCGCCCTCCACGGCCATAACCTCGGTGGTCAGGTATCCCATATCCACCAGGATGGCGGTGCGGTCGCGCTCCTCGTCGGGCACGAACAGCATGGCCTGGCCCGTAGGCGTAGAGAAGCAGCCGTTCACCGTGATGCCCAGGCTGCGGAAGCGCTCGGTAATATCCTCCAGGAAGAATTGATCGGCAATCACGAAGGATACCATGGCCCGCAGTTCATAGCCGTGCATGCCCATCGGCTCCAGCGTTTTTTTGCCGTCGTCCACAATAAACCATGCCGGGCTGCGATGAATCACGCTGCCCCGCACCTCGCCCAGTTCGTTGGTGGCGCGGTTGAATAATTCGTTAATATCGCGTTCCGTCACCCGGGGATCCGCGCCCTGCAATTCCACCTTCACTTCCACCGTGCGCACGCTGGAAAAATCTCCCGGCACGCCCACGTTCACCTCGCGGATGCGGGCGTGGGATTGCTCCTCCGCCTCGCGCACCGCTGCGGCGATGGCGTCGTTCAGCAAATCGGGGGCGTTCCACTGGCCCTCCAGGAATCCGTCGTAGGTGGCGATGCCCGCGCCGATAATATCGCAGCGCTGCCGCCCGCTCGTTTCAGCGACCAGCGCCACAATCTTGCTCGTGCCAAAATCCATCGCGGCAACCGTGGTTTTCATCCGTCCATCATCCCCTGTTCATCGGCCCATCGTGCGTTCGCACGCATAGCCAGAAAAGCCGAATGCCCAATTCCTAGATTCGGTCACTTTATTGTAACTGTTTTGTGATAATTTGGCAAGTGAAAAACGGGCAAAAGCGGGAATTTTCTCAAATATTTTTTGCGTTTTTCCCATTTTCCGGCCCGTTCACAGCTCCGCCGGGGTGTATGTGGCCACCGCGGGCACGGCGGCCTCGATAACCCCCCCGTATTTTCCCATTTCCCGCAGCTTGGCGATCACGGCGCGCACCGTGCCGATCTTGGCCCGCAGCTCCTGCGCGTCGCCCAGATGGGCGGTGTAGCCTTCCCGCGTAACCAAATATAGGCTGTCCGGGTCGGACAGATTCAATTCAGATATCTGTTCCAGCACGCCCTGCAATTCGCATTCCTGCACCAGCGCCCGGTAGGCGGCGAGCTGCGTTTCCAGGCTGGGCACCAGCGTTTTGCCGACGCGCACCTCCCGGGCCAGAAAGCCTGTCACCACCATCAGCGAATCCTCCACGCCCTGCTTGCCGCTGCGTTCCAGCACCATGCCCGCATCGTCCAGCAGATAGGTCACGCCCATCACCTGCACGTTGGCGCAGGCCGTGCGCTCCCGCACATAGAGGGTAAGGCCGTTGGGAAAATGCTTTTCCATGCCCTCATACACCAGATAGCGGTTCTGCTCCAAATTATCGCGGATTTTTGCCTCCTCCACGGCGAAATAGTTCACGCCCTGATCCAGCCCTGCGGCGGCCACAATTTCCGCCCAGCCGAAGCGCTCGTTGCCCACCACCGCCACGTTCCGTATGCGCAGCACGCCCTCGTTGAGAATCACCGCCACGGCGATAATCAGCGCCAGCGTCCAAAGCAGCGTTTTCACCCCGGGCTTTAAGCGTCGGCGCGGGGTGGGGGCGGGCGTTTCTTCCGCGTCCCAGGGAGAGAAATCAGGGGGTAAGGATTGCGACATGGCATTTTGCCTCCGTAATGCGTAATTTCGGCGTTTTCTTGTTTTCTTCCGCGCGCTCGTCACAGCGAAATCCGCTGGATTTTCGCGCCCAGGCCGCTCAGCAGCGTTTCCAGATGCGCGTAGCCGCGATCAATCAATTCCACGTTTTCCACAGTGGTTTCGCCCCGGGCCGCCAGCCCGGCCAGCGTCAGGGCTGCGCCGCCCCGCAGATCCCGGGCCGTTACATGCATGCCGTGCAGGCTTTCCACCCCCTGCACCACCGCCGTGCGCCCGCTGACGCGGATATCCGCCCCCATGCGGCGCAAATCGGCCACATGGGCAAAGCGGCTTTCGAACACGTTTTCCACAATCACCGACACCCCCTCTGCCAGGCAGCTGGCCGCCAGCATCTGGGCCTGCATATCGGTGGGGAAGCCGGGGTGCGGCTGGGTTTGCAATTGGGAAAAGGCGATCAACCGCGCGGGGGCCTTCAGATGAACTCTCTCCCCTTTTTCCCGGATCTGGCAGCCCATCTCCCGCAGCTTGGCGTGCACCGGAATCAGATCGCCGGGGTGGACGTGAGTCAATTCGATTTCGCCGCCCGTCATGGCCGCGGCGCAGAGCAGCGTGCCCGCCACAATGCGATCGGGGATGGGAGCGTAGCGCGCGCCGTGCAGTTTTTCCACGCCCTCAATTTCAATCACCTGGGTGCCCGCGCCCTGAACGCGGCCGCCCATGCAATTGATGAAGCCCTGCAAATCCTCGATTTCCGGCTCCCGGGCGGCGTTGTGAATGGTGGTCACGCCGGGCAGCAGCGCCGCCGCCATCATCACATTTTCCGTAGCGCCCACGCTGGGATAATCCAGGTATACGTCCGCAGGGCGCATCTCCCGGCCGTCGCAATACAGCATGCCGTCCGCGTCCACAATGCGCACGCCCAGGGCGCGCAGACCCTTTAAATGCAGATCGATGGGCCGCAGGCCGATTTCGCAGCCCCCGGGGTAGGCCACCGTTGCCCGGCGCAGCCTGCCCAGAATGGGGCCCAGCAGGAAAATGGAGGAACGAATGCGCTTGGAAAGCGCGTCGGGCATTTCCCAATGGTGCAGCCGGTCGTTATGTATGGTCAGCTCCCGGCCCTGCCAGGCGCATTCGCAGCCCAACAGACGCAGCATATCCGTCATGGCGCATACATCCCGAAGCTCGGGACAGCCCAGCAGCGTCACCGGCCCCTCGGGCAGCAGCGAAGCCGCCAGAATGGGCAGCACCGCGTTTTTTGCTGCGTCCACCCGTGCCCTTCCCTCTATTTTTTCGCCGCCCAGGATGCGGAATCCTTCCATCCTGCCTCACCCTCCTTTTTCTTCCAGGCTATGCGGCCCGGAAAAAAGGGTGCGGAAGGGAGGACTAATAAAGGTTCGCCCGGCAGGAACGGCTGATATTCAGCACGATGCCAACCGCCGCCATGGTGATGGAAAGAGAGGTGCCCCCCGCGCTGAAAAAGGGCAGCGGCAGGCCCGTCGTTGGCAGCACGCCCACCACCACGCCCATGTTGATGAACGCCTGCACCGAGATCATCCCCGTGATGCCCGCCGCCAGCAGGCAGCCGAATTTATCATCGCAGGTCATGGCGATGCGCATGCCCGCCAGCAAAAAGGCGATAAACAGCAGGATGACCACCAGGCACCCCGCCAGGCCGAAATCCTCCCCCACGATGGCGAAAATGAAATCGCTTTCCGGGTAAGGCAGATAGGCGTATTTCTGCCTCCCCTGGCCCAAGCCCATGCCGAACAGCCCGCCCGAGCCAAAGGCGATCAGCGATTGGGACAACTGATACCCTTCGTCGCTCATCTTGGCAAAGGGGTTCATAAAGGAAAGCAGGCGCTCCCGGCGGTATTCCTCGCTCCAGGCGTAATACGCCCCGAGCGCCAGGCCCCCCGCCCCAAGCGCCAGCATATGCTTCCATTTTGCCCCCGCCAGCATCACCATCAGCATGCTGACGATAATAATCGTTCCGGCGGTGGAAAGGTTGGGCTGCTGCAGGATCAGCAGAAACATCACCCCGGGCACCGCCAGCACGGGCAGAATGCCCTTCCAGAATTTTTCGATGCGCCGCCCCCGGGCGGTCAGCGCCATGGCCATGAAAAGCACGGCGGCATACTTGGCAAATTCCCCCGGCTGAAAGGATACGCCGCCCAGGGACAGCCACCGCCGGGAGCCGTTGATGTACACCCCGATTCCGGGAATGGCCACCAGCGCCAGCAGCGCCAGGCTCAGCGCCACACCGATCATCACCACCCGCCTTTTGCCCCAGAATTGATAGGGCATGCGGGTGGTGAAGCACATGGCGGCGGCTCCTACCGCCGCGCCGAACAGCTGCTTTTTTACCTCGGACAGAGGATCGCCCGAATCCACAGCCTTATAATAAGTGGCGCTGAACAGCGTCAAGAACCCTGTCAGCATCAGCACGATCATAATCGCCAGCAGCGTTTTATCCACCGGCCTGAGTTTTTTCTTTTGCGTGGGCACCGATTGCAGCACGAAGCAGCCCGCCTTTCAGCCTTCCGAATGCTTTGCTTTCGTGCGCAAGAGGTTTTCCCTTATTGCAAATCGCTGACGATTTGCTTGAATATCCGTCCCCGCTGCTCGTAATCCTCGAACATATCGAAGGAAGCGCAGGCGGGAGAAAACAGCACGTTGCCCCCCTCCGCCATCAGGCGGCGGCAATCCTTAACTGCCTGCTCCAGCGTATCCGCCCGGAAAACGGCGGCGTAGCCCGCCTGACGCAGGGCCGCCTCGATCTGATCCGCCGTGGCGCCGATAAGCACGCAGGCGCGAATCAGCGGCGTGCGCTGAATTTCCTCCGCCAGGGCCGTAAAGGAAACGTGCTTGTCATATCCGCCCAGGATGATGGCCGTGGGCAGGCGCATGGATTGCACCGCCTTGATGGTGGAATCCACGTTGGTGCCCTTGCTGTCGTTGATATAGCGCACGCCCTCCAGCTCCCGCACGAATTCGATGCGGTGCTCCACCCCGGCGAAGGTGCGCAGGGCGTGGCGAATCACCGGCGCAGGCACGCCCCGGGAATAGGCCACCGCCGTGGCGGCCAGGGCGTTTTCCAGGTTGTGCGGCCCGGGGATTTTCACATCCTCGGCGGCGCAGATATTCTTTTCCTCGCCGTTTAAGCGCATCACGATCTGGCCGTCCCGCACGAAGGCCCCCTGCTCCACCGCGTGCAGCCGGGAGAAAAACAGCACCCGGGCCTTCAGTCCCTCCGCCATGGCGCGGCAGGCCGCGTCCTCATAATTCAGCACGGCGTAATTGCTTTCGTCCTGCGCGTCGAAGATGTGACGCTTGAGGGCCGTATATTTTTCCATGGTGCCGTGGCGGTTCAAATGATCCTCCGTCACATTGAGCACCGCCGCCGTGAGGGGATGGAAAGCGCTGGTGGTTTCCAGCTGGAAGGAGGACACCTCCGCCACCACCACGTCCTCCGGCCGGCTTTCCATGGCGGCGGCGGAAAGGGGATAGCCGATATTCCCCGCCACATAGCATACCTTGCCCGCTTCCTTAAAAATCGCGCCCAGAAGCGATACGGTGGTGGTTTTTCCGTTGGTGCCCGTCACGGCCACCAGGTTGCCCCGCAAAACGCGGGAAGCCATTTCCAATTCGCCTAGCACGGGCATGCCCTTTTCCTGGGCCGCCCGCACCAGCGGCGCGTCCTGGGGAACGCCGGGGCTGATAACCAGCATATCCTGGTTTTCCAGAAGCCGGGACCCTTCCTCCCCCATGCGGAAGACGATGGGCAGCGCCCGCAGCGCGTCCAGCTTATCGCCGAATTCCTCGGCTTGCTTGCGGTCGTTGACGGTCACCTGCGCGCCCTCCCGGCACAGCAGCTGGGCCGCGGCGATTCCGCTGCGCGCCATGCCCATAACCAGCACGCGCTTGTCCTTAAAGGGGCTGCCGGCGGCCCCTTCTTCCGCCGTCCGGCGCTTGCCATGATACCCGTAAAACAGATTTTCCCGCATGCTGTATCCCTCCCTGCGTTTGCTTTTTTGGCTTAATAAAGCGGAGCCAGCGAGCCGATGGCCAGCAGCGAAAGCGCCAGCGTCACCAGCGTGTACATCAGCACAATTTGATTTTCCTTCATGCCCGACAGTTCAAAATGATGGTGAATGGGGGTCATTTTGAAAATACGGCGGCCCTGGCCGTATTTTTTCTTGGTGTATTTAAAATACGTCGTTTGCAGCATCACAGAGACCGAGCTCATGATGCAGGTGAAGCAGATGGGGATCAGCAGAAATTCGCATTTGAGCAGCATCCCCACGCCCACCATGGCGCCGCCGATAAACATGCTGCCCGTATCCCCCATGAAGATCTTGGCGGGATGCCGGTTGAACCGCAGAAAGCCGATGCAGGCCCCGGCCAGCGCACAGCAAAGCACGGCAATCAGGCGATATTCAAAGGCTCCCTCGGGCGTAGGCAGCGCGGCGGCCAGGAAAGCCGCGATCAACGAAAAGGCGATCATGCCCACCGTGGTCACCGAGGAAAGAATGCCGTCCACCCCATCCTGCAAATTGGCGCTGTTGGTCATGAACATCACCAGCACCGTCATCAGCGGGATATAGAAAACGCCCAAATCCCAGGTTTTCGCCGTGAAGGGCAAAATCACGTCGCTGCCCACGAAGAAATAGCAGTACAGCGAAAACAGCAGGCCCACCAGCAATTGCCCAACCAGCTTCTGCTTGGGCTTCAGGCCCTCGTGGTTTTTCTTCACATCCTTGATGTAATCATCCGTGAAGCCCACGGCCATGCTGCCCAGGCACACGAACAGAAGCGGCCAAAGCAGATGATTGCGCAGCACGCCCATCTGCTCCCGCGCCATCATCAAAACGCCCACCGCCACGGCGGAGATCACTGTAAAGCCGCCGATGAGAATGCCGCCCATATTGGGCGTGCCCTGCTTGGCCAAATGCGCCTTGGGCCCCAGATCGTAAATGGTCTGGCCGAACTTCAGCTTCTTTAAATAGGGCAGAAATTTGGGCATGAACAGCAGCATCAGCCCCAAGGCCAGCACAGCCGCGATTTCGCAGTACAACAGCATGGTATTCTTCTCCCTTGCGCGTATTTCTTATTGCCGCATTTCCGCCAGCAATTCCCGGACGACCACCTTTTCATCAAAGGGGCGCTTGACCCCCATGATTTCCTGATACGTTTCGTGGCCCTTGCCCGCCAGCACCACCACATCCCCCTCCCGGGCGATTTCCAGAGCGCGGCGGATGGCCTCCCGGCGGTTTTCCACCACCTCGTATTTGCCCTCCGTTTTCTTTATGCCCTCCTCCACTGCCCGGAGAATTTCGTAAGGATCCTCCGTGCGGGGGTTATCGCTGGTGAGGATGGTGTAATCCGCCAGGCGGCCGCTGATTTCGCCCATCATGGGGCGCTTGCCGTGATCCCGGTCGCCCCCGCAGCCAAACAACGAAATCACCCGTCCCCGGGCGAATTCCCGCACCGTGGTCAGAATGTTTTCCAGCGCGTCGGGGGAATGGGAATAATCCAGAATCACCTTGTAGGGCGTGCGGGTATCCAGCATTTCCGCCCGGCCCGGCACGGATTTCACCTTTTCCAGCGCCCGGGTAATGCACTCGGGGCGCACCCCCATAATCAGGCCCATGGCCGCCGCCGCCAGAGCGTTATACACATTGAACATCCCGGTGAGCTTTAAATGCACAGGCAGTTCCCACAAATTGCAGAATTTCATCAGAAAGCTCACGCCATTTTCCGTGATCTCAATATCCCGGGCGTACAGATCTGCCGCGTTGCAAATGCCGAAGGTGCTGTGGGGCACGGCGATATCCGCAAGAATTTGGCGGGAGGTTTCATCGTCCGCGTTAATGGCCGCGTTGCGCACCCATTTAGGGGTGAAAAAGGATTTTTTGCATTGGAAGTATTTTTCCATCGTGCCGAACAGATCCAGATGATCCTGGGACAGATTGGTGTAGCAGCCCGCCTCAAAGGCCACCCCCTCCAGCCGCCCCATGGCGATGGCGTGGGCGGATACCTCCATGCTCACCGCCGTCACCCCCGCGTCCCGCATCTGGCGCAGGGTGCGGAAGAAATCAATGGGCTCGGGGGTGGTGAATTCGCTTTTCAGATATTCGCTGCCGATCATGTTGCCCGTGGTGCCGATCAGGCCCGTTTTATAGCCCGCTTCCTCCATGATGGCCTTGAGCAGATAGCTGGTGGTGGTTTTGCCCTTGGTGCCCGTGATGCCCAGCAGTTTAAGTTCCCGCTCGGGATGGCCAAAGAAGGCCGCCGCCATGGGCGACATAGCCTGGCGCACGTTTTTCACCAGCAGCTGCGGCACGTCCAGGGGCAGAAAATGCGTCACCACCAGGGCGACCGCGCCGTTTTCCAGGGCTTGGGCCGCAAAATCATGCGCGTCAAACCGCGCGCCGGGAATGCAGAAAAACAGCCCGTTGGTCATTTTTCTGCGGCTGTCCATTGACAGCGCCTCAATTTCGCAATCTCCCCGCAGCTCCAGCAGTTCCTCGCCCGCTTCATGGGCTAATTTTGATAGCAGCATGTTCATTCTCCCCGTTTCCTGGTAGTTCGAAAGTTACGGTTACGGCGTCTCCCAAGGCGGCGTATTGCCCTGCGGCGGGGCTTTGACGCACCGCCAGGCCGCTGCCCTGCAATTGCATTTCCAGCCCCCGGGCCCGCAGCGCGCGGCTGGCCTCCACAATAGAAAGCCCCCGCACATCAGGTACGCAGATCATATCCATGGGCTGCGCGGGCTCGCCCTCATAGGTATAGAGCAGCACGCTTCCCCCCGCCCGCAGCTTGGCCCCCGCCGCCGGAACCTGGGCGGTAACAGTATCGCTCTGCCCGTCCGTTTCGCACAGCAGCAGCGCCTTCGCCAGCAGCTTTTTCGCTTCCGCCACGCTTTTTCCCGTCAAGTTGGGCACGGCGACCTCTGGGGCCGGGGTGGCCTTGGGATCCTGCTTCTGCACGCCCAGATAGGGCAGCATCTCCTCCAGGATCTGGCGGGCGAAGGGCGCGGCGGTAACGCTGCCGTAATCCACCGGCACCTGGGCCTCCTTCACCGTCACCAGCACCGCAATGCGAGGCTGATCGATGGGCGCGAACCCGATAAAGGAGCCGATATGCACGTCGGATACCACTCGTCCGTTTTTGTACACCTGGGCGGTACCCGTCTTGCCCCCAATGCGATAGCCCGCGATGGCGGCGTTCTTGCCGCCCCCGTTTTCCACCACGTTTTCCAGCAGGCGGCGCATGGTGGCGCTGGTTTCCTCCCGGATGGGATTGGCCGTCACCTGGGGCCGCGTGCGGTCCAGCGTCTGGCCGTTCTCATCCAGAATTTCCTGCACGATGTAGGGCCGCATCAACCGCCCGCCGTTCACCACCGCGCAAGCCGCCGTAATCATTTGCAGGGGCGTGACGGCCACGCTTTGCCCAAAGCCGATGCGGGCTAAATCCACATTCTTGACTTGCTTGCTGTTAATCAGCAGCCCCGCGCTCTCCCCCGGCAAATCCACCCCGGTTTGCCGGCCCAGGCCGAAGGCACGCAGGTATTTATAGAAGTTGTCCGTGCCCATGCGCAGCGCCAGCGCCACAAAGGCGGGATTGCAGCTGTTGGCCAGCGCCCCGGCCAGATTCTGCGTGCCGTGGCTGTTTTTCCAGCAGCGAATGCGATCCCCGTCCACCAGGACGGCCCCCCGGCAATGAAAGGTGTCCGTCAGGGCGGCGGCCCCGCTGTCCAGGGCGGCGGCGCAGGTGAGCATTTTGAAGGTTGAGCCCGGCTCGTACACATCGGTAATGGCGGTAATCCGCATCAGTTCCCGCAGGCGCTCCACATCGTTCCGGGGCGGCTCGTTGGGATCGTAATCCGGCTTCATGCACAGGGCCAGAATTGCCCCGGTGTTCACATCCATTACGATGCACTGCACCGCCTGGGCGTTATTCACCGCCAGGCATTCCCGCATGGCCTTTTCCACCACGCCCTGGATGGTGGCGTCGATGGTCAGGCGCAGGGTGCTGCCCGTTTTCGGGGCCACATAGACGGTTTTTCCGTCCGGCAGCGTCCGCGCTCGGGCGTCCACCTCTGTTTGCAGCGAACCGGGCGCGCCCCGCAGCAGGCTTTCATACCGGCTTTCCAGCCCCGATTGGCCCTGGGAATCGATGTTGGTCAGGCCCAGCGCCTGGCACAGAAACGCGCCCTTGGGATACCAGCGCCGGGTGTCCTCGTCAAAGGAAAGGCCCCGAAGCAGCTTCTGCATTTCCGTGCTTTCCGCCCGCAGCGCCCGAATGCGATCCACCGTTTCCCGGGCCACCTGGCGCTTGAGAATCACGGAAGCCTGTTTTTTATTTTTCAGCTTTGCCGCCATCGCCTCCGCGTCCGCATTCAGCAGCGGAGCCAGGGCCCGGGCGAAAGCCGCTTCGTCCGAAACGGTCTGCGGATTGGCGGTGACGATATAGGCGGTGGCGGAAAGGGCCAGGCTTTCGCCCCGGCAATCCTGGATGCCGCCGCGTTGGGCGGTCACCACGCCCTCCCGCGTCCATTGGCGCACGCCCCTGGCCGTGAGGGCTTCGCCCTCAAACAGGGTTAGGCCGCCGATACGCACGCCGATGAGCAAAAACAAAAGCGTGAGCACCGCCAGCATAAGCGCAAGCCGTTTTCTGATGATGAGTTCTGCGCGCATGGAATCTCCCCCCTACGGGCAGACGAAACAAACCGTTATCGGCTGCCGCTGATTATTCCCTGCACGGCGTGAAGGGGGGAGCCTTCCGCCGGGCTGCTTTCGTGGGCGGGCCGGGTTTCCGGCGCGGTGACGAGCACCGCTTCCACGCCGGTAGAGGCCACCATGCCCAGATTCTGCGCCGCCGCATAGCAAATGCGCGCGGAATCCCGGGCCTCCATAACCTCCACCGTCAGCTGCGTGTTTTCCTTCAGGGTTTGGCTGATGCTGCTTTCCATGGCGCTGATGCTCTTGCTCAACTCCGCTCTGCGGGCGGCCCGGCCCACCACCAGCAGGCCCACCGCCGCGAACACCACGAAAAGGAAGACGACACCCGCCGTACAGGAAATGGTAGCCGCTCTGCGGGCCGTCGCCGGCCGCGTTTCCGCCGCGTAGTAGGGCGTGCGGTCGCTTTCATAGCCCGCTTCCGCATCCGGCACGCGCACATGGCTTTTCACATTCATGCGGATGCCCGGCGCAAGCTGCACGCCCGCCATGGCATACTGCATGTTTTTTCCCTTTTGCATATCAGTGTATTCCTCCTTTCCATGGAATTAGAACGTCTGGCCCTGCTGCATCTGGGCGATCATGGCCAGGGGATCGGCGAACTCCTCGTCGAAGCTGAGATCCTGCGCCCGGCTGTCCGCCGCGGGCAGCACGCGGATATGGGTGGTCGCGCCGTTCACATCCACTTCCCGGGTATCCCCCAGGCGCCATGCCCGGATTTTCTGGGGAAGCAGCAGACGGCCCTGCGCGTCCGCCTCGCAATCCACATAGCTGTATTTGCTGAATTGATCCAGCAGCCGCTGGGCGCGGGCGTTGTATTTCACCAGCGCCACCAACTCGTCCCGCCGCTCCTGCCAGCCGGACAGGGGGTAAATGGCCACCGCCTTAAAATCCGGCGTGGGACAAACCGCAAATCGCGCGCCCAGGGGCTCGCGGAAGGCGGCGGGAATAATCATGCGGCCCTTTGCGTCGATGCCGTGGGTGTAGCTGCCCACAAAGCCCAAAAAGGGCTGCGCGGGGGCGGTTTGCGCTTCCTCCGGCTGCGCGCCGGAAGCAGGCATGGCTTCCGTGGGCTGCGCGTTTTCCTCCGGCTGCGCGCCGTTGGCCTGCCGTTTCTCCTCGTCCGCCATGCTTTCACCACACAATCTGCCATTTATACACCACTTTTAGGGCTCGTGCACCATTTTAAGGCACTTTTTAGGGCTTTGTCAAGCGCGCGCACAAATCCCTTTTTGTTTTTGGGAAACAAATTCGTCACATATTTCTTTTTTGCGACGCAAAATAAGAACATTCGTTTTTATTTCTATGTGGAAAAAGAGCGGTGCGTCTTGCGACACTCCGCTCTTTTTTAGAAGTCTTGCTCATTGTTTAAAGAGAATTATTAAGCAGATTTTACAATTTTCTTCTTTTATCTTTCCCCTCTCCTTTTTGGGAAAGCGTAACACAAATTTCATTTTTCTCTTGTGCCCTGCAAGTGAAAGGCGTATTCCCGCCACAGTTTGGGCAGGCGCATCCCTTCCGAGCGAAAATAACGCGATTATTCCTCACAAACAGGGCATTCCTGCGCCGCCCTCTCCCCTTTTGGGGCCTCGCGCGCCACCATCGCCTCGGGCAGACGGTATAAACGGAATTGAAGCCCATCGCAGGAAACGCAGTGATACCGCACGCCGCCGTGCAGGCCGTTCACCGCCCCCCGCAGGGAAGCGCCATGCAAATGGCCGTACACCACATCCCCCACTCCATAGCGGGCGAACAGGGCGGACATCCGGGTTTCCCCGCCCTTTTCATCCAGCGGGGGATAATGGGTCATCACGATCAGCCGTGCCGGGCCCAGCCGCCGGGCGTGCTCCAGGGACATTTCCATCCGCAGCACCTCCCTGGCGTAAATTTTCTCATCCGGCCCATTTTCCTGGGCAGGCAGCGTCCAGCCCCGCGTTCCACAAAGAATAACGTCCTCCATACGAAGGGCGTCATTCTGAATGGCGTACATGCCGGAGGGCAGCAGTTCCCGCAGCCGCGTGATGCCACACCACCAGTAATCGTGATTGCCACGCAGGAGAATTTTCCGGCCGGGCAATTCCCCGATGGCCCGAAGATCGGGCAGGGCGTCCTCCGTCTGCATGGCCCAGCTGATGTCCCCGGGAATCAGCACCAGATCCTCCGGCCGAACCCGGGCCCGCCAATCCTGAGCGATTTTCAGAAAATGCCCTTCCCAATGAGCCCCGAAAACCGCCATGGGCTTATCATCGCCGCCGGGCAGATGCAGATCTCCAATCGCATAGATCTCCACGTTTACTCGTCCTTATCCTCGTCTTCCTCGTCCTCCGCCTCTTCCTCGCCCATTTCATCCAGCGAAAGATCGCTTTCGATTTCGTCGTATTCCCGGGCGGGGATATCCTCGTCGATTTCGGGGATGATTTCATCCATGCCGCTGACGGGGTCGATTTCCAGCGAGGCTTCGTCCACCCGCACCTCGTTGTCCTCGCCGTTCAGATCGCTGCCGTTGGCGTTCATTTCCTTCAGGCAGAACAGGCATACGTCCTTACCGGGCAGCGCGGGCGCCTCGTTGCACACCGTGCACATTTCAATTTCGTCCCGGCGGCTTTCGCCCTTCATTTCCCGCTTGCAGATTTTGCAATAGCCTTCGCCTTCCTGAATATAGTTCAACTCACACCGCGGGCATTTAATCAGGCCCATTTTATTTCCCTCCCCAATTTCCAAGCATTTCCTTGGAAGAAAAATGTAAAATTTGTTGACGATTCCTTTGATAAATATTACAATTTCGTTGCGATCGTAATATTTTTATAACAAAGGAGAACGAACATGAAACGCTGTGCTTGCCTTTTGCTTGTCCTCGCTTTTTCCCTGGCGCTGACTTCCGCCTGGGCGGACGGCGCGCCCGCTTCTCAATTTGGCTTCCGCGGCTGGCCCTATCGCCAGCAGACGAATTGCAGCTCCTGCTCCCTGGCCTGCGGCGCATGCAAAAGCGATCAGGATTGCGCGCAATGCGATAGCTGCGCCTCGTGCCTTGCCACCGCGCGGCCCCAGGAAACGGAGCAGCCGCCCCTTCCTACCGCCGCGCCCACGGCCCAGCCCGCGCAAACGCCCACGAAGCGCCCCGCCGCTCAGCCCACCGCGCGGCCCACGGCCACGCCTGCCGCAAGCACGGGAGATTATACTACAATATCGGTTACAGTGCAAGAGCAAAAACTACTAAATTTGCTCAATCAGGATCGCGCGGCCAACGGCCTGCCCGCCCTGACCCTGGATGCGGAGCTTTCCACCCTGGCGCGGCTTAAATCCTGCGATATGAAGGAGAAGGGCTATTTCTCCCACACCTCCCCCACCTACGGCAACGCCGCCGCCATGCTCACCGCCTTCGGCTACGCCTATCAAGGAGTGGGCGAAAACATCGCCCACCACGCCAACGTAGAAAAGGCGGAGGCCGCCTTCATGAGCAGCCCGGGCCACAAGGGCAACATCCTGGGCAGCCAGTGGAGCAGGGTGGGCATCGGTATTTGCGTGGATAGCAACGGGTTCCTTTATATCACGCAGCTTTTCGTGCGGTAATCCCTCATGCACCGGCGATCGCGCTTCCGCCTTGCGGCGCGGGACGCCGCCAAATGCTTAACGCGCTATCGCTTGTATCTGCGGGGGCCCTTTTTCCGGCGCGTCCGGGAAGGGCCCCCTTCATTCTGCCTTCGCTTAGCGCCGTAGCACATGGTGCAGCGCCGCCCGGGAGCCTGGCTGGCGGTATGTACGCTGAAGCGGCGCGCTTTCCTCCGCAGGGCCCGACGCGGCGTCCACCATGCGTCCCACCCGCTTTTCCGCAATTTCCTCCGCCGCCCGCAGGGCGGTGCGCAGCGCGGCGCTCCCCGCCCGGTTGCGGGGCAGCGCGGGCAGCAGGGCCGCCTCTTCCACATTCAGCGCCGCACGACGGCTTTCATTGATCTGGCTCATATCCTTCCCCTCCCGTTTCTGCTGGCTTACTGCCATCCTATGCAGACGGGATTAAAGCGTGCGCGCCCGCTTCCCGCGCGCAAAAAAGCCGCGCCCGGGGGCAAGCGTTTTCTTGCCCGCCAAGCGCGGCATTTCGCATTTTTTGCAGGCCGTTTAATTCTCCGCTTCCGCGGGGGCCAAGGCCTGCTCGATTGCGTCCAGAATCTTATCCCGTCCGTCCTTCGCTTCGGATGAGGCGCAGATCACCTGCCAGGGCTGCACCTGAAGCCCCCGGCAAATGGGGGCCAGGTATTTCATTCGCGCGCCCCGGGAAATTTTATCCGCCTTGGTGGCGATCACCAGAAAAGGCAGCTGCATGCCCCGCAGAAAGGCGTTCATTTGCAGATCGTCCTGGGTGGGCTCGTGGCGAATATCCACCAGGTGCAGTGTCAGACGCAGCGCCTTGGTTTCCCGGAAATAATTCTCCATCATTTCGCCCCAGCGCAGCTTTTCCTGCTTATCCACCCGGGCGAAGCCGTAACCCGGCAAATCCACCAGGTGAAAAGCGTCGTTGAGCAGAAACAGGTTAATCAGCCGGGTTTTGCCCGGAGTGGCGCTGGTTTTCGCCAGGGCCTTGCGATTGCAAAGGCAGTTAATCAGAGAGGATTTGCCCACGTTGCTCTTCCCCGCGATGGCGATCTGGGGCAATTCGGGGGCGGGAGTCTGATAGGCGCTCATGCTGGTTAAAAAGGCGGCGGATTTAATTTCCATGCAGGCGGCTCGCTTTCGTTAGCTTTGGTTTTGTCAGGGCTTGGGCAGCAGCGCCGCCTTCAGCACATCCTCAATGTTTTCGATGAGCACGATTTGGAATTGCGCCAGCACATGAGCGGGCACATCCTCCAAATCCTTTTTATTTTCCTTGGGCAGCAGGATGGTTTTCAGCCCGGCGCGATAGGCCGCCAGCAGCTTTTCCTTCACTCCGCCGATGGGCAGCACCCGGCCCCGCAGGGTGATTTCCCCTGTCATGGCCACATCCTGGCGCACCGGGCGGCCGGACAGGGCGGAAACCAGGGCGGTGGCCATGGTGACGCCCGCCGAGGGGCCGTCCTTGGGCACAGCGCCCTCGGGCACATGGATGTGAATATCCAATTGCTTATAGAAATCCGGATCCACGCCGTATTCCGGCCCATGCGCGCGCACCCAGGAGCGGGCGGCCTGGGCGGATTCCTTCATCACATCGCCCAATTGCCCCGTTAATTGCACCTGGCCGCTGCCCGGCATCACGCTGCATTCCACTGCCAGCGTTTCACCGCCCACGGTCGTATAGGCCAGGCCGTTCACCACGCCGATTTGCGGCTGCTTTTCGGGTGCATCCCGCAGGAAGCGAGGCGCGCCTAGGTATTTTTCCACCACGGCGGGGCTCACCGTCACCTGCTGCTTATCCTCCTCCAGCATTTCCACCGCCGCCTTGCGCACCACCCGGGCAATTGTGCGGGACAGCGTGCGCACGCCCGCCTCCCGGGTGTAGCCCTCGATGATGTGCTTCATGGCCGCGTCGGGCACCCGGACGGATTTGGCGGGCAGGCCGTGCTCCAGCGTCTGCTTGGGCAGCAGATGCTTCTTGGCGATTTGAAGCTTTTCCTCTTCCGTATAGCTGGGCACCTCGATAACCTCCATCCGGTCCAGCAGCGGGGCGGGGATGGTGTCGGTGGCGTTTGCGGTGGTGATAAACATCACGTTGGAAAGATCGAAGGGCAGTTCCAGATAATGATCCCGGAATTCAGCGTTCTGCTCCCCATCCAGCACTTCCAGCATGGCGGAGGCAGGATCGCCCCGGAAATCATGGCTCATTTTATCGATCTCGTCAAAGAGGAACACCGGGTTCATGGTGCCCGCCTGCTTCATGCCCGCGATGATCCGGCCGGGGATGGCCCCCACATAGGTGCGCCGGTGGCCGCGGATTTCCGCCTCGTCCCGAACGCCGCCCAGGCTCATCTGCACAAATTTGCGGCCCACGGCCCGGGCGATGCCCTTGACGATGCTGGTTTTGCCCACGCCGGGCGGGCCCACAAAGCACAGGATGGGCCCCTTTAGGGCGGATTCCTGACTGTTGATCGCCTTCATGCGCCGCACGGCCAGATATTCGATCACCCGCTCCTTCACCTTTTCCATGGCGTAATGATCCGCGTCCAGGATACGGCGGGCGCGCTTTAAATCCAGATTGTCCGGCGTGGTTTTGCCCCAGGGCAGATCGAGAATCCATTCCACATAGGTGCGGCTTACGCCGATTTCCGGAGTGCCCGGTGCCATGCGGGAAAGCCGGTCCAGCTCCCGCAGGGCCTTTTCCCGGGCCTCCTCGTTCAGCGGCGTTTCCTCCACCCGCTTGCGCAGATCCTCCACGTCGGTAGCGTCCTTATCCCCTAGTTCCTCCTGGATGGCCTTAATCTGCTCCCGCAGGTAATAATCCTTTTGATTTTTATCGATCTGCTTTTTCAGCCGGGTCTGCACCTGCTTTTCAATGCCCGCCAGTTCGGTTTCCCGCACCAGGATGCCGCACAGGGTTTCCAGCCGCTTTTCCACGTCGATTTCTTCCAGAATGGCCTGGCGATCCTCCACCCGGGTCAGCACGTTGGCGGCGATAATATCCGCCAATTGATCGGGCTGCTCCACATCGGTCACAGACCGCAGCGTTTCCCCCGAAACGCGCATGGAGGCCCGGGCGTATTCATCAAACAGCTCGTGGGTGGTGCGCACCAGAGCCTGCACCGCCGGGGTGTCGGGCAGGGTCTGGCCCGCCTCCTCTACATCGGCGATCCAGCAGGGCTCCTCCTGGGTGATGGCCTGGAGCACCGCCCGCTGCTGGCCCTCCACCAACACGCGGATGGAATCCCCCGGCAGGTTGAGCACCTGCTTCACCAGCGCCACCGTGCCCACCCGGCACATATCCTCTAATTCCGGTTCCTCCACATCTCCGTCCCGCTGGGCCACCAGAAACACCCGCTGATCCTCCACCATCGCCTTTTCCAGCGCGGAAATGGAACGAGGCCTGCCCACGTCGAAATGCAGCACCATGTGAGGGAAAACCATCAGCCCCCGCAAGGGAATCAGGGGCAAACGCAAAATTTGCTTCGTCTTTTTTCTTGGCATACTTACTCCCGCATTCTCTGGTCAATCTGCCGGGGTAAACTTCCCGACGGTACCTTATTATAATAGAAACGGCGCGGAAATGCAATGCATCATTTTGCGGCGGCAGTAAGGGGCTCCTTGGGCAAAGCGGCAGGCTCGTCCTTCTCCTGCAGGGCGGCGGGCAGCAGCAGCCAGTGCAGCGCCTGCTGAATATCGTCGATGGGCACCACCTCGATGCCCGCCTTGGCAAAGCGATCCAGATAATTTTCCCGGGGCACCAGCACGCGGTTCAGCCCCGCCCGGCGGGCTGCCTCCACCTTCGCGGGCACGCCGCCCACGGGGCGCACCAGCCCCTGCACGCTGATTTCCCCCGTCACGGCGCTGCCGCCGTCCACCGGGCGGCCCGTCAGGGCGCTGACGGCCACCACCGTCATGGCCACCCCCGCCGAGGGGCCGTCCACCGGCGCGCCGCCGGGGAAATTGATGTGCAGATCGGTTTTTTCATCAGCATAGCCCAGCTGGCGCAGCAGCGTCATCACATTTTCCGCCGAGGAATGAGCCATGGATTTGCGGCGCATGGTATGGCCGTTGCCCCCCAGTTCCTCCTCCTCCACGATGCCGGTGATCCGCACCCGGCCCGTGCCCGGCCGGGCCACCGCCTCCAATTCCATCACCGCGCCCTGATGGCTGCCGTGCACCGCCAGGCCGTGCACCACCCCCACCCGGTTTTCCTGGGCGGCGGCCTGCTCGGGGCGCTCGGCGTAATGCCCCGCCTCCACCACCCATTCCATATCCGCCCGGCTGATAACGCTTCGCTTTTCCAATTGCGCCACGCCCGAGGCCATTTGCACCATGTTCACCGCGTCGCGGCCGCAGGCGGCGTAGCGGCCCGCCAGCTTGGCCGTTTCCCGGCTCATGGCGAAGCCCGCCCGCTCCGCCGCTTCATAGGCGATGCGGGCCACCTCCTCCGGCTCCAGGGCGCGGAAGAAAATCTCCATACAGCGGGAGCGCAGCGCCGGGGAAATTTCCTCCGGGCTGCGGGTGGTGGCCCCGATCAGGCGAAAATCTGCGGGCATGCCCGTTTTAAAGATTTCGTGAATATACCGGGGAATGCTGGAATCCTCGGCGTTATAATACGCCGATTCAAAATGCACCCGGCGATCCTCCAGCACCTTGAGCAGCTTATTCATCTGAATGGGGTGCAATTCCCCGATTTCATCCAGGAACAGCACGCCGCCGTGGGCGCGGCTCACGGCCCCGGGCTTGGGCTGGGGCACCCCCTGCACCCCCAACGGCCCCGCCCCCTGATAGATGGGATCGTGCACGCTGCCGATAAGCGGATCGGCGATGGCGCGCTCGTCGAAGCGAACGCAGGTGGCGTCCATTTCGATAAAGGGCGCGCCGGGCTTGAAGGGCGTGCCCTCGCTTTGCTTGGCCGCCTCCAGCGCCAGCCGTGCCGCGCAGGTTTTGCCCACGCCGGGAGGCCCGTAAATAATCACATGCTGCGGGTTTTTGCCGCACAGGATCGCCATCAGGGAGCGAATGCCCTCCTCCTGGCCGATAATATCCTCAAATTTCTGGGGCCGCACATGCTCGGCCAGGGGCTCAGTGAGCGAAATCGCCCGCATCTTCCGCAGATTATCCATTTCCCGGCTGCTTTCCCGGCGCGCCAGGGGCTGCGCCTGGCGCTGATTGCGCAGCTGCGTGTAAAAAAATACGCCCGTTATCAGCGTGACCGCCATTTGGATGAGCAGCAGAAACCAGCTCAAAAAAATCCCCCCTTTTTCTGTCCTCGTTAGGATGCGAAAAAAGGAGGGCCGCCATGCCGGGAAATGGTGGAAGAAGCAAAAAAATTTTTGCTGTAAAATGCTCGCCGCGCTTCAAGATATACGTCGGGGCGCCGACGTTGTTTTTGTCTCGCGACGGTTGCTTTGCTCGATTGCGTATATTTTTCCCGCGAGGCGGCGCGCGCGCCGAAAGTCCGCGCTTGCCAGCCCTATAGAAAAGGAGATTCCCCTTGCGAGAAATCTCCTTTTGCATATTACGCTTTCTTCGCGCAGCGTCAGCTGGCGCTGGGCTCGCGGGGTTCCCTCGTTTCGGCAGGGGCCTCCGCCGCAGGCTTCGCCCTCCGCCGGGGAGCGCGCTTGGGCGCTTCGGCTTCCGTTTCCAGGCGCGGCTTTTCCGTGCCCTCCACGGCGCCCTTGGTCACGATGCAGCGGCGAACGCCCTCTTGCGCGGGCAATTCGAACATGGTGTCCAGCAGCGCGTCCTCGATAATGGCGCGCAGGCCGCGGGCGCCGCTCTTGCGGGAAATGGCCTTGGCGGCGATGGCGCGCAGCGCGTCGTCCTCAAAAACAAGCTCCACGCCGTCCAGATCCATCAGCTTTTTATACTGCTTCACCAGCGCGTTGCGCGGCTCGGTAAGGATCTTCATCAGCGCTTCCTCATCCAGCGCGTCCAGCGTCACCGTCACCGGCAAGCGCCCCACGAATTCGGGAATCAGGCCGAATTTCATCAGATCCTCGGGCCGCATCTGGCGCAGCACGTCGCCCACGTTTTTATTCTTTTCCCCCTGCGGATCCGCGCCGAAGCCCAGCGCCTTTTTACCGATCCGCCGCTCGATCATCTGGGCCAGGCCGTCGAAAGCGCCGCCGCAGATGAAGAGGATGTTGGTGGTATCGATTTGCAGGCATTCCTGATGGGGATGCTTCCGCCCGCCCTGGGGCGGCACGTTGGCTACCGTTCCTTCCAGAATTTTCAGCAGCGCCTGCTGCACGCCCTCGCCGCTGACGTCCCGGGTGATGGAAACGTTTTCGCCCTTCTTGGCAATCTTATCGATTTCATCGATATAGATGATGCCCCGCTGAGCGGCCTGAATATCGTTGCCCGCCGCCTGGATCAGGCGCAGGAGGATGTTTTCCACATCCTCGCCCACATAGCCCGCCTCGGTCAGCGCCGTAGCGTCGGCAATGGCGAAGGGCACGTTCAGGATGCGGGCCAGGGACTGGGCAAGATACGTCTTGCCGCAGCCCGTAGGGCCCACCATAAGAATATTGGATTTTTGCAGTTCCACATCGTCCTTGCGCTGAGGCGCGGCAATGCGCTTATAATGGTTATACACCGCCACGCACAGGGTCTTTTTCGCCTGCTCCTGGCCGATCACATATTCATCCAGCACCGCCTTCATTTCGGTGGGCAGGGGAATATCGTGAATCTCCGGCGCGGCCATGACGTCCATATCGTCCGCCACGATTTCCTGGCACAGCGCGATGCATTCATTGCAGATATAGGCCCCCGGGCCAGCCACCAAACGGCGCACCTGATCGGCGGTCTTTCCGCAGAAGGAACAGCGATGCTTCCGGGGCGTTATATCATCCTTCGCCATGTTTACCTCATTTTTCCCCGCGTCAGCGGCGGGGCTGATAGATTTCGTCGATAATACCGTATGCCAGGGCTTCTTCGGCAGTCATGAAGTAATCCCGCTCCACGTCCTGCTGCACGCGCTCCAAGGGCTGGCCCGTCATCTGGGCCATCAGGCCGTTCATTTTATCCTTGGTGCGCAGCAGCCATTTGGCGTGAATGGTCACATCGGTAGCCTGGCCGGAAGCGCCGCCCGAGGGCTGATGAATCATGATTTCGCTGTTGGGCAGCGCCAGCCGCTTGCCCTTTTCGCCCGCCATCAGCAGAAACGCGCCCATCGAGGCCGCCATACCCACGCACACCGTGCGGACGGGGCACTTGATGTAATTCATGGTGTCGAAAATCGCCATGCCCGCCGTCACGGAGCCGCCGGGGCTGTTGATATAGAGCGAAATATCGGCGTCCGGATTATCCGTTTCCAGAAACAGGAGTTGGGCCACAATGGCGTTGGCCACCTGGTCGTTAATTTCGCTGCCCAGAAAAACCACGCGGTCCTTCAGCAGCCGGGAGTAAATATCGTAAGAGCGTTCGCCGCCCGCCGTTTGTTCAACAACATAGGGGATCAAAGACATGCGCCCTTCCTCCTTCCATTCTATCCTCTATCATATGAAGGCCGTGGATTGATTATTCCTGCTTTTCCTCCGCAGCCTCGGCCGCTTCCGCCGCCTGCTGCACCGCCTCGGCGGCGTCCTTCGCGTCGATGCGCTGGGATTCGTCCTTTTCCTCCACCTGCGCGCTGGCCACCACCAGATCCACCACCTTGCGGATCTCGGCGTTCTCCTTGAGATATTCGCGCTGACGGTCGGACAGGGACTTTTTGAAATCCTCCAGCTCGCGGCCCATGCGCTTGGCTTCCTCAGCGGTGACCTTTTCCACGTCCTCTTCGGTGGCTTCGATCTTCTCCGCCTTCACCATCGCTTCCAGCACCAGCTGCATCTTCACCCGGTTCTTGGCCTCGGGGCGGTACATTTCCTTGATCTGCTCCTCGGTCTGGCCGGTATACTTGAGGTAATCCTCAAATTTGAAGCCCTGATACATCATGCGCATTTTCATTTCGCGCAGCATCACGTCGATTTCGTCCTCGATCATAGCGTCGGGAATATCGCAATCCGCCGCGTCCACCGCCTGCTGCACCAGTTCGTTTTCCAGCTGCACGTCGGCGTTCTTCTGGGCGTTATCGTTCAGTTCCTTCACGATGGCGGCCTTGTATTCGTCGAAGGTGGCGTAATCGCTCACGTCGGCGGCGAAATCATCGTCCAGCGCGGGCTTCACCTTGGCCTGGATGCCGTTCACCTTCACATGGAACACAGCGTCCTTGCCCTTGAGGTTCTCGGCGTGATATTCCTCGGGGAATTTCACGTTCAGATCCTTTTCTTCGCCGATCTGCATGCCGATCATCTGCTCTTCAAAGCCGGGAATGAAATGGCCGGAGCCGATTTCCAGCGTCTGGTTTTCGGCGGTGCCGCCTTCAAAGGCAACGCCGTCCACCGTGCCGGCATAGTTCAGGTTCACCGTGTCGCCGTTTTCAACGGCGCGGTCGTTCACGTCCGCCATGGTGGTGGCCTTATCCACATCGCGCTGGATGCGGGCGTCGATTTCCTCGTCCGTCACCTTGTGGGTATACTTGACGGCCTTGAGGCCCTTGTATTCGCCCAGTTCCACATCGGGCTTGACGAACACCTTCACCGTGAATTTCAGGTCCTTGCCCACGCCGATCTGATCGACTTTGTCCACCTCGGGCCGGTCCACCACTTTCAGATCGTTCTCCTTCACCGCCGCTTCATATTCCGCGGGGAAAAGAATATCGAATGCGTCGTCATAGAACACGCCCTCGCCGTACATGCTCTCGATGAGCTTGCGGGGGGCCTTGCCCTTGCGGAAGCCGGGCACGTTCACCTTGCCGCGCACCTTCAGATAGGCCTTCGCGACCGCTTCGTCGAACTTATCGGAAGCGATTTCAAAGGCGATTTTCACTTGATTGCCAGAAATTTTTTCTACCGTGTAGCCCATTAGGAACACCCTCCGTATCCGCCTTTGCGGCGCCATTGTGCTTTTGCGTCCGCATAAAGCACTAACTTATATGATAGCACATTGTTTCAAGGATTGCAAGCCCTTCCCCGCTTCCGGCGGGGCGCGGAAGAAAATTTCTGTGCTTTCCGGGAGCCTGAGCCCCGGTTTTGCCAGCGTCCGTTTCTTTTCCCGCGATCAAAGCCCTGCGTGTTCGCGGCATCTGTCCGTTTTGCGCCGGTTCATTTCTTTTTATTTGAGCGTTAGTTTTTTTGTATATCTTCGGGTTATTATTGCTTTCCCATCTACTACGTTGGGCACCTTATCTTGCAGCGCAAGCCCGTTATTTTCCATTACTTTTGCCGATGCATAATTATCATCATCGCAAGTAATCAAAACGGCAGCGATACCCAAATCCTTTGCCTTTTCCAACGCCAAACTGAGCATTAAGGTTCCGTATCCTTTATTCCATTCAGAGAAGCGAATACCGTACCCCATATGACCACCATAGCGCTTAAGATCGTCGGTTAGTCTATGACGGATGCTTATTTCTCCAATAAAGTAGTTACGCTCCTCGTCAACCAGCCAGTAGTAATCAGCGCCGACCCTGTTGGGCTTCAAATTCCGTTCATGCCGATAGTTATCGTACTTTTCAAAGATGTTATAGGCCCTGGCGTCATCGAAAGCATAGGCGTGTATATCGTTCCGCTGATACTCGTCATATGCTTCCATGTATGATTTCAAATACTTTTCACAGGGTTCTACAAGAGCAATCACCGTCTGATCTCCTTTGCTTGTATGAGTTCTTTCTCCAGCACGTCCGCAAAACGCTGCACAGCCTCGCCAAGCGTCTCGGCATAGTCGAACGTCTCTTTATCGTCTTGATATTTCAAAGGATTTCTGCGGACATTCACTGCGGTTGCGAGCGCATGCAGATCAGGGCATAGGTTGTTTTGAAGCGCCCATTCCGCCGCTTTTGTCTTTGCGATAATCTTGCCGGTGCGAATCGTGTAGATGCACCGGGCTATATCCAACAGCCAGCCGAAGGAATAGAAGTTCCGTCCGGTGCTTTGCGCGTATTTTCTGATCGTTTCATAGTGGCGGTTCACATCGGCGTACAGCTCGTGGAAGGAGGGATATTTCAGTTCTTTTCGTATATCCTTTCCATACAAAAGAACGCTGCTCTCAATCAGCTCCGCCATGCCAAAGCTGTCAAAGGTATAGCTATCAGTAATTCGTTCTCCACTTGTGCCCCAGTATACCACTCGGTCGGGGGTGTTGGCGAAAAAGGCGCTCTTCGTAAGCACACCGCCTTCAAAAGAACGATAATAAAGATTATCGGGCTCCTGGGAGAGCATGGCTTGACGGAGAGTTACAAGCAAATTCGCCTGCGGTTCAGAGATTTGCTTCTCCGTCAGAACCAAAATATCAATATCGCTCCACCCTAATCTGAAATCATCCAGCGCAGACGAGCCGTACATATAAATAGTAGGCTCACAATCTGTAAGAATACGACTGATCTCCCGAACCATCCGGTTTATAGCGAGCTGCCGCGCTTTTCTCTCTGAGCCGATGGGATGGAGGACGAATTTCTGATTTGGATAATCAAATTCCTCAATGAGCGCATCCGCAACAAAGCCGTATTTTTCATACAACGCCCTTGGCGCAATTCCTTTATCATCATCCGCTCGAAATGTGGAAACAGATATTTCTTTTTTCCTGTCTAAATTAGCAAGCGCTTCATCCATGAGCATTGCAGCCGCCCCGCGGCGACGGTATGCAGGCGCGACGGCGAGACAGCAGATCATGTTGTGCTCTCGCGAAAACAACATAACGCCGGCAATCTCAGCATCTTCTTTTACACAGATCGCCTGCCGTTTCTCCATAAATTGGAGGACGGCAGCTCGATGCTCGTTTAGCTTTTCTTGCGTTTCCAGTCCAGGGAAGCTCCATCTCACCTGCGTAACAAGGTTCATCCATTTTTCAATATCCTCGGGAATGCCATAAAAGAGCCGCACGGCATTTTCCCTCCGTTTTCCATTGGATTCATCTGCAAAACAGCTAGAAGCATTATAGCACATAAAATGCGGGCATTTCTATCCTTTTTGCGATTTAACGAAAAAAATCCGAACCAGCTTCAAATATAAAAAGGTTCGATTTTTTTACTTTGCGAAAAGCCGTAATTTTGCTAGAAACCGTTTAAAGGGGCAAATTCTGTTCAGAGGAGGCATCACTCCCATTCTGTGCGAATGGTAAACGCCCTTGGAAGATCGAAAATCTGTTTTTTCAAAAAGATTGGGTAGAAGTACTCGTCCTTCAATCTGTCAAACGCCAACCATTCGAACGTATGCGTATGTTTCCCTTCTGTTAGCGTAAAGCTGTCGCCTCTTTCCAATAAATCTATATTTGAGATATCCATCAAAAAATATATACACAGCTCGTGATAACGAATACCATCCACATCCTCGGTGAAAAACGCCTGATTGAGCCACAAGGGGCGGGCGATCTTCAGCGTCACGCCAAGTTCCTCCCAGATTTCCCGTACCACCGCCTGCTCGGCCGTTTCGCCCATCTTAACCCTTCCGCCCGGAAGGTAAAAGTATGGCGAACGTTCATCGTGCATCGCCAGAAGCCTGTTTTCCGCGATTATCATTGCGCATACCCTGTAATTAAACTTCCGCTTCTCCTGATTGAACGAAATATCCATACGATCCCCTCCTCAAATCATGATCTGCTATATTTCTGCTACGCACAGAGTAAGGAAAAAGCCCACCGCAATTCTATCAAAATTACGGTGGACTTTTGGCGGAGAAGGAGAGATTTGAACTCTCGCTGCCGTTATCCAGCACTACTCCCTTAGCAGGGGAGCCCCTTCGGCCACTTGGGTACTTCTCCATGATTCAATTACACGCCTGGAAGCAAAAAGGAAAATGGCGGAGAGAGAGGGATTCGAACCCCCGGTGCCTTTCAGCATCACTGGTTTTCAAGACCAGCGCCATCAACCCCTCGGCCATCCCTCCGCATGTTGCGACCGACGGCCTTGCCGGAAGCGCTAGATTAGTATAGCAGACATTCCGTGGCTTGTCAATCCCTGATGGAAAATTTCTGCGGCGGAATGGAAAAATTTTGCGTTGTTCGAGCAGGCTTTTCATTTTCGCGCTCAGACAAAAGCGCGGCCGCAAGGGGGGGTGAGGAAGAATGCGCCCCCTCCCCCGCCGCCCTTGCGGCGTTTGCTTCAACGCTTTTATTCCTTTACGCTGCCGCGCACCAGGCCCTTGGCAAAATGCTTTTGCAGGAAGGGATAAACGCACATGATGGGTGCCAGGGCCAGAAAAATTTTCGCGCCGTTGGAGCCGTCCGCCGTAGCGTTGGCAATGAGGTCCTCCAGATAGACATTGCTGTCGCCCACCTGCGAATCCACAATCACGACGGAGCGCAGATAGGTTTGCAGCGGCTTGAGCGCCTGATTTTTGATATACAGCATGCCGTCGAACCAGGCGTTCCAATGCTGCAAGATAATGAACAGCGAAATCGTCGCAATGGCGGGCTTGCACAGGGGCAGAATGATGCGCAGCAGCGTGGTGAAATGCCCCGCGCCGTCAATAAACGCAGATTCGGAAAGCGCCTCGGGCAGGCCCTTCATGAAATTCATCATCAAGATGATATTATAGGTACCCACCGCGCAGGGCAGCAGCAGCGCCCAAATGGTGTTCAGCAATCCGGTGGCCTTGACGACCAGATAGCTGGGAATCATGCCGCCGCTAAAGAGCATGGTGCCCATGAAATAGGCCACGAAAAAGGGCCTCGCGGGAAACTGCGATTTGCGCAGAGACATGGGATACGCCGCCAGCAGCACGCACAGCAGCGAAATGGCCCAGCCCAGAAGAGCGCGCAGAATGGTCACGCCGTAGCTGCGGAAAAACTGCGCGTCCCGCACCACGATATTGTAATTATCCAGATTAAAATCGATGGGCCAGAGAATTACGCGATTAGAGGTAACGGCGTCGATGCCGCTGAAGGAAACCGCCAGCACATGCAGCACCGGAACCACGCACAGCAGCCCCACCAGAATGCAGAAAACATAATTGGAAAGAATGAACGCCCGCCGGGCGGGATGAACCTTAATTTTCATTTCGCTCCCCCTCCCGTTAAAACACGCGGTAGCCGCTGGTTTTATAGGCGATTTTATACGAAGAAATAACCAGAATGCAGGATACGACGGATTTAAACAGGCCCGTGGCCGTGGACAGGCCGAAATTGCCGCTGTCAAAGCCCGTGCGGTACACCAGCGTGTCGATAATATCGCCCGATTCGTATACCACGGAGTTATACATGTTAAACACCTGGTCAAAGCCGCCGTTGAGAATATTGCCGATGGAAAGGGCGGTCATCAAAATGATAATGGGCACGATGGAGGGCAGCGTGACGTGCAGCATCTGCTTCCAATGCCCCGCGCCGTCGATGGCGGCGGCCTCGTAAAGATCCACGTTCACGCCCGCCACGGCGGCCAGATATACGATGGTGCCGTAGCCGAATTCCTTCCAGATATGGGTGAAAATCAGCGTGAAGGGAAACCATTTGTTATCCCCCAGGAAGATGACGGGGTTTCCCCCCAGGGCCACGATCAGCTTATTCACCAGGCCCGTGCTGTTGAGCAGCTTGGTGAAAATGCCCGCCAACAGAACCCAGGAAATAAAATGCGGCAGATAGATCAGCGTTTGCACGGCGCGCTTGACGAAGGAACTGCCGATTTCATTGAGCAGCAGCGTGAACGCCACGGGCACCACGATTCCCAGCGTGATTTTCCAGATGGAAAGCGTCAGCGTGTTTTTCAGCGCGCGGAAAAAGCCGGGCATGCCGAAAAGCGTTTTAAAATTTTGAAGGCCCACCCATTTGGAGCCCGCGATGCCCTTGGCGGGCAGATATTTCTGAAAAGAAATCACCAGGCCGCCCATGGGAATATAGCTGTAGATAAACAGCAAAATCACAGGCAGCGCAAGCATCAGATACAGCGGATAATCCATTTTAAGCCGCCGCAGGCTGAATACCCGGTTTCTCTTCCGGGCTTCCCTGGCCAATTGGGATGTCATGGTATCACTCCGTTTCTTTCCGCGGGGAGCCGCGCCCCTCCAAAGCCTTTGGGGAAGGGCGCGGCGCTCCGGAAATGCGCCGCCTTTTTCTGCGGCGTGCCTGCGAGGAAAAACAGCCAGGGCAGGCCGCCCCGCCCCGGCTGTTGCGCCAAATCGGTTATTTCTGCGCGGCGTAGTAGGCGTTCACTTCGTCGGTGATGGTCTGGCCGCCGTTCTTATACCAATCCTCCACGGCCTTTTCGTATACGGCGATATCCTCGCCCATTATCACCTTCACCATCGCGGCGTCCAGCTCGCTGTTGAGGGTCTTTTCATAGGTGGTCATGGTTTCGGTAAGGGGGCCGTTGTAGGAATAGAGATACAGGCCCTTTTCCAGATTTTCCGCATAGATGGGGAAGGCGTACTTCTGGCACAGATACCGGCCATACAGGGCGCGCTCGCCGTTGAGGGCGCGAACGCACTGGTTGTAGTAATCCTTGATGCTGGCGGGCACTTCCTCCACGGGGGTGTTCTTTTCCAGGTGCTCGTTCACCAGCGCGGAGCGATACAGATCAAAGTTGGACAGATTCAGATTGCGGAACACGCGCAGATCCCAATAAAGGAAATCGTCGGTTCCGGCGTACAGCTTGGGCAGTTCTTCATCGGAAGGATCGATGAACACCTTCAGCTCCAGCTCCATCATTTTCAGGAAAGCTTCGGGATGCTCGCATTCGGGATTCACCACCAGGAACGCGGCCACAGAGCAATTGTTCCATTGCTTCACGGGCTGGCCGTCCAGGCTGGGGACCGCCACGCACATCCAATCCGCCTCAGGATCGTTCACCAGGCTGGTTTTAATATCGGTGACGGAGTGCCAGCCGGTGGCGTAATACATGCCGATTTTTCCGTTGGCCACATCCTCGGTGGTGGTGTTGCTGGAAGCGAAATCGGATTTGAGCAGGCCCTCCTTGTACATTTCCTGCACCTTCAGCAGGCCCTGCTTGTTGCCCTCCGTCACCTTGCCCCAAACCACGCCGCCGTCCTCCGCAGGCTGCCATGCGCCCCAGACGGAGCCGTAGGCGGCGCAGATGGCGGCGGGAGAATTATAGCTGCCCTGATAGCTGTCGCCCATGCTCATGCCCATGCCCACGGTTTCCTCGCCGCCCAGCTTGGCCGCCTTGAAGGCGCGGGCCACGTCGATCATTTCGTCCAGGGTCTTGGGGATTTCCTTGCCAACCTTTTTCAGCCAGTCCTGGCGCACCCACAGCAGCTGCGCGTTGTTATAGCAGTTGCCGATGATGGGAATGCCCAGCAGCTTGCCCTCGGAGGTGGCGGTGTCCAGCACGTTGCCGACAGCCTGCTCCAGATAGTTCTTCTGGGCGTAGCCATTCCAGGCCTCGGTCATATCGGCGCACACTTCGTTTTCGATCATTTTATAGAACATTTCCTTGCCGACGATCACGCCGTCGGGCAATTCGCCGGAGGCCATGCCGGTGTTGACCTGGGCGTTGAGGGCGGTGCCGTCCTCGGCGATGATGCGCTCCACTTCAATGTTCAGATAATCCTTGTAGGCGGTGATCCAGGCGTTTTCCGTGGCGGAGCGGCGGGTGGGATCGGATGAATCGTAGGCGGTGGTGCCCGTTTTGAAATCCTCGCTCAGGATGGAGAGGTGAATGGGCGTTTCATAGCGGCCGTAGCGGTCCTCCTCCTCCGCGAAGGCGGCGAAGGACGGCACGATCAGCAGAAGCGCCAGCAGGACGGCAACCAGTTTCTTCATGATGGAATCCTCCTTTTCATTGTGGATAAATTCTCAAACGGACGGCTGCAGCGCCGCCGTATTGATTCGGGGTCACACGTCGATCCATTCGTCCTGGCGCGCCATCGCCTTTTGCGCGGCTGCGAGCATCGCCAGGGCGTTCAGGGTGTTTGCCGGGGCAACGGGGGGCTTTTTGTCGGTGAAGAAGGCGAGAATCGCCCGCACCAGCCGCAAAAAGAAATCCTCGCCCACGGCCTGATACACGTTGGTTTTTCCATCGGAAACAGAAAGCTGGAAGGGCAGGCGGTTCATCTGCGTCATCTGGCCCATGCGCCCGCCGCCGAAATCAAAAATCAGCGTGCGCCCCCCTTCGTTGCCCAGGGCCTTTACCCGCCGGGCGCGGCCCATGACGGTTTCCAGCATTTCGATCTGGTGAATGGCGTAAATTCTGAAAATATTGGGGCCGCAGGTCAGGCACCAGCGAATATTTTGATCCTCCTTGCCCCGGAACGCATCCAGGGAAGCGTCAAAGCGCAGGGCGGAGGAGGAAAAGAGGGGCGCGCCGTGCCGGGCGGCCAATTGGAATATCCGCCCGCCCTCCTCCTCCGAGGGGGCGAAAATCTTATCCACATACACGGGCTTCCCCATTTCCAGCGCGGGCCGGGCCATGTCGTAATGCCGGTGCGGAAAGGAGGGGGCCATCACCATCACGCCGTCGCAGGCGGCGGAAAGCTCCTCCAGGGAGGCGGCCAGGGGAATCCCCTGGGCTTCGCTCCATTCCCGGCTGGTCATGCCCTGCTTATCGTCGGGCCGGTCGCATTCGGCATAGGCCATCGTCACCTGCGCTTCCAGCCCCATCTGCGCGGCGGCTTCCCGGATGAAGCGGGGGTAATTATTCGCGTGCCATTCGTCCAGATAATGATCCACAAAGCCGATTCGAAGCATGCCGCATCCTTCCTTTTCTATGCCGGGCCGTCACGCCTGGTATTCGTCCACGATTTCCCGCACGTCCACCCAGCGCCCCTGCCGGACGGAGCGATAGGCCGCGTCCAGCACCGCCTGGCATTTGCAGGCGTTTTCCAGCGTGGCCTCCAGCCCGTCGGTTTTGCCGTCCACCAGGTTCATGAAGGCCTGGGATTGATTGGCGTTATAGCGCGCGTCGGGCTTAAGGCGGATAATTTCATTCTTTTCGGTTTGCAATTCCAGGGTCTGGGTGGTGCAGTCGTTGCTGTAAATCAGGCGGCCCCTGCTGCCGTACACCTCCACCATCAGCCAGTTGGGCAGGAATTGCGCCGTGCGGGAGATCTGGAAGGTGGCGTTGGCCCCGTTTTCCATCTTCGCCAGCACGTTGCACCAATCCCAGGTGGTGACGGGCAGCATCCGGTCGCCCTTCAATTCCCGGCGCTCCTTGATGAAGATGCCCGCGTCCGCGTTAACGGAAACGAATTCGTTGCCCAGGAACCGGGCGATATCGAACATATGGGAGGACAAATCGCCCATTACGCCGGAGGCGGAAATTTTCTCATCAAAGCGCCATTCCAGCGGCCGGCCCTCCCACAGGCCGCTGTCCTTAATGCAGCGGATATACACATGATAAATCTGGCCCAGCTTGCCGCTGAGCACCTGCTCCCGCATCAGGCGAACGTAATTATTATAATGCCAGGTAAAGCACACATGACCGGGCAGGTGCTTGGCGTTGGCCGCCTCGATCACATCCCGCACCTCTTTATAATTCATGCCCATCGGCTTTTCCACGCTGATGGGAATATTGCGCTTCACCGCCGCCATCGCGATTTCGCAGTGGCTGGAATCGGGGGTGGCGATATCCACGATGTCTACCAGGCCGCTGTCCAGCAGATCCTCGTAATGCACGAAGCGCGCTTCCTCGGGAATACCCAGCTTTTCGCCCTTGAGACGCAAATTTTCCTCGTCGATATCGCAAATCGCTGTAATTTTGTATCCCGTGCATTTTGCATACGCCGTCAGGTGGTTGTATCCCATCACGCCGCCGACCCCAATTAAGCCGATCCGCTTTATGCCGTCCATTTTTCTCCTCCAAATATTCGTTCTATATTTTGTCATATACGACATTTAACAAAATTATTGTAATTCATTCTCTTTTGCGATACAATGCATATGTGCTTCAACTCTCTTGTAAAATCGTGTCATCTCAAGGAGGGCCGCAGGATGGCGAACGTTGATTTATCCAACTTGTCCCATGACATCGTGATCTCTCATATCGTAGGCTTTGAGCTGGCGGTCATCGACAGCTGGCACGCCTGCTGCCGGCAGGATCATCAGCTATATTACAACATCGTGGGCAGCCGGGAATATTTCCGCGAGGACGGCACGCTTATTTTTACCGCCTGCCCCGACGATCTGGTGCTGTGCCCCTACGGCAGCTCCTATCGCTGTGTCGCCATCCCCGGGGAGAAAAACCTTGGCATCCTGCTCAAATTCGACCTGCGGGACAGCGACGGGCACCCCGTCGATCTGGGCGGCGAGGTGCAGATCGTGGCGCGGGACCACGAGGGCTTTTATCTGGAAAAGCTGCGGGCGATATTAAAGCAGTGCCTCCGGGGCGGCTTCGCCCTGCTGAAGGCGAAAAGCCTGCTGTATGATTTGCTGCTCACCCTGACGGACGATCAGATGACCGCTCCGGCGGATCCCCTGCTCCGCTCTCTTTTGCCCGCCGTGCGGTATATGCAGAATCATTTGCAGCAGGGCTGCTGCATCGATGCCCTGGCGGAGCTGTGCTTCATGAGCCGCAGCACCTTCTACCGCCGCTTCCGCGCCTGTTTCCATACTTCCCCCGCGGAATGGCACATGCGCCTTCGCATCGAAAAAAGCGAGGAGCTGCTTCGAAGCGGGATGTATACGGTGGAGCGCGTATCGGCGCAGATGGGCTTTTGCGATGCGGCGCATTTCTGCCGCACCTTCTACCGCATCACAGGAAAATACGCCCGGGAATACCGTCCCCGGGCGTATAGCGTAATAAACCGATAAATAAAACAGGGAACTGAGAAAAAACAAAGTATTTGCGGGGGAACCGTTCTTTGTAAGCCAAAGAACGGTTCCCCCGCACCCCTTCCAAGAAAGCTGTATGGATCGGGCAAAAACAGACGATCTGCTTGCATCCCCGCTAGCAAAGAAAAACATGCATCTCGCCGTAATCCCAGCTTTCTCGCTACTGGAGATGTTTTTTCACAGCCCCGTTTTTTCGTTTCTTTTATTCCTCGCCGAATACGCGCTTTACCGCCTCCAGGTAGGCGAAGCCGTCCTCCACGCTGGGCTCCAGGAAATTGCCCTCGGTCCATTCGTTCCAGGTGCTCAGGGTGATGAAATCGCCGGTGAAGCGTTCGCTCTGGGCGAAGGCCTTGGCGGCGCGCAGGGCGCGTTCAAATTCCGCCGGGTCTTTTTTATCCACAATCCAGCTGAAGGGATAGCCGATGGGATCGTATTGATCGCTGGGCACGGTGCGCGGGCTGCTGTCCCAGCCCTGGGAAACGGTGATGTTCACGGGCAGGTCGAAGCGCGCGGTATCCTTCTGGAAGGTTTCGATTCCCTGCCGCATATACGTTTCGTAGGGGTATGCGGGCCAGGCGTAGCGCTCCGGCTCCTCGGGGTCGATGGGCCAGCTGTAGCTGACCACGCCGTCCAGCCCCAATTGACGGCACACCGCGTTGGCATGCTCCCTGGTTCCCCCCAGATTGGAGGAAACGCCCGCCAGATACATCTCCCCCAGCCCCGCCTGGCGCACCCGGGCGCGGAAATCCTCCAGAGCCATCCGCGCGCCGTCCGGGCCGCCCATATCCTCGATCAGGCGTTCGGGCATCCAGAAAATGAAATACAGCCTGCCATCCACCCGCAGATAATTTTCCCGCCAGAAATAATGCCGAATCATATACTGCGTCACATCGTGGAAAAGCTGAGGCGTAATCTTGCCCGAAAGCAGGCAGCGGCCCGCGTCCCGGTAGGCGGCGGGATGCACATAGATCGGATCGTGATTGCACCACATCAGGGCAATCTTCATTTTTTCATTGTTTTTCGCCCCGAAAAAGCCCTCGTTCAGCGCCCGCAGGCGATAGCTGCCCTTGGTTTCGCCTTCGCCGAAGCCGTCGCCGAACCAATAGAAATCCCAGAAAAAGCCCTCCACCCCATAGGAAAGGGCGGCGTCGATCTTCTGCTCCATCACCCGGGGATCGCTCTCATCCGCGTAGCCCCACAGGGGGTGATACAAATTGTGGCCCGGAAAGCGCGGGGCGGCATGCTTCAGCCCCTCCCATTCCGTCCAGTTTTTTCCGTGCCAGAGGTCGTTTCGAGGGTCGGGATGCCAATTGGGAAAATACCATGCGTAGACGGGAATTTTCTTGCTCATAGGTCGCTCCTCCTCTTCCTCCATTCGTTTTCGCCCGGCGGCGTTTAGCGCTTTTATTTTCCGATGATCTGCACGTCCACATTCAGCATGGTGGCCAGGGCCTGAATTTCCGCCAGATGATCACCCACGCCCAGGGCTAGATGATGCGTCGGCCCCGCCTGGCACCACTGGCTGATAAACTGGGTGACGGGCATGCCGTCAAAGGCCACGCGAGTGTTGGTATTGCCCGTTTGGGGAATCGCCCCCGGGAGGGATTCGCCCCGGGCGGCCACCAGCTTAAAGCGGCCGTTCGGCTGATAATTGATGCTCAGCAGCGTGACCGGCCCTGTTTTCAGGCTGAATTCCACGCCGATGCCGCTGCCCGCCTTGCCGTGATACTGCTTCAGCTTGCGCAGCCGGGGCTTGCCCTCGCTGATGGCGATATTATGGGGGCCGTCGTGGCCCACCAGCACGCTGTTGGTGGGCAGATCGAAGGGATGCAGCTCGGCAAAGGAGCCGCCTCCGCCCAGCCTGCTCATAATCAGCATGGCGGCGGCGGTTTTCAAATCCGCCTCTCCCGCCAGGGGAACGCCCCGGCTGGTGAGCAGCGTGTTGCCCAGGATCATGCTGGCCCCCAGCTTTTCATACGGCGTGTTGGGCTCGCCCCGGTAATAATAGGCCAGGGCGGTGAGATGATTGTTTTCCACCAGCTTGTCCAGCGCGCAGGCCACCCGGGCCGACCAGGCCAGATCCTCGGGCTGAACGTAATCCGTCAGTGGATCCAGGGAGGGGGTGCAGATGGTGAAGGCGCTCTGAATCTCCTTCAGCTTCGCATCCACCGCCGCATCCGCAGCCTCCTCCGTCAGGCGGGCCAGCTCGCACATTTCCAGCATTTTCACATGCGCGCCGAAGGTTCCTGCGAAGGCGGTGGGATCGGTGTGCATATCGTACATGCCCTCGTAGGTGTGGCCCAGATAGCCGAACTGGGCGTATTTAAAGGCGGCCTTGGCGGCCATGGCCCGCTGCCAGGTGCGCAGCGCCCGGGCCGTTTCCTCCCGCTGGCTCTGCGCCTGCACGATGCAGGCGGGAATGCGCCGTCCCAGCCGCGCATACGCCCCCGCGATTTCCGGCATGGCGCACACATCGTCGTTCACCAGCTGCATATAGGTGGTGCAGCGTTCATAATCCAGCCGGTCCAGCGGCTGCACCCCCACCAGCACCTGGGGCACATCCAAATACAGCGCGAAGGGCGCGGCCAGGGAAGAGGGCAGATACGTCGTCAGCAGCAGAAATATGCCGTCGATATCCCGTTTTTTCAGTTCTTGCACCACGCCGTAGGCTTCCTCCACCGTGGATACGTAATCGGTTACGAACACCTCCGCCGAATCGTCAAACAGCGGCAGCAGCGCCGCCGCCTTGGCGTGAAGCTCCGCCTGCAGGCCGGGAAACTGGGAAAAATAGATTTTGTGCCCCAGGGGAACCAGGGCGATCGTGCATTGATGCTTTTCCATATTTTTATCCACCTCCAGCGGTATTGTAGCATGGGCGCGCGCCCGCCAGCAAGCGCATTTCCAATGAAAAATAGCACTTTTCGACCGTCATTTTTCTTGACGCGCCCGCAGTTTTTTTGTATAATGCAGAAGAAAAATACATGCCGGGAGGCCGCGCCATGCTTCCGCCGCTGCCCATGGATTTTAACCTGGTGATTTCGCAAGTGACCCTGGCGCACCAGCAGGCCGCCAAGCCCGGCTATAGCTGGGATCTTTACCGTCAGCGCCGCAAAGAGTGGGGCGTGGTCTGCGTGCTGTCAGGAACAGGGGAATACGCCTACAGCGACCGCACGGTGGAGCTGCTCTCCGCCGGTTCCGTGGCGCTGATTCCGCCCACGACAGCCTATAGCTTTCAGGTGCCTCCGGATTGCCCCTGCTGCCTGCACTGCACGGTGAATTTCCTGGCGGACGATTCCTTTCTTTCCATGCTGGAGCCCGATCGCCTCTGCGTTTTCCGCCCGGCGGATTTTCATCATTTTCAGCAGTTGTTTCAGGAAATCGTCTCCCTGTGGAATCGCAAGCAGATGGGCTATAAAATGCTGGTGATGAGCAGGCTGTATCAGTTGATTCACGATATGCTGCACCTACAGATGCAGCAGAAAATCGCCCCGGGCATTTGGGACATGGTAGCCCCCGCCCAACTTTATATCGCCGAGCATCCCCAGGAGGCCCTGCGGGTGGAGGCGCTGGCGCGGCTGTGCAGCCTCAGCGCCACGCATTTCCGCCGCCTGTTCCGGCAGGCGTACGGCCTTTCCCCCGCGGCGTACATTCAGGGCATCCGCCTGGAAAAGGCCAAGGATTTGCTGCGCGTTCCCTCCTGCTCCATCGCGGAAATCGCGGAGCAATGCGGCTTTTCCGATGCGAACTATTTCATTCGTTTTTTTAAACGCCAGATGGGAACAACGCCCCATCAATACCGGCGGCAGGGATAGGCCCTGGAATTTTTGCATCGTTTTTTCGCCAATTTCTGTATAATTATAGGGAGCAAAAAAATTCCGCATTTCCTCCCGGCGCGGGGAGCGATGCGGCGCAGGAGGCGTTTTTATACGCGATAATCTGTATTATTACGACGTATACCCCCGGGTGATTCCCGCAGGGAAAACCAGCCGGATCACCATCCGTCCCCTTGGGCGGCAATCCGCCTTTCTGCCGGGCACAGAGGTGGAAGTGAAGCCCCTAAACGACCGCAATTTCGATTTTGACGGCCGGGAGAAGGTGGCGAAAATCCTCTCTCTTTCCCCGGAGGCGGACGGCTGCCCTCGCCTGGATTTTCCATTTGAAATGGAAAGCGAATACTTCCTTTCCTTAGGGTGTGGATCGCTTCACGGTAGGGGCCTGCGTTTGGGCCGCGCGGCAGATCAAGGCGGCCGGGGGCCTGAGCGTGTTCGTGCATCCCTATTGGATTAACAATGCGTTCTCCATTCCCCCGAAGATGAGCGACCTGTTCTTCGTCCAGAATGAATTCGACGCATTTGAAGTGTTCGGCGGCGAGCGGTATCTGGAGCAGAACGAATCCCAGCTGATTCACTATTGGGAGGCCAAGGGCCGGGGAACCAAGCTGGTTCCCAGCGGGGCCAGTGATTCCCACTCCGTGTATAACAACCCGGACGGCTACATCGGCAAAACCCTGGCGCTCTCTCCCCGGAACGAGCGCGTATCCTTGATCGAATCCATCCGGGCGGGCTATTGCGCGGCTGTGGAATGCATCAGCCCGGAATACCGCCTCTGCGCTCCCCTGCGCCTGGCACGGTACGGCCGCTTCTTGATGGAGAACTACTTCCCCATCCATGATGAATGGTGCGTGGAGGAAGGACGGCTGATGAAGGCCTATATCTGCGGCGAGGCGCAGGCCGCCCAGGAGCTGGCCCGGCTTTACGGCCGCACGGACGAACACCTGCTGCGGAAATATTTTGCTTTCTGATAAGAAGCAAGCAAGAGATCAATCTAATAAACGGGGGATCGTTCTTTGGCTTTCAAAGAATGATCCCCCGCATTATATTTTTGTTTCAGCAGGCCTTCGTCAGCTTGGCGGCAGGCGCGCTTTCTTTCTTTTCTTCCTCTTCTTTTTTTTCGTTGCGGCTCTCCCAATGAATCAGCACGGTCATGGCCGCGCGAAGCACCACCGTGATGCCCACCAGCCCCAGCGTTTTCACATCGGCGCTGGTCACGGTGCGCAGCACCTCGCTGGCCAGCATAAATTCCAGCGCCAGAGCGATGCCTTTGCCCAGCATCAGCGGCACAATGCCGTTATGCTTGATGCCGCAAATCATGCAGCGAATCGCCGTGCCCAGGATGATGCCCACTCCCGCGAATTCCAGCAGGAGAATCCCGTATTGCGTAATCGTTATCAGCGCGTTTTCAAGAAATTCCAGCATAATCTTCCCCTTCTTTCTGGGTTTGGGGCCATGCCGTCAGCCCGTGCCCCAGCATTTCCCGGGCGGCGGCAAATTGCCCCGCCTGAAGCAGCCCGCGAACGGCGGTGCTGGATACCAGTTCGCCGTTTTCCAGCCGCACCGGAGGGATCACCGAAAGGCCGATCCCCGCTTGTTCACAATACGCTTGAATCAGCGCCGCGTTGCCTGCGGCCGCCTTGCCGAAGCGATAATGAAAGCCGATCACCAAATGTCGCGCCCGAAGCCGCCGCAGCAGCGTATCCTCGAAAAATTCCCGGGGATCCTGCCCTGCCAGGGCCGCGTCAAAATGGCTGTAAACCACCTGCTCGATCCCGTAGCGCTGCATCAGCGCCGCCTTTTCGGGAATTTGCGTAAGCACCAGCGCGGGGCGATGGGCCAGCACGGCGGCGGGCGGAACATCAAAGGTGTAGGCGCAGGGAAGCAGCCCCTGTTCCTTCCCCACCTGCGCCGCCCGGGCGATCAACGCCTGATGCCCCCGGTGCACGCCGTCAAAGGTGCCCAGGCAAACCACGGTTTCCCGGGAAAAGGGGGGCAGATCCGTCAGGCAAAGGCTGCTCATGCGCATTCTCTCCATCAATTGTATTTTTCAGGCGTCCAGCCCGTGAATCCGGCGGATCAGCACCGTGGCCGCCACGCCCACCACCACGCCCGCCACAATGCCGCCCAGCAGCAGGAAGGGCAGGTAATACCGCAGCACATCCGTGGCCAGGAGAATGCTGGCCATGATGATCTGGCCGATATTGTGCAGCACGCCGCCAGCCACGCTGACGGCCACCTGGGAAAAAAGCCCCGTGCGCTTGAGCAGCAGCATGCCCGTCAGGCTCAGCGCCGCGCCAGCCACGCTGTATAGAAAGCTGGCCCCGGAGCCGAACAGCAGCGACACGCACAGCACCCGCACCAGCGAAATGCCCATGGCCTCCTTCCAGCCCATGCGGTACAGCGCGAAAACCACCGCGATATTCGCCAGGCCCACCTTGATGCCCGGGATGGCCACAAAGGGCGGCACCAGGCTTTCCAGATAAGAAAGGATCATGGCCAGGGCGATCAGCAGCGAAAGAGACGTGAGCTTTTTTACGTTCATGGCCGTTCTCCTTTCCGGAATTTTTGAAGGATCAAAGGGATAAATCCACGCCGTCCTCGCCGCCCTCGATGGTGACGGTGAGGCGGTTGGGCAGGCAGGTGACGCACTGCCCGTTATAGCGGATTTTTCCCTGACGAATGCAAAGCCCGTCCGGGCAATCCGCATCAATAATCGCCGCCGCGCCATCCTGAATCTGAAGCAGGTTGGTTCCGCCGTTCAGGGAGTACTCGCCGGACTGCGAAAGGGCGTAGCGGGCGATTTCCTGGCCGCCGACGCGCACAACCGCCGCCGTTCCCGCCGTGCGGCGGCCGCCAACCCAAAGGAAGGCGGCCGCCGTCAGCGCCAGCAGCAGGGCGATCAAAATCGCGTCGCGTTTCCAGACGCGCTTTTTTTCGCTCATCGGAAGGCCATCACTGCCATGGAAAGAATGGATGCGGCGATCAAGGCAATGGGCAGGCCGCGGAAGGCCTTGGGCACATGCTTATTGCTGATCTTCTCCCAAACGCCGCTCATCAGCGCCAGCGCCAGGGCAAAACCCAGGCCCACGCCCAGGGCGGTCATCATCGCTTCGCCGTAGGAGGCGCAACTCATGGCGTTGATCGTCAGCCCCAGCACCGCGCTGTTCACCGCGATGAGGGGGGCGTAATGCCGGTCGGATTCACCCAGCAGCTTCCGGGCCGCGCCGTCCACCGCGTAAACCGCCGCGATCACGATCACAGTGAAAACAAGAATCTGCAAATAACCCGCGGAAAGGGGCTCCAGAATGCATTTTTGCACCGGCCAGGCGATCAGGGTGGCCAGCAGCATCACCGCCAGCACCGCCGCACCCATGGCCCACGCCTTGGGCCGGGATTTGGAAAAGCCCAGGAAGGGGGCCGCGCCCAGCGCGCCCTGAAGGGCGTAATTGCCCGTCAGCAGGCCGCTGAACAGAATTACGAATAAAGGCTGCATGTTCATTGCTTCTCCGCCTCCTTTTCCACATTGGCCGCCGCAAAGGCTTCACCCGCGCCGGAGAGGCTGCCGGGCCAGATCGCCTGCAGCAGCGCCGCCACAAGGCCCACCGCCAGCAGCCCGCCGGGAACCTGGGCCAGCATGGGGATGGTGTAATTCTTCATGCAGGCGATTTCAATGCCCGCAAAGGAGGCGCTGCCCAGCACCTCCCGCACCGCGGCCGTCGCCAGCAGCACCAGCGCGAACACCGCGCCCGTGCCCAGCCCGGACAGCAGGGATTTACCCAGCCCGCGCCCGGACACCGTTTCCTCCGCCTGCTGGAACACCAGCAGCTCCACCGCCAGCGCGGCCAGATACACGCCCAGAAGCTGATAAATATCAGGCAGCCAGGCGTTCATGGTCATCTGCGCGGCCGTGGTGAAAAACGCGGTCACGATCAGGGCGGCGGGCAGGCGCACTCCGGCGGGGATCACCCGCCGCAGCGCCCACAGCGTCAGATTGCTCAGCAGGATAATCGCCAGCGCGGCCCCGGCCACGCCCAGCGCCGCCACCACGCTGCCCGTCATGGCGACGGCGGGGCACAGCCCCAGCAGCAGGATCACCAGCGGCTTTTGCACCGCAGGATTCTTCGCCTGAATTTTCTCACTCATTGCTGTTTCCTCCATTTGCCAGAATCGCCTGGAAGGCGGCGAACACGTCGTCCGTGGCGGTGCGCACGCTGGTGGTGGTAAAGGTCGCGCCGGTGACAAGCGCCTGGTCGCCCTGCCAGGTATCGGCGGTCAGGCCCGCAAAGGCCTCCTTATACGCGCCTTCATCCTCCAGCTGGTAATCATGGAAGTATTCCGCATGGAAAATCAGGGTTTTGACGTTCATGCCCACGATCGCTCCCTGAGAATCCAGCATGTAGTACGCCTCCATCACCTCGTTGCCATAGCTGAAGGCTTCCGCAACGAAGCCGTAGTAATCCTTGCCCTCAAACTGCACGGCGTAGGCTTCCTTCACAGTGGAGAACACATTGTCCAGCGCGATGGGCGCGGCCTCGGCGTTCTTATCCACCAGGCGGAGCAGCTTCTTGGGGGCCTTGGTGGGCGCTTCCACCGCCGTGGCGGCGAAGGCCTTGGCCTGGTCGATCAGTTCGGCGCAATCCGCCTGGGCGGTCACATCGTTACCCGCCACGTCGTAGGCCCGGCAGCCGCCGGAGGCGTTGCAGATCACCAGGTAATTCTTATCGTTCTTAGCGGCATAGCAGGCCACGCCCACGCCGTTATTGGCCACCAGCGCCCGAGTAAGGGCGGGATACTGACCCTCGGGCAGGGTCGCCTCGTCGGCCTGAATAATTTCGGCGGCGTTGGCCATGCCGGGATACGCCTTGGGCAGCAACTCGTCCAACAGCTGCGCGTCGCTCTTCACCGCTTCCTGCACCAGGCCGTTGTCGATCAGCGCCGCGAAGGCGTCCTCCACCGCGCCCTTGAAGGCGGCGGAGGAGTAGGTCACGCCCGCCGCCAGGCTCACGCCCGCCAGAGTGGAATCCTGGCCCACATAGGTCTTGGGATAGGTATCCACGCCGAAATCCTTGCTTTCCGGATAGGCGGTCACCTGCGCGTCGATAATCTTGCCTTCGCCGTTCACTGCCAGGGTGATCTCCATGGGATCGCCGGTGTAGCCCTTGGTGGTGGAAAGCAGCAGGCCGTAGCCCTTGCCGCTGGTTTCCTTGAAAATGCCGCGAACGGTATCGGGCACGTCGTGCAAGGCGGATTCTTCCTTGGTCGCCGCGCTGTAGAGCATTTCAAAGCCCTCCGCGTCGGGCATCACCTGATAGATCAGCCCGGTTTGCGCCTGGGCCGCGTTCTTTTCAATGATGGGAGCCGTCACGGTGTTCAGGCCGGTAAGCGCCGCGCCCAGCACCGCCAGCAGCACCGCCAGGCACAGCGCCGAACGAAGGATATGGCGCTTCTTCCGGCCGCCCCAGGAGCCGCCCATGGGCCAATGCGCCGTGTATTTTTCCAGGAAGGGGGTGAGGATGTTCATCGCCAGGATGGAGAAGCTAACCCCCTCGGGATATTTGCAATAATAGCGAATGACAAAGGTAATCAGGCCGCAGCCCAAGGCAAAGGCCACCCGGCCGCCGGAGGTGATGGGGGTGGTGACATAATCGGTGGCCATGAAAATCGCGCCCAGGAACAGGCCGCCCGCCAGAATCTGCTTGAGGGCCAGCATCGCGTCCAGCGTCGCCGCCAGATAGCAGGCGAACACCGTGCCCACGAACACGGCAGGCACATACCATTTAATCACCTTCCGGGCCACCAGATAGATATAGCCCAGCACCAGCGCCAGAATGCAGGTTTCGCCGATGGTGCCGCCGTGGAGGCCCAGGAAGAGATCCATCAGGCTGGGGGCCGCTGCCGCGCCGCCGGCGGAAAGCTGCACCAGGGGGGTGGCGGAGGCGGTGAGCTCCACAACGGTGGGGTTCGCGCCGCCCGCCACGGAGGCGAAGGCGATCAGCATGAACACCCGGGCGGTGATGGCGGGGTTGGCAAAGTTATAGCCCAGGCCGCCGAACAGGCATTTCACCACCACGATGGCGAACACCGCGCCCACCGCGCATTGCCACAGGGGCACATTGGTGCTCAGGTTCAGCGCCAGAAGAATGCCAGTGACCACGGCGCTCAGATCGCCGATAGTCTGGGGCTTACGGGCAATTAAATCAAACAGCGCTTCGGCAATCACCGCGCTGCCCACGCATACGCACAGAATCCACAGCGCCGGAAGCCCAAAAATCACCACCGCCGCCACGCAGGCGGGCAGCAGCGCCAGCACCACATCCAGCATCACGCGCCGGGCGGACAGGCCGCAATGAACGTGGGGGGAGGAGGACTGAATCAGCTTTTCCATTACTTGCCGCCTTCTTTCTTTTCAGCATGCGCAGCCTTATATTTTCTCACAAACTGCATGGCTTCCCGGTTGGTCTGCACCAGCGGGCGATGGGCGGGGCACACATAGGCGCAGCAGCCGCACTCCATGCATACGCGAATATCCAGCGCTTCCAGCGTGGCGGCGCGCTCGTCCTCGTCCTCGATCTCCATGGCCCGGTCGAAGGCCTGGGGGTTCAGCCGCAGGGGGCAATATTCCACGCACCGGCCGCAGCGCAGGCAGGCCGTGGCGGGGGCGACGACGGAATCCGCCCGGTTGAAGGCCAGCACGGCGTTGGTAGCCTTGATGATAGGCTCCTGAACGCTCTTCACAGCGGCGCCCATCATGGGGCCGCCCAGAAGAATCTTCCCTGCGGGCTCCTTCAGGCCGCCTGCCTGCTCGATCAGATAGCCTACAGGCGTGCCGATGGGGGCCAGGTAGTTGCCTGGGGTCTTCACCGCGGAGCCGTCCACCGTGACGCATTTTTCCACCAGCGGCATGCCGTCCTCCATATACTGGGCCATCTTGGCCAGGGAGGTGATGTTGATAATAATCACGCCCAGAGAAGCCAGCCGCTGCCCCGCCTCCACCACCAGGCCGGTGGCGTTATACAGCAGCGCCTGCTTCGCGCCCTGGGGATACACGCAGTCCAGTTCCAGCACGCGGACGGTAGCGTCCCCCGCGAAAACGCGCTGCATTTCCACGATGGCCTCGGGCTTATTCTTTTCGATGCCGATGACGAATTCCTCCGCCTGCAAATACTTGCGCAGCAGCGATACGCCCTTGACGATCATATCGCTGTGCTCCAGCATGGTGCGGGTATCGCTGGTGATATAGGGCTCGCACTCCGCGCCGTTGACCAGCACGGTCTTGATCTTGTTCCGGCGAACCGCGTCCAGCTTCTTCCACAGCGGGAACGCCGCGCCGCCCAGGCCCACGATGCCGCTCTTTTGCACCGCCGCCAGGAATTCATCCAGGTTGCTCACCTGAGGCGCTTCCAGGGCGGGGTCCTTTTCCATCTTGCCGTCGCCCTTGATGCGAATGGCCTGAGTTTTCCGGCCGCCCGCCTCATAAGGCTCGATAGCGGCGACGGTGCCGGAGATGGTGGCGTAAACAGGAGAGGAAATGGCCCCCTCCTCCCGGGCGACGAGCTGGCCGATGCGCACCGCATCGCCCGCTTCCACCACCGGCACGGCCGCTTGGCCCGAATGCATCTGCATGGGCAGCAGCACCTCCTCCGGCGGCGCGATGCGCACGGAAGGCATGGCGGCGGTGTGCTTATTGTGCGGCACCTTCAAGCGCGAGATGTTCCTGTTGCGTTTCATTTTCTTCCCTTCTCCTGCTTCATATTATATTATCAATCCGCATGGGCGCGGGCCTTGCAACCGTCCCCATGCGGAGCTTGACAACCTGTGTTTCCGGCCCTTGCCGGTTTCCGGGTTATTTTTGTATGTAATCGGCCATGCCGGGGGTATAGCGGATTTCGCCGTTGGGAAAAATCCAAAGCGCTTCCGCATCGCCCAGGGCCTGAACCAGCTGCATTCCTTCTTCAATGGGCAGGCAGAACAGCGCCGTGGAAAGCGCGTCCGCATAGCCGCTATCCGGGGTTACGATGATAACCGAGGCGTAATACTCCGCCGGATACAGCGTATCCGGGTTGATAATATGGTGATACCGCCTGCCGTCCACCACAAAATAGCGCTCGTACACGCCCGAGGTGCTGCAGGAGGTATTGGCAAGATACAACGTGGCGGCGAATTCGCCGCTTTCATCTTTGGGATTGCGAATTCCCGTGGGCCAGCCCGTGCCGTCGGGCTTCGTGCCGATAATGCGGATGTTGCCGCCGATATTGAGCACATAGCTGTCGGCCCCTGCCGCCGCCAGCGCCCGGGCGGCCATTTCGGTGGCGTAGCCCTTGCCCAGCGCCCCCACGTCGATGGAGGCGGCCGGATCGCTGATGCGCACGGTGCGCTTTTCCGGGTCGATTTCCAGGCTGCCGATATCCGTATGCCGGGCCGCCTCCGACAATGCGTCCGCATCCGGCAGATGGGCGGACGCGGGATCCTCCGCGGCCTGCTCGCGGCAATCATGCCACAGGCGCAGCACGGCTCCCAGCATCACGTTCATTTTCCCCTGGGTTTTCTCATACATATCCCGGGCGTAAAGCAGAAAATCAATGAGCTTCTGATCCACCGTCACGGGCTCTCCCCCCGCCTGGCGGTTCACGGTGCACAGGTTGGCGATTCCCGCGTATTCATGATAGATATCAAACAGCTGGTGGTATTCGCGCAACACCGCAGAAGCGTCGGCGGAACGGGCTTTGAAGGTTTCCGCCGAGTCCCCCGCATAGCTGTAGACATAAGAGACGGTATCAAAATATGTAAAATAAACCTTGCCCTGGGCCTTGGGCGCTTCCTGCTGCCGGGGGGCGCAGCCCCCCAGCGGCACGAGCGCCAGGATTGCCAGGAGCGACAGAATTATTTTCGCGTATCTTGATACCGTCTTTCTCATAGCCTATCTTTCAATAAAAACGTGTTTTTCTGCCAATTGCGGCGCGGGGCTTAGCGGGCGTAGATCGCAGCCTGGGCCAGCACGGCCTGCATACCGGTCACCTGCATGGTGCAGGAAGCCAGCAGCGTTTCGTCCGCGGGCACGGAATAGCCGTGATCGTTCTGCTTGGTTTCGATAGCCTTCACTTCATCGGCGGTCTTGCCCACGGTGTAGTTGGCGAAGGCCTGCGCCTGCGCGTCCCACTCGGCGATGGCGTTGCCATAGGCCACCATGCCGTAGTCGGGGCCCAGCTCGCGCTTGGTGCCCTTGAAGATGATTTCAGTCACAGCGCCGTCTTCATCCATCTTGATCTGGGGCTGAATCATATCCGTGATCGCGGCGATAATCTTGCCGTCCTCGCCAACAACGGTGGCGCCGAATTCGGTGTACATCTTCACAACCGCATCCTCGTCGTCGGTGGCGGAGGTGGATTCGGAAGCGTCGGAAATCGCAGCCAGGCCCAGCTTGAAGCTGTCGGCGGTGAAGGTCTGGCCCTTCTCATCGTTGCAAGCCTTCACAACGGCGTCCTGGAACGCGGTGATGTCGATGGAGCAGGTGGCGTACAGGGTTTCATCGGTGGTCACGGTGTAGCCGTGATCGTTCTGCCGGGTTTCCATGTTCTTCACTTCGTCCGCGGTCTTGCCCACCACATAGGCCTCGAAGGCTTCCGCCTGCTCGAACCATTCGTGGGTCGCGTCACTGTAGGCGACCATGTTGTAGCGTTCGCGCAGCTCGCGCTTGGTTTCGAAGGTGGCTTCGGTGTTCACTTCGCCGTCTTCAACGTCCATCTTGTTCTGGGCGCAGTCCAGCCGGCACACAACGATCTTGCCTTCCGCGTCCAGCACAACGGTGGCCACGGTGGCGTCCACCTGGGCATGGCCCTCGGCGGTGTAGGCGGTGGAAACGGAAACGCCCATGCCAAGCTTGTATTCAGCGGTGGATTCGGCGATGGCGCTCACGGTAAAGAGCATGCAGGCCGCCAGGACGAGAGCAACAAACTTTTTCATGAATAGGTCCCTCTTTCTGTTGATTTGCGCTGGGGGCGCGTGGCCCCGCCCGGCGATGGAAAGCCCGATCCCGCCGCCGCGCCGCGCACAGATGTATTATAACATTTTTTCATTCGATTGTACATATATCAATAACGCATATCCTCATATTGTTTTTTTATATAATTTGGTCATGCCGCGTCCAATCTTCCCTGTTCTTCCTCTCGCGGCGGGAGAATCGCTTTCGCACGCTCAGAAAAATGAGACGGTTTTCTTGCACAAAGCAGAGATATTTTATATAACTCAGAAGGTATTGTTTATTTTGTGAAAAAGGTAAAAGTGGCGCACCCACCGCCGGAGGAGCACACGCCATACATGATCCAGCGGCACTGAAAAAGCGCATCTGCGATACCATCGAAGAAAACAAATCCGCGTTCATCGATCTGGGCCACCAGATATTGCACGAGCCGGAAACCGCCTTTTCGGAATACAAAACCGCCGAAAAGATGGAAAACGCCCTTTCCTCCCTGGGCCTTTCCTGCAAAACGGACCTGGCGATTACCGGGCTGACGGCGGACTCGCCGGGCCGGGCGGATTGCGCCACGGTGGCCCTGATAGGCGAATTGGATGCGATTCTTCTGCCCAATTACCCTTACGCAGATAAGGCCACGGGGGCGGCGCATGCCTGCGGCCATAATGTGCAGCTGGGCGCGCTTTACGGCGCGGCCATCGGGCTGATAAAAAGCGGCGCGATGCAGGCGCTGGATGGAAGCGTGCGGTTCATGGCCGTCCCGGCGGAGGAGCTGCTCTGGAACGGCGAGGAAAAGGCCCGCCTGGTTCAGCGCAATTTTAAGCCCGTAATGACCAAGCAAGAATACTTAAAAAATTGGTGTAACCTGTGATAATTAAATAAACGGCGGGGGAACCGCTCTTTGTAAGCCAAAGAGCGGTTCCCCCGCGCCCCCTCCGAGAAAGCTGTATGGGAAGCGGGAAGAAATAAGTAATCAGCTTGTTTCCCCGCCTACAAAGAGAAACGCGGCATTCGCCGTAGCTATGCCTTTGGGTGAATATGCCATATTAAATAAACGGCGGGAGAACCATTCTTTGGCTTCCAAAGAATGGTTCTCCCGCATTATATTACTTTTATTGCAAAAAGCCCTTTTCCGCCAGAATATCCCCCGCCATATCCAGATATTTCTGCACCGTCTCATTGGGCGATTGATAATCGAACAGGATAAAGGAATGCTTCTGCCCGGGCAGCAGGATGAGGCGGCTTTCCACGCCGCAGGCGGAAAGCCGGTCATGGAGCTGAACGGTTTCATAGGGGAAAATGATTTCGTCGTTGAGGCCCTGCATATGGGTCACGGGCTTATTATCCGGGCCCGCCTGCAAAAGCGGGGAAACCGCCGCGCCCGCCCGGTATTTTTCCAGCCATTTCCCCGCCTGGACGGTCTGCATATCGCAGGGACCGAAAAGCTCCCGGTTCAGCCGCCCGGTCAGATCCACCGCGCCGTTAAAATTGATAATATAATTGGGCCGGGCCAGCGGATCGGCCACGATGGCGGGCGTGCCCAGGCACAGGGCCAGATGCCCGCCTGCGGATTCGCCGCAGACGCAGATTTTTTCCGGCAGAAGGCCCAGCCTGGCCGCGTTTTGCCTTAGATAGCGCATAGCGGCGGCGCAATCGCCGATGAAATGATGCACGGTGCGGCCCTCCGTGGCCAGACGGTATTCCACTCCTCCCCGTCCATACGCAGCATTTTTGAATAGCCCGCCTCCGCCTGGGCGAAGGGCTGCAAATCCTCGGACAGCGCGTCCCGCTCCCCCAGCAGATAATAGGGCGTGCTCAAAAGCATCTGCCCCGAGGAATCCACGATGAACAGCCGGGCGTTTTCTTTATCCGGGAAACTGCCCAGCACCAGCGCCCCCAGCTTTTCAACGTTCACATCCACCATCACATAGCCCGCCACACCGCCCGTTTTGCCGGGCACGACGCGAATCAGCGTGAGCAGATAGGGATATTGCTGCTTCCAGCACTGGGAAAACACGCCCACGTTTCCCCGGGTAACTGTTCATAAAACAGGTTTTACGAAATAAGAATTATGGCGGTTGCCATGCAAGGGTTGCTGACAAAAAGGGTATGCACATCAAAGTGCATACCCTTTTGCCGTTTATGAGAGAGTTGCGGGTTTCTTCTTGCGTGTAGACTAATTAGGGCCTACTGAATGGCTGGAACATCTGGAAATCTCGGAAAAATGACCAGTTCGCCGAGGTCAAAATCGTAGTCCAGAGCCCAACCGTATTCAGGTGCAAAAAGGAGACGCAGTTTGCGCTCCATATTTGCGGCAAAGAAGCCCATCGCAATTGAGGTCATGGAAGTGTCGGGCAACCGAGTCATTACCTGGTCCAAGCTATATCGGCGCTTGACGACACCAAATGTTCCCTCAATCACGACGCGGTCGCAGCCATCCTGGTAGATCTGTTTGCTTTCCTCCTGCTTCTCCTCTGCCGACTTCCGTCCCAGCCTGGGACCTGAAAGACGGATCCCCAGCGAGGTGCACCAAAGCCGATTTTCTCTGCCGGGATAAGCCCGGTCTGCCAGAATCGTCTTTGGGTAGAAGCCAAAGGTCTCTTTGTATTCCTCAACGACCTGCTTCAGACTTCTGCTCTCAGAGTAGTTGTTCCAGTCAGCCTTCATCAGGAAAGCGTAACCACTCACAAGACCTACTATGACCTTGGCACCAAACTCAGTTGGACATCCCGCTTTACCTCGCACAATAGGACGAACATGCGGCTGATCGATGCTGACGATGCGGTCTTCAATCTGATGACTCTTCCGCACATACAAGTCCCACTGTTGGCGGCAGAGTTCCTGGATCACCAACAGCTTCCTGTATAGGTCATTCCCCAGCAGCGATAAGGACACGCCGTGGGCCACCATCTTCTCGATGTAGCCGATATTTCGCTGGATATATTGCAAATTCCCACGGAGCACCATCCGCGTTTCTCGTACAGTATGGGTACGCTTCTTGATGTATGCCAAATATCTTTTCCGAGCCTGCTGACGATAGGTTCGGGGCTTCTCGGGGTACAAGATCACGGGCGGCAGGATACAACAAATCAATCATTTTCTCTACCAGCTCCCGGGCGTGGTTCAGCAGCCCGACGTCTGTCGGATAATGGATATCTGCCAGACAGCAGGTCGCGTCAAGAATCAGTGTTCCACGGTTCTCAGATTTTTCTGTCGGCTGTGCTGAGAGAGGGTCCTCACTGTCTTCCTGATTTACGGAATCATCTTCCTCGGGATTATCCGTGCTGGCAACTGCTTCTGGCGCAAAAACCAGATCGTTGATCCGTTGAATCATCTCAGGAGAAATACGCTTCCTGAAATGTGTCATCATGGATGCGTCGAAAGGCGATTCCATGGTGTAGCACCCAAATCCGCAGAAGTACTGCAGATAGGGGTTCTCCTGGATATTTCGTCTGGTCTGTTCATTTGTGTAGCCTTCCTCGGCCTGGATGTACAGTGCCCCGAAGGCCAGACGAGATGGAATGGCCACTTGGCCCTCACTGCTTTTGAAATGTTCCTGATACTCCCGGTCAATCGCTTCCCAAGGAAACTTCTTGCTGAGGATTACCCACCGGTTATCCTCACGCAATGTAACCCCAAAGGGCATCTCCATCTTAAGCTGGTCATAAACTTCGTGCCGATACATCTTCATCACCTGCAAACTTTTTCTTTAGAACTCCTGAATCCCTTTGCAGATATTATACCACATTACCCTTGTTTTTCCCAGTGTTTTCAATGGTTTCCGAGCTTTTTTGCGCCGTTCAGTAAGCACTAATTAAGGGCAAAATCGAAAGAAATAGGGGTTGCGTATTACCTATACTCTGATTCTTGCTTAGAACGCAGAAAAGCTGCCGTTTTCGACCTTTATCGCGACATAAACTTAAGGCATAGCCGCGCAATCTTCTACGACATACATCTCACAGCGTCCATCAGCACAACAGAAGAAATGCTTATGGTCGCTGCACCATCCGATGCGACTGTGATTTGCTTCGATAACAGTCTTACCATCATAAGTGATAAGACCTTCTTTGTAGCTGTCCTTTTCACCAACTCTGACAGTGAGATATGGATCCTTGCGCCCATGGATTTCATGGTAGATAGCAGGAATGATGATGTTGCCATCGTAGTCTTTCATGCCTTGTTTGCCGTTTTCTACGAAGCAAATTCTCTGCTGTTCATGGTAGAAGCCATTCCAAGGGACATCATAGATGCAGGGGAGGATCTCGTTGCCCTCCTTATCAATCAAACCATGTCTGGCGCCATCCTTATCGCGGATAACCACTTCATATGGATCATGCCAGGTATAGATCGAGGAATATATGGATTTGAAACGCTCCTTGCCGGATGGGGCAATGATCTTTTCAATCGTCCGGCCGAGTTCTTCATCGAAGACCTCAACTTCCATATCGCCGTTATCGTGGAAGGTGACATCAAGGAATTGGGGCTCGAAGAGGACTCTCTTTTGTGATAGATCATAGATGCCCATGGGGAGACTATCGCCCGTTGTATCCGGATCTTCAGCGTAAAACAGGATTCTGTCCTTCCAGGTTTCATAAGAGAAGCCTTCAAAGGTTGGTTCTGCGAGCCAGTTACCCTTGCAATCAATGACACCCCAGTGACCGTCTTTCCAGCCACCATAATGGACCATGAACATATCGGAGCGATCGAAGAAGTGCTTGATTTCATCGAAGATGAAGGGGATAACCTCGTTACCGTCCTTGTCGATGGCACCCCAGAACTCCTCTTCCGTCCAGTAACGGCCCTGATTATACTTGTTGTCCCATTTAGGGTCGATAGTCCATTTGCCCTTTGCAACGATGGCGATACCATTTTCAAAGTCAGTAGCATAGATATACTGGGGCGGAATAACCTCCTCGCCAGATTCATTTACAAAACCCCAAGTACCCGCAATTTGATCATAATCCGAATGATAAGCCAAATCCATGAAGCGCAGCTTGAGCGTAGATACGCGGCACATTCCTTCGGAATAATCGCCGACTTCTTGATAATTATCCTGTCGAATTCTGCCACCAATCTCAAGCTCACAGCCATTTGGATCAACACAAAGCCACTTATCTCCAAGCTGTACTTTTGCTTTGCCTTCTCTGAAATCATCTGCTTGATCATACTTCATAGGAACGACAAACTTCATGTCCTTGTCAACAAAGCCATATCCATGGCCGTTGATAGCAACGCGGGCAAGATCTTCTTGGAAACTGTCGATGATATCGAAGGTCAGGCTGGTCAGTCGTTTTCCCTCAATAGAAGCAAACACGGACTTGCCGTACCAGTTGAATGCCTGGCCGCTGATTAAGACCTTCAATAGACCGGTTTCTCCGTCTTCGTACAGAGAGTTTACATTCCACTTCCAGATTTTCCGGATCTGGTGCTTTTCATCGGCATACACGATCTCATCTGTCAACTCCGGCTCGGAGTACGGCACACTCTCCATGTAGCATCGAGTTCCCGCGATTAGAAACTCATTTTTGAACACAATTGCCGGGCCGCATTCGGGATAGCCTTTATATCTGCTTTCGTGCCGAGGAATTACAGAGACGGATGCCCAGATGTTATCGGTAAACACATGACCGCGATAGGAAAGAACCTCCTCGTGCTCAGTCTCCGTCGGAATAGGAAGTACATACTTTTTGCACTCGCCGTTGTCGAAAAAGAGCTTTACGGCGAATCGTTCTGTGGGAACGGGGGCAAGCGGGACGGCGTTTATGAGTTTGGGAATATATGCGAACAGATCATCTGGTTCTCGTTGCTCGGTTTTAATAAACTCTGCCACCTTCCGATCACCACCGTCAAAGGGGTGACGGACCATGCTATGCATGCGGTCGGTGGCATGGAAGGAGCTCCAACCGAAGAAGCCAAGACCTTCAATGTAGGGGACAGAGCTGTAAACTACATCGTTATAACGGACATAGCCCAACTTCATATCACCGTATTCCCGATGCATCGTCCGCAGCGTCCCATAGAAGGCGCTGTTCATAAATGCACCGGAGTATTTGGGATCTCCTTCAATGGACGGATTATCATCTGTGATAATGCAGTCATAGATGTCCGTATCTTCACGGTTGAAGGCGTACATGAACTGCCAGGTTTGATCCATCATCTCTTTGCGAGGATAGTATTCAAACAGATACGAGCCGTTGACTTCTTTAAGATGCCAAAACTCCGGGCTGTGAGTATCACTTCCGCAGTAGTTTCTTACACGATATTTGATCTCAGCTCCGGCCATGTAGCGATCGACATTGAGGTAGAGGATCAGGATGATGCTGTTTTCGGCGAAGGGTTCTTTGGCAAGCTTGCTGCAGAAATCACCGTCCAGCTGAGAAGTTTTCTTTTGGCCGTAGGCATACATGAAAATCGTGTAAATATAGCCTTTTCTATTGCACCGGTAACCGATGCAATCATCAAAGATCTGCGACTCCAGTACGCTATAGCTCTGCTCGGGCAGCCACTGTTTGGCATATTCATCTGCTTTGCGCCAAATATAAATCCCATCAGCCGTATCTACAGTCTTATCCCACTTTTGACCTGCAAATGAGCTTCTCATTTCGTTGACATGCCGATCATGTGTGGTCAGTGGCACTACTGTAGAAGGAAGGTCATCGGGAGAATCGGGTCCCAATTCTTCGCCATAAAAGGTTTCATTGAACTTGCTTGTGTCTCGAGACAGCCATATGCTTCTGAACTTTTCGTAGAGGTCTATCATACAGGCAACAACAGCAACAGGATAATCAGAGCCATACTGATACAAGAGCAGGCCGTACCGGCAGGGATGCGTTCCTGCTTGATTGTCCAAATCAGCAAGGGTTAGGCCATTTGCCAGGACAGATTCCAGTTCTATGACCTTGTAAGTATAAGCACAGGTTTCATCAATGTTCTTATGGACGGACTCCATATTTGACAGGATTTCAGATGCCCCCGAAAAGGACTTGTTTGCATACTGGGAAGCATAGTCACATTCCGCTGCCATCAAAGGACGCAGTGCATCAATTTCGCCATCAGCGAATGCTTTTCCCAGTATGTCCATCATAGTATACTGATCCATACTTACACCTCCTAAAATCCGTAGATATCCATCATGTCGTTGGGGCCAAGCACCAAATCAGACCACTCTCGGATATCTTTGATCTGTGTTCTGTATTTATCCCGCTCTTTCCAGAAAGATGCGCCTCGGCTATTGAGCTTCCACATCATGTAATTGCCCTTTCCTTGCCGATCGATTAGCTCATCAAACAATTCATCAAAACTATCCGCAGCAAAGATTCGCCATGCCTCATCAAGGAGATCATTCCACTCTTTATGGCTGAAATGATACTCGCCGTACTCATCGAACCAGCTCCCAATGGCAAGCGAAATGCTCCAATCAAGTATAAGAAAATCTTCAACATAGACATGAAGGCAAGAATCGCCTTTGCCGCTTGAAGATCCGTCATAAACAGATTTGCCTTCCAATGCGGTTCATCGATCACTAGGTCAAATATTACGATACACTTGATCAGCCGCTCCATCAGAACTGTAGCGCCATTTTCAAGTCTGGCCTTGCCGATTGTGTCGGGCAGAGTCGTTTTTGTAGAGATGACAATGGAGTTCTCTTCGTAGCTTATAACGGTAACATCAAATTGATCCTTACCGATTACCAGCTTACAGGGCGTATCTGCCGGAAGAGAGGGGACATATTCAACATTAAAGCGATACCAGAGGTCGGCACCATGGCTTTCGATTTGGCGCCCACCAAAGAGTAGCGTGGAAGACTGACCGCTTTTTTTGATCTTATCAATTTCTTCTTCAAGCGCATCCCGGAACTCTGATAGAATTCCTTTTAATTCCACTCGGTCAGGAACATGTTGCTTATCCTGAGCATACATCATGTCTTTCACTTCCTTGCTACATAAACTGCTTTAAAAGTTGATGCAGAAATCATCCTGTACAAAAATCATTCCTCAACTTCTATTGGATTCCGATATTTCTTCGGTGTGTACTTTTCTTTGTTCCGTTCTTTTGCCATCCAGTAGGCATCCTGCAAAGCGCGCATTACGGCATCCTTATCATTCTCGGACAATTCACCACCGGCAAAGAGCGCAGACACATCGGCAACCAATTCTTCGGCATCTTTTGCACCTTTGTAGCCGTAGCTCTGTTGTGCCTGAAGAACAAATTCTTCGTCTTCGGAAAGCAGGAAGTTTATCTCGCATCCAAGTGCAGTGGCAAGTTTGGCGTAAACCTCGCGCTGTTTGGGATAGCGTCCGTCCACCTCATAATTGCGGATCGTCCGCAGGGACAGACCACACATTTTACCCAGTTCCGTCTGGGACAGCTTCTTTTCATTTCGCAGCAGTCTTACCTTTTCTCCAAACTTCATATTGAAAACCTCACCCGGAAAATAATTTGCCTATCATTTGCCCAATTCTATTCCGGTAGAATCGCAGCTCGTCCGTCCGGTGCTGGCGCTCCACCTTGCCATTGTGGCGCGGCGTTGCGATCTGAATGCGGTGATACGCAATGCCCATTTCCAGCAGGGCGGTCTCAAACAGCGTCTTGTGCTTTGACTTGGTCACCA
>CAKULG010000009.1 GCA_934667105.1 uncultured Clostridia bacterium
AATGATGCCCTAAATGCAAGACTGCTTTAGCAGACTTGCATTTACAGGGTGTCGAAAATCCTTTTTCGACACCCTGAGGGGCCCCTTTCTTTGGCTTACAAAGAACGGGGCCCCCGCAAATATCCTTGTTTCGTTTTTTACAGTTCTGCGTATTTTCTTTCGTTCTTACTTGTTCACATACGCGTCGTAAGCGCGCTGAATGATGTCGCGCATCTGGCCGATGCCCTGGTTTTCCAGCTTGGTCTGGAATTCGTCCCACTTTTCATCCACGTCGAAAGCGCCGGTGACAAACTTGGCGCGGTATTCCGCCACGGTGGCGGCCACATCGGCATAAAGGAAAGCGTAATCGTCCTTATCTTCCTCCAGCAGGCTGCACCGGGGCCAAAGATTGCCAGTGGGGTTCCAAATGCCAGCCGCCTGATACATTTCGTAGCCCTTGGCCCGGGCGGAGCCGCCGAAATAGGAATCCATGTCGATATACTTTTCATAGTTGGCCAGCGTGGCGGTATCCATGAAGCACAAGAAGCTGTAAATAGAGGCGTTGGCGGTGGTGGGTTTTTCCTCGGGCACGATAGTCTTATCAAAGACGTACTTGCCTTCATCGTTGACGCGGATATAGCCGCTGTCGAAGCTATACTCGCCGTAGAGGATACGGGTGTTATTCTGGAAATCGAACATCAGATCCAGGAAGGAGCACAGCTGGGTGGGATCGGCGCACTTTTCGGTGATGACGGCGTAGGGCTGGCGAACGCCGGTGCGCAGGGAGCAGTGCATCAGATAGCGGGCCTGATAGCCGTCGATGGCGGGGGGCAGCATGGGCTCAAAGCCTTCCACATCGGAGCAGGCATTGAAAACGCCCACCTTGTTTTTCGCGTCCGCCATGATATTGGTGATGGTTTCGGAATTGCCGGTGAAGATTTCGGACCAGATCAAATTTTCTTTGTACCACTTGGAGAAGCTCTTCAGCGCGGCCTTATACATATCCTGGGTGTGCACGAAGAAGGCTTGGCCGTCGTCGCCGATCATGATGTTCATATCGGCGGTGGAATCCTTGGTGCCAACACCGTACATGCCCATGGCGTGCTCCAGCGTCATGCAGCCCAGCCACGCGCTCTGCGCGATCATGTAGGGAATTTCGTCGTTATTCGCGCCGTTGCCGTTCATATCGTTATCGCGGAAATAGCGCAGCATATCCTCGAATTCATCCAGGGTGGCGGGGGTGTGATCCAGCTGGCGGGCTTCCTTCCAGGCCTTCAGCCATTCGCTGTTCACCATCATCAGGCCCTCGCCGCTGGTGTAGGCCACGGTTTCGTTGGCGCCCGCCAGATAATACACATGGCCGTCCGGGCTCTGCATATTCTTCAGGATGTCCGGGCGCTTGCTGTATACGTTGTTATAGTAATTGGGCATGATTTCGGGGTTGGTCAGGTAATCCTCCAGGGGAATCAGCATGCCCGCGCCCGCCATGTCGTTAATATCCGCCACGTTCAGCGTATCCACATACACGCTCATGATGGCGTCGCAGTAATCGTTGTTCAGCAGGCGCAGCTGCAGGGATTCCCGTGTTTCGGGGGCTTCGTAATCGCCCAGATAGACGAATTCCAGATTGACGCCCGTCTGCTCCACCAGGGACTGCCAATCCAGGTTTTCACTGATCTTCCGAATATCGTTATCCCGATAGCCGCTGGTGAGAATCTGGAGCTTCTTCGCATCCGTCACCGGGAAGATCGTTCCCTCCAGGTTCCATTCATAGGCCAGCGCCGAGGGCATGAGGCTGCACACCAGCAGCAGCGCAAGCAGAATTCGTCCGAGCTTCTTCATGATTCATTTCCTTCCTTTCTTAAATCACGGGTTGCTTCCGTGTTTTTAATGATTACAAGCGGCGCGCTTTTCGATCAGGAACCGGAATCAGCCCTTCACCGCGCCGATCATGATGCCCTGGATGAAATACCGCTGCACAAAGGGATACAGGGCGATCATGGGCACGGAGGATACCACCACCACCGCGTATTTGAGCAGCTGCGTTTTGCGGATGCTTTCAATCATCTGTTCGGCGCTTACTTCGCCGCTGTCCAGCGTGGCCGTGGCCTGGGAGGTGATGCGCTTGATAAACACCTGCAGCGTCTGGATATTATCGTTGCTGATGTAGATCATGGCGTTGAAATAGCTGTTCCAATGGCCCAGGGCGAAATTCAGCACCATCACCGCCAGCACGGGCACGGCCAGGGGGATGGCGAACTGGTGATAATAGCGGAAGATGCCCGCGCCGTCCACGATGGCGGCTTCATAAAGTTCCTCGGGAATGGAATTTTCGAAATAGGAGCGGGAAATCACCAGGTTGTAGGGCCCCACCAGCACCGGGATAATCAACACCCACACGGTGTTGAGCAACCCCATATCCTTCAGCACGAAATAGGTGGGAATCACGCCGCCGGAAAAATACATGGTGAACAGAAAAAACAGCACGAAGAAGCGCCGCCCGGGCAGCGTTTTGCGGGAAAGGGCGAAGCCGGCCGCCGTGGTCACCACCATTTGCAGCGCGGTGCCCACCACGGTGTAAAACAGCGAGTTGCGATAGCCGATCCAGATTTCCCGGGCGCCCAGCAGGATTTCGTAGGCGTCCACATTCAGCCCCCGGGGCAGCAGGAAAACCTGGCCGCTGCTGATATAGGAGGGATCGGAAACAGAGGAAATGGCCACGATGTAAAGCGGATAAAACGCCATCACGGCGATAATCACCAGCAGCACATGAATGACCGCGTTGAGCGCCCGGTCTTCCCGGGCGCCCTGCACGGGGCTTTCGGGCCGCCGCTTGGGCTTCTGGGGCGGAAGCGACTGCTTCTCGATTTCCTGTTCCTCCGGATTCTTGGGCTTTTTGATCACCGCGTTTATCTGCATACGTTTTTTATCTCCCTGGGGGCGGAAAGGCCCGCCTTAAAACAGCGACGAATTGGATACGTGCTTGGATACGAAATTAACGATTAGCAGCGTGGAAAAATTGATGACGTTTGTAAACAAATCCACCGCCGCAGAATAGCCGTATTGGCGCTTCACCAGGCCGATTTTGTAGGTGTAAGTGCCGATGGTTTCAGAGGTGGCCAGGTTCAGATCGGTTTGCAGCATGAGCATTTTTTCCGTGGAGGAATTCAGGAATTTCCCCATGCTCATAATCAGCAGCACCACGATGGTGGGCAGGATGGTGGGCAGATCGATATACCAGATGCGCTTGAGCTTGCTGCAGCCGTCGATCATGGCCGCGTCGGTCAGCTCCTGGCTGATGGAGGTGAGCGCCGCCAGGTAGATCACCGCGTTATAGCCCACGGAATTCCACACCTCGGAAATCACATACATGGGCCGAACGTATTCCTCCCGGCTCATAAAGGGCACGCCCTCCAGCCCCAGCTGGCCCAGCAGGATGTTGATGAATCCCGTCGTGTTGCCGCAGAACAGCAGCACAATGCTCATCGTCACCGCCACGGAAACCAGATTGGGGATATAGGTGAGCATCTGCGCGCCCTTTTTGATGCGCCTGTTCACACAGTTGTGCAGAAGCAGCGCCAGGATGATGGGCAGCGGAAAGGTAAGCTGCGTCAGCAGGCTGAGCATCAGGGTGTTGACCAGCGTTCTTTCAAAATAGCCCGCCGTGAAAAAGCGGCGGAAGTTTTGCAGGCCCACCCAGGGCGCGGCGGAAATGCTTTGGCCCAGCTTCATATTTTTGAAGGCCAGCTGCACGCCGTAGAGGGGGTAATAATTAAACAGCAGCGTCACCACCACCGCCGGCAGCAGCAGCGCGTACAGCGGCCAATGCTGCAAAATGCGCCTGCCCAGGCTGCGCTTCCGCGGGGAAACAACATAAGAACTCATGCCTTGTCCTTCTCCAAAATACATTTCGAATTTACATTTTTTAGTATAATCCACCAGTGGGCAGGGCGCAATTGTCTTTTCTTTTAAAACGCTTGCACTTTCTTCATCTGCCGGGGCCGCGCATGCGCTGGCGATACGCACCGGGAGGCATGCCATAGCTTTTTTTAAACACCCGGGTGAAATAGCATGCGTTGCCAAAGCCGCATTCCGCGGCGATCTGCTCGATGGAATCTGGGGTGGAACGCAGGCGCTCCTCCGCCAGGGCCATGCGTGCGGCGCTGATATACCCATTAAAGCCCACGCCCGTCTCCCTGCGGAACACCGTGGATAGATACGAGGAGGATACGCCCACCCACGCGCTCACCGTGTCCAGGCCCAGATCATATTCCGTGAGGTGCTCCCGGATATAGCGGCAGCTGCGGGCCACCAGGCCACTTTCCGCGCTGCGGTTCATTTCCTGCATTGCGGCATGCAGCCGTTCGCATAGGGCGATAAACCAGGCGATGATATCCGGCGTGGTGTGAAAGGCCAGCAGTTGCGTGTAGGGATCCTTAAATTCCAGATAGGAATCCACGTCCACCCCCGCGTCGGAGGCGATATGCAGCGCGTACACCGTCAGTTCGATCATCATGCGCTTGATACTGGTGGGATACAGGCCGTTGGGCCGCTGGGGCGATTGGGCGCGCACCTGCTCCGCGTAGCGCTCCACCTGCCGGCGCAGCCGCGCCATATCCCCCGCCCGGAACGCTCCCAGCATTTCCTCAAAGGCAGCGGAGGATTGCAGCGTGGGCGCGCTGTACACCCGCTGAATATCCTGGCTGAACACCAGGGGCGTATCCAGCGTTTCGGCGGAATAGCGGGCCGCCTCCCGGGCGGCGGCGCTGGAATGGCAGATCTCCGTCAGCGCCCCCGCCGCCGTGCCCACCGCAAGGCGCACGCCGCTCAGCCCATGGCGCGAAAAAAACAGGAGCAGCTCCTGCAGGAGCTGCTCCAGCATGGACGAAGTATATTTCCCGAAGAGAAGAATATCCGCCCCGCCGTCATAATCGGGCGAAACCCGGGCCGAATAGGCGCGATGGCGGAAAAAGCGCTCGCACAGAGCGGGCAGCCGCTCGTATATTTCATGATAAGCGGCGGCCGTTGCGGGCTTTTCGGGATTGAACGCATACAGGCACCGGTATTCCTCCGCCTCCCGGGGGAAGCCCGCTTCCCAGGCCAGCTCCCGGGCCAGCGCTTCCTCCTGAAGCAGGTTTCCATTCAGCAGCGTGCGAAGAAAATCCGCCACGGCTGTCGCCTCCCTTCTGCGGCGCTTGATGCGGCGCGATTATTTCTGCTGCTTCTTCATCATCAGGCCGTATTTCATTTCGGCGATTTCCCAATCCTCCAGGTTGTCGATATCCTGAACCTCCAGATCGGACAGCTCGATCATGGCCTTGCAAGCGGCCGTGCCCTTCCCATAGGTTTCCAGCTTGTAGAAATAGAACTGGCCCGCGTCATGATAGATGGGCTCCAGATCCTGGGTGCGCCACAGGGCGTATTCGGGATACTGATAAACAGGCTGACCGTCCCGCAGCACCAGCGCGCGCTGGGGGGGATAGGAATAACGCACGGTGGGGAAGATGGAATCCGCGCCCATTTCCTGCATCTGCGCAAAGGCGCTGCGCAGCTTTTCGCCCGTCACCAGGGGCGCGCAGGGATAAATGCAGCACATGTAGTCAAAGGTCTGCCCCCGCTTTTTGTATTCCCCCAGCACCTCGTTGAGCACGTCGGCGGTGGTGGCGAAATCGTTGGCGGCGGCGGCGCTGCGCATGAAGGGCACGTTGGCGCCGTACTGCCGGGCGATCTGGGCGATTTCCTCATCGTCCGTGGAGACCATCACCTCGTCGAACAGCCCGCTGTCCAGCGCGGCCTGAATGGAATAGGCCATGATGGGCTTGCCCAGGAAATCCCGGATGTTCTTGCGCGGAATGCGCTTGCTGCCCCCGCGGGCGGTGATAATGGCGATCTTTTTCATGGTTGTTTCCTCCTTTTTTATGATTAAAGCGATGTTGTGCAAGGGATGCAGCGCGCGTTTCTAAAATGAAGCGGCTGCAATTTCGAACAGATTTTCCCCCGATTCACGGATGAGGCTTGAAGGCTCTCTGGCGCTAAAACCGGAAGGCTGCAAACGGCAGAAGGCGCGGAAGCCTTCGTTTCTGCCTCCGGTCAATGCGTGGAAGCGCCTACGCAATATTCTGCGGATTATTGCCGCCCGCCCTCATTCTTTCCCAACAGGGCGCCCAGCTTTCCTTTAATCGCATGGACATAGCGCGACGCGCCTTCCACCTTCAGCAGGCACACGCCACAGCCGTATACGCCCACGCCCAGCCCCAGATATACCAGCATTTTCGCCCCCTTTTCCATCGTTCCTGCATTTGCGGAAACGGCGATAACCTGCTTCACGCCCCATACGGCCACCGCCATCGCCAGTGCACTGACCAGGCATTTCAGGCAATTTTGCAGCATTTCCCGCACAGGGAACCCCTTTAAATATTTCTTGTTTAAAAGGATATACATCGGCACAATCGCCCAGCTGGAGACGACCGTTGCAATGGCCAGGCCAACATGCGCCAGCACCGGCATCAGCAAAATGTTGAGCGCAATATTCACCGCCACCGACAGCATCCCCACCAGCGTAAGCACCGCCGCCCGGCCATGGGAATAAACGACGTGGCTCAGAATTACGTTGATAATTCGGCTGCAACACAGGAATGAATAAATTGCAAAAATAATGCTTGTTTTCGCAGTGGCCGCAGCGTCGAATACCCCGCGCTCATACAGCAGGCTCACAATCTCCCGCCGCAAAACGACGCTGCCCAGCACCACGGGAATCATAAAGGTCAGCGTATTCAACAGCGCGTTTTTCACTTCGCCGCACAGGGCCTCCTGATCGTTCCGGGCGACATATTTTGAAATGCGCGGCGTTGCAATGGTGGTTGTGGCGGTTGAAATCAGCAGATAAATGGATTCGTAAATCACGTTGGCATAGCTGAAAGCGGAAACGGTGCCCGTGGGCAACGAGGAAGCGAAGTTCTTATCGATAATCGTGTTGATATAAGAAAGCGCAAGGCTCAGAAGGCCGGGAAGCACCATAAAAAACGTTTTCCGAACATGCGGCGTATATTGCAGATTCATTCTGGGCGTATAGCCGCGCTTGCGGCAGGCGATTAAAAGGCAAAGGAAAAACACACCGTTCCCCAGCGTCAGCGTATAACGAAGGAATATGCTGCCCACCGAAAGACTGGCCAGAATCGTGATAATTTCCGTGATGGAAATAAGCAGATAACAAACGCGCGTAATCAGGAAATAGCCATGGTAATGCAGATACGCCACAAGCAGAGAACCCAGCGCGAAAAAGACCCGGCTCCATACGCTCCAGCGAAAATAATCCAGCGTCCGGCCAAACACCTCGCCCGTATAACCAGGAGCGATGAGATGCAGCAGCGGCTCGGCAAAAAGATCCGCCAAAACGCCAATTAGAAGCCCGGAAAGCAGAATGAATGAAAAAATCGCATCCTGATACCGCTTGGCAAGCGCGCGATTTTCCCGTTCGATAATTTCGGCGTAAACCGGAGTAAAGGGGGAAGAGAAATGAAAGATCAGGCCCATCACGATGATGGAAACGGATTCGGACATCAGGAACGCGTCCATCACCTCGCTGGTTCCGTAAAAATTCGCCAGCAGGCTTTCGCGCAGAAGGCCGATGACTTTCTGCACCAGAATCAGCAGCGTGATAACAAGGGACGTCGCGCCCAATTTCCGGGAAACGCTTTTCTTTTCCGCTTGCAATGTTTTCACCTCTCACCCTTTACTGCGCTTTCACCTGCCGCAGCAGTTCAGACAGGAGCAGATGGGGCCGTTTTAAATTAATATACATCCGGTCGCGCAGATCGTCGATGGTGATATACGAACTCATATCGTCGATCACGATCTTCATTTTACTTGCGTACGCCTCGGAAAGGACGGTTGAGCAGACCGAGGCGATATATTCCGAATTTTCCACCGAATCCTTCAGCGATACCTGGCGCACATCCTCCGTTTCCACCGCGCCGCCGTCGAAAATCTGATGAAACGCCGCCATATCCGTGGCCCGCGGGTGCGGACGCACCTTGCATTTTAAGCCGCGCTTGGCCAGAATATCCAACCGCTCCTTCAGTTCCCGCATCGCCGGCTCCTTTTCCCCGCCCAAATAATAGGAAAGGAAATAGGCAGGATGCTCCTGCGCCTGATAGCAGGGAAGAAGACGCTTGGAATCGTATATGCGGAAGATTTCTCGCGGGCTGCCGGTTGCGATAAACATTTCGGCCGTTTCTTCATTCCAGACGTAGAAACGGGAAAATCTTACATAGGCGCGAATCATGCTGCGCACGGTTTCTCCGTGCATAATGCCGATATACAAAACCCGCTTGGATTCGCAGTATTCCGTAAGCAAGCTCGTAGCGAAATCCGATTCCGTCTGGGCGGAAATAATCGCTTTGGGGGCATAGGTGTATATCAATTCGCAGCAATGCGCCAGATGAAGCAGCAAATAAAAATTCACATAAAAGGCAGCGGGACGCCGCCGCACAGCCTTCCACCACAGCTTCGCCCCCTGACGATCCAGCCGCGCGCCCGCATAGCGCGCAAGGCCGCTCGCCGGCCGGGTGTGCGTTTGCATTTGAGGGAATTCCGCCGTCAGTTCCGGCGGCAGATCCTCCATCATGATTTTCAGAAAAACCTGCTCCGGGCAAAAGCACACCGCGTCGCAGGGACTTTTCTTCCCGGGAAACAAATTGCGCGCCCGAAAAAACAGCAGCGCGGGCAGGGCCAAAAGCATGGCCGGAATTTCACGCTTCATTTTCTCCAGCAGCGAACGCTGCGCGCCCAGATTTCTTCCCTGATAATGAAAATACGCGCGGTCAATATCGTCCCGTGGCGCGCCCAACCGGTTCATCAGCGCCTTTTCCATTTCTCTCCGTTCGATCCAGTTCATCCGTCTCGCCTCCTTCGCATTTCTTCTCCGTCTTCCGGCGCGTCCTTCGCCTATCGGTTTAATTCCTCAATCCCGTATATAATCGCCATCATCGAAAGCCACTGAAAGGGGAAAACACCCGTAAAGAAGGGATGAATGAAGCAGGTCAAAAAATAGGAAATGAGCATGAGAAGCTGAATCCGTACATCTTCCTTTTTTCTCTTGAGCCGCCGAAACACCGCCACGACGGCTGCAATGAATGCCGCAAGGCCCGCCGCGCCGTAAATCATCAAAATCTCGATGACGACGCTGTGCGCCTCCAAGCTCTTTGTCCACATCTGGATAATATCGTCGCCCGTGCCCAAAATTTTCTGCCACAGCGGCGCGGCGGCGTATTGGCGAAGCGCCTGCTGCCAAATTGCCACGCGGGTGCCGATCGCCATCGAATCCAGCGGAATTTTTCCATTGGCCACCAGCAGCACGAACGCAACAATGCCCACGATGGCCGCGGAGGAAAACCACATCATGATACGCCGCCGATGCTTGGAGCGATTCAGACGCATTAAAGCGATGTAAATCAATTGCAGCGCAAAAACCGCCAGGGAAGTGGACGCGCGAATAACCAGCAGGCACAAAATTCCCGTCCCCAGCGCCGCAAAGCAGGCAAGGGACGTTTTATTCAGCGCGCGGATGGAGTATCCGTTCTTTTTTATCAGCGCGTACACCAGCGGAAAAACAACCACGTTGATGCCCAGAATAACGTTTTCCGAGCCCAAAAGCGGCAGGGAAATCTGCCCGCGCGCATGCGCAACCATATAGCAGATATTCAGCGCGAAAATCAGCCAAAGAATTTTGCGCAGCACCGCCGGCCGCCGCGCATCCCGATAAAAGGCAAAATACAGCAGCGCCGGGGCGCAGATGCACTTCGTCAGCCCGAACAGACGGTTGATTGCGCTGAAATCCTTGCCGCTCACGCAATGAACGCAGAAAAGCAGGGCGTAAAACGCAATATACAGCCACATCATGCGGAACAGCTTGATTCCCTTTTGGCGAATAAACGTTTTTTTGTAGCCAAGCATAAGCGCAATCATGGCCGCCCAGGAAATAGCCTCCCACACAATCCCGCTCATGAAAACAGAAACGCCAAAAATCAGCAGCAGAAAATTCCGCAGCAGCGGCTGCGTTATTCCCGCCCTGACACCCGTAGCAGATAATGGCCTGGCCGCAAGGGCGCCGCTTTCTTCGCCCCGCGCCGTCCCTTCTCCGGCTATAATTTCCTGCCTGGACGTTGTTTTTCCCTCCAATGCCAAAACCCTCCTGCCATTGCCGGCACAGCTTTCAATCTTAAGGCTCGCTTATCTATGCGCGTCTTCCTCCGGCCTTTGGCCCCGCCGTTTTTCCCGCAGCGAATCAAAATCGCCGATCACCCGCGCGGGCACGCCGCCCGCCACGCTTCCTGCGGGTATATCGCCCGTCACCACGGCCCCGGCGGCAATCACTGCGTTGGGCCCGATTTTGCACGGCCCCAGAATAATGGCGTCCGCGCCGATAAACACGTTATCCAGAATTTCAATCCTGCCGATATGCTCCGCATAGTGATGGCCGTCGTTCATTCTGTTAAATACGCCATGAATCGCATCGTGGGGCACAAGCCGCGCCCCCGATGCGATTTCAACGTTGTTGTGAATATAAATGTTCTCGCAGCGAAGGGGCAAAACCATGAAGGGCAAAAAGACATTTTCCCCAACATGGCCGAATATCTTCTTCCGGCGAAGATAGGCGCTTCTTTTGGCAGAGCTAAGAAGTGTGCAATATCTGGCGATATGAAGCAATCTTTTAAGTTCCACGCGCGTTTCTCCTTAAATATATTCCCCGGCGGTGAGCCGGAACGTGCTGCCCGTCATCATGGCGCTGGCGTCGCTCAGCAGATAAACCAGGCCCTCCATATAATCGTTCCGTTCGCACATCCGGCCCATGGGCAGAATTTCCGCCGCGCGCCTGCGCAGCTCCGCCTCGCTTTCGCCCTGGCTGTTTCGCAGGGCCACTTCGCCCTCCGTCGGGGTCCAGCCCAGGGTGAGATAATTGCAGCGAATACGCTCCGTGGCGTACTGATGGGCGATATGTTCGTTAAGAATGCGCAGAACGCCCTTGCTGCAGGCGTAGGCCGCCCGATCCTTCTGACCGCCCCAGGCGTGGGCCGAGCCGGTGAGCACAATGCTTCCGCCGCCGTTCATGCGCATATACTTAATCGCCTGCTGACAGCAGAAAAAGCACGCCCTGAAATTCACGTTCATCACCCAGTCGAAGGTTTCCACATCGCAGCTATCCAGCGGGCTGACAGGGGTTACGCCTGCGTAGTTAAAAAAGCCGTCCACCTTTCCAAAGGCCTCGTATGCCTTGTCGAACAGGCGCTTGCAATCCTCCACCTGCAGCAGATCGGTATGCACGAAAATGCCCTCCGAACCGAAGGTGCGGATATTGCGCAGCGCCTCCTTGGCGGTTTTTTCGTCCCGGCCGCCGATGACAACTTTCGCCCCCTCGCGGCCCGCGACTTCCGCAAAGGCCTTGCCCACGCCCTTGGTGCCCCCCGAGATCACGATCACCTTATCTTTTAGCCTCTGTAATTCCATTCCTGCGTACTCCGTTCTTATACTTTTTCCCATCAAACACGATGATGAGCCGCCGGCAGACCGAAAGCTTTAGCGGGAAAATAGTATTACAATTCCAGCGCCTTATCCACATCAAAGCCCTTGAGAATCAGGTTGTTTCCATTTTCATCCAGGGCCTTCACTTTGCCCTGATATTCCTTCAGGCAGTCGGCAAGGGCCTCCTTGCTGTCGCATACGATGTACAGCCGGGTTAAAACCTGCTTTTCATTGCCGATCCATTCAGGCCGCACATCGTCGCCCGCGTGCAGACGCTGAATATTGGCCACAATACGGCCGTCCTTGTCGATCTCGTCCAGCCCCTCGATCTTTGCGATATGGCCCTGCTTGAGCAGGAACCAAAGGGTGCTGGCCCATTTGCCCCGCAGGCGGGTATCGTCGTCCTTTTCCAGGTTCACATCGCCTTCCGAGCCGGTCAGGGCGAAGCGAATCAGCATTTCCCGCTGATCAAAGCCATGGATGGCTTTCATCAGAAGATGCGGCGCTTCGCCCTGCAGGCGGAAGCCCGTATCGTAAACATAGAATTCGCCGTTTTCATAGAAGCCAGAAAGCATCAGCACGCCGTTTTTAATGCCAATTTCCTTGAACAGCCGTAGCGCGTTGGGATGCATCCGCTCGAAATATTCGTCCAAATGCTTAGAAGGATAGGTGCCGCCCAGGCAAACCCGGGACAGGCCGGGCTGCTCGTCGGTGGTATATCGGTCATAAATGCAGGAGGCGCTGCAATAGCCGTCCTTGAAGGTATAATACATGCCCATATCGTCGCAGAGCATATATTTTTCCACAATGAAGCGCTTTTTATAGGAAGCGTCCAGCGCCTTCTTAACGCCCGCCACCAGTTCTTCTTCGGTATAGGCCACGGTCATGCCCACGCCGCCGCCGTTATCCACCGGCTTGATCATCACAGGGTAGACGATCTTATCCAGATCTTCCCGCTTCATCTCGGCGTCCAGATAATATTCGGGAATGCCGTGAACGCCATAGCGCTCGCACGTCGCCTTAAACACATCCTTGAAGGCGAACACATCCACGATTTGCTGGGTTGCATAGCAGGGCAGGTTCAGCGCGTCGCACACCTTGCAATAGGAGGGCACCAGAATATCCGCCACGCCCACCAGTACGCCGTCTACCGCTTCCTCCCGCGCCAGGGCGATAAGCCCGGGAACGTCCATGCCATCCACGTCAAAGCTTTTCCAGGCCGCTTTTTTGGCCGGATCGCTGGAGCGGCCGCTGGTTACGATGGTATACACCCCCATCTGATTCGCCACTTCCACCAGGGGCGTAGTTTCCGGGTTGCCGCCCAGAATTAAAAGCTTCTTCCCCGCTAAATCCTTCGTCATGGTGCTCTCTCCTATCTTTGTTTCGCTCAAAGCGTCGTCTGTTCCCCCATCCGCATCAGCAGATAGGCGCGGCCCGGATGCTGGGCGTCCATAATTTCCTTAAATTTTCCCGGATTGCCGCCATGAGATGCAAACATACCATAGTGGCAGGGAATTGTCAAGCGCGCCGCCAGCGCCTCGCTCAAGGCGGCGCATTCTTCTTCATTTAAATTGCCATAGGCCCCGTTAATGGGCGCGATCAGCAGATCAATGGGCCCGCGAGCCAAATATTCCGCCTGGCGATCCAGCCGCAGGCAGGTGTCCCCGGCAATAAAAACGCGCTTGCCGTCCGTTTCGATTATCACGCCCACTGCGTCCGGCGCGCCAGCGCCGTGATCGCAGGTGGTGAAAAACAGATGGAAGCCCGCGCAGACGCCCTGATCCCCGGGGCACACATATTGGCACCCCTCGTCGCTCATTTTCAGCCGGGCCACTTCCTTCTGGCATTCCACGGAGGCAAAAAGCCGCGTCCGCCCGTTAGACATCAACTGGGGAATCGCATCCATGTCAAAATGATCGTAATGCGGATGTGTGGCGATCACCGCGTCGAGATTCAGGTCGAAGGGATCCAGCAAATGGGGAAGCAGCCGCTTAAAGCCTACATGGCCCTCCACCCGCTCCACACATTCGGAAAGGTAGGGGTCCACCGCCAACAGCCCGCCCTGAGCGTTTTTTAAAACAAAGCCTGCCTGGCCCAGGGAAAAAAGATGCGTCTTCCCCAAGGGCGCCGCCAGGATTTTCTGCGCAAGCGATACCATTATTTTTCCTCCTTCAGGGCGCCGGAGGCCGTCTCCGGCTCGTTGCCAAAAAATTCATCCATCGTCGCGTCCGTAGCGGAACTGATGCCATCATGCCGCAGCACAGACTGCACCGTTTTCAGGATAATTTTACAATCACCTAAAAACGTGATGTTGGAAACGTATTCCACGTCCATTTTAAAGCGCTCGGGCCAGGGCACGCCGTTGCGGCCGTTGGCCTGGGCGTATCCCGTCAGCCCGGGGCGCACCAGATGCCGCTTGTGCTGCTCTTCGTTATACAACGGAAGATACTTGGGCAGCAGCGGCCGCGGCCCCACGATGCTCATATCGCCCTTGAGAATATTCAGCAGCTCGGGCAGCTCGTCCAGGCTCGTGGCCCGCAGAAACTTGCCGTATTTCGTCAGCCGCTGTTCGTCCGGCAGAGGCTCGCCCTTTTCATCCACCTCGCAAGTCATCGTGCGAAATTTGATGAGCCGGAACAGCTTTTCCTGCTTGCCCGGGCGCAGCTGCGTGAAGAAGGGATTTCCCTTCATTTTTATCGCGCCCAGAATCGTCAGCACCAGCATGAGCGGAGAAAACGCTAGCAGCGCCAGCAGGCTGAGCAGAAAATCCAGAACCCGTTTCAGGCAATTGCGGTACATGCTCTTCTCTATCCCTTCGCTTGCGTTTTCACTTGCTAAAGCAGCGGCGAATGATCTCAATCACCACATCCTGCTGCGCCGCCGTCATTTTATTATCGCTGGGCAGGCACAGGCCCCGGCGGAAAATATCCGCCCCCACGTCCACGCCGCCGCCGGCGATATAGGCGTTGGTGTTGCCCCGGCCGCTGCCCTGGCGGGTGACGAAGGGGTTCATGCGGTATATCGGCTGCATATGCATGGGCTTCCAGATGGGGCGGCCCTCGGCGTTAAAGGCCGCCATGGCCTCCAGGATTTCCGTGGGGCAGGATTTGCCGGGGGCGGAGCGATACAGCGCCTCCTGCTCCCCGCGCACCGTTTCGCACATGGCTTCCTCGTCGATTATCAGGCAGGAAAGCCAGAAATTCGGCGCGCTGTTTTCCTCGTCATAGGGGTTCATGCGCACGGGCAGCCCCCGCATCCCTTCCCGATAGCGCTGATAAATCGCTTTTTTCTGGGCCAGATGCTCCTCAAGATGCGGAAGCTGGCCCCGCACAACGCCTGCGATGATATTGCTCATGCGGTAATTATAGCCCATTTCCTCGTGCTGATACCAGGGAGCGTTTTCCCGGCTCTGGGTGGACCATTTGCGCGCCTTATTGGCGTCCTGCTCGCTGTCGGTGAGCAGCATGCCGCCACTGCTGCCGGTGATGATTTTATTGCCGTTGAAGCTGATAATGCTTTCCGTGCCGAAGCAGCCCGTCTGCACGCCCTTATAGGTGGCGCCGAAGCTCTCCGCCGCGTCCTCCACTATCAGCGCGCCATACCGCGCGCAGACGGCGCGCAGCTCGTCGATTTTGCCGGGCGTGCCGTAAAGGTGCGCCACAACCACCAGGCGCGTATCGGGATATATTTCAAAGGCCTTTTCCAGCGCCGCGGGATCCATATTCCAGGTGTCGTATTCCGTATCGATAAAAATCGCTTCGCCGCCTTCGTAGGCCACGGGGTTCACCGTGGCGTCGAAGGTCATATCGGAGCAGAAAACGCGGCGCCCCTCCAGCGCGCCGTGGCCCACCCGGGGCATGCCGTACAGCTTTTCGCCGCACAGGCGAATAGCCAGGTGCAGCGCCGCCGTGCCCGAGGAGAGGCCCACCGCGTATTTCCGGCCGATTTTCTCCGCCGCGCCCTTTTCCGCCGCGTTGATATTTTCGCCCACCGTGCTGACCCAGTTGGTGCGAATCGCCTCGTCCACCCATTGCTGCTCCTGCCCGTGCATGGTGGGCGAGGAAAGCCACACCTTGCTTTCAAAGGGCTTTAGGTCCGCGAACCGGGCGTCGGACAGAAATTTATTGTTCGTCATATCGAATCGCTCCTCTGCTTTTTTGCGCCGCCGCGTTATCCCGCGATCTGCGTCTTCGTTTCCTCGACGGCTTCCTTCATTTCCTCTGCCTCCACCGCCCGGGCGTTCACCCGCTCGGGGGCCTGATAGGTGGGCACCACCTGCTTCAGGGCGCGGCGGACGGCCTCGTCGTCCTCCGTGGCCAGGGCCTGGCGCAGAAGCGCCAGCTTCTCCTCAATCGCGGCCCGGGACAGGGGCTTATCCCGCTCCACAAAAATCATGTTGCTATCGGTCTTGTCCAGTTCTTCTGTTTTGATGAGCAGCTCTTCGTAGAGCTTTTCTCCCGGCCGAAGCCCCACTTCTTCAATTTCGATATCCCGGTACGGCTCAAAGCCCATCAGGCGGATCATATTTTCCGCCAGTTCCAGAATCTTCACCGGCTTGCCCATATCCAGCACATACAATTCGCCGCTGCGGGCCATGGCCGCCGATTGCAGCACCAGCTGGCTGGCCTCGGGGATGGTCATGAAATAGCGGATGATGCGCTTATCCGTCAGGGTGACGGGGCCACCGTTGAGAATCTGGCGCTTGAAGAGCGGAATCACCGAACCGTTGGAGCCCAGCACGTTGCCAAAGCGCGTGGCGCTGAAGCAGGTTTTGCTGCCCGTCCGGCTCTGCACGATCATTTCGCACATGCGCTTGCTGGCGCCCATAGCGTTGGTGGGGTTCACGGCCTTGTCGGTGGAAATCATGATAAATTTCTCCACTCCGTATTTTTCGGATACGTCGGCCATGTTCAGCGTGCCGAACACATTGTTTTTCACCGCTTCGCCTACGTTATGCTCCATCAGGGGCACGTGCTTGTGGGCTGCGGCGTGGAGTACAATCTGGGGCCGGTACTGGGAAAACACCTTGTCCAGCTGCTTTTCATCCCGAACGGAGGCAATTTCCACCTGCAAATCCAGCCGCGCGCCGTAGGCGATGCGCAGCTCCTGCTGAATATCATAAGCGTTATTCTCATAAATGTCCAGAACAATCAGCTTTTTCGGGTGCATTTTTGCGATCTGGCGGCACAGCTCGCTGCCGATGGAGCCGCCCCCTCCGGACACCAGCACCACCTTGTCCCGGAAAAAGGCAATGGTTTTTTCATCGGTGAATTTCATGGGCTTGCGGAATAAAAGCTCCTCGATGGAGAAATCGCGCAGCGTGCGCTTTCCGTTTTCGCCGCTGTTTTCCAGGGGATAGTCGTAGGCCTTGATTTTCAGGCCCAGGCTCTTATAACGCTGATACAGCTTTTTCTTGGCCTCGGTATCCAGCGTAGGGGGCAGGGCGAACACCGCCTCCTGCACGCCCAGATCGCTAAGCATATCGGTATCCAGAATAACCTCGCCGAACACGGGCAGACCCATAATATCCCGGCCGATCTTTTCCCGGTCCGCCTCCACAAAGCACACCGGCTTATAGCAAGCCTTGGGATTATTAATCAGTTCCTCCGCCAGCATCGATCCCACGCGGCCCGCGCCCACCACGGCGATCTTGATACGGGTGTCGGGGGGATCCTTGGGATTACTGCTGTAATCGCCCTCAAAAAGCAGATTGGTGATTTTTTCCATCCAGCGGGGCAGCTCCTTGCGGGAGGCCTTTTCCCGCAGAAAATGATACAGAAACCGCAGCACCAGCGTGACCAGCAGCGAGAAGGAAAGAATTGAAACCGCCCGAACGAAGGCAATCTGCCAGGCCTCGGGAAAGACGTCGCGCACCAGCGGAACGTAAAACAGCCCCGCCAGCACATCCGCCGCGCAGAGCCGAAGATAAGCCGTCGTGTTGGCGTATCGCCAAACCTGACGATACACCAGCAGAAGAATACGGAAAAGAATCACCAGCCCCGTACACAGGGCGCAATGAGCCGCGACCCCCTCCGCCGGGATGTTTCCATTTCCGCTGGGATAAAAGCCCACCAGCAGAATATTCACCAGCACAATCACCAGGGCGTCAATTGCAGCCAGCGCCCAAGAACGGCGGATGCCTGGAATAGGGCTGCGCCTTGCATTGGTCGTCACAATTTCCACTCTCCCGTTTTCCTCTGTAAATCGCCGCGCGCGCTCCCGGCGCTGGCCGGACAGAGCGTCGCTTTTCTCTTTTTACGCGCTTCCTCAGCCGGACGCGCCGCAAAAAAGTAAAATATGCAAGGATTTGGATGCATATTTGCCTTCTTAATTATAAAAGGAAACGCGTTTTATGTCAATAGAACCATCGACGTACATTAAGCATATTCGCTCAAAAGCAGTTAAAATAATTTTGCAATTTGTACATTGCAAAAATTCCGCGACTATTTTCCCATCTTTCCGCGCCGGGCCGAAAACCGCCCCAAGCACAGTAAAAATTATACGCGCTTGTAAATTTTATTCCCGCGGCGAAGCAAGCCGGTATCCCGTTTTCAGCCTTCGCCCAACCGGCTTTCCCGGGAAAATGCGGGAGGGCTCTGGCAAGCGCCGTCCCTTTCAGGGGGCCGCGGGGCGAGCGCGCTCCAGGCGCTTGCGCCCCAAAGCCGCGCTTTCGCTTTTGCAAAGCAGCGCGGGGAGGAAATTGACCTTCCCGCATACGTTCCCTTCCCCTTCACCAATCCTTATCCACCCGGAAAATGCCGCATTTGAGATACTGGGTTTCGGGGGCGGCGGGCAGGATGGGATGATCGCGGCCCTGGGTGCGGTATTCCGCCTGGAAGAGGCGGACGCGGGCGTCCTGGGCGGCGGAGAGCACCACCTGGCGGAAATGCTCGGGCAGCACATGCTGGCTGCACGAGCAGGTGACCAGATACCCTCCGTTTTTCACCAGCTTCATTCCCCGCAGGTTAATTTCCTTATAGCCGCGGACGGCCGCGTCCAGGGCGGCGCGGGTTTTCGTGAAGGCGGGAGGATCCAGAATCACCACGTCGTATTGCTCCCCGGCGGCGCACTGCTCCTTGAGGAAATCAAAGGCGTTGGCCGCCACAAAATTCACCTGGTCAAAGCCGTTGAGGACGGCGTTTTTCCGGGCGCATTCGCAGGCGAATTCCGAAATATCCACCCCCGTCACCTCCCGGGCCCCGTAGCGCGCCGCGTGCAGGGCGAAGGAGCCCGTGTGGGTGAAGCAATCCAGCACGCGCCCGCCCCGCACATAGGGGGCGATGGCGGCGCGGTTTTCCTTTTGATCCAGGAAAAAGCCCGTTTTCTGCCCGTTTTTCACGTCCACCAGAAAGCGCACGCCGTTTTCCTGAATTTCCACCTCGTCGGGCACCTCGCCCCGAAGCACCCCGCAGCTTTGCGGCAGGCCCTCCAGCGCGCGCACGGGCACATCCCCCCGCTCGTAAATGCCCAGGGGGTGCATTTCCTCCATCAGCGCGTCGCAGATCGCGTCCTTATATTTTTCCATGCCCAGGCACAGGCATTGCAGCGAAAGCACGGGGCCGAAGCTGTCCACGATCACGGCGGGCAGGCCGTCGCTTTCGGCGAAGATCAGCCGGCAGGAATGCAGATCGGCGAATTTCCGCCGGTAATCCACCGCCGCCTTCACCCGGGCGCGGATAAAGGCCTCGTCGATCTGCGCCGGGCGGCGGCTCAGCACCCGCAGGGCGATCTGCGAGGCGGGGTTGTATACCGCCATGGCCAGAAAGCGGCCGTTGGAGGCGGTGACGCGCACGGTGTCCCCGGGGGCGGGGTCGCCCTTGGCGCGGGCAATATCACTTCGAAAAATCCAGGGATGCCCCGAAAAAACCCGTTTTTCCTTGCCGGGCAGCAGAATGATATCCGCCATGCTGTTCCTCGTTTCCAGGCGGCCGGGCCGCCCGCTTTTCATCGCCCGCCGCCGGGAAAATGCGGGCCATTTGCATTATAGCACAAAATCCGCTATAATGGATAGCGACTTTTTCCATCGCGGAAAGGAAGGGAAGGAGAGGATATGCCAACAGAAACGCAAAAGGCCGGGCAAACCGTATGGATAACCGGCGCTTCCAGCGGCTTGGGGCTGCACACGGCCCAGGCGCTGCGAAAAGCGGGCTTTCGGGTGATCGCGGGCGCGCGCGCCTTTGAAAGCCCTGAAAGGCGGGCGGATGAAAACTGCCTGCCGCTGGATGTGACCAAGCAGGAAAGCATCGACGTATTTGTGGAAAAGGCCCTGCAGTTGGCCGGGCCGCCCGATATTTTAATCAACTGCGCCGGGGTGCTCGTCCTGGGGCCGTGCGAGGGGTACGCCCTGGATGAGCTGCGCCAGGTGATGGAAACCAATTTCTTCGGCCAGGCCGCCATGATCGCCCGGGCGCTGCCGCTGATGCGGGCCCGGGGCCGGGGGCGCATTGTGAATTTTTCCTCCATCAACGGGCTGCTGGGCGTGCCCTTTCAGGGGGCGTATACCGCCAGCAAGCACGCCGTGGAGGGCTATTCCGAATGCCTGGCCATGGAGTGCGCGCCCTTCGGGGTGGAGGTGATGCTGGTGGAGCCGGGGGATCACCAAAGCGGCTCCGCCGCCTATCGCCGCCATGCACGGGCCATGGACGGCGCGCCCTCTCCCTACGCCGCCGCCTTCGCCCGGGGCTGCGCCGTCATCGCCCATGACGAGCGCTGCGGCAGCGATCCGGACCGCCTGGGGGAAAAAATCGCCCGGACGCTGAAAAAGCGCCGTCTGCCCCGCCGCCTGCGCATCGCCAAGGGGGATCAGCGCCTGGCGGTCGTGCTCCACGACGCGCTGCCCGGGCGGCTGTTTGGAAAAATTCTCGCTTCCTATTATGGGAAGAACGCGCATGAAAAAGAGGGGAAGAAATGAACGAAATTCTGCTTCGCAGCCAACAGCTGCAAAAGGATATGACCCTTGAAAACCTGTTCGGCATCATCTGCGATCAGGGGGACAAGGTGGCCGCCCGGTATCTTGAGGGGGACGCCGAGCGCACCATCACCTACAGCCAATATAAGCGGCGCGCCTTTTCCTGCGCCGCGTTCCTGCGCCGGGCCCTGGGGCCGGAAAAGAAGGGCGCGTTCATCGCCCTGCAAATGGATACCTGCCCGGATTATTTCAGCCTGTTCTGGGGCGTGCTGGCGGCGGGCTATAACGCCGTGCTGCTGGACTACACCCTGAACGAGGAAATGACCGCCTACATGCTGGGCCAGGCGGGGGCCGTGGCCGTTATCGCCAAGGGCGCGCGCAGGCTGCCCGCCGACGTGCGCCAGTTTACCGCCGCCGAGCTGCTCGCCGCCCCCGAGGCGCCGGAGTTCGCGCCCGAATTTGGCGAAATGGTGGCGCTGTGCACCTCCGGCACCACCGATACCAGCCGCATCTTCGTCTATAACGCCCACGCCGTGTGCAGCCAGGTGCTCAATTCCGAGCTGCTCTACCGGGAAAACCAGCGCATCATCTGCGATAAGCCCCGGCGCAACCTGGCGTTCCTGCCCTTCCACCACATTTTCGGCTTCATGGTGTGCCTGCTGTGGATTCATTTCATCGGCTATGAAAATATCTATCTCCACGATCGCAGCCCCCAGACCATCCAGGCCACCGCCCGGCGCTTCCATGTGACCCACCTGATGGCCGTGCCCCTTTTGGCCAATCATCTTTCCGTGGCGCTGAATAAAAAGGTGGCCAAGGAAAAGCGCTTTAAGCGCGCGGCCTATCATTCCATGCGGGGCACCTCCCTGGCGCTGCAATCGGTGGCTCCGGGCTTTGGGCTGGATTTCGCGCGGAAATTCATGTTCCGCAAGGCCGCGTCCCAGATGCTGGGGCCGGATATCCGCTGCATCATCCTGGGGGGCAGCCACACCCCCGCCAAATATATGCGCACGCTGTCCGCCCTGGGGTATTATGTGGTTTCGGGCTTCGGCATGACGGAAACGGGCGTCACCTCCGTGGAAAGCGGCAAAAACGTGCTCAAGCGCACCTCGGGCTCCGTGGGCCGCCCCCTGGCCAGCGCGGAATACAAAATCAAGCCCGTGGGCGAGGATCCCCGGGTGGGGGAAATGTACATCCGGGGCGACACGGTGCACACCGCCCGGCTGAAGGACGGCCGGCTTCTGCCCCCCCATCTGGACGCGGAGGGCTGGTACCGCACGGGGGACGTGGTGCGTCTGAAAAAGGGCAGCCGCATGTATGTGGAGGGCCGCGCCAAGGACGTTATCATCAACGAATCGGGGGAAAACGTATACCCCGACGAAATCGAGGACGCCTTCGCCGGGCTGCCGGGGGTGGAGCAGCTGTGCGTGCTGGGGGTTCGCGCCCCGGAAAGCAAGGGACGGCTGCATTTCCCCGGCCGGAAAAAGGAGCTGCAATACGAGCAGATCACCCTGGCGCTGAAGCTGGGCGCCGCCGCCCAACCGGGCAGCGCGCCCGCCCCGCTGATGGAGAAAATTCGCAAGATCAATTCCTCCCTGCCCGCGCTGAAGCGGGTAAGCCGGGTGGTGCTCACCGCCCAGGCCTTCCCCACCGCCAATGGGGTGAAGGTGAAGCGCCAGGCGCTGAAAAGGGCGCTGGAGGAGGGCGCGTTCCCCTGCTGGGAGGCTGAGCTGCCCCGCAAGGGCGCGCCGGAGGCCGCCCCCGCCCCCCTGGCCGAGCCCCAGAACGAGGCCCGGCAGGAGGAGCGGGAAATTCGCGCCCAGGTGCGCGCACTGTACGCCGAGGCCCTGGATATCGCCCCGGAGGGCATCCGGGACGACGCGCATTTTATCGACGAGCTGGGCGGCGACAGCCTGCAGGTGCTGAGCATGAGCCTGAAAATCGAGGAGCGCTTCGGCGTGCTCATCCCTCCGGAGGAATACGGCCAGTGCACCACGGTGAACGAGCTGACCGCCCTGCTGCTTTCCCGCCTGCACGGCGAAAACACGCAGGCGGAGGCGCCCCAGGCCGTCGCGCCCATTACCCGCTTTGAGGACAGCCCCGAATACATCGCCTTTGCCAAGCGCCAGGCCGCGCTGATGGGCGAGGGCAAGGAAAACCCCTATTTCGTCTGCCACGATTCGCCCCTCACTGATACCAGCCTGATGGCGGGGCAGCGGGTGCTGAATTTCGGCAGCTACAACTACGTCGGCATGTCGGGCCGCCCCGAAACCAAGGCGGCCGCCAAGGCCGCTATCGATCAATACGGCACCTCCGCCTCGGGCAGCCGCTTGCTGGCGGGTGAAAAAAGCCTGTATCAGGAGCTGGAACGGGAAATCGCCGATTGGAAGCACGCCGAGGCCGCCCTGGTGCTGGTGGGCGGCCATTCCACCAACGTCACCTGCGTGGGCAATTTCTGCGGCAAGGGCGATCTGATCCTCTACGATGCCATCGCCCACAATTCCGTGGCCCAGGGCTGCCAGCTTTCCCAGGCGGAATGCCGCCCCTTCCCGCATAACGATTTTTCCGCCCTGGAGGGCATTCTCCGGGCCCAGCGGCAGAAATACGCCAAGGTGCTCATTGTGATCGAGGGCGCGTATTCCATGGACGGCGATATCGCCCCCGTGCCCCAATTCGTGGCGCTGAAGAAGAAATACGGCTGCTTCCTGATGGTGGACGAGGCCCACTCCGCCTGCGTTATCGGCCAGACCGGCGGCGGCGTGGACGAATATTTCGGCCTGGAGCCCGGGGATATCGATATCAAGATGGGCACCCTCTCCAAGGGCCTGGGGGCCTGCGGCGGCTATCTGGCCGGTTCCCGCGCCATTATCGATTACATGCGCTATAACCTGCCCGGGTTTGTGTTCTCCGTGGGCATCTCCCCGCCGCTGGCCGCCGCCACCCTCTGCGCCGTGCGCCTGCTGCGCACCGATCCCTCTATTATGGCGCGCATGCGCCGCAATATCCGCTGCTTTGTGGAGGAAGCGCACAAGCGTAATTTCAACACCTGCCTGGCGGGCGAAACCGCGATCATCCCCATCCTGGTGGGCGGAGACGAGGATGCGTTCCTCCTTTCCAATCTGCTGCGCAAGCAGGGCGTGTTCGTGCCCCCCGCCGTTTATCCCGCCGTGCCCAAGGGCAAGGCCCGCCTGCGCTTCTGCGTCACCTCCGAGCATCGCCCCGAACAGATTATCGAGGCCCTGGACAAGCTGGCCGCCTGCGCCCAGGAAGCGGGCGTCTCCCTGCCCGGGACGGAGGAGTGAGATTTAAATAAATAAGGCGGGGGAACCCATTCCTTGGCTTACAAGGAACGGTTCCCCCGCATAAATTATTATTTCTCCAAAAACTCCTCGATAAGCGCGGCGGCCTGGGCGGCGGGGTCGGCCCGCATGTCCAGCCAGTGAATGGCGGGATCCTTTTTAAACCAGGTCACCTGGCGCTTGGCGAACTTTTTAATGGCGTTGCCCAACTCCAGCACCATTTGCTCGTAGCCGATTTCGCCCAGGAGATAGCGGGTGAGGTAGCGGTATTCCAGGCCCAGCTTCATCAAAAATTCGCGGCTCACGCCCTCGTCCAGCAGGGCCTTGGTTTCCTGCACCATGCCCTGGGCCAGGCGGCGCTCCAGGCGCTCGTCGATGCGCTTTTTCAGCGTTTCGCGATCCCAGGTCACGCCCAGGCGCAGGGCGTCATAGCGGGGCGCGCGGCGGCCGGGGGCGTAATCGCCCGCCGCCAGGCGTTCCAGGGCGCGCATAACGCGGTTGCGGTTTTGCGGATCGATTTCGGTATCGGGCAATTGCTCCCGCAGCATGGCGTAAAGCGCGGGGGTGTCGTAGGTTTCCAGATGCGCCCGCAGCGCAAGATCGGGCGCGCGGTCGGACAGCTGATAGCCGTCCGCCACCGCGTCCACATACAGGCCCGTGCCCCCCACCAGGAAGGGAATTTTCCCCCGGGCCAGAATATCGTCGATGGCGGCGTAGGCCAGGCGCTGAAAATCCGCCATGGAGAAAAAATCCCCCGGCTGGCAAATATCGATCAGATGATGGGGCACGCCGCGCATTTCCTCGGGCGTAATTTTGCCGCTGCCCAGATCCAGCCGCCGAAACACCTGCCGGGAATCGGCGGAAACCACCTCGCCCCCGTAGCGGGCGGCCAGCTCCACCCCCAGCCCGCTTTTGCCCGAAGCGTTGGTGCCCGCGATCACGATCAATTTGCCCATCATGGCTTTTCTCCCCTTGCGCAATTTGCTTGCTCTTATAATAGCATACCTGCCGCGCCGCTGTAAAGCCGCGGCCCGGGGAAAGCAAAAAAAGAGCGCCCTGTGCGGTTGCGGGCGCGGGCCGAATATGCTATACTGTCTGCGCCGGGGGCGGAAAAAAGCGCGCCCCGGGTATTGGATTACGCAGGAAAGAGGGGCCCCCATGCCCGAAGCGATTATTACGGTAGATCATGTATCCTTTGCCTACGAGGAAAAGGGAGAAGAGGCGGTGCGGGACGTATCGCTTTCCATTCCCCGGGGCGCTTTTTATGCCATTCTGGGGCAAAACGGCTCGGGCAAATCCACCCTGGCCAAGCTGATGAACGGGCTGTACACCCCCTCCGCAGGCCGGGTGACGGTGTGTGGAATGGACACCCAGGAGGAAAAGAACACCTGGAGCATCCGCGAAAAGGCGGGCATGGTGTTCCAGAACCCGGATAACCAGCTGGTGGCCACCATGGTGCGGGAGGACGTGGCCTTCGGCCTGGAAAATATCGGCGTGCCCACGGCGGAAATGCCCGCCCGGATTGAGCGCGCGCTGGCGGATGTGGGCATGCAGGCCTTTGCCGACCGCGCGCCCCACACCCTCTCGGGCGGGCAGAAGCAGCGGGTGGCCATCGCGGGGGTGCTGGCCATGCGCCCGGAGGCCATTATTTTCGATGAATCCACCGCCATGCTGGATCCCCAGGGCCGGCGCGAGGTGCTCTCCGCCGTGCGGCGGCTGAACCAGGAGCAGGGCATCACCGTGCTGTGGATCACGCATTTTATGGAAGAAGCGGCCCAGTGCCAGAAAATATTTATCATGCATGCGGGGAAAATCGTGCTGGAGGGCGCGCCCCGGGAAATTTTCCAGGATGCGCAGGCCCTGCGGCCCTATCGCCTGGACGCGCCGCCCATGGCCCGGCTGGCCCAGCGGCTGCGGGCGGCGGGCATGCCCCTGCCCCCGGATATCCTGACGGAAGAAGAAATGGCGCGGGAGGTGGCGCGGCTGTGGAAATAACGCTGGAGCATGTATCCCATACCTATCAGCCCGGCAGCCCCTTCCAGGCCGCCGCGCTTTGCGACGTATCGCTGACCATCCGCCGGGAGGATTTTCTGGCCCTCATCGGCCACACCGGCTCGGGCAAATCCACCCTGGCGCAGCATATTAACGGCCTGCTGCGCCCCACGGCGGGCCGGGTGCTGCTGGACGGGCAGGACATCGAGGAAAAGGGCTTTTCCAAAAAGCAGCTGCGGCAGCGGGTGGGCCTGGTGTTTCAATATCCGGAGCACCAATTGTTTGAAGAAACGGTGGCCAAGGACGTGGCCTTCGGCCCGCGCAATTTGGGCCTTTCCGCCCAGGAAACGGCGGACCGGGTGCGGGAAGCGCTGGAACGGGTGGGCCTGCCCTATGACGAAATCGCGGAAAAATCGCCCTTTGAATTATCCGGCGGCCAGATGCGCCGGGCGGCCATGGCGGGCGTGCTGGCCATGCGGCCCGAAATGCTGGTGCTGGACGAGCCCGCGGCGGGGCTGGACCCCCAAAGCCGGGAGGAAATGCTGCAAATGATCGCGCGGCTTCACGCCCAGGGGGACGGCATTGTGATGATCTCCCATTCCATGGACGACGTGGCCCGCTATGCCACCCGGGCGGTGGTAATGGAAAAGGGGCGCGCGGTAATGGAGGGAACCCCCGCCCAGGTGTTCCGCCAGGCGGAACGGCTGGAGGAAATGGGGCTGGAGGTGCCCGCCGTGTGCCGGATGGGCCGGGCGCTGCGGGCCGCGGGCGTGCCCTTCCCGGAGGATATTTTCCGGGAGGACGACGCATTTTCCGCCCTGCTGGCCCTGTGGAAGGATGGAAAAAAGCATGCTTGATAATATTACCCTGGGCCAGTATTACCCGGCGGACAGCCTGGTGCACCGCCTGGACCCCCGAACGAAAATTCTGCTGCTGGTAGCGCTGATCGTGGCCATCTTCCTGGCGCGGAATCTGCTGGCCTTTGTGCCGGTGATCGCCTTTCTCTGCCTGGCGGCGCGGCTTTCCAAAACGCCCTTTTCGCTGCTGCTCAAGGGGCTCAAGCCACTGCGGCTGATTCTGATTCTCACCTTCCTGCTGAACCTGTTTTTCCTCTCCGGAGAAACGCCCCTGCTGAATCTGGGCTTCGCCGTGATTACCAAGGAGGCGCTGATAACCGCCGTGCATTACGCGCTGCGGCTGGTGCTGCTGGTGCTGGGCTCCAGCCTGCTCACCCTCACCACCGCGCCCATGACGCTTACCGATGGGCTGGAGCGGCTGATGTCCGGCCTGCGGGCGCTGCATTTCCCCGCCCATGAAATGGCCATGATGATGACCATCGCCCTGCGCTTTATCCCCACCCTGTTGGAGGAGGCGGATAAAATCATGAAGGCGCAAACCGCCCGGGGCGCGGATTTCGAATCGGGCAATCTCATCGCCCGGGCCAAGGCCATGGTGCCGCTGCTGGTGCCGCTGTTCGTCAGCGCGTTCCGCCGGGCGGGGGAGCTGGCCATGGCCATGGAGGCCCGCTGCTATCACGGCGGCGAGGGCAGAACGCGCCTGCGCGTGCTTAAGTTCGCCCGCCGCGATCTTTGGGCCGCCCTTTCCGTGGCCGCCCTCATCGCCCTGGTCGTCCTCTGCGGAATGGTTTATTAAGTAAAATATTCATGCGGGGGAGACACTCTTTGGCCTCCAAAGAATGCCTCCCCCGCAAATTTCCTTAAGTTTCCCTTGACATTTTCTCATCCATGCGGTATACTGCACGCGAAAACTGAACAGAAAGCGTCTTCAGGGCAGGGTGAAATTCCCGACCGGCGGTATAGTCCGCGACCGGAAAAGCGCATGCTTTTCCGCTGAGCTGGTGAAATTCCGGCGCCGACAGCAACAGTCTGGATGGAAGAAGACGGAAGGTTCCTCTTCCTGCGGGAAGGGCTCCGCCGCTTGATTTTTCTCCCTGAAGGCGCCGCTTTCAGGGATTTTTATTGCAAGGAGCTGAACGCCTTATGAAAGGAACGAACCGCCGCGTTCTCACCATCCGGGAAATGACCACCATTGCCGTTCTGGCCGCCGTCGCCGCTATTCTGTTCATGATCGAAATACCCGTAGTGCTTTTTTATCGGCTGGATTTGAGCACCCTGCCCGTGCTGCTGGGCGCTTTCGCCATGGGCCCCTGGCAGGGCACGCTGATTTTGCTGATCAAATCCTCTCTGGGGCTTCTGCATTCCAATTCCCAGGGGGTGGGGGAACTGGCGGATTTTCTGATGGGCCTTGCCATGATTCTTCCCGCCTCGCTGGTATATCGGAAGATCAAAACCAGAAAGGGCGCCATCCTGGGCATGCTTCTCGGCGTCGTCGCCGCCGTCGTCGCCGCCGTGCTGAGCAATCTTTACATTATGCTCCCCTTCTACAGCACGGCCTACGGCATGCCCATTGAATCCATTATCGCCATGGGGAAGGAATTGGTTCCCGCCATTGACAGCGCGTTCAAATTTGTGCTGTATATCACCGCGCCCTTTAACCTGCTCAAATGGGTGATTATCAGCGTGCTCACCGCGCTGATTTATAAGCCCCTCTCTCCCCTGCTGCATAGCGCCCAGAAGCGCTGAAATACGAAAGGAAGGCTGATTCGGCATGAAGCCCCTTTACGCCCTGGAGGGCGCGGTGGTTCACGGGCTGGGAAACGGCCATAAGGTGAATATGCCCACCGCCAATCTTCAATTGTCCCCCGGGCTGAGTTTTCCCCCCTTCGGGGTCTATGCCGCCCGCCTGACCGCGGAGGGAAAGGAATATCTGGGGGTTACTAACGTGGGGCTTCGCCCCACCCTGGCCGGGGAGCAAAGGCCCTCCATCGAAACCTTCATTCTGGATTTCCAGGGGGATCTCTACGGTAAGCATATACAGCTTTATCTGTACGTCCTTTTGCGCCCCACCCGGAAAATGGCCTCCCTGGAGGCGGTTCGGGATCAGGTGGAAAAGGACGCCGAAAGAACCCGCGCCCTGCTCGGCTAGAGCGCGATAAATAGGCGCTCCTTCCCCCCCCCAAAAAAATAGAGAACCGGCTTGCGCCTCCGTTCCATTGCCGTCGGAGAAGCAAGCCGGTTTCTTTTCGCCCTCCTCTTTCCATTCGGCTTTCTCGGAGGGGGGCCGAAATCTCCCGCCGCCAGTGGCGGATGAAGGGAGATGGAGGCCCAATGAGGCACAGAGTACAGGGGACGCAGTTTTCTGCGCCCCCTGTACGACAATGCCGAATTGTGGACAACCATTCTGATGAGCGCCGCCCTTTTTAGGGCGAAATGCCCCCAAAGAATAATTCCCCCGCATATATTCATTTATTTTTAATTCTTCACCGGTTTCTTTTCCAGCTTTTTGTAGGAGCCGTCCTCCTGCTGAATATAGACCTGATCCAGGGTGCCGCGAACGCTTTCGCGGAACTCGTCCAGATACTGTCGGCGGAGCACGGCCTGCTCCTCCAGCTCCTCCACGGTGAGGCCCACGGTTTTCTTTTTCCGGGCCAACTCGTTAATCCGTTCGATTTTTTCTTTTTCCATAGCCTTTCATTCCTCCCTGCGCAGCCGCAGGCCCAGGCAAACGGGCGCGGCCAGCACCAGTATATAAACCAGATACAGCAGATAGCGGCTGATATTGGTGCGATCGATCATAAATTCCAGCCCCACCCCCAGCGCCACCGTAAGGGGGATGGAGCAGACGGCGGCCCAGAACAGGCCCCTGCGCCTGCCCGCGCGGCGGCAGAGGGCGATGAGCGCCCCGCCCAGCAGCGCCATGCTCAACACCTGCTGCAGGCCCACAAAGGCGATGCGCATATGCTGATCGAAGCGCAGGCTTTCCAGCAGCGTCTGGGACGCGCCGAAAAGCAGCAAAAACAGCAGAAACGTGTTTCCCGCCCGGCGGGAGGCCCGCAAATCAAGCAGCAGCACGATGAAGAGAACCGCCGCAGCGGCGGCCTCCAAATAATAGGTGGCCAGATAGCTGTCGTATTCCCCGGTAACGCACAGGAACGTGTTCTGAAGCAGCGCGCCCACCAGCGGGCGGCTGATCCCGAAATCGGGGACGAACCGCTCTCCCAGCCGCGCAAAGAAAATAAACAGGGGCAGGGCGGCGGCCAGGCAATCCAGCAGCCGCAGGGGGCTTTGGCGGGTAAGCCGCGCGGCCAGCAGCGCGCCCAGGCCCGCGCCCGCCAGCGCGCCCAGCATGGAATAGCCCCCCCCTGTCGCCAGGAAATACGCCCGCAGGGGGAAGGCCGTTCCCAGCGCCCCATCCAGCAGGCAGAAAAGCGCCCGGGCCCCGATAAAGCCCAGGAGCACCGCCAGCGCCCCCGTCAGCGCGGCGGTGCCGGGGACGCATTGCTTTTTGCGGCTCAACGCCCAAAGGGCGATGAGGGCGCACGCCGCCCCCAGGCACACAAACAGGCCGTAGGCGTACACCGTCACGCCCGCCAGCGTAATTTTTTCCGCTTCGTCCCACATGGCTCATCTCCCGCTTTCCCCGGTCACGGCGGTGGCGAAATAGATAATATCGCTGGTGGTGCGCTCGCTGCCCGCCAGCTGATTATAATAATCGCCGTTGTATACCATGGCCGCCGTGCCGCCGCCATCCAGGTTATACGCCTCCAGGCAGCCCAGGCCCAGCATAAAATCCGCCAGTTCCTCATGGGTGACGCCGATGGATTCGCCCCGGCCCTCCGCCACCACCAGCACATAGCTCAGCGGCCCGGTTTGGCCGATGGCGGCCCGGGGCTCGCGGCCGTTGGGGTTGTAGCCGTAATTCTTATCCAGCGTCAGGCGTTCCCCCGCCTGCACCAGGGCGGGGCCAAAGGTGAAGGCGTTGATGATGGCATGGCCGGTGGTCTTTTCAAAATCCATCGCGCCCTGGGATTTGACGAAGGTGTGGAAATCGCCGTTTTCATCGATAATCAGAATATCCTTGAGCTTGTTGGCCTTGGCGCGAATCTTCTGGCCCATGCGGTATTCAAAGGAGGTTTTGGTGGGATTATTGGAAAAATAATCGCCGTTGAGGGCCACCACGGCGTTGTTCTTTTCCGCCATGGATTTCACCAGCGCCGTCTTGGAGGAGGTGAGCTTGCCCGCCGTAGCGGTGCGCAGCTGGGTGGGAGACGCCACCTCCACCCAGGCGATGCGCCAGATCACCTCGCCCACGGGGCGGGTTTCCATCTGCACGCGGATGGAAGCGTCCTCATAGCCCGCGGCGGTGAACAGGGCGGGATCAGGGGCGGGACCGGCGGAGAAATCCACGGGCAGGGCGTATTCGGGGGCCGCTTCCTCCTCCGCCCGGGCGGCGGGCAGCAGCCAGGCCAGCGCGCCCGCCTCCTCGCCGTCCATTTCCTCCAGCAATTGCCATTTCGCCTCGCCCAGCATATTGGGGGAGGAAACCATAAAGGGCAGTGCCAGCGTCAGCGCGGCGCACAGCAGCGCCAGCAAAATTCGAAGGGGCTTGTTCATTGTATCTCTCCTTTCGCTTGGGGGAAAAAATCAATCCTCCGCCGGGAAAATCCAGGCCTTCTGGATGCGGTAGTTCACGAAATACAAAATGGTGTCGATGATCGCCTTGAGCACGGTGGCGTTCATCCGGGGCAGGGCGGAGCCCAGCAGCGCCTGCAAAAGCGAGGAGGTCAGCAGCACCCCCACGCATAGCAGGAAATATTTCAGCGGCGCGCTCTTGCTTTTTTTCAATTGGAACACAAAGCTCTTATTCAGCCGGTAATTCAGCGCCGCGGAGCAGACCCGGGCCGTGGCGTTGGCGGGCAGCTTGGTCATCAGCCGGGGGAAGCGCCGGGCCAGGGGCAGCAGGAAATTGGGAACCGCCGCGCCCCCCACGAACACCCAGCGATCCAGCGCCGCGAACAGCAGCAGATCCACAATCGTGGCCAGCACGGAGGCGGACATGAACTTGAAGAAATTGCCCAGCAGCAGCTTGTAAATGCGCCAGCTATCCCGGATGGGATGAAAATGCGTGCCCTTGTTTTCATCGTGATACACGGTTTCGATGGAAATGGCGCGCATGGGCACATGCCGCCCCGCGCAATGGATGAGCTGGTTCATTTCATATTCAAAACGGTCGCCCTTCACCCGCAGCATGAAATCGATCAGCCCCCGGGGGAAGGCCCGCAGGCCGGTCTGAGTGTCGGGCAGCCATTGGCCGTAAAGCAGGCGGAAAACGCAGGAGGTGATGCGGTTGCCCACCCGGGATTTGGGGGGCACCTGCTTGCTGCGGAGAGAAAAATCCCGGCTGCCCAGCAGCAGCTCCTGATTATCGCCCAGGGCGGCGGCCAGCTTGAGGGTATCGGGCACGGTGTGCTGGCCGTCCGAATCGGCGCAGATCACGCCCTGCATCGCGGTGGATTCCTGAATATAGGCAAAGCCGGTGCGCAGCGCGGCGCCCTTGCCCCGGTTCACCCCGTGATGCAGCACATGGCAGCCCGGCCACGCCGCGATGCGGGAAAAGATTTCCTGATAGGTCTCCGCCGAGCCGTCGTCCACCACCAGCACCAGGCCAAAGCCCGCCCCCCGCAGGGCCTGCACATATTCGGGCAGGCGTTCGTCCGGGGAAAGGGAGGGGATGAGCACGCAGCATTCCTGGGGATTCATAGAAGCATCCTTTCTTTCGCGCGGGGGAAAAGCGCCCCGGCGCGGCTTTCGTTTCGGTTCACATCAGCGTGTCCAGATAATCCAGCAGCAGCGGGCGCAGATCCATGCCCGCGTATTGGCACAAAAAATCCTCAAAATCCGCCCGGGAGACATAGGCAAAGGCGAATTTTTCCACATACGCCCGCAAAAACGCATCCACGCCCCCGGGCAGCGCTTCCTCCAGCGCCAGGGCCAGCGCCGCCCCCCGGCCGTAGACCACGGCGGTGTAATCATGCAGGGTGGAGAAATAATCCAGCGGGCTGGCGGGGGTCAGGGCGGGCAGCGCCTCCCGCAGGGGCTCGTCCACCCGGTAATGCCGCAGCGTTTCAAAGCTGCCCTGGCCGTAGCGCGCCCGCACATAGCGCAGCATGGCGTATTCGCACAGGGCCTCGTCCTGCCAGGGCTGATTCCATTGATCGGAGCCCACCAGCGCGTAAAACCACTGATGCGCCGTTTCGTGGGCCAGAATCAACTCCAGCGAATCCTGCCGCCCCTCGGCCAGATAATCCCCACCGATGAGGGCGAAGGCGGCGTATTCCATGCCGCCGAAGGGAAAATCCGCCTGGCAGAGGGTGTAGCTTGCATAGGGATAGGCCCCGTAGAGGGCCTGGAAGGTTTCCAGCGCCTGGCGGGCATAGCGCAGCATGCGCCGGGCGGCCGCTTCCTCCCGGGCGTAGGCCAGCAGGCGGATATTCCCCGCCTGTGCCTGGGCGCACTGGTATTCCCCGCTGACGCACAGGCCCAGCTCCCGGGCGGCGGCGATTTCGCCCCGCCAGGTTCCCGCCGCGTCCTGGGTCAGGGGGGCGGAGCAAATGGGAACGTACCCCTGGGGCGCGGAAAGCGAAAGAGAAAAATCGGCGCAGTCGTTCACAAAGGGATCGCCGACGGGGGCGTATGCGTCCGTGCGCCAGGCCCCATTTTCATAGCGAGAAAGCAGGGGGATCGTCTGGCCCAGCTGGAAGGTATCGCCCGTATAGCCCGTGCGGTGGGCGCAATGGGGCAGATAGGCCACGCAGCGCAATTCAAGCCGTCCGCCCTCCCCGGGGGCCAGGGCGGGAATGGAAATTTCCAGCGCGGTTTCCGCCGCGTCCAGATAGGCCCAGGCCGCCCGCTCCCCGTTCCAGAGCACGTCGTAGAGCGCCAGATACCCCGGGGAAAAGCCCGCGGGATAGCAGGAATCATACAGTTCCTCCAGCGCGGCGGGGCTGGTTTCCTCAGTTTGATAGGCGTTCAGCCAGGTGCGCAGCACCAGGGTGGTCAGCGTATCCCCGGTATCGTTGTGAAAATCCAGGGCTTCGGAAACGGCCAGGCTTTTTTCCTCCGGGTTCAGGCGGAGGGAGAGGGCGTAGCGGTTCAGGCCCTGAGGCGGCGCGGGGGGCGTTTCCCCCGCCGGGGAGCCGCGCAGCAGAAGGAAGAGCAGCGCCCCGGCCAGCAGCGCGAAAATCAACGCGGCAAACAGCGCCCGCTTTCGCGTCCATGCCATTATACACCTCTTTGCCCGCATTTTCCAGCCCTTCCTTTCCCGGCGAAGCCGCCTCCCTATAATAACACGCCAAAGGCGCTTTTCCCTGCTTTTTTGCTATACCCTTCACAAAAAATTTAAAAAGCGGTATACTTTAGGCGGGCTTGCATGTATAAAGGAGGGCGAAGCGTGGCGGAGGATTATCTCACCCTGCAATGGGACGGCGTGCCCTATCGGCTGCGCCGGGAAACCGACCTGGGCTGGCTGCGGCCTTACGGGCGCGTATTTTATATTTTCGACGAGCAGCCCTCGGGCAATCTTTGCTTTGGGGTGGAGGGGCGCTACGGGCGGCTGTTCATCAAATACGCGGGAGCGCGCACCATCTACTACGCCGGCCGCCCGGAGGACGCGATTTTCACCCTGCAAAGGGCCATGCCCCTCTATGCGCCGCCCCATCCCGCCCTGACGCAGCTATTGGCCCACGGCCCGGCAGGGGAGGGCTACGCCGCCGTTTTCCGCTGGCGGGACGCGCCCATGCTCCAGGGGCCCCAGGGCTCGGTGCGGGAGCGGGTGCGGCGGCTGCAATTGGGCCGCTCGCTGAAGATGCTGGATATGGTTTTTGATCTCCACGCCGCCCTGGCGGAGCGGGGCTATATCGCCGTGGATTTTCAGGACAGCAACGTGCTTATCGATTTCGCCCGGGACGAGGCGATCGTCTGCGATATTGATCTTTATCGCAGAAAGCCCGCCGTGAACGACCGGGGGCGCATGCAGGGCTCCGCCCGCTTTCTTTCCCCCGAGGAATACGCCCTGGGCGCGCCCCTGACGGAAAGCACCACCGTCTACGCCTTGGGCGCCCTGGCCCATGAATTCTTCGGCGATAATATGAACCGCGCGGCCGAAAACTGGGAGGGCCCGCCGCAATTATTCGCGGTGGCCGAAAAGGCCACGGCGGAGCGGCCGGAGGATCGCTATCCCTCCCTGCGGGCGTTCGTGGCCGCCTGGCGGGAAACCGTGGGCAACATCTGGGTAAGATAACGCCGGGGACAGGCTCCGCCCCGAAAATTTTCTCCTCGGGCCGTCAAAGGCGGCCCTGCGGATTGCAAACGAAGGGGCCGCGGCCCCTTCATTGCATCCTCCAAGAAAGCCGATTGGATAAAAGGGAGCGTCAAGCAATCAGCTTATTTCTCCGCCAGCAGAACGAGGAATGCGAAAACGCTCTAGCGGCTTGCATTTGCTCAGCGCTTGTCTTGCCGCAGCGCCCGGGGGGAGCATCCCCACCGTGCCCGGATGGCGGCGCTGAGCTGCGCCCCCGAGCCGAACCCGCTGGACAGGGCGATCTGCTCCAGGGAAAGGCCGCTTTTTTCCAGCAGGGCGCGGGCCTGGCGCAGGCGCATATCCTGAAGCGCCTCCTTGGGGGATTGGCCGCCGTTCTTTTCAAAAATACGAAACAGCTGGGAGCGGCTCAGGCCTACGAAATCCGCGATTTCCTGAATGGTAACGGGGCGGGTATACGCCCCCTGCATATACCACAGCGCCTTTTCATAATGCCGGGCGCGATCGGGGGCAGCGTCCTCCTCCTGCAGGGGGGCGACGAGGGCCAGAAAGCGATACAGCCCGCCCAGCGCCGCCAGCGGGCCCAGGCGCAGGGTGGCCGCATCCTGCCGCAGGCGCGCCAGCGCCTCCCAGGGCGGCTCCGCCTGGGGCGCGGAAAAAACCCGCCGTTCCCGGGAAAGCCCCGCCCGGCGCGTCAGTTCCTCCGCGCCCTCCCCCCGGTAGCCCACCCAGCCGTAATGCCAGGGAGCCCGCAGATCCGCCCGGTAGGAGGTCACCTCCCCGGGGAAGATCACGAACCCCTGCCCCGGCCCCACGGCCCACAGCCGCCCCTGGGCGGAGAACATGCCCTCCCCCGATGCAACATAATGAATCAGGAAATTCTGCCGCACCGCCGGGCCGTAGGCATGGCCCGGGACGCAGCGCTCCTCCCCGAAATCCACAACGCACAGGGCGTTTTTTCCCGGCTCCCCCGCATATTCCGTCGCCACGGGCCTTCCCCCTCATGCAACAAATTTGCTTTTATTATGCAACAAAAGCCTCCTGTTTTCAAGCCCCGGAGGTGCTATAATACCCCCTGAAAACATTTTTTTAAAGGAGGCCCCCTCTTATGCCGAAAATCACCTTTATGGGCGCAGGCTCCACCGTGTTCGCCAAGAACGTGCTGGGCGACTGCATGCTCACCCCCGCCCTGGAGGACAGCGAAATCGCCCTCTACGACATCGACCCCAAGCGCCTTTCCGAATCCTTCCTGATGCTCTCCGCCATCAACAACAATCAGGGCAACAAGGCCGCCATCAAAACCTACTGCGGCGTGGAAAACCGCAAGGACGCCCTGCGCGGCGCGAAATATGTGGTCAACGCCATTCAGGTGGGCCTGTACGATCCCTGCACCATCACGGATTTCGAGGTGCCGAAAAAATACGGCCTGCGCCAGACCATCGCGGACACCCTGGGCATCGGCGGCATTTTCCGCGCCCTGCGCACCATTCCCGTGCTGTTTGATTTCGCGCAGGATATGAGCGAGGTGTGCCCCGACGCATGGTTCCTCAATTACACCAACCCCATGGCCATGCTGGCCGGGGCCATGCAGCGCTACACCCCCATCAAAACCGTGGGCCTGTGCCACAGCGTGCAGGTGTGCGCCAAGGGCCTGATGGAGCGCGTGGGCATGGAATACGACGATCAGGTGCAGTGGAAAATCGCGGGCATCAACCACCAGGCCTGGCTGCTGGAAATCTCCCGCAGCGGCCAGGATCTCTACCCCGAAATCAAGCGCCGCGCCGCCGAAATCACCGAGAAGCACGGGGATATGGTGCGCCTGGAAATCATGAAGCGTTTCGGCTATTACGTCACCGAATCCAGCGAGCACAACGCCGAATACATGCCCTTCTTTATCAAGGATAAATATCCCGAGCTCATCGACCGCTTCAACATCCCCCTGGACGAATATCCCCGCCGCTGCATAAAGCAGATTGCCGACTGGGAAAAGCGCCGGGACGAGCTGACCCTGGATCCCCACCTCACCCACGAGCGCAGCAAGGAATACGCCAGCCGCATCATGGAGGCCATGGAAACCAACATCCCCTACAAGATCGGCGGCAACGTAATCAACAACGGCCTCATCACCAATCTGCCCCGCACCGCCTGCGTGGAGGTGCCCTGCCTGGTGGACGCCAGCGGCGTCGCCCCCTGCTTCGTGGGCGATCTGCCCGAGCAGTGCGCCGCCATGAACCGCACCAATATCAACGTGCAGCTGCTTACCATCCAGGCCGCCGTCACCCGCAAGAAGGATTATATCTATCAGGCCGCCATGATGGATCCCCATTGCCAGAGCGAATTGTCCATCGACGACATCGTAAGCCTCTGCGACGACCTGATCCAGGCCCACGCGGGCTGGCTGCCGGAATATCGTTAAGCGCGCTATAGTTGCATAAATTAATCTGCGAGGGAGCCTTCTTTGGCCTCCAAAGAAGCCCCCCTCGCAATTTATTTTTCCTCCCATCCCCGTCATATTCCCGCCAGGCGACGCATATACTAGAAAATGCGAAGCCGCCCGGCGGGGATTTTTTTATCGCTTCTAACCGGGGCCTCGCCTGCATACCATGGATGCAGGAAGGAGGCGCAGGCATGATAAAACGGATAGAAAGCGCCGCGCGGCAGCAACGGAAGAAGGGGAGAGGAACGGCGGGGGCGTTTTCGGCGGTGCTGCTGCTTTGCGCCCTGAGCACGCTGTACGCAGTATCCGTCCGCAGCGCGGAGGTGGTGGCGCGGAAGCGGGAGCTGCCCATCTATTGCGTGGACCGGGCGGATCAGAAAATCGCCATCAGCTTTGACGCGGCCTGGGGCGGGGACAAAACCCGCAAAATTCTGGACATCCTGGATGAATACCAGGTGAAAACCACCTTTTTCCTGGTGGACATCTGGACGCAGCGTTTTCCCGAGCTGGTGAAGGAGATCGCCGCCCGGGGCCACGAGATCGGCAATCATTCCACCTCGCATCCCCAGATGAGCAAGCTGAGCGCGGAAAAAATCGCCCAGGAGCTGAAAACCATGAGCGACGAAGCCGAGGCCCTCACCGGCGTGCGTCCCCGGCTGTTCCGCCCGCCCTATGGGGATTACAACAACCAGGTGGTGCTCACCGCCCGGGCGGAGGGCTACGAGGTGATCCAGTGGAGCGTGGATTCCCTGGATTGGAAAAACCGGGGCGTTCAGGATCTGGTGAACCGCGCCACGCAAAAGGTGCGCAGCGGCGATATCGTGCTGTTCCACAACGATTCGCAATACATCGTGGAGGCGCTGCCCGCCATTCTCAAAAGCTATCAGGCGCAGGGGCTGACCGTGGTGCCCGTTTCGGAACTGCTGCTTTCCGGGGAAACCACCATAGACACGCAGGGCAGGCAGCGGCCTGCCGCCACAACAATACCGGAGGTGTGAAAAGCAAATGGAAAACGAAAATAATGTGCTGTGCCTTTGCGGCGTGATCGAGGACGCGCCCGCGCTGGATCACGAGGTATTCGGCGAGCAATTTTTTCGCATGAATCTGCGGGTGCCCCGGCTTTCGGGCGCGCAGGATCTGCTGCCCGTCACGGTGAGCGAACGGCTGATGAACAGCCAGGTGGCCCCCGGCGTGCGCCTGTGCATTTCGGGGCAGCTGCGTTCCTATAATAAAGTGGTGGGCGGCGCGGGGCGGCTGCTGCTCACCGCCTTCGCCCAGCGCCTGCTGGCCCCCGAGGAGGCCGAAAACCCCAATCTCATTCAGCTTACCGGGGCCATCTGCAAGCCCCCCGCATTCCGCACCACCCCCTTCGGCCGCGAAATCGCCGATCTGATGCTGGCCGTGAACCGCGCCTTCGGCAAAAGCGATTATATCCCCTGCATCGCCTGGGGCCGCACCGCCCGCTACGCCGCCACCTTGCAGGTGGGCGATAAATTAAGGGTGCAGGGCCGCTTCCAAAGCCGCGAATATCAAAAGCAAATGCCTGACGGCACCGTGATGAACCGCACCGCCTACGAGGTTTCCCTCAGCCGCCTTACCTGTCTGCGCGACGAGGCCTTCACCCCCGAGCACGCCCAACTGGAGCCCCCGCCGCAGCCCTTGGCGTAAGATGAATAATTTAATATGCGGGAGGAGGTTCATGGGAAGCCAAAGAACCCCTCCCGCATCCTCCCAAGAAAGCCGATTGGATAAGGGCGGGAGGCAGGAAATCTGCTTGTTTCTCCGCTGGCAAACGTAGAAAATCAAATACATTAAAAGCTCCCGTCTTGTAGTAAGGGAGCTTTTTTGTTTACGGTGAAACAAGCAGATTTCCTGTATTTTGCTTTTACTCATATACGGCTTTCTTGGAAGGGGTTCGGGGAACCCTTCTTTGGCTTACAAAGAACGGGTCCCCCGAATAATTTTCTCGTCCTCATTCCTTCTCCCAGCGGAATACGGCGCCGTCGTTTTCGCGGAGGGAAAGGGCGTCGCCGTGAAGCTCGGCGTTGTGGAGGGGGATAAGGCGCACGCCATGGCGCGCGACGCGCACCGTGCGGGGCTGGGCGCTGTAATTGATGAAAACGGCGTAGCCGGATTTTTCATCGATGGGATGCTCGGTGGCATGGACGAAGGGGCAATCGGTTTCCACCCGGCGCTGAACGCCCGCGGCGCGGCCCAGGGCGCGATAGACGGCCTCATAGCCGGGCATATCCTCGGCCCAGAACACGCCGGGGCGGGCGGCCAGCTCCTGCTCCAGAGGCAGGAGAAGGAAGAAAATCTTGCCCTTGCCGTAGGGCCGCATGAAGAAGCGGGGCGCGCCCGCCTCGGTGCGGGCCAGGATCTCGGCCTGGCTGGATTCCACCTGGTAATACACAGGCCCGGAGAGGGGCAGCTTTTCGCCCGCGAAATCCAGCGTTTCCTTTGTGGGCACGCAGGCGCGCCAGCCCACCTGCACCCCCGTGATTTCGGGAATGCGCCGGAACAGCGCGTTGCCCAGGGAAAGATACAGCGTCGCGCCCTGCTCCACCTTTTCCAGCAGCTCGTCCAGCCGCGTGGCGGGAATGGATTGATTGGTGTGCAGGCTGGGCAGGATGTAGAGCGGCGCGTCGGGAATGGGCGAGAGGGCGTAGCTGAAGCGCAGATCCAGGTTGGCGCGCTTGCCCAGCAGGAAGGCGGCGCGGAGGATGCTTTCATCCGCGTCCCCGTTATCCCGAGGCACGAGAATCACGCCGTCCGTCCGTTGGGGGGGCAGGGCGGCCCCGGGCAGCTTTTCCAGCAGCTCGCGGAAGCGCCGGTTTTCCGCCACGATGGGCTTGGGGGCGCGGTTCTTATCGAAAAACCCGTAATCGCTGCCAATATTGTTCCATTCGTAGGGCGGGAAACGCAAATGCCCCTGATCGAAGGCGCACCACCACATCACCCCGTGGCAGCCGTGGCTCAGGGCGGCGTAGAGGCAGGCGCGGTAGAAATCCGCCTCGGTTTTCAGCGAGCAGTTCAGATAGCCGATGGCCCCGAATTCCTGCACGAAGGTGGGCACGCCGGAAATATCCTCGTCCAGCCGGCAGCGATAGGCCAGATCCAGCACGGGCTTCATGCTGGGCAGGGGATCGCTGGCGGTGGAAAAGATGTTATAGGGGTGGCAGGTGTGAATATCGCAGGTATCGCGAATGACCTCCAGGTTGGCGGCCTGGCGGCTGATGGAGGAAGCGTCCATGCCCGAAATCACGGGATGGACGGGGTCGTTGGCGCGAATGGCGTCCGAAACGGCGGAGCACCAGACGTAGAAATCGTCATCGGTAAATTCCTCGCCGTGAGCCATGTTGTTCACTTCGTTGCCCAAATCCCAGCCCGCGATGGCCGCCCGGCCCCGGAAGCGGCGCACGAAATAGCGCACGAACCGCAGCTGCCATTTCAGCACCGTGGGATCGCTGAGCCGGTGCCTGCCCTCAAAGGCGGGGGGCGCGTATTCCCGGAAGGACATGTGCCCCGTAATCAGGCCCACCACCAGCTTCAGCCCGTATTTTTCCGCCAGATCGCAGAACGTATCGAACTTCTGGCAGGCCTCCTCGCTCACGCCCGCGCGGCCCGCCTCGGTGTCGGGCAGGGGCTCCTCCCCAAAGCGATATTCATAGGGGATGGCGCTGGTGGTGTAAAGCGCCTTGAGGGGCTGGAAAATATGCCAGGTGGGGAACACGCGCAGATGCGTAATTCCGGCCTCCCGCATCACGCGGAAATCCTCCTCGATGGAGGCCGCGTCAAAATCCTCCCACATGTTGGTGGCGTTTTTCAGCGCCCAATAATTGATGCCGGTAAAAAATCCCGCCTGGAACAGCTTTTCTTCGTGCATAGGCACCTCCGCTTGACTTTTTTTCATTCGGATGCTACCATTATACTGATTTTCTCAGCAATACGCTTGCTTTATTTTCTCCTAAATATTGCGTTTTTTCATCTGGAAGGGGGGCAGGGCATGAGCGAGATCGCATGCCTGAAACGAACGAACACAGGGAAAAACGGCATCGTGGTTTCCTCCGAGCGAGTGTACAGCTTTCCCATCCACGCCCACGCCTATTACGAAATGACGCTGTACGCGCCCTTTCAGGGGCGGGTGGTGGTAAACCAGCAGGAGCTGCCCATGAACGAGGGACGCAGCGTGATTTTGATGACGCCGCTGGATTTTCATCTGATCGACGTGCGCTCGGGCGAGGGCGCGCAGTTTATCAAGGTGGCCTTTGAGGAGGAGGCCCTGGCCCCCGCGGCCCGGGCGGCCCTGGCCGCGCCCCTTTATTTGCAGCGCATCCCCCCGGACGCGCTGCTCTGCCAGCTTTTTGAGGAACTGTACCGCTATCGGGACGCGGCGGATTACGCCGCCGCGCTCATCGGCGTCATTTTGCTCTATCTGGCCCGCCACGGCCAGCGGCTGAATCAGGGGCTCCAGGATCAGCGCCAGGCCCTGGCCCTGGAGGCGGCCCGCTGGCTTCACGCCCATTTCACCGAGCCCGTAACCATGGCCGGCGCGGCCCGGGCGCTCTCCGTTTCGCCCCAGTATCTCTCCGGCGTGTTTTCCCGGGTGATGGGCGTGACGCTGATGGATTACGTCATCGCCCTGCGCCTGCGCCGGGCGGCCGAGCTGCTGCGCGAAAGCGATCAGCGCGTTACCGAAATATGCTTCAGCTGCGGCTATCGCAATCTTTCCCATTTTCTGCGCAGCTTTAAGCGCCAATACGGCGCTTCTCCCCGCAAATTCCGGGAAAGACAAGGGGGAGATATGGCGGGAGGAGGTTCTTTGGAGGCCAAAGCCCCCCCTCCCGCGCCCTCCCAAGAAAGCCGGTTGGGAAGGAAAGGAAAAGAGGAAATCGGCTAGCGTCTCCGCGAGAAGGAGCGGGAGAAGCGGGGCGTTGTTCTCTTATGCGAACGCCTGCAGGAGACGGCAGGAAAGCTTTGCCGCCCATATTGTCAACGGAGAAACAAGCCGATTACTTGCCGCCCGAATTTACCCATACAGCTTTCTTTGAAGGGGTCAATTCCTATTCCCCGTTTTCCCCCGCCATTGACATTTATCCCCGCAGGGCATAAAATGAAATTGCCAGGCGGGGGCGGAGCCGCCGCAAAGCAAGGGCAAAGGGAAGGATACAGATGAAGGTAGTATTGCAGGAGCTGACCAAGAAATTTCCCAGCCGCGGCAAGAAGGAGCAGGGGGACGTTATCGCGGTAAATCATTTTTCCTTCGAAATTCCGGATGGCAAGCTCATCGGCCTGCTGGGGCCCTCGGGCTGCGGCAAGAGCACCACGCTGAACCTCATCAGCGGGCTGGAAAAGCCCACCAGCGGCAAAATTTTCTTCGGCGAGGACGACGTGACCAACCTGCCCCCGGAGAACCGGGGCGTGGGCCTGGTTTTCCAGAATTACGCGCTGTATCCGCACCTGACGGTGCTGCAAAATATTATTTTCCCGCTGAAAAATCTGCGGGGCAAGGAGAAGCTGACCAAGACGCAGATGCTGGAAAAGGCGCAGGAGGCGGCGCGGCTGGTGCAGATCGACGGGCTGATGGATCGCAAGCCCAGCGAGCTTTCCGGCGGCCAGCAGCAGCGGGTGGCCATCGCCCGGGCGCTGGTGAAGCGGCCCCGGGTGCTGCTGCTGGACGAGCCCCTTTCCAACCTGGACGCGCGGCTGCGCCTGCAAACCCGGGAGGAGATCCGCCGCATTCAGCGGGAAACGGGCATCACCACCGTGTTCGTCACCCACGATCAGGACGAGGCCATGAGCATTTCCGATTTCATCGTGGTGATGAAGGCGGGGGTATTGCAGCAAATCGGCAAGCCCCAGGAGGTATACGACGACCCGGCCAATCAATTCGTGGCCAGCTTTCTGGGCACGCCGCCCATCAACCTGTTTAACGGCCGCGTGCAGGGGGAAACGCTGTATATCGGCCAGGACGCGGCGCTGCCCGCCGCCGGGCTGCCCGATCAAACGGCGGTGGTGGGCGTGCGGCCCGAGGGCTTCATTCCCGATGAAAACGGCCCCCTGCGCTGCCAGCTGCGGGCGGTGGAGGTGATGGGCCGGGATACCAGCGTGGTGGCGGCGCATCCCGCCGCCCTGGCCGATCATATCCGCGCCATCGTTCGGGCGGACGCGCGGCCCGGCGCTCAGGCCCGGGAGGTTCGCTTCTCCCTGCTGGCGGACAAGGTTTTTCTTTTCCGGCCCGATACGGGCGAACGCATCCGCATGGAACGGCCGTAAGGGAGGGGGAGCGACGTGCGCAAGAAAAATCTCAAGGGCTGGCTGTATCTGCTGCCCGCGATTCTGTTTCTGGGCTGCTTTATGGTGTACCCCCTGGCGGACGTATTCGTCTATTCCCTGGAGGAGGGCTACAATTCCGCCTCCCAGACCTATCAGGGGGTGGGGCTGTATAATTATTCCTATGTGCTGCGGGATCCCTATTTCCTGCAGGCGGTGAAAAACACCTTCCTGCTGGTGATTATCACGGTGCCGCTGTCCACGCTCATCGCGCTGCTGATTTCCCTGGGGCTCAACGCCATTCGCCCCCTGCGCAATCTGTACCAGACCATTTATTTCCTCCCCTATGTGACCAACACCCTGGCGGTGGGCCTGGTTTTCATGATCCTGTTCAAAAAAACCGCCTATTCCGAGGGCATGGTGAACCTGCTGATTCATTGGTTCGGCGGCGAATCGGTGGATTTTATCGACGGCCCTTACTGGGCGAAGATGTTCGTGCTGTGCTTTTACACCATCTGGGTGGTGCTGCCCTTTAAAATTCTGATTCTCACCAGCGCCCTGGCCTCCGTGAACCCGGAATATTACAAGGCCGCCCGGCTGGACGCCACCCCCCGGCTGCGCATGTTCACCAGCATCACCCTGCCCATGATTTCGCCCATGATCTTCTATCTGGTCATCACGGGCTTCATCGGCGCGTTCAAGGCCTACAGCGACGCGGTGGCCCTTTTCGGCACCGATCTGAACGCCGCGGGCATGAACACCATCGTTGGCTATGTATACGATATGCTGTACGGCAACAGCGGCGGCTATCCCTCCTTCGCCTCCGCGGCGGCGCTGATTCTCTTCGCCATCGTGCTCACCATCACCTGTATCAACCTGCTGATCAGCAAAAAGCATGTGCATTATTAAGGGGGGGGAGATAACGATGGATAACCAGAAAAATTACGCGCGCATCGAGCGCGCCGCCGCCCGCCGCCGGGGCGTATCCCAGGCGGCCATCTATCTGCTGCTCACCCTCTGGGCGCTGATCGTGCTGTTTCCATTCTATTGGATGGTGCTCACCTCGGTAAAAAGCTACAGCGCCTACAACGCGGAATTTGTGCCCCAGTTTTTCACGCTGTCCCCCACGCTGCAAAATTACGCGGATGCGTTTACCGCCGTGCCCCTGGCCCGGTATTTCACCAACACCCTCATTTTCACCCTGGTTACCACCTTCCTCATGCTGGCGGTCATCACGCTGGCGGCCTTCGCCTTCGCCCGGCTGGAATTCAAGGGCAAAGCCGTGGCCTTCACCCTGTTCCTTTCCCTGATGATGATTCCCAGCGAGCTGGTGGTAATCACCAATTTCCAAACCATCACCCATTGGGGCCTGCGCAATTCCTTCGCCGGGCTGATTCTGCCCTCCGTCACCTCGGTTTTCTACATTTATCTGCTCAAGGAAAATTTCGAGCAGATTCCCGATGAATTATACCGCGCCGCCCAGGTGGACGGCACCTCGGATTTCAAATACCTTACCCGGGTGATGATGCCCATCAGCCGCCCCACGCTGATTACCATCGCCATTCTGAAAATCATCGAATGCTGGAATTCCTATGTGTGGCCCCGGCTCATCACCGACGATCCCAACTATTTCCTCGTTTCCAACGGCATTCAGGAGATCCGGGAGAACGGCTTCGGCCGGGAAAACATCCCCGCCATGATGGCGGCGGTGGTGGTGATCTCCGCGCCGCTGATCGCGCTGTTTTTAATCTTCCATAAAAAAATCATGGCCGGCGTATCCCGGGGAGGTATCAAAGGATGAAAAAACGCGCGCTTGCCTGCCTGCTGCTGTGCGCCCTGTGCCTGGCGCTGAGCGGCTGCCACGGGGCCGATACCTCCGCCGATTTCCAGATTCCCCGGGCCTTCGACGATTCCCGGGAGTATAACCTGGTTTTCTGGGCCAAGAACGATACCAACGTAGCGCAGACAAAGATCTACGAAAAGGCCATCGCGGATTTTCAGGCGCTGTATCCCAACGTGCATATCAATCTGCGCCTGTACACCGATTACGGCCGCATCTATAACGACGTGATCACCAACATCGCCACCGGCACCACCCCCAACATCTGCATCACCTATCCCGATCACATCGCCACCTATCTGACGGGCAGCAACGTGGTGGCCCCCCTGGACGCGCTGATGGCGGATGAAAGCTACGGCCTGGGGGGAAGCGCCCTGCGCTTTGACGGCCCCCGGGAGATTATTCCCCAGTTCCTTGCCGAATGCCAGATCGGCGGCCAGTATTACGCCCTGCCCTTCATGCGCTCCACCGAGGCCTGCTATGTGAACAAAACCTATGTGGAAAAGCTGGGCTACACCCTCCCCGAAACCCTCACCTGGGATTTCGTCTGGGAGGTGGCGGACGCCGCCACCGCGAAGGATGAAGCGGGGAATTACCTGGTCAACGGCCAGAAGGTGATGATCCCCTTCATTTATAAATCCACCGATAACATGATGATTCAAATGCTCCGGCAAAAGGGCGCAGGCTATTCCACCGAAAACGGCGACGTGCTGCTTTTCAACGATACCACCAAGGAGCTGCTTTTCACCATCGCCCAGCATGCGAAAACCGGCGCGTTCTCCACCTTCAAAATTTCCAGCTATCCCGCCAATTTCCTCAACGCGGGCCAGTGCATCTTCGCCGTGGATTCCACCGCCGGGGCCACCTGGATGGGGGCGGAGGCCCCCCTGCTGGATATCAGCCCAGATAAGCTGGTGCCCTTTGAAACGGCGGTGCTGCCCATTCCCCAGTTCGATCCCCAGCACCCCCAGATGATCTCCCAGGGCCCCTCCGTCTGCATTTTCAACAAGACCGATCCCCAGGAGGTACTGGCCTCCTGGCTGTTCATGCAGTTCCTCCTCACGCAGGATGTGCAGATCGCCTACGCCGAAACCGAGGGCTATGTGCCCGTCACGGGCGAGGCGCAGGCCAGCCCCGAATATCAGGATTATCTCAGCCGCGGCGGCGAGGACAACGATCAGCACTACGCCGTGAAAATAAAGGCCTCCCGCCTGCTGCTGGAGCACACCCAGGATACCTTCGTCACCCCCGTGTTCAACGGCTCTGCCTCCCTGCGGGACGCCGCGGGCCAGCTCATCGAAAATGTGACCAAGGCCGTCCGCCGCAAGCAGACCGTGGACGATGACGCCATCAACGCCCTCTATCAGGATATTACCGCCCTTTACCGCCTGGATCAGAAAAATCCCCAGGGCGGCGGCGCGGCTGCGGCAAAGCAGGATCTCGGCCCCCTCCCCGGCACCGCCGTGGCCCTGCTCTCCGCCCTGGGCGGCGCCTGGGCCCTCATCCTGCTCTATCTCGCCCTCCGCGCCCTGCGGCAGAGGAAAAGATAATAATAATAAATATATGATATGCGGGGGAACCGCTCTTTGTGGCCAAAGAGCGGTTCCCCCGCACCCCTTCCGAGAAAGCCGCTTGGGTAAGAGCAGGCGTCAAAAAATCGGCCGGCTTCTCCGCGAACAAATAGGGCGGGGACGCGTCCCTCTCCGAGAAAGCCGATTAGGTAGGAGCAGGCATCAGGAAATCGGCTGGCTTCTCCGCGAACAAATAGGGCGGGGACGCGTCCCTCTCCGAAAAAGCCGATTAGGTAGGAGCAGGCATCAGGAAATCGGCTGGCCTCTCCGCGAACAAATAGGGCGGGGGCGTTCCCTCCTCCGGGGAAGCTCCCCCTGTAAAATAAAATTAAAGCCCGGAATTGCTATTTACTTCGCCGGGCATTTTGGGTATAATACATGTGTTCCTAAAGGGGACAAATAGAAAAAAGGAGATCAAAACGATGAAAAAGTTCCTGGCTTTTGCCCTGGTGCTTGCTCTGGCCCTGACCATGACCGCCTGTGCTGTGGCCGAGGACGCGGACGCCGTGATGACCCATGAAGATTACGTCGCCGCCGAGCTGGATGCGAAAGTGACCGTGGAAACCTATGTGCAGGCCAAGCAGTCCTGGTGGGACAACAAGGCCACCCTGTACACCCAGGCCCCCGACGGCGCTTACTTCATCTACAACATGCCCTGCTCCGAGGAAGATTACGCCAAGCTGGTTCCCGGCACCAAGATTAAGGTGAGCGGCTTCAAGGCCGAATGGTCCGGCGAAGTGGAAATCATCGACGCTACCTTCGAAATCATCGCCGACGCCGAGCCCTTCGTGGCCGAGGCCGAGGATGTGACCGCGCTGCTGGGCACCGAAGAGCTGGTGAACCATCAGAACGAGTTCGTTTCCTTCAAGGGCATGACCGTGGCCGCCAGCAAGGACGCCGACGGCAACGAAGTCGCTTACCTGTACAAGTGGAACGGCTCCGGCCAGGATGGCGACGACCTGTATTTCAACGTCTCCCTGGGCGAAGCCACCTACACCTTCACCGTGGAATCCTATCTCTGCGATAAGGATACCGAGGTGTATCAGGCCGTGAAGAACCTCAAGATCGGCGACAAGATCGATCTGGAAGGCTTCCTCTATTGGTACGACGCGGCGAACCCCCATATCACCGCCGTAAAGGCCGCCGAATAATCGTGCTTCCCTCAGCCGCCGGTCATCCGGCGGCTTTTTGTTATAGAATGCGGGAGGGGGTCTTTGGAGGCCAAAGCTCCCCCTCCCGCATTCCCCAAGAAAACCGATTGGGAAGGGGAAATCAACAGGGAATCCGCTTGCTTCTCCGCGAACAATAAGAGCTTGGCGCGTAAACGGCATTCCCCGCATCGAATGACCCAGCCATTTTCCTTGGGAAGCAAGCAGCTTTGTTCTCGTTTGTATTTATCCAATCGGCTTTCCTGCGGGAACGCGAGGGAGCCTTCCTTGTTGGTCAAGGAAGGCTCCCTCGCATTTTTTTCTTCTTTCCCCGCCTTACGCCTGGGCCATCCATTGCTTGAATTTGGGAATGCTTTCGCATAGATCGATGCGCTGCTGTTCGCCGCCGATTTCGCGCTCGATAATGAGGGGGCCGTTGAAGCCCAGGGCGTGAAGCTTGCGGAAGATGCCCGCGAAATCCACGCGGCCCTCGCCGATGCGGGTTTCCCGGCCCAGGGCGTAGCTGTCCTCGCCGGGGTAGAGGCCGTCCTTGAGGTGCATGCTGGCGATATGCTTACCCAGAATATCCACCGCGTCCAGGGGGTTCGCTTTGCCATACATGAGCAGGTTCGCGGGGTCCAGGTTCACGGCCACGGCCTTTTCCCCCGCGTCCTCGATGAGGCGGCGCAGGGTGATGGGGGTTTCCTGGCCCGTTTCCAGGCAGAAGCGCACGCCCAGCTCGCCGCAGCGGCGGCCGATAATCCGCAGGCATTCCACATGCTCGGCGTATTCCGGATCCCCCGGGTTTTCAGGCACGAAGCCGAAATGCGTCTGCATCAGGGGGATTTCCAGCAGCGCGGCGTATTCCGCCGCCGTCAGCAGCGATTGCATCCGCGCGGCGCGGGTTTCCTTGGGGCCCACGCCCAGGGTGGCGGGGCCTTCCCGGAAATTCCACTTCGCCGGGCCCGACCAGCCCGCCGCCAGAGTATCGGCGGGGAATTCCTTCAACAGCGGCCGCAGGGCCTCCATCTGCTCCCGGGGGCGCAGGCTGGCGTCCCCCGTGCGCAGCTGCAAGGTGTCCAGCCCCGCCTGGCGGCAGAAAGCGATGCCCTCCGCCAGCACGTCCGCAGAAATGATCGTGCCCAAACGCCAAAATTTTTCCATGATAAACCATCCTTTCTCTCTTTACTTTTTGGAGCGGTTCTTGTATAATTGAATCACATAAGATCGAAATCGATCTAACAAGGAGGGAAACAAAATGTTCAAGGTTGCCATGCTTGGCTGCGGCTCCATCAGCAGCGCCCATGTAAACGGCTGGAAGGTGCAGGGGGATCGGGCGAAGATGATCGCCGTGGCCGATCTGCTGGAAGACCGGCGGAACGCCCGGGCGGCGGATTTCGGGGCCAAGGCCTATGAAACGGCGGACGCGCTGCTGGCCGCGGAAAAGCCGGATATCGTGGATATCTGCCTGCCCACGGCGCTGCATCTGGAATACGCCGTGAAGGCCATGCGGGCGGGGGCCCATGTGCTGTGCGAAAAGCCGCTGTGCCTCTCCGCCGAAAAGGCGCAGGAGCTGCTGGCCGTGGAAAAGGAAACGGGCAAGCGGATGATGGTGGCCCACGTTGTTCGCTTCATCCCGCAATACGTCTATCTGCGCAAGGCCATCGAGGAGCAGCCCTTCGGCAAGCTGCTTTCCCTCACGATGGTTCGCATCAGCGGCCGGCGCGATCTGGGCCTGGCCTGGCGGGATTGGAACATCCATGAGGAATTGAGCGGCTCCAGCCCCTTTGATCTGAATATCCACGATCTGGATTACATGCGCTCCGTCCTGGGCGAGCCCACCGATCTCCACGCCGATCTGTATTATCATCACGATAACCCGGAGCACATGTTCTCCATCTATCGCTATGGCAACACGCTGGTGGAAATCGATACCGGCTGGGATATGCCCCGGGGCGGCGTCTACCCCTGGAACTGCGGCTATCGCGCGGTGTTCGAGGGCGGCGTGCTGGAGTATACCTCCCGGCGGGAGCCGAACCTGGCCTGGTACATCGAGGAGGGCGTCGTTCGCGTGCCCAAGACCACCGATAACGCCGACGGCACCCCCTCCGGCGTCACCGAGCCGCTGCCCGACGGCTATACCGCCGAAATTCTTTACTTCACCGATTGCCTGATTTCCGGCGCGCCCTTTACCCGCTGCTCCCTGGAGGACGCCATCGGCTCCGTCCGCCTTACGGAGGAAACCGTGGCCTACGCCAAGGCGCGAATCAAGAAATAATTTGAAGAGAATATTGAAGGATACTGCGGGGGAACCGCTCTTTGGAGGCCAAAGAGCGGTTCCCCCGCGCGCCCTCCGAGAAAACCGACTGGATAAAGGCATGCAACAAGAAATCAGGCTGCTTCTCCGCTAACAAAGGATGGCATTCAACAACAATCGGTTTTCTTGTGGGAAACACGGGGGAGGGTTTCCTCCCCCCGCAGCATATATTACAGCCCCTGGGCGATAGTTTTGGGGGAAGCGAAGGTTACGTTCCCGTGGGTTTGGAGCAGAGAGCAGGGAATGGCGCTGGTAACGGGGCCGGTGAGCACCCGGCGAGTGATGCCATACTGCCAATCGCGGCTCAGGGCGATATAAATGCGCCGGGAGGCCAGGATGGGCTTCATGCCCACCGTGATGCACCATTCGGGCATACCCCGCAAATCGCCCCGCTGATAGCCGATGCCGTTGGCCACGATGGTTTCCCGGGTGATGGGCAGCACGCGGGTGGGCAGGGCGGCGAATTCCTCCGCGCTGATTTCCTGGCCCTTTTCCGGGGGCTCGTTAAAGGCGATATGGCCGTTGATGCCAATGCCGCCCAGGCACAGATCCGCCCCGCCCAGGGCCGCGATTTCGGCGTCGTATTCCGCCTCGTGGCCCGGCTCGGGGAAATGGCGCTGGGCAAGGGTCATGCCCAGGGCGGGATCCAGCCGGTCGTACAGATCGCGCTGCATCCGCCCGTGGAAGGACATGGGGTGCTCATCCGCGATACGCTCGTGATCGTTCACCAGGTATTCATCCATATTGAAGAAATGCACGTTCTTCAGCGACACCTTCAGCCGATTGGCCAGCGTGGCGAAGATGGGATACTGACCCGTGGGCCCGCAGGGGATAATCATCACCGTGCGCTTGCCCGCGGCATTGTTGCGCTGAATTTCCTCCAGCATTTCCAACGCCATATCCAGGTATACGTCGTATTCCTGATCCAGCACCCGCAGCTTGATGCCGCCGTTATAGGTCTTTTCCATGGTGACTGCCTCCTTTTGCTTGATGGGGAAAAAACGTTGTTTGCGCCTTGCTGTCAGGGATAGTATACCGCAGATTCTTAATTAAATCAAGTTCGATTTTATAAAAAATTTGCCTTGCGCAGGTGCGGATGGTATAATGATTAGGAAAATGCTTTAGCATTTTCCGGGTCAGCGGGACGCTGTAAGCGTTACGCTGACAATCATGGTATAATGATTAGGAAAATGCTTTAGCGGAGGAACGCGGGGTGAAATGCCTCCAAAGACGGGTTCCCCGCAATATCTCCCCACCAAAAGGAGGAATTTACCGTGCTGAAGCTGGTGAAATTTGATAAGCGCTATGCGCCGCAGCTGCTGGACATGATGGACGAATGGAGCGCCACAGGGGAGAGGATCGTCCCCTGGGCCATTCGGAAATGCGATTATCACGATCTGGACGCTTACGCCCACAGCCTGGAAATAAAGACCGCCGATGAAAGCCACGTCCCCGATTCCACATTTTTCTGCCTGGACACGGAGCGGAACGCCTTTGTGGGCGCGGTGAACATCCGCCACACCCTGAACGAGGGGCTGCTGCGCTCGGGCGGGCACATCGGCGACGGCATTCGCCCCAGCCTGCGGGGCCAGGGCCTGGGCACGCGCATGATCGCCCTGGCCCTGGAGGAATGCGACCGCCTGGGCATCCGGCGCGTGCTGATGTGCTGCGATAAGGCGAACGCCGCCTCCGCCCGAACCATCATCAAAAACGGAGGCGTGCTGGAAAACGAAATTATCGACGGCGGCGAGGTCGTCCAGCGCTATTGGATTCAGCGAGGCTGAAGGAATAGCTGCGGCGAAGCCGCGCGGCCTTACCCCTGCATGCCCGCCAGCGCCGCCCGGGCCCAGGCGATATTGCGGGCTTCCTCCGCGTCGAAATCGCTGATTTTCACGCATTCCAGGGAAAACCAGCCTGCGTAGCCCTGGGCGCAAAGCCCTTGCAGAAGCTCCCGCACGCGCATATCCCCCTCGCCCAGATTTCGCGGGCGCGGGGCGGCGCCGTCCACCGCAAGGGCGTAATCCTTTAAATGAACGTGGGTGATGCGCGGGCCGAAGCGCTCCAGGACGTGCAGCGCGTCCTCCCCCACAAAGGCGGGGTTGCCCGCGTCCAGAACGACGCCCACCGGGCGCTCCACCTGGCAAAGCACCTGTGAAAAGCGCGCGCATCCATTAAATACAAGCCCCTGCTCCTCCAGCGTTTCGGCAATGCCGATGGACGCGCAGTAATCCCACAGCGCGCGCACGCGGGAAACGGCCCGCGCCATCAGCGCGCCCTCCTCCGGACTGCCGTGGGCGGGCGCGGGGCGGGGATACAGCGTGTGCATCATGGAGGGCGCGCCCAGGCTTTTCGCAATTCGCGCATACGCCTTCAGCATTTCCAGCGCCTGGCCGCCGTCGTCGGCGCACAGGTTGACGCCGATGGAAATGTTGGGAATGACGATCCCCAGCGCCTGGGCGCGCGCCCGCCAGGCCTCCGCCTCTGCCGGGGTGGGAAGGGGCGCGGACTCCAAAAACAAAAATTCACAGCCGCGCAGGCCCATTTCATGGGTGTAATCCAGCGCCTGGAGGGGCGTCATGCCGCTTCGGGGCAGGGAATATACGCTCAATTTGCAATCCATGCTATTCATCCTCCCGCTTCGCCCGAAAAACGCCCGGCGAAGCTCCTTTTTCCCCGCCAGTATACCACAGCGGGCTGTATGACGCAAGGAACAAAATAATGCGGAAGGAGGCTCTTTGCGTTGTCGTCCCCAAAGAATGCCTCCCCCCGCATATATTTATTTTCCCTCACTCCAGCCGCAGATCCTCCACGATGGAATCGTTGCGGATTTTATGCACGGAGTAAGCCATGGTAAGGGCCACCAGCAGGAACACGGCGGCCACGCCGATGAGCATCTGCACCCAGGGCAGCTGGAAGGGCAGGGAGAAGCTCTGGCCCACGGCCTTCCGCATCAGGAACACGGCGACGACGCTGCCCGCCAGGCCCCAGGCCACCGCCTTCAGCCCGTAGAACGCGCTTTCGCAGCGGATCATCCGGTCAAAGGCGCGATTGCCCATGCCCACGGATTCCACCATGGCGAATTCGCGCTTGCGCAGCAGGAGCGAGGTGGAAATCGTGCCCACGATGTTGGCCGCGCCCACCAGGGAAAGCAGGGTGATAAAGCCGTAAATGAAGATATTGATAATCGCGGTGAGCTGGTGAGCGGCCCGGCGGGCGGAGGCGTAATTTTGCAGGGAAATTTGCAGGTATCCGCCCTCCTGAATCAGGCGGTCCACCTCCTCGTCCGTCAGCGCCCGGCCCCGGCCCCAGGGGGAGAATTCATCCTTGAGGGCCTGAAGCGCTTCCTCGCCCAGGGCGTCGTTTTCCGCCTGGATAAGCACCTCCAGCCGCGGCTTGGTCTGGGGCAGCAGGGCCCGGGCGGCGGTTTCGGAAAGAATAATCAGCGCCTCGGGGGAAAGCAGCGTGCCCGACAGGCCGAAGGGCCGCTCCGCCGTGACGGCGGCCACGCGCAGGGAATAATCCCGCGTCGTTTTATCCCGGTTCTGGCCTGCGTAATGCGTGCCCGACAGGGTGATCTGATCCCCCGGCCGCACATCCAGCAGCGTCAGGGAATCGAACCGCTGATCGTGATACAGCGTGCCGCCGTTCACCAGAATGGCCGCGGGGGCCTGGGGATCCTTCAATTCCTCCAGAGAAGCGCCCAGGGCCTGCGCCAGCGCCGCCAGGCTGCCGTCATCCAGATCACGCTGGCCGAAAGGGCCTCTTCTTCGCCCAACAGGGCTTGCAGCTGGGCGGTGTAGCGCTCCCGCTGGGCCAGCACGGCGGAAAAACCGCGGTTATAGAAGGTATACGCCGCCGCCTGCTGCGCCTGGGGCACGGCCAGGGCCCGCGCCTCCAGCGCGTCCAGCACGCCGTAGGGAAAATCTCCCTGGGCGGGCATATCAAAGGGATAAACGGAAAGGTGAAGATTGCTTTCCTGCTCCTCCACGGCGGTGGTGTAGGAGGCGGTCATGTAGTGGGTGAAGGAATAGGCGGATAGGAACAAAATCAGGCTCATGGCCAGGGAAAAGGTGGTGACCCGGTAGCGCTTTTTATTGCGCTTCAGGTTTTTCAGCGCCAGCTCGCCCTCAAATCCGAACAGCCTGCGGGTGAGGCGGGAGGTTTTCACTTCCTTGCCGCTGAGCTTGATATCCTGGGTTTTGCGGATGGCCTCCATGGGGGAAATCCGGGCGGCCCGGCGGGCGGGAATCCACGCGGAAATCAGCACCGTGATCAGCGCCAGCCCCACCGACAGCGCCACCGCCCCGGGGCTGACCACCAATTGCAGCGCGGCCGAGGAGGATCCCGTCACCAGCTCCGTCATCAGGGAATTCACCACCGCGAAGGTGATTCCGATGCCCAGATAGCCAAAGACCAGGCCGAAGGGAATGGCGATGAGGGCGATGGTCAGCGCCTCAAAGAGCACGGCGTGGCGACGCTGGCGCATGGTGGCCCCGATGGAGGAAAGCATGCCGAACTGCGCCGCCCGATCGGTGACGGAGATGGCGAAGGCGTTATAAATCAGGCTCACCGCCGCCGCCAGGATGATGACCATGATGATGGCCTCCATGGCGTAAATGGTGGCGAGAATCGTGTCGTTGCTGCTCACCCCCTGATAAATCAGGAGGGAGGTGTGGGCGTCGTATCGCTGCTCCCCGGGCAGGCCTTCGCACAGGGCCTGAAGCCAATCGTAAATGCCGCGGTCGGGCTTATAAAGGCGGATAATCGCATCCCCCGTTTCCAGGCGGGTTTTCTCCGGCTGGGCGATGAGGGCGCAGCCTTCCCCCGCCGCCACGGTTTCCAAGGGGGTCATGGAGGCTGTGCCGCAGATGGTGAAGCGCTTTTCCGCTCCCGTTTCATCCAGCAGCGTCAGCGCGTCTCCCGTCTTCAGGCCCGCCCCCTTGGCGAAGCTGTCGCTGATGAGCAGTTCGCCCGCCTGCTGAGGATACGCGCCGGAAAGCAGACGCACCTGCATGGCGTCCAGCCCCGCCGCATCCAGGGAGATAATTCGCGCCTGGCCGATGCGGCCCATGCGCTGGGGCAGGGAATACACCCCGTGCTGCCCCATCACAAATACCGAGCGCACCCGGGGATCCGCGGCGATTTTCTCCCGGTCCGCCGCGGTAGTGTTGCTGATCTGGGCGTGCCAATCGCCGTCCATGGCGATTTTCTCCCGCACGAACAGATCGGTGAAGGTGGCCGCAAAGGAGGATACCGCCGCGATCATCGCCACCGCCACGATCACGCCCAGAATGGTGATTACCGTGCGGCGCTTCTGCTGCCGCATCTGCCGCCAGGCCAAAGAACACATCACATGCATCAGCCCATCACCTCGTCCGAAGCGATTTTGCCATCCTCGATGGCGATCACCCGCCGCGCCTGCTGGGCAATGCGCTCGTCATGGGTGATTACCAGCAGGGTCTGGCCGTAATTCCGGTTGGCCAGCTTCAGCAGATCCATAATTTCCTGGCTGTTTTTGCTGTCCAGGTTGCCGGTGGGCTCGTCGGCCAGCATCAGCGCCGGGGAATGAATCAGCGCCCGGCCGATGGACACCCGTTGCTGCTGCCCGCCGGACAGCTGATTGGGCAGGTGCTTCCGCCGCGCCGTAAGCGACAGCGTGGACAGCAGCGTTTCCATATACGTCTGATCCACCTTGCGCCCGTCCAGCAGCAGCGGCAGCGCAATGTTCTCCTCCACGTTCAGCACGGGAATCAAATTGTAAAACTGATAAATCAGGCCCACCTGGCGGCGGCGGAAAATGGCCAGCTGCTCCGGGTTCTGGGCGTATACGTCCGTGCCGTCCAGATAAACCTTCCCCGAGGAGGGAATGTCTACCCCGCCCAGCAAATGCAGCAGCGTGGATTTGCCGCTGCCCGAAGGGCCGATGATGGCGATGAACTCCCCCTTCGCCACCGTGAAGGATACGTCGTCCAACGCTTTGACCTGGTTCTCTCCCTTGCCGTATACTTTGCTTAAATGCTCTACCTTTAAAATATCCATGGGCTCTCGCTCTCCTTCCTTTTAACAGCCTCTAGTTTACCAGCCCCAGGTGACGCCCGCGTGACAATTCGGTGAGAGATTCGTCACATTGGGGAAATTTTTTAAAAATGCGGGGGAAGTATTCTTTGCTGGCAAAAGAATCCCTCCTCGCCCCCTCTAAGAAAGCCGATTGGGAAAAGCAAGCTGGGGAAACCATTTTTTGTAAGTCAAAGAATGGTTTCCCCAGACCCCTTCCAAGAAAGCTGTATGGATAAATTTAAAAGAAAGAAATCAGCCTGCTTCTCCACCGACAATAAGGGAACGAGACGTTCTCTTTTAAAAACGTCAGCGGAGAAGCAGGCTGATTTCTTATTGCCCTTTTCTTCCCAATCGGCTTTCTCGGAGGGGGCGCGGGGGAACCGCTCTTTGGCCAACAAAGAGCGGTTCCCCCGCATATATATTTAAATTTTTTTTCTTTTCTCTCTCCAGAAATACACGAGGACGGAGAGCATGTTGAGGCATTCGGTAATCACGCCGGGGATGGAATAATTCAGCACGTTGTATACCAGCCATAAGGGGGAGATGAAGCCCACCTGGGCCAGGCGCAGGGTGCGCCCGCTGCGGCACCAGAAAAAGGGCGTGCCCGCCACCATCGCCACGATGGGCAGGATGGAGCGCCAGTCCGTCCAGCTCAGGGCCCCCAACGCCGCCATCAGCAGCGTGACCCCCGCCACGGTGTATTTGCTTTCCGCCCATTTCCGGGGGCGGCTGCAAAGGCATATGCCGCGAACGATAGCGCCCGCGTTAAGCAGCATCCCCGTATACGCCCCCAGCAGATACTGATGCACGCCCCACAGCACCGATGCGATGGATTGCAGAGCCACCAGCTTTTTCGTTTCTTTACATTGGAAGGAAAAAAGCGCGCATATGGCGGCAACCACGCCCACCAGCTGCGCAATCAGCATGTTCGTATCCATCGGGGAAAGCGCCTCCTCCTTCGCCCGCACGCGGGGGCGAACGCTCGTTATGCAAACGCTCCTATGATAATAGAAAACGCGCCGAATGGCAAGAAAAATTTACAATTTTTCTCCCTTGACATTTCCACCGAAATGCGCTACCGTAAGCTGGTTCCGGCGGCGGGGAAGGGCCCGTCCGCCCGGGGCGCTTTTTTTCGAAAGGAGCGGGGATTTTTCGCCATGCGCAGCCACCAGACAGACCTAACCTCCGGCCCCCTGGGCCGGCAGATCTTCGCCTTCAGCGTGCCGCTGATGTTTTCCAATGTGTTGCAGGTTTTGTTCAACATGGCGGATATCGCCGTGGCGGGGCGCTTCGGCGGGCCCCGGGCGCTGGGGGCGGTGGGCTCCACGGCCATTCTGGTTTCGCTGTTCACGGGGTTCCTCATCGGCGTGGGCAGCGGCGTCAACGTGATGGTGGCCCGGTATCTGGGCGCGCGGGAGGAAAAAAACGCGGAGGAGACGGTGCACACCTCGCTGCTGCTGAGCGTCATTATCGGCCTTGCGCTGCTGCTCATCGGCCAGGCGGGGGTGCGGGGTCTGCTGGAGCTGCTGGGCACCAAGGAGGAGCTCATCGACGGCGCAGAATTATACCTGCGCATTTATTTTCTGGGCATGCCCGCCCTGGCGCTGTATAATTTCGGCAACGCGGTTTTCAGCGCCCAGGGGGACACCCGCAAGCCGCTGCTTTTCCTTTCCCTGGCGGGGGCGCTGAATATCGCGCTGAACCTGCTGCTGGTGATCGTGTTTCATCTGGACGAGGCGGGCGTGGCCATCGCCAGCGTGGTTTCCCAGTATGCCTCCGCGGCGTTGATCCTCATCGCCCTGGGGCGAAACCCCTCCTGCGTGGGCCTGCGCCGGGGACGGCTGCGGCTGCACGGGGATAAGGCGCGCCAGGTGCTGCGGCTCAGCCTGCCCGCCGGGGCGCAGAATTCCATTTTCGCCATTGCCAATCTGTTCATTCAGGCAGGGGTGAATTCCTTTGACGCGGTGGTGGTGGAGGGCAATTCCGCCGCCGCCAACGCCGACGGCCTGGTCTACGACGTGATGGCCGCCTTTTACACCGCCTGCTCCAGCTTTATGAGCCAGAACTACGGCGCGGGCAAGCGCAAGCGCGTGCTGCACAGCTATCTGGTCAGCCTGGCATTTTCCTTTATTGCCGGGGGCGTGCTGGGCGGCGCGTTGGTGCTTTTCGGGCCGCAGTTCCTCTCCCTCTTCACCGAGGACGCCGCCGTGGCCGCCGAGGGCATGACGCGCCTGCGCGTAATGGCCTTTTCCTATGCCTTCTCTGCGTTCATGGATTGCGCCATCGCAGCCTCCCGGGGCCTGGGCAAAAGCGTGGTTCCCACGATTATCGTGATCCTGGGCTCCTGCGTGTTCCGGGTGATCTGGGTGTACACCGTGTTCGCCTATTTCCACACCATCCTCTCCCTCTATTTATTGTATATCTTCTCCTGGACCATTACCGCCGCGGCGGAAACCCTCTATTTCATTCACTGCTATCGTCAATGCCTCATCCGCCCCGGCGGCGCTCTCCCCGCCGGGGAATGAGATAAGAAGATAATGCGGGAGGGGGTTAATTGCCGCCCGAAACCCGCGACCCGCCTCGGCGAGGGCGCGGGGCGTAAAAATTTTTCCTTATTGTCCGCAAGGCGGCCGGCCTTCTGCCCCCAATTCTTCCAATTTCCTCCCCCGCCCCGCAATTTTCCTATAAACCTTGTAACTATCTATAAAATATGATATAATAAAAATCAGGAGAATGCTTTAGCGTTTTCCGGGTCGCTGGGGGGTGATTCGTAAACCGCACAGCGACAATCATGACACAATGATTAGGAAAACCGCGAAGCGGTTTCTCCGGGGCAGCGGGACGCTGTAAGCGTTACGCCGACAATCATATGATATACTTGTAGCCGTGGAGAACCGCGCGGCGGTTCATCCGCCATTGCGCGCCCGGGCGGACGATAACGCCGGGAACGCGCCATTGCATACGGAGGAAACGCATGTATAAACTGCTGCTCGTCACGGATCAGGAAGACAAGATTGCTCTGCTTCAGCACCAAATCGACTGGCCCAGCCTGGGCTGCCGCGCGCCGCAGATTGTGCGCAGCGCGGAGGCGGGGGTGGAACTGCTGAATTCCAGCGCCGTGGACGCCGTTGGCTACAGCCTGAAGGGCGATTCCACGCCCCTGACCCGCTATCTGCGCTACGGCCGGCCCAGCCTGCCCATTTTTGAAGTGGCGGAGGATTTTGAAAAGCAGCGGGCCATTTTAAAGGAAACGGTGCAGCTGCTGGATCGGCTGCACGCGGATTTTTCCGATGATTATTACGACGAGGACGCGATGCTCACCCTGCAGCGGGATGAGCTGGTGACGCAGCTGCTTTCCGGCCAGCTGCGGGATTACGCGGCGCTGGAGCGGGGGCTGCGGCTGATTCGTTCCCGGGTGGACGCCCACGGCGTATGCGCGCTGTACGAATTGGATATGCCCCAGGGCGAGGTTTATCTTTCCGAGCATCACGGCCACGCCCAGCAGCGCCTGGAAAGCGCCCTGCGCAATAATTTCTTCGGCCGCTATGTGGATGATATTTATTACGCCGTTTCCGTGCAGACGCCGCGGCACATCCGCCTGCTGTGCCTGCCCCTGCAAATGGAGGAGCCTGAACCGTCCGAGGCGTTCCTGGCCCGGGCGGAGGCCCATGTGCAGGATTCCATTCAGCGCATTAAGGAATATCTGGATCTGGATATGCAAATCGTCAGCGCCTATCGCCTGGACGGGCTGAAGGCGCTGCTGGAGCAATAAGCAAAGGGAGGCAAAACAATGGGTCTTTTCAGCAAGCTCACCAATCAATTGGTGGATGTAATCGAATGGAAGGAAGCTTCCTCCGATACCATGGTGTATCGTTATAACCATAATGATAAGGAAATCATGATGGGCGCGCAGCTGACCGTGCGGGAAAGCCAGGTGGCTGTGATGGTGAACGAGGGCAAGATCGCCGATGTGTTCCAGCCCGGGCGCTACGAGCTGTCCACCCAGAATATGCCCATCCTCACCGCGCTGAAAAGCTGGAAGTTCGGCTTTAATTCCCCCTTCAAGGCGGAAGTGTATTTCATCAACACGCATCAGTTCCTGGATCAGAAATGGGGCACCAGCAATCCCGTCATGATGCGGGACGCTGAGTTCGGCATGGTGCGCCTGCGGGCCTTCGGCATTTATTCCTTCCGAGTGGCCGATCCCGTGGCCTTCCTGAAGGAAGTGTTCGGCACCTCCGCCTATATGACGGTGGACGGCGTGACGGGCCAGATCAAGCGCACCCTGGTTTCCGGCCTTTCCGACGCTATCGCTCAAAGCAAAATTCCCGCCCTGGATCTGGCCGCCAATTACGACGAGTTGTCCCAGTACGCGCTGCAAAGCCTGTCCCCCCGCATCGCCGCCCTGGGGCTGAAGCTGGAATCCTTCGTGATTGAGAATATCTCCCTGCCCGACGAGGTGGAAAAGGCCATGGATCGCCGCACCTCCATGGGCGTGGTGGGCAATCTGAACCAATACGCCCAGTTCCAGGCCGCCGAGGCCATGCGCGAGGCCGCCAATAACCAAAACGGCGCCGCCGGTATGGGCGCGGGCATGGGCGCGGGCATGATGATGGCCCAGGTCATGCAGGGCGCCATGCAGCCTCAGGCCGTCCAGCAGCCCCAGGCCGCACCCCAGGAAAACGCCGCCGACACAAAATTCTGCTGCGAATGCGGCAAGCGCATTCCCCGCTCCGCCAAGTTCTGCCCCGAATGCGGCGGCAAGCAGGGGTAACGGGAACGAGATATAAATAATGCGGGGGAACCGTTCTTTGGCTTACAAAGAGCGGTTCCCCCTTCCGCAACCTCAATCGGCGCGGCGGATCGCTGCCGCGCCCCCCGCTTGTTTCGGTTGACTCGCTCAGCTCCCTGCGGCCTAAAGGCCGCTCCTGCCACTGGCAGGCCGGTCGTTTCGCTCCCCCCTCCAAGAAAGCTGTATGGATAAAATCAAAACGTTGGAAATCCGCCTGCTTCTCCGCTAACAGATGGCAAAGAAAAAAACGCCTCCAGGTTCCTAAAGGATCTTATAGGAGCTTTTGGGGCGTTTCGTTTTTCTTATCCTTTTTTGCGGAGAAGCATGCGTTTTTCCCGCCTCCCGTTCCTTCCAATTTCGTTCGCGGACAGGCAAGCGGATTTTCTATTGCCCCCCTTCCCAATCGGCTTTCTTGGGAGAGGGCGGGAGGACATTCCTTGGCCCTCAAAGAATGTCCTCCCGCATTATTCTTATTTATTCTCCCCGTCCTTCACCGCGGGGTATACGTCGAAGGGTTCGTCGTGAATGTCGAGATAGGCCATGTAGGAGTGGGCGGAATCGCCGCGGAGGGCGAGGCGGCGTTTTTCGCCGGGGAGGGGGGTGAACCAATCCTGGGGGCGCTGGGGATCAAAGCGCACGGTCAGGGGGTTCGGCGCGCCCAGGGCGGCATAGAGCAGGGGGCCGTATTCCACGGCCCAGCGTTCGCAATCGCGCAGCTGTTCGCCGCCGGTATAGCGGGTGGCGCGGAAGGCGAAGGGGAAATCCAGGGTGAAAACCGCCCCGGCCTGCACCCCCTGATGCACCTGATAGAAGGATTTTCCCTCGGGCGCGGCCCAGCGGGGAACGCGCAGGCGCAGGGTGAAGGGCCGCTCCGCCCGCACCACTTCCACCCGCACATGCCCGTTATCCGGCAGCCCGGTTTCCACCCGCAGGGAAACGCCGTTGGGCAGCTGGGCTTCGCTTGCGGCGTAAATATCGCAGGAAACGGAATTCTGCGTATAGGTGTAAAGGAATTGAGGCAGCAGCGCTGTCAGCCGCGTGCCCAGGGCGGCGCAGCAGGTGGCCCGATCCAGATAGCGCCAATCCTTGGTGCGCTGAAGGAAATTCAGGTAATGGAACCCCTGATCCCCCACCTGCGCCGCCAGCAGCACGTTGTACAGGCTGTTTTCCATTTCGTCCACATAGTGGGCGTTGTCCGGCTCCAGCAGGTGCATCCGCTGATTGAGCAGCACCCAGAAATTGGTGGAGCACAGTTCGTTATAATGATGGGAGGGGCTCAGCCAGTTGCAGCCGGGATAGTAGGTATCCATCTCGCACATGCTGATGCCGCCGCCCACATGCTGCCATTTTTCCTCATACATTTTCAGGGCGTGCTTTACTGCGGAAATGTATTTTTCCCGGCCCGTCACGCGATATAGATCGCAATAGCCCTCCAGGGTGGTCAGCAGGGTGGAATGGGGGTGATTGCCGGGGTGATCGTAAATGGCCCGGTGATCCTCGGCGATAAGCTGCTCCAGCCACCAATCCTCTTGGTAATAGCGCACGGCCACCTCGATATCCTTCATTTTGCCCACGGGCGCGTCGTAAAGCCGGGTGTTGGCCAGAATGCCCTGGAAGCCCAGGTTCATATCCTTCACATAGGGCAGCACGTCGCTCTGGTTAAAATGATCGCCCATGCCCCGGGCCAGGCGGAAGCCCTCCTGCTCTCCGGCATAGCCCGCGTCCAGCAGGCCGAAGGTCAGCCATGCGCGGGTGTAATTGGGGTATTCCTTGGTTTTGAAGGTTTCCCGATCGATGGGCAGCAGAAAGCCATCGGGCTGCTGATATTCCGCCAGTTCCTGCAGCAGCGCCCGCACCGTTTCCCGCAGGCCCGCGTCCTCCTGCCAGAGCAGGCTGGCCCCCGCGCCCATGAGAAATTCGCCCACCGTCTGCCCGTGCAGATTGTTTTCAAAGTGCCCGTCTCCGCAGGCATAAGGGGCCTTGACCGCAGGCCGTCCCGCCCGCACCCGGAACCAATACATCATCCGGTCGGGATCGAACCCTCGCAGGAAGGAAAGATTTTTCTCAAACGCCTGCTGAAACCGCCCGCCCGTCAGCCGAACGCCGCCCATGGGCGCGCGCAGCGCGTATTCCACCGCATATTTCGCCATGCCGTTGCACATCCTTTCTTATCGTCTTTTTTTCATCCGATATTTTAGCATAGATGGCGGTCCCGGCGCAATCCCCTCTTTTTCGGCATTTGCAAGTTTTCATGCGTGTCAAGTCTGTAAATTTTACGTTTTTATGACAAGTCTCTTATTTTATTTGTGCGCTTTCCTGGGGAAAATTCCGGGATAAGCCTGGGGAAAAAGGAGCCCGTTTGGGGGAAAACGGCTGTGGATAACTTCGCATTTTCAAAAGTTATCCACAGTCAAAAGGCGGAATCCCCGAAAATCAAGGGCTTTTTCCTCCGAAAGTGTGGATAACTCTGTGGATAATGTGGAAAAGTTCAAAAAATGAAAATCCGTATAAAAAAGCGAGAATTATACCGCATATACATTCAATTTTGTTGATTCGACGGCGCTTTTTCGCAAATTTGCGCTGAATATGCAGCATAGGGGGCCCGGGGCGAGGTGGGGAAAATGTGGATAACCGGGGAAAACGTCTGGGGAGAAAAACTTCATACTTTTGTGACTTGACAGCATTTTTCCTCCGGGAAAATGCATAGAATGCGTCAGGAGGTGGCGGCGATGAAAAAGAAAATCCGGCGGCGGCTGGCGCTGCTGGGGGCGGCGGGGCTGTGCCTGCTGGCGCTGACGGCGGCCACGCCCCGGCCCGCGCGGCCCGCGGTGCCCGCCCGGCCGGTGGAAAAGGCCGGGGGCAGCCTATCCGGAAAAATCATTCTGGTGGACGCGGGCCACGGCGGCACGGACGGCGGCGCACGGGCGCAGGAAAGCCGCGCCTGGGAAAAGGAGATCAATCTGCAAACCGCCCGGGCCGTCCGCGACGCGCTGGAAGCCCGGGGCGCAGCCGTGATTATGACCCGGGAAACGGACATGCAGTACAGCGAAAATAAGCGCGCCGATCTTTCCGCCCGGCTGGCCCTGGCTCAGGAGGGCGGGGCGCAGATGGTGCTGAGCATTCACATGAACGAATACCGCAGCCGCCGGGAATCCGGCCCCCAGGTGTTCTATCGCCAGGGCCAGGCGCAAAGCCGTTTGCTGGCCGGGGCGCTGCAGGCCTCCCTCATCCAGGCCCTGGCTCCGCCCAAGCAGCGCGCGGCCATGGCCGGGGATTATTTCATCCTCTCCCTGGATCTGCCCTCCGTGCTCATCGAATGCGGCTTTATCTCCAACGCCGCCGAGGAGCGCCTGCTCCTGGATTCCGCCTATCAGGCCCGCCTGGCCCAGGCCGTCGCCCAGGGCGTGGAGGATTATTGGAAAATGGAGGAGGAGAACGATTGACTTATGCGGGGCTCCCTGCGGCCCGAAGGCCGCTCCTGCCACTGGCAGGCCGGTCGTTTCGCCCCCCTTTAAGAAAGCCGATTGGAGAAGGGCAGGAGGCAAGGAATCGGCTGGCTTCTCCGCTGACAGTAAAAATATGCGAGGGAGCCGCTCTTTGGCGGCCAAAGAATGTCCTCCTGCGCCCACCCAAGAAAGCCGATTGGAAATGAGCAGGAGGCAAGAAACCGGCAGGCTTCTCCGCTAGCAATAAAAACGCAAAGGAAAAGAATACGCAGGCTTTTCCGCGGACGCGGAAGGCCGCCTCTTGCCATCGCCCGCGCCGTGTGCTATACTCGGATGCGCACACGAAGAAAAACGAAGCGCGAAAAGGGGGGAGAACAATGCGCATCAAGCAGCAGAAGCAGATAAAGGCGTTTCTCATGGAGGAATTCGGCGCGGGCCCAGGCGGCGCGCTGCTGGCCGCGCAGGAAAAGGCGCTGATCAAGCTGATCGCGGGCGCGACGGGCAAAACGAAAAATCAGATGAAAACGCTGGCCCAGACGCTCCTCCCACGAATCGCGTTATACCAGGCGCTGCTGGCAGACAGTGCGTCGCAGGCGGACGCATACGCGCGCATGCGGAAATACATGCTGGAGAAGGTCGCGGCGAAAAAGCACGCCTCCACGGCGGCCATGGAGGCCGTGCCGGGGTTTTACGCGCTTTACAGCCGCATCTTTCTGAAAATCATGTGCGCCACCGATTTGCAGAAAAGCGAGCAGCGCTGCGGCGAGGGCTTCTTTGACGTCACCATCAAGAAGTGTCTTTGGCACACGGCCTGTCAGGAAAGCGGCTGCCCCGAGCTATGCCGTCTATTCTGTGATGTGGATGATGTGACTTACGGCGGGCTGAAAAAAATCGGCTTCACCCGCACCCAGACCCTGGGCTACGGCGGCGATTGCTGCGATTTTCATTTTTTTAGAAAGTAGATAGGAAAGCGAAGCGGACGGGAGGCCCATGGAGGCCGCCGCCCGCGCGATTCGAGGATACGGGAGCATGGAAAAACCATAGAATGCGGAGGAACGGCCCATGATCGTCATGCCGCTGGAGAAAAAGCAATACGCAGGGAAAAAATTCACCGCTCGCTACACGACGAGGGGGTATTACGATATTCGCCCCGATGAGGATGGCTTTCGGATACAGTATACCCCCTTCGAAGCACCGGTTGAAAAATCCTTTGACGATGTATTTTTCGGCGAGTGGCTGGAACCCCCTTGCCTTCGGCGCGTTTGAAAACGGGCGGCTGACCGGGTTCGTCGAGGGCGCGATGGAAAGCTGGAACAACCGCTTTCGCATCAGCAATATCTGCGTGTTCGAGGCTGCGGCGCGGGGGCGGGGAACCGGCCAGGCGCTCATGGATCGCATCGCCCAGACGGCGGCGGCTCTGGGCGGGCGGATGCTCATTCTGGAAACGCAATCCTGCAATGAGCGCGCCATTGCGTTTTATAAAAAGAACGGCTTTTCCATCGTGGGCTTTGATCTTTACGCCTATTCCAACGCCGATCCCCAGCGGCGCGAGGTGCGCGTCGAGATGGGCAAGCGGCTGAAATAGCCGCTCGTTGAGGCCGCCCCTTTCGGATAACGAAGAGCACCGCAGAGGCCATTTTCAGCGAGAAAATCAGAGAATTTGCCAGCCCCCTCGCGCGCCCCAAAGGCCCCCTAAAGTACGTGAACGCCTCCTAAAGCTCCCGAGCGCGGGAAGCTCTCAAAACCCTTCCCCTCCCCGTACCCTCCGCTATGCCAAACTGGCAAATCCACATTTTTCCCCTCTCGTCCAATCAGAATTTGTGAGGATACAATGGATATCGAATTATTCTATCAGGAAAAGGGCGCCGGCGAACCGCTTATCCTTTTGCATGGAAACGGCGAAAACAGCGGCTACTTCAAAAATCAAATCGATTATTTTCATCGAAAATACCGGGTGATTGCTTTGGATACAAGAGGCCACGGCAAATCGCCTCGCGGAAGCGCGCCCTTTACCATCCGGCAATTTTCCCGCGATTTATACGATTTTATGCAGGAGCATCTGCTTTCAAGGGCGGCAATTTTGGGCTTCTCCGACGGCGCGAACATTGCCATGGAATTTGCCATGAGGCATCCCGACAGGGTTCGGGCCCTGATCCTGAACGGCGGCAATCTCGACCCGGCGGGGGTAAGGCGCACAACGCAAATTCCGATTGAGATCGGATATAAAATCGCCCAAAGGTTCTCCGCTAAATCGGCGGAGGCTAAGCGAAACGCGGAAATGTTGGGCTTAATGGTGAACGAGCCCCATGTCACCCCCGCCGAACTATCGCGGATTACCATGCCGGTGCTGGTCATTTGTGGAACAAGGGACATGATTAAGCCTTCGCATACGCGGGAAATTGCCCGAAGTCTTCCCCATGCAAAATTGGCCGTCGTTCGGGGAAATCATTTTGTCGCCAATAAGAACCCCACGGCGTTTAATCATGCAGTGGACGCTTTTCTGGAAACGATTTGATTGCTTTCTATCGGGATAAGATACACGCTTTTGCACCTCATCCGCCGCCTGCGAGCGGCGCCATCCCCAAAAGGGGAGGCTTTGGGGGATGTAACCCCTTGCCTTTTCCTAAGAGGAACGCCTTGCGGCGTAGCCTCTTGCTTTTTTCAAGGGGAAAGCCTTGAAGCGCATCTTCTTGCCTTTTGCCAAAGGAAACGTTTGGCCCGCATTCCTTTTTCTCTTCCCAGGGAAGGATTGGGGCGCTTTGGCCTCCCCCCCTCTGGGAAAGCTGGCCAAACGGCGCGAGGCCGGATGCGGTTGCCCCCTCGTGCCGCCTCAGAACCTCCAAAGTACGCGAACGCCTCCAAAGCTCTCCAAGTCCGGTTGCCCCCAGCCCCACTGACGCGGCCCACCCAAAGCCCTCAAGCCCCGGCTTCCCCAACGCTCCCCCTTCGGGGAAGGTGACCGAGCAGTGCAAGGCCGGATGAGGCGCGGATGGTTCTCAGCGGCCTCAAAGGGGAGGCGCTCACCAGAGCGGTTCCCCCGCATGATTTCTTTTACGCAAAAACCAAAAGGCAGGCCGTGAAAGCACGACCTGCCTTTTTTGTGAGCGGATGCTTTAGATCAGCTCGATAACCACCATTTCGGCGGCGTCGCCGCGGCGGGGGCCCAGCTTATAGATGCGGGTATAGCCGCCGGCGCAGTTCTTTTCCTGGTTGCGGGCGCGATACTTGGGGCCATATTCGCGGAACAGCTTCTCCACCACGGGATGCTTGTTATCCTTGGTGCGCTCCTTGTAATCGGCCTTGTTTTCGTCGTCCTTCTTCGCTTCCTGGATGTCGTAGAGATACGCCATCATCAGGCGGCGGGCATGCAGCTTGGAAGGCAGGTCGTTCACGAAGGTCTGCTTCACGATCTGCTTCTTATCGTTGTAGAATTCCTTTTCGACTTCTACCGTCTGATCGTACTCACGGATCGCGAGCGTGATCATTTTATCCACGATGCTGCGCACTTCCTTGGCCTTGGCCTCGGTGGTTTCGATGCGGCCGTACCACAGAAGATTGGTGGTCAGGTTCCGCAGCATCGCCTTGCGCTGGCTCGCGGTGCGGCCCAGCTTACGCTCTGTTGCCATGGGGGTTTCCTCCTATCATTCTTCGGTCGGGCGCAGACCCAGGCCCAGCGCCTGCAGCTTCTGCTCGACTTCTTCCAGACTCTTTTTGCCCAGATTACGCACCTTCATCATGTCCTCCTGGTTGCGCTGAACCAGCTCGGCCACGGTGTTAATCCCGGCGCGCTTGAGGCAATTATAGGCGCGGACGGAGAGATCCAGATCCTCGATGGTCATCTCCATCACCTTTTCCATCTTATCGTCCTCGGGCTCTGCCGTGCTGATGGGCAGGGCCTGATCGGTGAGGCCGAGGAAGAGGGACAGCTGCTCGGTGAGGATGCGGGCGGAAAGGGCGATGGCCTCGTCGGGGGCCACGGAGCCGTCCGTCCACACTTCCAGCGTCAGCTTGTCATAGTCGGTGATCTGGCCCACGCGGGTATCCTCCACCACGTAATTCACTTTACGGATGGGGGTGTAGATGGAATCAATGGGGATCACACCGATGGGCATCTGGGGGGTTTTGTTCTTATCGGAAGAAACATAGCCCCGGCCGCGATCCAGGCTCAGCCACATATGCAGCTGCGCGCCTTCGCCCAGCGTGGCGATATGCAGCTCCGGGTTCACGATCTCCACTTCGTCATCCACGCGGATATCCGCGCCGGTGACTTCGCAGGGGCCGGTGGCGTTCACTTCCACCATCTTGGCCTGATCGGTGTACAGCTTCAGCGACAGCTCCTTGAGGTTGAGGATGATCTCGGTAACGTCCTCCTTCACCCCGGGAACGGTGCTGAATTCGTGCTGCACGCCGTTGATATTCACGCTGGTGACGGCGGCGCCGGGGAGCGAATTAATCAGCACCCGACGCAGTGCGTTGCCCAGCGTATGGCCAAAGCCCCGCTCAAGCGGCTCGATCACGAACTTGCCGTAGGTATTGTTCGCGGCCATTTCGACGCATTCGATGTGCGCCTTTTCGATTTCGACGATCACGATGCATTACCCTCCTATCGAATACCGTCTGTTGAGGGAATTTCCGGCTGGGAGAATCATTAACGGGAGTAGAACTCGACGATCATGTTTTCCTGCAGCGAGAAATCGATATCTTCACGGGCGGGGAGGGCGGAAACGGTGGCGGTGAGCTCGTCGGCGTTCACGGTGAGCCACTTGGGCACAACGCGGGAAGAGCCTTCGCGGGCAGCCTTGAACAGCTCCACGTCCTTGCTCTTGGCCTTCACGGCGATCACGTCGTTCAGTTCCACTTCGTAGGAAGGAATGTCCACCTTCTGGCCGTTCACGGTGAAATGGCCGTGCAGCACCAGCTGGCGGGCCTGGGGCCGGGAAGCGGCCAGGCCAGCGCGGTAAACCACGTTGTCCAGGCGGCGCTCCAGCAGAGAGAGCAGGTTTTCACCCGTAACGCCCTTCATATTGGAGGCGCGCTCATAGGTGCGATAGAACTGGCCTTCCAGCAGGCCATAGGCGCGGCGAGCCTTCTGCTTTTCACGCAGCTGCAGGCCGTATTCACTGGGTTTACGCTGACGAGCCTGGCCGTGCTGGCCGGGAGGGGTGGGCCGCTTGCCCACGGCGCACTTGGCGGAGAAGCACTTTTCGCCCTTCAGGAAGAGCTTGGTGCCCTCGCGGCGGCACAGACGGCATACAGAGTCTGTATATCTTGCCATTTTCGGGATTCCTCCTATTACACTCTTCTACGCTTGGGCGGACGGCAGCCGTTGTGGGGGATGGGCGTCACGTCCTTGATCATGGTCACGTCCAGGCCGGCGGTCTGCAGGGCGCGGATGGCGGATTCACGGCCGGAGCCGGGGCCTTTCACAAACACGTCCACAGATTTGAGGCCAAATTCCTGGCTGGCCTTGGCCGCGGTTTCGGCGGCCATCTGAGCGGCGAAGGGCGTGGACTTCTTGTTGCCGCGGAAACCCATGCCGCCGGCAGAAGCCCAGGACAGGGCGTTGCCCTGCACATCGGTAATGGTGACGATGGTGTTATTGAAGGAAGAACGGATATGCGCCACGCCGCGCTCCACGAGCTTCTTTTCCCGGCGCTTGCGCGATACCTTCTTCAGCGCAGTTTTTTTCGGTGCCATTCTTTATCCCTCCGAACCCCTTGCGGGGCGTCCTTTTGGATGTTGATGATCGCGGGGCCCGATTCAGGCGGGCCCGCAGGCGGCGATTACTTCTTCTTGCCTGCCTGGGTGCGCTTGGGGCCCTTCCGGGTGCGGGCGTTCTGCTTGGTGTTCTGGCCGCGCACGGGCAGGTTCCGGCGATGGCGGACGCCGCGATAGCAGCCGATTTCCACCAGGCGCTTGATATTCAGGGAAACTTCGCGGCGCAGATCGCCCTCCACCTTCAGGTGGTGCTCGATATATTCGCGCAGCTTGCTGATTTCATTTTCGGAAAGATCCTTCACGCGCGTGTCGGGATTCACTTGGGTTTCCTCGAGGATCTGCTTGGACACCGTCGGCCCAATGCCAAAGATGTACGTCAGACCAACCTCGACGCGCTTTTCTCGGGGCAGGTCAACACCCGCAATACGTGCCATGTGTTGGTTACACCTCCAAATGATTCTGTGGTGGGAAACAGGCGCTTTTCCCGCCGCCCCGGGCAAGGCGTAGATCACTTGCCGGGAAAGGGGGCAAAACGCCGCGCTGCCGGCCCTCTCAAAGGAGCGCCGGGTTTCCGCCCGCAACCCAGGCGGATTTTTTTATGGACAAAGCCCTGCCGGTCCCGCCGGTTATGCATCGGTCGGGCAGCCGCCCGGCGCAGGCTTGGTCTGCAATGGGAACAGGGGCGATACCTTTTCGGCCCTTGCGGGCCGGGGAACGCCGTTCTGAGCGTCCGGCGTTCTTTTCCGGGCGTTCAGAACGGCGCTCCCGCTGCGGACAGGGCGGGTTAACCCTGGCGCTGCTTATGCTTGGGATTTTCGCAGATAACCATCACGCGGCCCTTGCGCTTGATGATCTTGCACTTTTCGCAGATGGGCTTCACAGAAGGACGGACTTTCATAGGTGCTACCTCCTTAAAGGGATCAATTCTTGCTGCGCCACGTGATGCGGCCGCGAGTCAGGTCGTAGGGGGAGAGCTCGATGGTGACTTTATCGCCCGGATAGATGCGGATGAAATTCATACGCATTTTGCCGGAGATGTGGGCCATGATGCGGTGCCCGTTCGGCAATTCAACCTGGAACATGGCGTTGGGCAGTGCTTCGATGACCTTGCCTTCCATTTCGATTACATCGTCCTTGGACAAGCGATTACCCCTCCCTGTCGGTTTCCGGCGCATGGGCGCCCTGGTTTTGCATGATGGGATACAGCGCGCTGCGCACGTCGCTATCCTTCAATTGGCCCGCCGCCAGCTTTTCCAGCAGGGCGGGCGCCTCGAAGGGGCAGGCGCACAGGTGCTTTCGCCGCTTTTTCTTCTGATGATCCAACTTCCGGGTGTCCCCGTCGGTCATCATCACAAAATCGGCATCCACCATATATAATACCACAAAGTACCTGCCTTTGTCACGCCCTTTTTTTGAAAAAACTACGCGACCAGGCTGGATTTCCGGCTTCATTTCCCTTCCCCCTTCCATTTTTCATCGGAAAGGGTGAGAATCTCGGGCTGTCCGCCGGCAGTCACCGCAATGGTGTGCTCGTAATGGGCGCTGGGCAGATGATCGTTGGTAACGATGGTCCACCCGTCGGCCAGCTGATGCACCTGCCAGCGGCCCATGTTAATCATGGGCTCGATGCAGAAGGTCATCCCCGGCCGCAGGCGCACGCCGTGGCCCGGCATGCCGTAGTTGGGCACCGCGGGGTCCTCGTGCATATCGCGGCCGATGCCGTGGCCCGTCAGATCGCGGACAACGCTGAAGCCGTTTTGCTCGGCATGGGCCTGCACGGCCCAGCCCACATCCCCCAGCCGGTTTTCCTTGACGGCCGCCGCCGCGCCCTTCCAGAAGCATTCCTCGGTAACGCGGATCAGCTTTTCCTTTTCGGCGCTGATCTTGCCCACCGGGGCGGTGAAGGCGCTGTCCGCCTGCCAGCCGTCCAGGGCGAGGGTTACGTCCACGGAAAGGATGCTGCCTTCTTCCAGCGTCACGTTCTTGGAGGGGATGCCATGCACCACCTCGTCGTCAATGGAGGCGCAGATGGAAGCGGGATAGCCGCAGTAGCCCAGCTCGGTGGGGATGCCGCCGCCCTTGCGGATGAGCTCGTCTGTGAAGGCGTTCACATCCTGTGTGGTGATCCCGGGGCGGATGAATTCGCGGGTGCGGCGCAGCACATCGCAAAGCAGATGGCCCGCGCTGCGCATTTTCGCCAGCTGCAGGGGGTTCTTGATGATAATCATTGAATGCCTAATGCCTTTCGAATCGCCCGGTGGTTTTCCTCGATGGTGCCGGTGCATTCCACGGTGCGCAGCACGCCCTGCTCACGATAATAATCGATGAGGGGGGCGGTCTGGGCGGCGTAGACGCTCAGGCGGTTCTGAATCGTTTCGGGGGTATCGTCCTTGCGCTGCACCAGGGGTTCGCCGCATTCGGCGCAGGTTTCCTTGCCGTTCAGGGCGCTCACATGGTAGGTGGCCCCGCACTTGAGGCACACCCGGCGGCCCGAAAGCCGCTTGACGATCACGTGATCCTCCAGGGCAAGGTTCAACGCCGCGTCGATATGAGCGAACTGGGCCAGGGCCTCGGCCTGCTTCACCGTGCGGGGAAAGCCGTCCAGGATATAGCCCTGCTGGCAGTCCGGCGCGCTGAGGCGCTCGCGGACGATGCCGATCACCACGTCGTCGGGCACAAGCTCTCCCTTATCGATATACTGCTTGGCCAGAACGCCCAGCGGGGTTTCATTTTTGATGGCCTGGCGCAGCATATCGCCGGTGGAGATCTGGGGGACGCCCATTTCATGCATCAGGCGCTGCGCGTGGGTGCCTTTGCCCGCGCCGGGGGGGCCCAGAAAAATGATGTTCATCTCTGCGCTCCTTTCTTTGTTCAAGCGGTAGAAAAATCAAAAGGGGGAGAGGTTACGAAAGCGGAACTGCGCCCCCGGGGAGGCCAGGGCCGCCCCGGGGAGGCATTCCGTTTTTCTTTCCTGGTTCAATCAGCCCAGGAAGCCTTTGTAATTGCGCATCACCAGCTGGCTCTCGACCTGACGGACGGTTTCCAGCGCCACGCTCACGGCGATCAGGATGGAGGAGGCGCCAAAGGGAATGGCCACCTGCTGCCAAACGGAAAGCACGGAGGGAACGGTGGACAGGATGGCCAGGAACAGCGCGGCGAAGAGGGTCAGGCGGTTAGAAGTCCGGGCAAGGAATTCCACCGTCTTGCTGCCCGAGCGGATGCCGGGGATGTGGCCGCCCTGCTGCTGAATGTTCTTGGCGATATCCTGGGGATTGAAGGTGAGGGACGTATAGAAGTAGGAGAAAGCAATGATCAGCAGCGCGCAGATAAGCATATACCAGGGCGAGGACTGATTCATGTGCTGGCTCCACCACACATACGCGCCGGAGCTGGTTCCGAACATGGCGAAGATCGTTCCGGGCAGCGCCATGAAGGAATAGGCGAAGATCAGCGGGAGCACGCCCACGGAGAGCAGCTTCATGGGGATATGGGTGCTCTGGCCGCCGTACATCTTCCGGCCCACCACGCGCTTGGCGTACTGGACGGGGATGCGGCGCTCCGCAGAATCCACGAAGGTGACGACCACCAGGATGATCAGCGTGGTCAGCAGGATGGTAATCAGGTTACCAACCGTGTTGGTGCCGTTGAAGATCCCCTGGGTGGTGGAGAGAATGCCGTTGAAGAGGTTGGAAACGATGCCGGCGAAGATGAGGAGGCTGACGCCGTTGCCGATGCCGTTCTTGGTGATGCGCTCGCCGATCCACATGGCCAGGGCGGTGCCGCCCGCCAGGATGATACCGATGGTCGCATAGCCGAAGAAGTTCTTATAGTTGGCGTCCATGGCGTTCAGGCCGCCAATGATGCCGATGGCCTGAAGCGCAGCCAGGCCCACCGTCACATACCGGGTGATGCGGTTGATCTTCTGCTTGCCCTCTTCGCCGCCATCCTTCTGCAGGCGCTCCAGCGCGGGAATCGCGAAGGTGAGCAGCTGCATGATGATGGAGGAGTTGATGTAGGGGGAGATACCCATGGCCATAATGGTCATCTGGGAGAAGGAAGAACCGGTCATCATGTTCACCAGGCCCAGCATATCGTAGGTACCCATCGCCTGGGCGATGGCGGCACGATCCACGCCGGGAACGGGGATAACGCTGACCAAACGGAAAATCAGCAGCATGAAGAACGTGTAGAGCACCTTTTTGCGGAGCTCAGGAACCCGCCAAACGTTACGCAGCGTTTCCCACATCGTTACTTCACCTCGACTTTCCCGCCGATCGCCTCGATCTTTTCCTTCGCGGAGTCGGTCACTTTATCCACCGACACAGTGAGCTTCTTCTGCAGCTCGCCGCCGCCCAGGATCTTCACGCCATCCAGTTCCTTCTTAATGAGGCCCTTTTCCATCAGCGCGGCGGCGTTCACCACGGCGCCGTCTTCAAAGGCGTTCAGGGCGGAAACGTTCACAATGGCGTATTCCTTGCCGAAGATATTGGTGAAGCCACGCTTGGGGATACGGCGGGTCAAAGGCATCTGGCCGCCTTCGAAGCCGGGCCGCTTGCCGCCGCCGGAGCGCGCCTTGGCGCCCTTGTGGCCTTTACCGGAGGTTTTGCCCAACTGAGAGCCTACGCCTCGTCCAAGGCGCTTCGGGGCAGTCGTCGAACCGATAGCCGGTTGCAACTCATGCAATTTCATGGGTGAGCCCTCCCTTATTATTCGTTGATTTCTTCCACCTTGACCATGTGCTTCACGCAGAAGATCTGGCCACGGATGCAGGCATTGTCTTCCTTGACCACCGTCTGGCCGACCTTGCGCAGGCCCAGGGCCTTCACGGTGTCGATGTGCTTTTGCAGGCAGGCAATGGGGGATTTGGTCAGCGTGATTTTCAGCTTCATCTTTCCATTTCCTCCTTAACCAATGATGTCTTCCACGGCCTTGCCGCGCATTTTCGCCACGGTCTCGGCATTGCGGAGCGCCTTGAGGCCCTCCAGGGTGGCCTTGACGGTGTTGATGCGGTTGTTGGTGCCGAAAGTCTTGGTGCGGATATCCTTGATACCGGCCAGCTCCAGCACGGCGCGGGCGCCGCCGCCGGCGATAACGCCGGCGCCTTCTTCAGCGGGCAGCAGCACCACCTTCGCGGTGCCGTACAGGCCGTTGATGGCGTGGGGAATGGTGGTGCCCTCCATGGGCACGGTCACCAGGTGCTTCTGGGCCGCTTCCTTGGCCTTGCGGATGGCTTCGGGAACTTCCTTGGCCTTGCCGATGGCGGCGCCGACCCGGCCGTTCTCATCGCCCACCACAACCAGCGCGGCGAAGCGGAAATTCTTACCGCCCTTAACAACCTTGGTCACGCGGTTGAGGGCGACAAGGCGTTCTTTGAATTCGCTCACGGGCTCTTCGCGATCCCGGCGATCCCTGCGTTCATTCATAGGCATGCGTTCTTTCCCTCCTTAGAAGTTCAGCCCGGCTTCACGGGCGGCCGCGGCCAGGGCGGCGATGCGCCCGGTGTAGAGGTAGCCGCCGCGATCAAAGACCACGTCCTTGACGCCGGCGTTGAGCGCACGCTCGGCAACCAGCTTGCCCACCATCTGGGCCGCGCCGGTCTTGCTCTGCTCGTCCAGCTGGCCCTTGAGGGCGGGATCCAGCGTGGAGGCGGAAACCAGGGTGATGCCCTTGGTATCGTCGATCACTTGCGCATAGATGGATTTGTTGCTCCGGTATACGCACAGGCGCGGCATTTCGGGGGTGCCGCTGATCTTTTTGCGGACGCGGGCGTGACGGATCACGCGCACTTCATTACGGTCGCGCTTTTTGAACATATGCGTTCACTCCCTTTCTTACTTCTTGCCGGCCTTGCCTTCCTTGCGGCGGATATGCTCGTTTTCGTATTTAATGCCCTTGCCCAGGTAGGGTTCCGGCTTACGAATGGCGCGAATATCAGCGGCAAGGTTGCCCACCTGCTGCTTGTCGATGCCCTTGACCACGATCTTGGTCTGCACGGGGGTTTCGAAGGTGATGTTCTGGGGCGCGTCCAGGATCACGGGATGAGAGAAGCCGATAGCGATGTTCAGCTTCTTGCCGTTTTCCTGGGCCTCGGCGCGATAGCCGGTGCCCACCATTTCCAGCGTCACGGCGAAGCCCTCGGTCACGCCCACCACCATGTTGTGGATCAGCGCGCGATAGAGGCCGTGCAGCGCACGATGGTTCTTATCATCGGAAGGACGGGTGAGGAGAACCTCACTGCCTTCCAGCTTAACGGTAATATCAGGATTCACCTGCTGCGTGAGGGTGCCCTTGGGGCCCTTGACCGTAACCAGGTTCTGGTCGTCGATCGTAACCGTCACGCCCGCAGGAACGGGAATCGGAAGCCTTCCGATACGAGACATAATATCGCACCTCCAATAGACGTGATGATTACCAGATGTAGCAGAGCACTTCGCCGCCCATGTTTTCCTGCCGGGCCGCCTTATCGGTCATCAGGCCCTTGCTGGTGGAAACGATGGCGATACCCAGGCCGCCCAGCACCTTGGGCAGCTCCTCGCAGGTGGCGTACACCCGCAGGCCGGGCTTGGAAATGCGCTTGAGACCGACGATGACGGGCTGCTTCTTATCCATATACTTCAGCCCGATTTTGATGCTGCCCTGCAGCCCATCGGCAATGTTTTCAACCGATTTGATGTACCCCTCGTCCAGAAGGATCTTCGCGATGGCCTTCTTCATGTTGCTGGCGGGGATCGTCACGCTGTCGTGGCGGGCGATCTGCGCGTTGCGGATGCGGGTGAGCATATCGGCAATGGGATCATTCACAACCATGATGGAACCTCCTTTATACTTACCAGCTCGCCTTGCGGACGCCGGGGATCTGGCCCTTATAGGCCAATTCGCGGAAGCAGATGCGGCAGATGCCATAGCGGCGCAGCACGGAGTGCGGACGGCCGCACAGCCGGCAGCGGGTGTAGGCACGGGTAGAGAACTTGGCAGGCCGCGCCTGGCGGATCTTCATGCTAGTCTTTGCCATTTTTCTTCTCCTCCCTTACTGCGCGAACGGCATGCCCAGCAGCCGCAGCAGTTCTTTCGCTTCTTCGTCGGTCTTGGCGGTAGTGACGAAGATCATCTCCATACCGCGGATCTTTTCCACCTTGTCGTATTCGATTTCGGGGAAAATCAGCTGTTCCTTAATGCCCAGGGCGTAATTGCCGCGGCCGTCGAAGGCCTTGGGGGATACGCCGCGGAAGTCGCGCACACGGGGGAGGGCGATATTCACCAGTTTATCGATGAATTCTTCCATCCGCGCGCCGCGCAGCGTCACCTTCGCGCCCACGTTCATGCCCTGACGGAGCTTGAAGTTGGCGATGCTCTTGCGCGCCTTGGTCACAAGGGGCTTCTGGCCGGCGATCTGGGTCAGCTCGGCCACGGCGCTCTCCAGCGCCTTGGCGTTGTCCTTGCAATCGCCCAGGCCGATGTTGATGATAACCTTCTCCAGCCGGGGAATTTCCATCACGTTCTTATAGCCGAACTTCTGCTGCAAGGCAGGCACAGCTTCGGCCAGGTATTTTTCCTTGATACGGGTAGCCATAGCTTTGTGTCCTCCTTATCAGTCAATTTGTTCGCCGCACTTTTTGCAGATGCGGACGCTCTTGGTCTTGGCCTTGCCATCCTTGCCGGTGATCTCGGCCAGCTTGTGGCCCACCCGGGTGGCCTTGCCGCACTTGGGGCAGACGACCATCACGTTGCTGGCGTCGATGAAGGCTTCCTTCTTCACGATGCCGCCGGGCTGGCCCTGCTGGCGGGATTTCTGATGCTTGGTCATGATGGCGACGCCTTCCACGACCACTTTGCCGGTCTTGGGCGCGGCGGTGACCACCTTGCCCTTAACGCCCTTGTCCTTGCCGGAGATGACAACGACCTGATCCTTAGTTTTTACAAACATTTCATTGTCCTCCTTACAGCACTTCGGGGGCGAGGGACACGATCTTCATGTAGTCCTTCTCGCGCAGCTCGCGGGCCACAGGCCCAAAGATACGGGTGCCGCGGGGCATCTTATCGGCGCCAATGATAACGGCGGCGTTATCGTCAAAGCGGATATAGCTGCCGTCGGGACGGCGCTGGGGCTGGTGCACGCGGACGATAACGGCCTTCACCACATCGCCCTTCTTCACCTGACCGCCGGGAGTCGCGGACTTGACCGACGCGACGATGACGTCGCCGATCGAGCCGGAACGGCGGAAGGAACCACCCAGCACGCGGATGCACATGATTTCCTTGGCGCCGGAATTGTCGGCCACCTTGAGTCGCGTTTGCGGCTGAATCATAGGGGTTTCCTCCTTTATAGGTTCCGCTTCATGGCGGGCATTTCGCCCCCATGAGCGGTCGGATACTTTTTCCTCGTCCAGGGGCGCTTTGCGCGCCCCCGGCGGGCTGCGGCGTTACTTCGCCTTTTCGATGATACGAACCAGCCGCCAGTGCTTATCCTTGGACAGGGGACGGCATTCCATGATTTCCACGGTGTCGCCGATGCCGCAGGTGTTCTCTTCATCATGCGCCTTGATCTTGCTGGTGCGGGTGATGAATTTGCCGTACAGCGGATGCCGCACGCGGGTGGACAGGGAGACTACGATGGTCTTATCCATCTTATCGCTGACGACCACGCCCACGCGGGTCTTGCGGATGCCTCTTACTTCAGACATGGTTTTGACTCCTTTCACGGCTTATCGGTCACGCCTTGCTGGTCAGCTGGGTCAGGACGGTCATCGCCCGGGCGATGTCGCGCTTGACGGCAGAGATCTGCATGGTGTTTTCAAGCTGACCGGTGGCAAGCCGGAAACGAAGGTTGAAGAGCTCTTCCTTGAGCTCGGCGATCTTCGCGGTCAATTCTTCAGGCTTCATGGCTGCGAATTCCTTGGCCTTCATTTGCTTTCACCACCCGCTTCAATATCGTTGGGATTGGGCGCGTCCTTGCGCGTCACAATCTTGGTCTTCAGGGGGAGCTTCGCGGCGGCGAGACGCAGCGCTTCGCGGGCCACGCTCTCTTCAATGCCGCCGATTTCAAACAGCACCCGGCCGGGCTTCACCACGGCCACCCAGTATTCCGGCGTACCTTTACCGGAACCCATGCGGGTTTCGGCGGGCTTTTCGGTTACGGGCTTATCGGGGAAAATCTTGATCCACACCTGGCCGCCGCGCTTGGTATAGCGGGTCAGGGCGACACGGGCGGCTTCGATTTGCTGGGAAGTGACCCAGCAGGGCTCCATGGCCATCAGGCCGATATCGCCGTAGGCGATGAAATTGCCGCGATGGGCGGCGCCCTTCATGCGGCCGCGGAACTGCTTGCGGCGCTTAACTCTCTTGGGCATCAGCATAGGATTACTTGCCTCCTTCGATAGCGGCAGCGGGCTGCGCGGTCTTCTTGGGCTTGGGCAGAATCTGTCCCTTGTACACCCAAACCTTCACGCCCAGGCGGCCATAAGTGGTCTTGGCTTCGGCAAAGCCGTAGTCAATGTTGGCCCGCAGGGTCTGCAGGGGGATGGAACCCTCGTGATAATGCTCGGTGCGGGCAATGTCCGCGCCGCCCAGACGGCCGCCGATGGAAACCTTCACGCCCTTGGCGCCGGTCTTCATGGCCCGCTGGATGGACTGCTTCATCGCGCGGCGGAAAGCAATGCGCTTTTCCAGCTGCTGGGCGATGTTCTCGGCGATGAGCTGGGCGTCGGCGTCCGGGGTTTTCACATCCACCACGCGGATGTTGGCGGCGTGGCCCACGAACTTCTCGACTTCGGCCTTGAGATCCTCAATGCCCTTGCCGCTGCGGCCGATAATCATGCCGGGCTTGCCGGCGTACAGCGTCACCGTCATGCGGGAGGCGCTGCGCTCCACGTCGATGCGGGAAATGCCGCAGGCGTAGAACTTTTCCTTGAGCATCTTGCGCAGATTGAAATCTTCAATCAGGTTGTTGGCGAAATCTTTCTTTCCGGCGAACCAGCGGGTGCTCCAATCGAAGATCACGCCCACGCGCGCGCCATGCGGATTAACTTTCTGACCCATGAGTGATCCTCCCTTTACTTCTTCTGGTCCAGCACCACGCTGATATGGCAGGTGCGCTTGAGCATGGGGGACGCGCTGCCGCGGCTACGGGCCACAAAGCGCTTGAGAGTCGGGCCGGGATTGGCGTAGCATTCCGCGACGTAGAGCGTGCTGCGGTCCATCTCCTGGTTGTTCACCGCGTTGGCGATGGCGCTGGAGAGAACCTTGTAAATGACGGGCGAAGCCGCCTTGGGGGTATACTGCAGGATGGCGAGCGCCTGATCCACGTTCTTGCCCCGGATCAGGTCAAGAACGATCTTGGCCTTGCGGGAGGACAGGCGGATGTGCTTGGCGTGCGCCTGGGGACGCTTGTCGCGGCTTTCCGCGCGGGCAGCGCCCTTTTCACGGGTACGAGTAGCCATTCTTTATTCGCTCCTTCCCTTATTTACGGGCCGTGGCCTTTTCACCCGCATGCCCGCGGAAAGTGCGGGTGGGGGCGAATTCGCCCAGCTTGTGGCCAACCATGTCTTCGGTGATGTAAACCGGAACATGCTTGCGGCCATCGTGCACCGCGATGGTGTGCCCGACGAATTCGGGGAAGATGGTAGACGCGCGGCTCCAGGTCTTGAGCACCTGCTTTGCGCCGGTTTTGTTCATATCCACAATGCGCTTGTACAGCGCTTCCTGTACAAACGGGCCTTTCTTTACGGAACGGCTCATTGAGTTGCCTCCTTCCTATCTGCGCCGGGCTTACTTCTTGCTGGCACGCTTCACGATCAGGTTGTTGGAATACTTCTTGTGCTTGCGGGTCTTCAGGCCCAGAGCAGGCTTGCCCCAGGGGGTGACAGGCGCGGGCATACCCACGGGGGATTTGCCTTCGCCGCCGCCATGGGGATGGTCGCAGGGATTCATAACCACGCCGCGGACGGTGGGACGGACGCCCATGTGCCGCTTGCGGCCGGCCTTACCGATGCGCACGTTGCTGTGATCGGTGTTGCCCACGGTGCCGATGGTAGCCATGGCGTTCATGGGGATCTTGCGGTATTCGCCGGAGGGCATACGCACCTGGGCGTAATCCTCTTCCTTACCCATCAGCTGGGCATAGGCGCCGGCGGAGCGAACCAGCTGGCCGCCCTTGCCGGGCTTGAGCTCGATGTTGTGGATCAGGGTACCCACGGGGATGTTGGCCATGGGCAGGGCGTTGCCGGGCTTGATGTCGGCGTTTTCGCCAGCCACCACCACGTCGCCCACCTTCAGATCCAGCGGAGCGAGGATGTAGCGCTTTTCGCCGTCCACATAGTGGAGCAGGGCGATGAACGCGGAGCGGTTGGGATCGTACTCGATGGCGGCCACCTTGGCGGGCACGTCCTTTTTATCGCGCTTGAAATCGATGACGCGGTATTTAACCTTGTTGCCGCCGCCCTGATGGCGAACGGTGATCTTGCCCTGCTTGTTGCGGCCGGCATTCTTCTTGAGATACTCGGTCAGGCCCTTTTCCGGGGTCTTCTTGGTGATTTCCTCGAACGTCAGCACCGACATAAAGCGGCGGGCGGACGAAGTCGGCTTATAAACTCGAATGGCCATGCTTCTTCTCCTCCCTTACACCATGCCCTCGAAGAATTCGATGGGCTTGGAATCTTCCGCCAGGATGACGTACGCCTTTTTCACCTCAGGGGTGCGGCCGGCATGAGCGCCCTGGCGCTTGATCTTGCCCAGGGTGCGCAGCGTGTTCACGCGCGCTACTTTAATGGAAGGAAATACTTTTTCCAGCGCCTTCTTGATCTCCACCTTGTTCGCGTCGATGGAAACCTCGAACACATAGCGCTTGTCCGCGATGCCGTCGTAGCCCTTTTCGGTCAGGACGGGGCGGAGGATGATGTCATGAGGGTTTTTCATGCGTACACCTCCTGAATGCTTTCCATGGCCGCCTTGAGCACGATGAACTTATCGGCGTTGAGCAGGTCATAAACATTGATGGTGTTGACGTAGGCGTCCTTCACGGTGGGGATGTTCTTGCTGGCGCGGATGACGGCTTCATCCTTGCCCGCCAGCACCAGCAGGGCCTTCTTTTCCGCGCCCAGGTTCTTGAGCACTTCGGCCATGAGCTTGGTCTTGGCGTCGGCCAGCTTAATTTCGTCCACCACGATGATGCTGCCTTCGTTGAACTTGGTGGTCAGGGCGCTCTTCATGGCGATGCGGCGCACCTTCTTGGGCACCTTCACCACGTAATCCCGGGGCTGGGGCGCGAACACCACGCCGCCGTGACGGAACTGGGGCGCGCGGTTGCCATGATGGCGGGCGTTGCCGGTGCCCTTCTGGCGATAGATCTTCCGGCCGCCGCCGCGAACCATGCCGCGGGAGAGGGCGCTCTGGGTCCCCTGGCGCTGATTGGCTAAGATAGAGCGAACGACCAGATGCATGGCGGGAACATTCACGGGAGCGGCAAAGATCTCTTCGCTCAGCTCCATGCTGCCCACTTTCTTGCCCTGCATGTCGACGACTTCGATGTTAGGCATTTTCATGTTCCTCCTTAGGCTTTGCAGGTATTGCGGATGAGCAGCAGCCCTTTCTTGGGGCCGGGAACCGCGCCGTGCACCAGCAGCAGGCTGCGTTCGGCGTCCACCTGAACGATCTCCAGGTTCTGCACGGTGACGCGCTCCACGCCGTAATGGCCGGGCATGTGCTTGTTCTTGAAAACGCGGGAGGGATCGGAGTTAGCGCTCATGGAGCCCACGCCGCGATGATACTTGGAGCCGTGGGCCATGGGGCCGGTGTGCTGGTTCCAGCGGTAAATGGCGCCGGTGTAGCCGCGGCCCTTGGTGACGCCGGTGATGTCCACGGATTCGCCCGCTTCGAAAACGTCGGCCTTGATTTCCTGGCCGATTTCATAGGAAGCGCAGTCGTCCAGGCGGAATTCGCGCAGCGTGCGCATGGGGGCGACGCCCGCCTTCTGGAAATGGCCGGTCTGGGGCTTGTTCACCAGCTTGGCGGCGCGGTTTTCAGGAATCTGCTCGAAGCCGAACTGCACGGCCTCATAGCCGTCCTTTTCGATGGTTTTCTTCTGCACCACGGTGCAGGGGCCCGCTTGAATGACCGTCACGGGAACCAGACGGCCGTCGGGCAGGAAAATCTGGGTCATGCCCAGCTTTTTGCCTACGATTGCCTTTTTCATAATTGCCCTCCTGCCTTACAGCTTGATTTCGATCTCGACGCCAGCGGGCAGATCGAGCTTCATCATGGCGTCCACGGTGCGGGGATTGGGGTTGTGAACGTCGATGAGGCGCTTGTGGGTGCGGCGCTCGAACTGTTCGCGGCTGTCCTTATACTTGTGCGGGGCGCGGAGGATCGTGACGATCTCCTTTTCAGTGGGCAGCGGGATCGGGCCGGAAACCCGGGCGCCCGTGCGCTTGGCGGTTTCCACAATGCGCTCGGCGGACTGATCGATCAGGTTGTGCTCATACGCCTTGAGCTTGATGCGGATTTTCTGGCTGGCCATGTTTTTTCCTCCTTAGATTTCGTACTCACGGCATCACGGGGGGAGCCTTTCTTCGGAAGCGAGGGCGCTTCGCAGGGGGCGCCCGTTCCGGGAAAGCCCGTAGCCTTCCGCGCGAAAGCGCGGCTTGAGTCCGTTCGTCGGGGTCGCGCCCCGGCTGGTCCGCGATAATTACCCGTCCTGGCCTGAACGGCAACTTACCGCCTCATCCCATAAACAGACAACAGTCTTATTATAAAGCAATCCCCTTTCTTTTGCAAGGGTTTTCCCCGGGGTTTTTCACTTTTTTTTAAAGATTTTTCAGAAAAAATCCGCCGGCAGGCGCGGAATAGCGCCCTTTCCCGGTTTGCGTCGTGACAACTGTCCCGGGCGTATCCTGTTTCAAAATTCCGCGCGTTTTTCGCCCGCTTTGTCCCGTATTTTCATTTACTGAAAGCTCTCCGCTTTTCCTGCGCCTTTATCTTGCGGCCGCCCTGATTTTTACCCACAGGATAGCTTTTTCACCGCGCCCTTTTCCCCCGCTTCTCGTCCGCCCTCGTCCGTTTTCCGCTCGATAAAAAAGCGCGGCCGCTCCCGTTCGGGGCGTTCCGCGCGTCGTGTATTTTTGATTGATGAAGAAATAAGCTTTCCATCCGTTTCTGCCGACAGAATAATAAACTATTTTCCTCCCCCTGTATCCCAGCCGAGAAGCAAGCAAATTTCTTGTTGCCTGTCCTTCCTCAATCGGCTTTCTCGGAGGGGGCGCGGGGCGAAGACTCAAAGAGCGGTTCCCCCGCATATATTTATTTTCTTCCGTCACTCCTAGGGCTTTATCAGCTCGTAATCGCCGCTGCGGAGAAGCTGGAGCAGCTCCTGGTTGGTGCGGATACGGGTTTTCGTGCGAATGCCGGCGTTCAGGCTGCTGTCCGCCTTGTGGAAATCCGAGCCGGAGGTTTTTATCAGACCGTTCATGTCCGCCCAATAATCCGCCAGGGCGTTGTGGGAATCGTGGGTGTTGTTGCCGTTGAACACCTCCAGGCCGTCCAGCAGGTCGGGCTCCATCAAAATGGTGCCGCAGCGGAAGGGGTGTGCCTGCACCAGCAGCAGCCCCGCCCCCCGCGCCGCCTGGCTAAGCTGCTTCAGGGTGAAGCGCCGGGGATCGCCCGTTTCCAGCAGCCATTGCTCCGTCACGCCGTAAACTAGATAATCATTGGGAATATAATCCTGACCAGGCCTGCTTAAATTGATTTCGCAGCCCAGCAGCACGTCGAAATCCTCGCCGCCCACCGCCTTCTGCGCTTCATAGCCCGACATAAAATACGCCGCCTTCTCAGGCCAGGAAAGCTCCTCCATGTCCTGGAACGTGGCCAAATTGATGTGGTTGGTGGATACCATACCCTGATACCCCGCCGCCTTGTACATCGCGATTTCTTCCTCGGGGTCAATGTGCCCGCACCGGCTCACCGGCCGGCTGTGAACGTGCATCTCTAATTTGTACATTTCCGCGCCCACCGCCTTCTTTTCGCTTTTGCCGTCTCATCATAGCACACTTTTTTCTTTTGTCAATGGGAGAGAAACGGGGTATATTTATGCGCAAGGGAACCCATCCTTGGCTTTCAAAGATGGGTTCCCCGCATTATCACAATATTTTTGCCTTATTCCTTCACTACGTCCTGATCGCGGAACAGCATGGAGATGCACCACAGGCCCGCCGCGCCCACCACGGTGTAGATAATGCGGCTGACCAGGGCGGCCTGGCCGCCGAAGATGGAAGCCACCAGGTCGAACTGGAAGATGCCGATGAGCCCCCAGTTAATCGCGCCGATAATCGTGAGCAGCAGAGCAATTTTATCCGCTACCATTGTTTTTCCCTCCTTTTTGGAATTCAGGGGTAGTATGCGCGGAATGGAGGACGGCTATACATATTTTTCTTTCGGAAATATTCTTTGAATGGATTCGATTTTATTCGGAGAAAGCGATTTGATAAAGTACTATCGGCTTCAACGGCGTTTTCGTCCGTCATGTGTTTCCTTACCTCATTGTTTCACATGAAACATTTTTTGTGCCGCCGTAAGCAGCCGTAATAAAAAAGAATGTTTCATGTGAAACATTCCTTCTGTTTGTGGAGATGCCCTTTTGCATTTTCCGATTTTGCTCATTCATTTTTAAAGAACGCGGAAAAGAGCACCGTCAATTTCTTTCTCGCATAACTGCTTTACCCCGTTATCTCCCCGTTTTCCACGCGCAGGATGCACGCGGGGCGGGAGCCGCTGAAATCGCCGGGGTCAGTGCAGGTGAGCAGCGCCTGGGCGCGGCCAATGCGCGCAATGAGTCGCCTCCGCCGGTCGGGATCCAGCTCGCTGAGCACGTCGTCCAGCAGCAGCAGGGGCGGCTCGCCCTGGGCCGCTTCCAGCAAATCAAAGGCCGCCAGCTTCATGGCCAGCGCCGCCGTGCGCATCTGCCCCTGGGAACCAAAGGCCTTCAGCGCTTCGCCGCACAGGATCAGTTCCAAATCATCCCGATGCGGGCCGAAGCAGGTGGTCTGACGGCGCAAATCTTCGCCCCGTGCGGCGGCCAGGCCCCGCAGCATGTCCTGGCAGGGGTCCTCGCTTTCCGCCAAGGGACCCTTGTATTGCAGGAAAAAGCGCTCGTTTTCCTTGCCGCCGATGTATAAATAATGGTTCGCCGCCCGCTGGGCCAGCGCCTGACAGGCCTCCCGCCGCAGGCGCACCAACGGCGCGGCCGCGGCGGCCAGCTGCTCATCCCAGGCGGGAAGCTGCCGCGCGTCTTCCTGCTTAAGCAGGGCGTTGCGTTGTTTCAGCGCGCTCATATACGTTTGCAGCGCGTAAAAATACGCCCGCTGTTGCTGGGAAAGCAGCATATCCAGAAACCGCCTCCGCGCCTGGGGCCCCTCCTTCACCAGGGCCAGATCCTCGGGGGAGAAAATAACGCAGGTGGCGTGGCCCATCAGTTCGCCCATGCGGGAGGCGGTCTTCCCGTTCACATACACCAGCTTTTTCCGCCGCGCATTTTCAAACAGCCGCACGCCCACCTCGTGGCGCCCGTCCCGCCGCTCCACCGTCAGTTGCACCGCCGCCGTTTCTTCCCCGCGGCGGATCATTTCCCGATCAAAGGAGGTGCGGTGGCTTCGGCCCAGGCAGCACAGGTGAACCGCTTCCAGCAGGTTCGTCTTGCCCGCGCCGTTCTGCCCCACCAGCACCGTAACCCCCTCGGGCGGATGCAGGCTCACCTGCCGGTATCCGCGAAAATCCCGCAGGCGCAAGGCCGTCATTCGCACAGCGCATTCCCCCTTCATTGTTCCCCCAGTTTGCCACAAAAACAGGGGAATGTCAATGCGGCGGGGAATAATATAATGCGGGGGAACCATTCTTTGTAAGCCAAGGAATGGTTCCTCCGCACCCTCTCCAAGAAAGCAGAATGGATCGGACAAAAACAGGCGATCTACTTGCGTCTCCGCTAGCAAAGAGAACCATACTTTACGCCGTGATTTCAGCTTTCTCTCTGCTGGAAATTTGTTTTTTCACATTTCCGCTTTTTAGAACAGTTGTCCACAATGCCGCATTGGGCCTTTATCTCCCTTCATCCGCCGCTGGCGGCGGGAGATTTCGGCTTCCTTCCAAGAAAGTCGAAAGGAAAAGGGCCGGTATCAAGAAATCGGCTTGTTTCTCCGCAAACGAATAGGGAGGGGGTACGGCAAGAAATTCGTTTTGCATCTTCGCAAAAAACACGCCCGCAAAATACGGGCGCATTCGCGTGTTTCACGTGAAACATGTTTATATTTGCCGCATCATGTCAATTAACTTTCAAGCTGTCAGCTTAGCAAATCTCAATTCTTCCGCCAGAAGCTGGGGCAGAGAAGCAGCAGGATGGGCAGGATTTCCAAGCGCCCGGCCAGCATCAGGAAGGAAAGGAAGAATTTCGCCGGGGCAGAGAAGAAGGCGAAATTCTCCACCGGGCCCACGGCGTTAAGCCCAGGGCCTACATTGGAAACACAGGTGAGGGAGGCGGTGAAGGCGCTGGTAAAATCAATCCCTTCCAGGGAGAGGGCCAGCGCCCCCAGCAGCACCAGCGCCACATACAGGAACAGGAACACCAGAATCTGGAACACCACAGGCTCCTGCACCACCTTACCCTCGAACCGAATGACGGATACCTTCCGGGGCTGCACGGAATGGCGCAGCTCGCGATAGGCCGTCTTGGCAAGCAGCACCAGACGGCTCATCTTAAAGCCGCCGGCGGTAGACCCCGCGCAGCCGCCCACGCACATCAGCAGCACCAGCAGCGCCCGGGCAAAATGGGGCCAGAGGTTAAAATCCGCCGTGCAATACCCCGTGGTGGACATAATCGACGTGGTTTGGAAATAGGAAAGGCGCAGCGCCTCCATGAAATCGGGATGCTGGGGCAGCAGCGAAACGGCGATGGCCAGGGTGGAAAGCACGGTGATGGAAAGATACGTCCTCAATTCCTCGCTGCGCACGGCAACGCCCCATTCCCGGCGCACCAGATGAAAATAGCAGGCAAAATTGACGCCGTAGAGCATCATGAACACCGCGATGATCCATTCAATGGCGGGGGATTGGAAGGCGGCGACGCTGGCGGCGTAATTAGAAAAGCCGCCGGTGCCCGCGGTAGAGAAGGAATGGGTCAGCGCGTCGAAGAAATCCATGCCCGCCAGGCGCAGGCACACGGTCTGGGCGGCGGTGAGCAGGATATAGAGCAGATAGAGCGCCTTGGCGCTATCGGACATGCGGGGCATGAGCTTGGAAAACGTGGGACCGGGGCTTTCCGCCCGGGCGATAAAGGCCGTGCGCCCCGACAGCCGGGGCAGCACCGCCACCGTGAGCACCAGCACGCCCATGCCGCCGATCCAGTGGGTGAAGCAGCGCCAGAACAGCACGCCGTGGGGCAGTCCCTCAATTTTTGAAAGAATGGTGGAGCCGGTGGTGGTGAAGCCGCTGACAGTTTCAAAAAACGCATCGGGGAAAAAGGGGATAGCGCCTGAAAACAGGAAGGGCAGGCACCCGAACAATGAAAGCACCAGCCAGCCCAGGCCCGCCACGGCCATGCCGTCCTTGGCGCTCATATCCTTATTTTTCGGCCGCAGCAGCGCCGCCAGCAGCCCGCCGCACAGCGCCGTGAGCACGATGGTGAGGAAGAAGGCCAGCGCGTCCCCTTCCCGGTATAAAATAGAAACCCCCAGGGAGGGCAGCAGCAGCGCCGCCTCGCAGAGCAGCAGCTGGCCCAGCACCCGGAATACCAATTTGAAATTCATATTTTCGCCTTTCTCCATGAAAATTTCTTGGAGTGTGTAAAGGATGCTTTATTGAATGGTTCGCGACCTCATCCGCCGTCTGCGGCGGCGCCTTTGCCAAGGGGGAAGGTAAGATTTCCAACGCCTCTCCAATGACCGAAAGAGAAGCAGAAACTCCCCTGTTAGCGAAGAAGCAAGCCGATTTCCTGCCCCCAGTCCTTCCCCAAATCGGCTTTCTTGGGAAGGTGCGGGAAGGGGTTCTGATGAGCGCCGCCCCCCCTTGGGACGGCTGAGGGAGAGCAATCCTTGGATTGCCGCCCGAAACCCGCGGCCCGCTTTCGCGTGGACGCGGGGCGATTGGAGCGCCGCCCCCCTTGGGGCGGCTGAGGGCGAGCAATTCTTAAATTGCCGCCCGAAACCCGCGGCCCGCTTCTGCGTGGACGCGGGGCGACAGCCAAAAAAACCTCCTCCTGCATATCGCATATGATTTATTTTCTCACAACCTCGCCCAGGGTGCTGATGCCCGCGCGGCGGCTGATAATCACCACGCGGTCGCCCGCCTCGATGGTATCGTTGCCGAAAGGGACGCGCACCTGGTTTTCCCGCACAATGACGGCGATCAGGCAATCGGGGGCCACGTTCAATTGCTTCAGGGGCACATGGATATAGGGATCCTGCGCCCCGGCGATGAATTCCAGCGCTTCCACCTCGCCATCCATCAGGCGGTACATCCGCTCCATGGAGGCGGAGGAGCGGCTGGCCCGGGCGCGCACGGTGCGCAGGATGGTGTTGCAGGCCACCGTCTTGGCGCTGACGATGGAATCCAGGCCGATATCCTTCATGATGGCGGAATAATTATCCCGGCTGGATTTCACGATCACCTTTTTCACGCCCCGCTGGGCCGCGTAAAAGCCCGCCATCAGGTTTTCCTCATCCCGGTCGGACAACGTGATGAAAGCGTGGATGTCCGCCAGGCCCTCGCTCTCCAGCAGCTCCTGATCCGTGCCGTCGCCCTCGATAATGGTAGCGTCGGGCAGCTGCTCGGAAAGGAACACCGCCTTTTGCGGGTTGATCTCGATGACGGTTGTTTTAATGTGCATACTGGTAAGTATTGATGCCAGATAATAGGCTATTCTGCTGCCGCCCATAATCATCACCGAGCGAATCGCGTCCATGCCCCGGCCCAGGGCATGGAAAAAAGCGGTGATGGTTTTCACATCGGAAACGACATGCACCCGGTCGCCGGGCTGAATGATGAAATCGCCCTTGGGGATGATGGCGCGGCCCTCCCGCTGCACAGCGCAGAAGAGCACCTGGGGCAGCTCGCGATTTTTCTTATAGATTTCTCTCAGCGGCAGGCCCACCACGGCGTCCCCCTCGGCGGCGCGGAAATCCACCATTTCCACCCGGCCCCGGGCGAAGGTTTCCACCTCGCCCGCGAAGGGAAAGCGCAGCATGCGGCTGATCTCCCGGGCGGTGGAACGCTCGGGGTTGATTACATAATCGATGTACAATTCCTTTTGCAGGAAGGAAAGGCTGTTTAAATATTCGGGATCGCGAATGCGGGCAATGGTGTATTGCGCGCCCAGGCGCTTGGCCGTCAGGCAGGAAAGCATGTTCACTTCGTCCCCCGCGGTGGCGGCGATGACGATATCCGCGTGCTGCACGTCCGCCTCCGTCAGCGTTTCCACGCTCACGCCGCTGCCCTTGATGAACAGCGCGTCCAGCGTGTCCATTCCCCGCTGAAGCACCGCGTCGCTCCGGTCGATCACCGTCACTTCGTGCCCTTCGCCAATCAGGCTCTTGGCCAGCGATCCGCCCAGCTTCCCGCTGCCAATCACTACAATGCGCATTTCTTCTTCTCCCATTTCCTTTCTTTAAGCCTACGCCGCTATTATAGCAGAGAAATGGGAAGAAGGAAAGGGGGTGGGGGGAGGTGGAAGGATTAAGAAATCGGCTTGTTTCCCTGCAAACAAAAAGCGGCGGGAAATCGGATTACTTCTCTGCCAACATAAAAAAGAAATTTCTTTTCGAAATTTCATTTCAAAACACTTCCCTACGAAAGAGGAATTTTGTATACAGTTCGCGGAGAAACAAGCGGATTTCTTGTCGCCCTATATTTCAAAATCGGCTTTCTTGAGGGAGCGCGAGGGAGCCTTCTTTGGCCTCCAAAGAAGGTTCCCTCGCATTATTTTTCGTTTTTTTAGAGGGGGCGCGGGGGAACCGCTCTTTGGCCTCCAAAGAAGGTTCCCTCGCATATTACATATTATATATTATTTTCCGTTTCTTACTTCCCGAAAATGCGCACCGGGAGGACGAGGAAGGTAAAGGCGTTGCCCTCCACGGGCTTAATCATGCAGGGAGAAACGTTGCTGTTGAAGCACATGCACAGCCGTTCACCGTCGATGTTATGGATAATATCGGTAAGATAGCGGGAGTTAAAGGCGATGCTCAGCTCGTTGCCCTCAAAGCCGATATCCATTTCCTCATGCACGTCGCCGCGATCGGCGTTGGCGGTCATTTCCATACGGCCGTCGGGCAGGAGGTGAAGATAGATCAAATTGTTCTTGCCCTCCCGCGCCATCAGGCTGCATCGGTCGATCGCGTCGGAGAAAAGGCTGCGCATAACCATAGCCTCGGTGGTCCAGGCGGTTGGGAGGATTTTCTGGTAATCGATGAATTCGCCGGTGAGCAGCGTGGCGTACACGCGCACAGGGCCGAAGGAGAACATGATGTGGGAGGAATTGAAGGTGATCTGGGCGGCGTCCTCGCTGTCGGGGAGCATTTTGCCCACCTCGCCCATAATCCGTCCGGGCACCACGGCGCTGACCACGCCCTTGGCGGCGGTGGCGGGCAGCTGATTTTCGGCCTGAATGCGCTGCAGCGCCAGGCGGAAGCCATCCAGGCCCACCAGCAGCGTTTCCTCCGGGCGCACCTCCATGAGCACGCCGGTCAAGATCTTGCGGCTTTCATCAGTGGATACGGCGAAGAGCACGCGGCCGATAGCGTCCCGCAGGCGGTTGCAGGGCAGATTGATCACATGTTCGCCGGGAATATCGGAAATATCGGGAAAATCCTCGGCGGCCATGCAGGCCATGGAGGTGTTGCTGCCCCGGCTGCGGATCTGGGCGCGCATGCGCTCATCCGTGCGCACGTCCACCTCGCCTGCGGGCTGCTTGCGCATCATTTCGGCGAAGAGCTTGGCGGGCAGCAGGGCGCAGCCGTCCTCCTCCACGATGGCGTTCACCCGGGCCTTGACGGAAATTTCGCCGTCGGTGCAACTGAGCACCAGGGCCTCGTCAGTGGTTTCGATCAACACGCCGTCGTATACCTGCTTCACGGGCCGGGCGGCGATGGCCCGGGTTACCATGCTTAAGCCATAATTCATTTCATCGGTCTGCACGCGAAAATGCATTTTTTTATTGCCCCCTTGCGCCGGGCGGGCGGCGGCCGCCCCCCGTATGGTTGTTGTAGTAGTAATATAAATATTTAGTAGTAGTAGTAGGCCCTGGGGAAAAGTGGATAACTAGCCGAAACCCTTGAAAAGCCTGGGTTTTGGCGGGGTCCATGCTGTGGATAACCGGGGAAAGCCCGGGAATTTTTGGGGATAATCCCCGCCGGGCGGCGGCGCGGATGCGGCCTTGCCCCGCGCGCCGGGCTTTTTTCCTTTCGCCACCCCTCCATTTTCTCATATTTTGGACGAAAATGCAAGAAAAACCGCCGTTTTTTCTTCCGCGCGTCTTTACGCCCTGGGGCGCGTTTGGGCTTATCCACATTATCCACATTTTTGGCTTTCCTTTTTTCCCCAGCCAAAAACCCCCGCCGCACCGCCATTCTATGCTCCTTATCCCAAATTTATACCGCCCTTATCCCCAAAAATTCGGGGAGTTATCCACAGAGGGGGAGGGACGGGATAGGGCGACGGGATAGGGCGACGGGATAGGGCGGGAGGAGGTTCTTTGGAGGCCAAAGAACCCCCTCCCGCACCCACCCAAGAAAGCCGATTGGGGAAAGGCGGGGAATAGGAAACCGGCTTGCTTCTCCGCCGACAGAGAAAAATGAAAGGTCAAAAGTTCCCTCATGCTCCCTCCAAGAAAGCCGATTGGGGAAAGGCGGGGAATAGGGAACCGGCTTGCTTCTCCGCCGACAGAGGAAAAATGAAAGGTCAAAAGTTCCCTCATGCTCTCTCCAAGAAAGCCGATTGGGGAAAGGCGGGAAATAGGGAACCGGCTTGCTTTTCCGCCGACAGAGGAAGCGGAGAGAAAGAAGAAAGGGCGGCCCCAAGCGCGTTTACGAGCGGAGCGTTGGAATGCGTTTCTACTATATAATATAGGAAGGAAGCAGATTAGTACAAAGAAAATCAGAAAATAAAAATGAGAGGCATAGCATGAAAAGGGGCGCGGAAGGGAGGGGGATGCGCGTCCGCTGTCTGCGAAAATTTTCCCTGTTTCCTTGCAGGAAAAAGGAATATCTTGTTGAATAAGGGAATTCGGGTTAGGATGAGGATTCTGTTCTTTCTGCAAAAAAGAGGGAACGGAATTCCGATGGCGGCGCCGCGAAAACGGCGGCCAGGCCGGGAATAACCCGCGTTCCAGCGTTTCGCGAAGGCGCGCATTCCGGAGAAATCGAGAGCGTGTGCAACGTCCTGCGACGGGCGCGTTCCGGAAAATCCGGAGCGAAACCAGCGTCCAGCGAAGGCGCGCGTTTCGGAAAACCGGCGCGTGTGCAGCGCCAGCGACGGCGCGCGTTCCAAAAAGTCCGGAGCGAAACCAGTGCCTCGCGAAAGCGTTGACGCGGGCCAGGGCGTTTTTTCGCCCGGCGGCCCGTCCAAGCGCCTTCGGAGGAAGCGCCGGAACGGCGGAAAATCCCGGCAGGCAGGCCCACAGGCGCGGAAAGCCGTCCTTACGATATTTTTCCGAAGCCTTTGTCGCCAAATCTCAGGAGAATGGGGGAAAAGGAAATGGAAATGGCTGAATTGATTCAGGAACTGGCGGAAAAGAAAGCGGCCCTCCTGAACGGCAATGCTGAGCGCGTCGCCAAGCAGCACGCGGCGGGCAAATGCACCGCGCGGGAGCGAATCGGCAAGCTGCTGGACGCGGGCAGCTTCATGGAGCTGGACGCGCTGAAGGAAGCGGGCCATGTGGTGGCTGGCGCGGGCTCCATCGAGGGCAAGGCGGTTTATTGCTTCGCCCAGGATTACGCCGCCAACGGCGGCGCGATGACCCGGGCCCAGGCGGAGAAAATTCTCAAGCTCCTGGGCATGGCCCGCACGGCGGGCGCGCCCGTGATCGCGCTGCTGGACAGCGACGGCGTAAGCCTGAAGGACGGCGCTGCGGCGCTGCCCCTCTACGCGGAGATCCTCTCCGCCATGGCGCGGCTTTCCGGCGTGTGCCCCATGATCGCCTGCGTGATGGGCCCCTGCCGCGGCCTGGCCACGCTGATGACCCAGGCGTGCGATTTCACCGTGCAGGTGAAAAAGACGGGCAAAATCGCCCTGCACACCGCTCTGGTGATGAACGGTGAAAAGGGCCGGGAAAAGAGCGAGGAGCAGCTCTTCGGCGCGGAGGAAATGGCGCGCCAGGGCGTATGCGCCCTCACGGCGGAAAATGAGGAGGAGGCCCTCTCCATGATCTGCGCGCTGGTGGGCCTGCTGCCCGCCTGCAATATGGAGGATGCGGAGCTGGTGGAAAGCGATCAATTGAACCGCGAATTGGTCTGCCAGGACGCTTCCGACGCCGCCGCCCTCATGGCGGATATGGCGGACGATCACCGGCTTATTTCGCTCTACGGCGAATACGGCGCGGCGGTGAAAACGGCGCTGTGCCGCATCGGCGGCCGCAGCGTGGGCCTGATCTGCACCGACGCAAAGCAGGACGAGGGCCGGCTCACCGCGGCGGATTGCCGCAAGGCGGCGCGGTTCGTGCGCCTGTGCGATTGCTATCATCTGCCCATTGTTTCCCTGGCCGACACGGCGGGGCTCAGCGTTCCCGCCCCGGCGGAGCAGGGCGCGCTGCTGCGGGCCGCGGCGGATATGTGCTATGCCTACGCCGAAGCCACCGCCCCCAAGATCGCCGTTGCCACGGGCAATGTGATCGGCGCGGCCTATGTGGCCATGGGCGGCCGCCGCGTGGCGGACGCGCTTTACGCCTGGCCCGGCGCGATCATTTCGCCCCTGACGAAGGAAGCCGCCGTGCAGACGCTTTCCGCCCAGCAGCTGGCTGCGGGCGAAAGCCGCGAAGCCTTGGAGGAAGCCTACGCCAAGGAATGCGGCGCGCTGGCCGCCGCCCGGGAGGGCCTGGCCGACGATGTGATCGAGCCCCGGGAAACCCGGAAATACGTCATCGCCGCCCTGGAGCTGCTGGCCTCCAAGCATGATGTGAACCTGCCGAAAAAGCACGGCAATCTGCCGCTGTAATTCAGGAGGAGGAAAATGGATAAATTGATGCTGGGCCTTTCCACCGCGGTCATCGGCATGCTGGTGGTGTTCTTCGGCCTGATTATTCTTATCGCGTGCATCTACGCCATGACCGCCATTACCGGACGGTCAAAAAAAGCGCCCGCCCCCACGCAGGAGCAGGCACCGGCTCGGGAAGCGGCAGCGGAAATTAACGTGGATCCGGCCCAGGATGAACAGCTTGTGGCCGTGATCACCGCCGCCATCGCCGCCGTGTGGCAGGGCGAGGAAAACAGCGGCTTTGTGGTGCGCCGCATTAAGCGCTTCGATAACAGCACGCCTCGGGCCCGCGCTGCCCGGGAGGAGCAGATTTTCAGCCGCCTGATCTGAAAGGCGAAAAAAAGCAATCGTCATCATGAAGGGAGATTATCATCATGCGGAAATTTCATATCACCGTGAACGGCGCTTCCTACGAAGTTGAGGTTGAAGAAGTGAACGGCGCGGCCGCCCCCGCGGCCGTCGCCCCCGTTGCGCCCGCCCCCGTGGCGGCTGCCCCCGCCGCGCCTAAGGCGGCCGCCCCCGCTCCCGCCCCTGCCCCCGCCCCCAAGGCTGCTCCCGTGGCCGGCGGCGTGAAGGTGACCGCCCCCATGCCCGGCACCGTGCTGGAAGTGAAGGCCGCCGTGGGCGCGCAGGTGAAAAAGGGCGATGTGCTGCTGATTCTGGAAGCCATGAAGATGGAAAACGAAATCATGGCCGCCCAGGACGGCGTTGTGGCCCAGGTTGTGGCCAACAAGGGCGCTTCCGTCAATTCCGGCGACGTTTTGATGGTGCTGAACTGATTCACCCCATCAAAACGACGGAAGGGAGAGATAAATTGTGCCACAGATCAACATTCTGCAAACGCTCAGCGACCTGGCGAATGAATCCGGCCTGGCCCTGTTCATCCAAAGCCCGCTGACGCTGGTGATGGTGGTCATCGCCTGCGTGCTGCTGTATCTGGCCATTGTGAAAAAGTTCGAGCCCCTGCTGCTGCTGCCCATCGCCTTCGGCATGCTGCTGACCAACCTGCTGGGCGCGGAGGTGTATCACGAGGAGCTGTTCGCCGGCGGCCATGCCAATTGGAGCCTGTTCGGCGGCGCGATTCTGGTGGATTCCAAGGATCTGCTGGGCCTGGCGGAAATGACCGTTAACAACGCCGGTATGATCCTCAACGCCGCCGGGGACGCCATCGGCCAAATCACCTCCAATTTCAGCGTGGGCGCGTCCCTCAACGCCGCGGGCCAATTGATCGCCGAGGACGGCCTTACCGTGCTGGCGGAATCCGTGCCCGTGATTATCAACGGCGCGGGCGCGTACATCAGCGACGGAACCGTGTATTCCGCCCTGGGCGCGGCCCTGGCCACCGCAGGCAAAACCATCACCCCCGGCCTGCTGGATTATCTGTATCTGGGCGTGAAGCTGGGCATTTACCCCTGCCTGATCTTTATCGGCGTGGGCGCGATGACCGATTTCGGCCCCCTCATCGCCAATCCAAAATCGCTGCTGATGGGCGCGGCCGCCCAGCTGGGCATTTTCCTGACGTTCCTGGGCGCCGTGCTGCTGGGCTTCGCCCCCGCTGAAGCGGGCGCGATCGGCATCATCGGCGGCGCGGACGGCCCCACCGCCATCTGGCTCACCGGCAAGCTGGCCCCCCATCTGCTGGGGCCCATCGCCGTGGCTGCCTACAGCTATATGGCCCTGGTTCCCGTCATTCAGCCCCCCATCATGCGCGCTCTCACCACGAAGAAAGAGCGCTTGATCGTCATGGAGCAGCTGCGCCCCGTTTCCAAGAAGGAGAAGATCATCTTCCCCGTCGTCGTCACCATCCTGGTGGCGCTGCTGCTGCCCTCCGCCACGCCGCTGGTCGGCTGCCTGATGCTGGGCAACCTGATGCGTGAATGCGGCGTGACCGAGCGCCTGAGCAAGACCGTCCAGAACGAGCTGATGAATATCGTCACCATCTTCCTGGGCGTCACCGTGGGCGCCACCGCCACCGCCTCCACCTTCCTGCGCGTGCAGACGCTGGAAATCATCCTGCTGGGCGTGGTGGCCTTCGGCTGCGGCACTGCCGGAGGCGTGCTGCTGGCCAAGCTGATGAATAAGCTCTCCGGCGGCAAGATTAACCCCCTCATCGGCTCTGCCGGCGTTTCCGCCGTGCCTATGGCCGCCCGCGTTTCCCAGGTGGAGGGCCAGAAGGCCAATCCCGGCAACTTCCTGCTGATGCACGCCATGGGCCCCAACGTGGCCGGCGTTATCGGCTCCGCCATCGCCGCAGGCGTGCTGCTGAGCATGTTTGGTTAAGAAACGGGGTGTTTCTGGGGGAACCCGTTCTTTGCAGGCCAAAGAACGGGTTCCCCCAGACCCCCTCCCAAGAAAGCCGATTGGGGAATGGCTGGAAGAAAAAAATCAGCTTGCTTCCCCGCAAGCAATGAGGACGGGGTAGTTTAGGAAAACATTCTTTACAGGCAATTCGCCCCGTGACCCGTTTTCATGAGAACGCGGGGCACAGCCGGTAAACGAGCTTTCCTCCGCATAATCACCCCACTCCCCCCAGAAAGGAGTACAATATGTCCAAGGTATTGATTACCGATACGATTCTGCGCGACGCGCATCAATCCCAGGCCGCCACGCGGATGCGCCTGGATGAAATGCTGCCCGCCTGCGAAATGCTGGACAAAGCGGGCTTCTTCTCCCTGGAATGCTGGGGCGGCGCGACGTTCGACAGCTGCCTGCGCTTCCTGAACGAGGATCCCTGGGAGCGGCTGCGCATTCTGCGCAAGGCGCTGCCCAACACCAAACTGCAAATGCTGCTGCGCGGCCAGAACATTCTGGGCTACAAGCATTATGCCGACGACGTGGTGGATTACTTCGTGAAGAAATCCATTGACAACGGCATCGACATTATCCGCACCTTCGACGCGCTGAACGATCTGCGCAATATGCAGACCGCCGTTTCCGCCACCAAGAAATACGGCGGCACGGCCGAGGTTGCCATGAGCTACACCGTGTCCCCCGTGCACACGGAGGAATACTTCGTGCAGCTGGCCAAGGATATCGAGGCCATGGGCGCGGACATGATCTGCATCAAGGATATGGCGGGCCTGCTGCTGCCCTACAACGCCTATTCCCTGGTGAAGAAGCTGAAGGCCAACACTAAGCTGCCCATCGTGCTGCACACGCACAACACCGCGGGCACCGGCTCCATGACCATTCTCAAGGCCATCGAGGCGGGGGTGGACGTGGTGGACACCGCGCTTTCTCCCCTGGGCGGCGGCACCAGCCAGCCCGCCACCGAATCCCTGGTGGCCGTGCTGAAGGGCACCGAATACGATACCGGCCTGGATGAGGAGCTGCTGGCCAAGATCGCCGAGCATTTCCGCGGCGTGGCCGATCGCCTCACCAAGGACGGCTGGCGCGATCCCGGCAAGGTGCTTTCCGTCAACGCCAAGGCGCTGCAATATCAGGTTCCCGGCGGCATGCTGTCCAACCTGATCGGCCAGCTTAAGCAGGCAAACGCCATGGATAAATATTACCAGGTGCTGGAAGAAGTGCCTCGGGTGCGCAAGGATTTCGGCTATCCCCCCCTGGTCACCCCCACCTCCCAGATCGTGGGCACCCAGGCCGTGATGAACGTGCTGGCCGGGGAGCGCTATAAGATGGTCACCAAGGAAAGCAAGGGCCTGCTGCGCGGCGAATACGGCCGTCTGCCCGCCCCCGTCAATGAGGACGTGCGCAAGAAGTGCATCGGCGATGAAAAGGTCATCACCCATCGCCCCGCCGACGATATCGCTCCCGAGTTGGAGAAGTATCGCAAGGAGGTGGCCCAGTACGCCCAGCAGGACGAGGACGTGCTCTCCTACGCCCTCTTCCCACAGGTTGCCACCAAGTTCTTCCAGTGGCGTCAGGCCCAGCAGCTGAAGGCCGACCCCACCGCCTATAACAAGCAGGACGACACCATGCCCGTGTGAGGGTGCGAAGGTAATAATAATTAATAATATGCGGGGGAACCATTCTTTGGGGGACAAAGAATGGTTCCCCCGCATATTATTATTCCGCCCCTCGTTGACGGGTTCTGGGAGAGATGGTATACTTTTTTTGAATAGGGGGCGAAGAAGGCATGAAGCGGATAATCGCGCTGGCGCTGGCGCTGTGGGGGCTGTGGCTGGGAACGGCGCTGGGGGAGAATGTGCAGGTATGCGGGCTGACGCTGGACGCGGCGGCGGCGGAGGCGGATTTTTCCGCCGGAAAGCAAAGCGCGCGCGGCCTGGAAGAAGGCCTGAAAAAACTGCCGGGGCTGCAACGGGCGGCGCTGGGGCAAACGCCGCTGAAGGCGGCGGAGCTGCTGCGGCTGATGGCGGCGTATCCCCAGGTGGAATTCACCTACGCGCTGAAAATGTACGGCCAGTGGACGGCCTGGGACGCGGAAGCGCTTTCCACGGATATGACGATCAACAATATCGATCTGCTGCGGGAATATTTGCGCTGCCTGCCCCGGCTGAAGAAATTCACCGCTTATGGAACCTCTCTCAGCCGGGAAAATTATGAAGGGCTGCTGGCGGAATTCCCGAACGTGGATTTTCATGTGACGCTGAGCCTCTACGGCCACCGGGTGGCCACGGACGCCACCGCCTTTTCCACCCTGCACACCCCCGACGACGCGCCGCATAAGGATTTCAGCGCGCTGGCTTACTGCAAAAATCTGCGGGCGCTGGATCTGGGGCACAACAGCGTGGAGGATATTTCCTTCCTCACGGCGCTGCCCGAGCTGCGGCTGCTGGTGCTGGCGGATAACAAGATCACGGATATATCGCCCCTTTCGGCGCTGGAAAACCTGGAATACCTGGAAATTTTCATGAACCGCATTACGGATATATCGCCCCTGGCCGGGCTGGAAAACCTGCTGGATGTGAACCTGACCCGCAACAAAATTCAGGATATGACCCCCCTGCTTGCCTGCCCCCGGCTGGAGCGGGCATGGGTGAGCCTGAACCCCCTGGCGGAGGGGCAGCAGGAACGGCTGACCGCCGGGCTGCCCGACTGCCTGTGGAATTTCACCGCCTACGACTGCACGGTGGACGGCTGGCGGGATCACCCCCGTCACAAGATCAAGCGCCGGGTTTTCGAGGGGGGCGCTTATCTGCCCTGGGACGGGGCGGGGGAACAGAAAAAATAACACGGAGGAACGCACCCATGAAAAAGCGCCTGATTGCCGCGCTGCTGTGCCTGCTGCTGGCCTTTCCCGCCGCCGGGGCGGAAACGCTGGACGAGGAATTTTCCCGCATTTTTGCCGGGGCGAAAACCATGGGCGCGGCCCTGGTGATCGGCCGGGAGGGAGAAATCGTATACGAGCTGTATTACGGAAGCGCCGCCCGAAACGAGCCCGTCACCGCCCAGCATTATTTTCGCGCCGCCTCGGTGACGAAAATGATCTCCGCCATCCGCGTGATGCAATTGGTGGAGGAAGGAAAGCTGGAGCTGGATCGCAGCATCGGCGATTATCTGGGCTATTCGGTGGAAAACCCCTACGCCCCGGAAACGCCCCTGACGCTGCGGCACCTGATGTGCCACACCGGGGCGCTGAGCGAAAAGGGCGGCTACACCCGCACGGAAAGCACACTGCGCGAGCTGCTGGGCGATTCCAAGGGCCAGAAGCGGAATTTTCTGCGCCGGGCCTGCGGCGAAAAATATGAATATTCCAATTTCGGCGCGGGCATTATGGGCGCGCTGATCGAGGCCGTGACGGGGCAAAATGTGAACGACGCGGTGGCCGAGGGCGTGTTTCAGCCCCTGGGCGTGGACGCGGCCTATTCCCCCACGCTGGTTTCTCAGCCCAATTTGATCTGCAACACCTATGAAAAGGACGGCAGCATTCAATCGGGCCGGGGCTTTCTGTTGGGCCGGGCCTGGGACGCTTCCGTGAATCCGGAACTGCATTACCGGGCGACGGTGGGCTCGCTGTGGATTCGCGGGCGCGATTTATGCCGCCTGGGCATGGCGCTGTGCGATGGGGGCGAAACGGAGGGTGTGCGCCTTTTGCAGGAAGAAACTGCGGCCGCCATGCGCGCCTCGCAGCAGGGGCAGGGCTATGTTTCCTGCGCAACCCCCTACGGCCTGTGCACCCAGCGGGTGGATAACCTGCTGGAGGGGCGCATGCTCTACGGCCATCAGGGCGTTTCGGGGGGCGTGGTGTGTAATTTGTATTATGATCCCGAAACGCGCTTCACCTTCGCCCTGATGATTAACGGCTGCGCCTCGGGGATGCAGGATCGCATCGTCCGGGTCAGCCGCCGGGCCTTTGCCCTGGCCTGGGCGCGCTTTGGCGGCGAATGACCCCCGGGGACGCGCTTCTCCGGCGAAAAAACACCCGTGAGGAGCGCAGAAAAAAGGAGGCCGCATGGCGAATTTTTATGATTATCTTGCCTGGCGGGGAGATCTATCCTTTGACCAGGCGCCGCTGAACGAAGTGGACAACGTGATTTTAAGCTGGCTCTCCTATGCCGATTGGGCGGGGGCCGTGCCCGGGCCGGGCCGGGGCGCGCCCGTGCGCCTGTGCGACGCGGCGGAGCGCCTTTTTTCCCTGCGCCCGCGCCCGGCGGAAAAGGACGCGGCTTTCTCCATCAACGCCGCCGTCACCGGTCTGGTGATGGCCGACCGGGTGGCGGACGTGCCCCGGTTTTCCCCGCTGCGCCTGTGCGGCTATGTGAATGAAATCGACGCGGAAAAGCAGATGCAGTTTTCCGCCGTCACGCTGCTGGGGCCCGATTGGGCCTTCGTTTCCTATCGCGGCACGGATACCACCTTCGTGGGCTGGCGGGAGGATTGCTGCCTGAGCCTTTCCGAGGCCGTGCCCGCCCAGCTGGCGGCGGTGGATTATCTTTCCCGCGTGCCCGAGCTGGCGGGCCGCGCGCTGTATCTGGGCGGCCATTCCAAGGGCGGCAATTTGGCCGTTTACGCGGGGGTGAAGTGCGCCCCCGAATATGCCGCCCGCATCCGGCGGATTTTTAATAACGACGGCCCCGGCTTCACAAAGGCCTTTATCGATAGCGAGGATTTCCGCCGCATGCACCCCCTGATCCACACCATTATCCCCCAATCCTCCGTGGTGGGCATGCTGCTGGAGCACAAGGAAAATTACGCCGTGGTGAAAAGCGCCCAGGTCAGCGTGCTGCAGCACAACGCCGTGTATTGGGAGGTGCTGGGCCCCGGCTTCGTCCGCGCCCGGGAACGCACCGGCTCCAGCATGGCCATCGATCAGGGCCTGCGCAAATGGATGAGCACCCTTTCCGACGAGCAGCGCCGCCATTTTATCGACGCGCTTTTTACCACCCTGGAGGCGACCGGCGCAACGCGCATCGAGGAGCTGGGCGCGGAGGGCCTGCCCGGCTTCTTCCGCGCCCTTCGCGCCCTCTCCGATCTCAAGGAGGAACAAAAGCGCATGCTCCTCCGCGCCGCCCGCGGCCTCGTCCGCCTGGGCAACCAAGCGCTATATCAGACGCTATTTAAATGAAATATATGCGGGAGGGGGCTTTTTGAGCCTTCGCCCCGCATATAATTATTTTATTATTTCGCCTCAATCGCGTCGGTGCGCCAGATGAAGCGAACCGCGCCCTGGGCGGAGGGGGCGACGCCGGAGAAGGACTGGTAATCCTGGGCGGCGGCGACGATAGCGCGAACGCGGGCCATGAGATCATCCAGATTATCCCCGGCCAGGCCGGTAATGCGCTGAATGCCGGAAGCGTTCAGGACGGTGAGGCCGGTTTTGAGCTGCATCGCGCCGGAGCGCAGCTGGCTCACGCCCTGGGTGAGGGCGGGCATGGCCTCGTTTATCTGCGCGGCCCCGGCGGCGGCGCTGGCCGCGCCCTGGGTGTAGGCGGCCAGGCCGTCATGGAAGGCCTGGAAGCTCTCCAGCTGCGCCCTCAGGGCGGTCAGGCTTTCCAGGGCGGATTGATACTGGGCCTCGGCGGCCTGCACCTGGGCCTGCACCGCGTCGGACTGCATCTGCTGCTCCACCAGGGCCTGCACCTGCGCCTCCACATTCTGCGCCACGGCCTGCACGGCCTCCTGGGATTGCATCTGCGCGTCGGTCTGCTGCTGAATCAGGGCCTGCACCGCGTCGGAGGCCATCTGCTGCTCCAGGGCGGCGGCCAGCTGCCGCTGCTGCTCCTGCGGAATCTTTCCGGCTTCCAGGGCGGCGGCATAGGCCTCGGGGGTGGTATCCAGAGCGGCCAGCGCCTTTTCGCGCACGCCTTCCTCCACCGCCTGGCGCACCTGGGCCGCCGCCTGCTCCCGCACGGCCGCTTCTACGGCCTGACGGATGGTATCCTCCTGCTGACGCACGGCCTGCTCCACCTGCTGCCGGGCGGCGGCGGCGACGCCCTCGGGGGACAGAGCGGCGATGAGCTGATCCAGCACGGCGGCGTAATTTTCCTGGGTAAGGGCGGGCGCGTCCGGGCTCGCGGCGGCCAGCTGCTCATTGGCGGCGGCCAGCAGCGCGGCGAACATCTGGTCGCAGGCGGAATTCAGCGTGTCGTTCTGGGCGGTCAGCTGGGCCAGGCCGTCGTTTAGCTGGGATACGCCCTGGGCCAGCTCGCCGCTTTTCGTTTCCAGGGTGGCCAGGCCGTCATAGAGCTGCGTGCCGCCGTCGATCAGCCGGGCCATGCCGTCGTCCAGCTTTTTCGCGGCCTGCTTCAAATCCTCCACGCTGTCCAGCCGCTCCACGGGAAGCAGGGCAAAGGGCTCGCAGGAGGCCAGGGCGGCGGTCACAGGCAGGGCGAAGCCCTCCGCCTGGGCGCTGATTTCCACATATTCGGGCAGGGCAAGCTGATCCTCCGTCAGGCCCAGGCTGCTTTGCAGGCCGGGCAGAGCCGCACCCACAACCAGGGTGCGCTCGCCGTCGTTGACCAATTGCCCGTTGGTCACCTGCACGTCGGTGAACACATCGTTTTCCAGCAGCGCGGCGGTCACCACGGCGAAGGGCACGGAAACGCCGGCCTGCTTTTGCGAAACGGTGAAATCAAAGCGAATGGTCACGCGGCCGCTCTTTCCGGCCAGCGCCTCGGGGGCGATTTCCTGGCCGTCCAGGGCGTAGGATACGCGCATTTCCAGGGGCAGCTGGGCCTGGCTTTCGCCCTGATAGTAAATATCCTTGCCGGCCGCGTTCCACAGGCCGTTCTCAAAGGTTTCCAGGCCCTTGACGTTTTCGATGTTTTCCAGGGTGGAAACGTCGGGCAGGGTATCCGCTCCCTGGGGATTTTTCAGCCAATCGCTGACGATGATTTTCCGGGCCGCGCCCTGCGCGTCCGCCAGGATATACACGGTTTCGTCCTTATCCGTTTCGCCCAGGGCGGGGCAGGCCAGCGCGCAGCACAGCGCCAGGGAAAGCAGAACCGCACAAAGCCTTTTCATAATGAATTTTCCTCCTGTTTTTTTGTTACGCTTTTTTGAAGAAGGATTCGTAAATTCCCCACAGCCCCGCCAGCAGCGCCGCAATGAACGCCGCCAGATGCAGGCCCCAGCAGGCCCCCAGGCGGAACACGGGCTGAGCGCACAGGGCCCAGATGCCGGTGATGCCCGTGGCCAGGGAGAAAATGGGCGCGAAGGGCTTATGGCTCTGGCAGATAAAGAGGATATCGCCGATCACCGTCAGCGCCAGCAGCAGGATGGGCGCGCCCACGATGTTATTGATATTGACGGCCTCGCCGGTTTGCTCCTTGAGATAGGTTTCCAGGGCCTTTTGATCCCCGGGGTTCCAGACGTAGGCGTTAATGGAGGAGGATTGGCCGTCAAAGCGCCAGAAGGGCGTGAACAGCAGCACCAGCGCCAGCAGCATGGCCAGCGCGCCGATGAAATGGGGCAGGTTATCCCGTTGGATGGAGAAGGTAGCCTTCATAATCAATTCCTCGCTTTCGTTTTTTTATTATTCTTTCACATTCATATGCAGCGTGGTGCGGCGCACCACGGGGTCCAGCAGCATCAGCAGGGCGGGCAGCGTGAAAATGACGCAGACCATGCTGATCAGCGCGCCCCGGGCCATGAGCATGCACATGGAGCGCACGATGTCGATGTTGGAATACACGGCCACGCCGAAGGTGGCGGCGAAGAGGCCCATGCCGCTGACGATGATGGAGGGCACGGAGGCGGCCAGCGCGGCGGTGATGGCGGGGCGCTTTTGCTTGCCGCTCATACGTTCCTCCTTATAGCGGGTGGTCATCAGGATGGCGTAATCCACCGTGGCGCCCAATTGGATGGTGGAAATGCAGATGGGCGCGATGAAGGGCAGCGATTGGCCCAGATAATGGGGCAGGCCCAGATTGATGAAAATGGCCAGCTCGATCACCGCAATCAGGATCACCGGCAGGGACAGGCTCTTTTCCACCAGCAGGATAATCACGAACACGGCGATAATGGACACCGCGTTGACCACCTGGAAATCATGGCCGGTGGTTTCGATCATATCCTTCATGCAGGGGGCCTCGCCGATGAGCATGCCCGAGGGATCGTATTTCTTCAAAATCGCGTTCAGGCTGTCGATCTGGGCGTTCACCGCGTCGCTGGCCACCTTGCAATTGGAATTAATCAGCAGCAGCTCCCACCGGTCGCTCTTGAGGATGCTGGTAATGGATTCGGGCAGAAGCTCCTCGGGCACGCGGCTGCCGATCACCGATTTGAGGCCCAGCACGTATTTCACCCCGTCCACCTGCTCCATTTCCCGCATCATGGCGCGCACATCCCGGGCGGGCAGGCCCGCGTCGATGAGCAGCATATGGGTGGAGGCGATATCGAATTCTTCATGCAGCTTGCTGTTGGCGATGACGTATTCAATATCCTGGGGCAGGCACTGGCCCATATCGTAGTAAACCTCGTCGTTGGTTTTGCTGTAGCCGTAATACGCCGGGGCGATAAGCAGCGCGAACACCGCCAGGAACACCGGGAAGGCCTTCACCACGCTCTGGGAGAATTTCTCCGTTCTGCGGATGAGGGGCTTATGCCGGGTTTTTTGCAGGGGCTTATCGAAAATGAGAATCAGCGCGGGCAGCACCGTGACGCACCCGATCACGCCCAGCAGCACGCCCTTGGCCATCACCAGGCCCAGATCGCGGCCCATGGTGAAGCTCATGAAGCACAGGGCGGCAAAGCCCGCGATGGTGGTGATGGAGCTGCCCAGCACGGAAACGAAGGTTTCGTGGATGGCCTGGGCCATGGCCTCCTCCGGGCTGGAAAGCTTCGCCCGCTGCTCGTTATAGCTGTGCCACAGGAAGATGGAATAATCCATCGTCACCGCCAATTGCAGCACGGCGGAAAGCGCCTTGGTGATATACGAAATTTCGCCGAAGAAATAATTGGTGCCCATATTCAGCAGGATGCTCAGCCCGATGCCCGCCAGGAAAATGAAGGGGGCCAGCCAGCTATCCAGCAGCAGCATCATCGCCGCGCAGGCGCAGGCCACCGCCAGGGCCACGTAAATGGGCTCCTCCTTTTCGCACAGATCCTTCAGATCCGTCACCAGCGCGGACATGCCCGTCACAAAGCATTGCTTCCCCGCCAGGGCGCGGATCTGGCGAATGGCGTCCATCGTTTCATCCGCGGAGGTGGAGGAATCGAAAAACACGGCCATCAGCGTGGCGTCGCCGCGGTTGAATTCGCTGTAAATGTTCTCGGGCAGAATTTCCTTGGGCACGGAAATATCTGCAACGTCGTCATACCAGATCACGGAATCCACATGCTCCACCGAAGCGATTTTCGCTTTCAGGGCGGATACGTCCCGGTCGGGCATATCCTCCAGCACCAGCAGGGAAAACGCGCCCTTCCCGAAATCCTCCAGCAGCATGTTCTGCCCGATCACCGTGTCCATATCCTCGGGCAGGTAGGTGAGCATATCATAATTGATGCGCGTGGCCGCCATGCCCAGCGCCGAGGGAATCGCCAGCGCCAGGGCCAGCACCAGAATCAGCACGCGGTGCTTCACCACCGCTTTGCACAGCCGCATGTTTTTTTCAGCCTCCCTTTTCTTCGTCACTTTTCGTCCTCAATCCAATATTCCGCTTCCTCGGGCCGCTGATGGCGAATCACCTTCACCGCGAAGAGCGCCACGCACAAATTCAGCGCCCCCTCGGCCACCAGGCTCACCCCCAGCAGCGCCGTCAGCACCCGGGCGCTGGCCGCCGGCCGGAAGGCCAGCACCGCGCCGATGAGCCCCGTGCAGATCGCCAGCCCCAGAATCAGCCCCCAGGCCGGAAGCCCGAAGCGCCGCGCGTCCAGCGCCGTTTGCAGCTTGCACAGCGCGTCCACCAGCACCGCCAGCCCCAGCATCAGGCACAGAAAGGCGATCGCCCGGTCCGGGTTGCACAGCACCGCGGCCCCGATCACCAGCAGCAGGATGCCCTCCGCCAGATCAAATTGAAAGGCCAGGCGGTACAGATCCTTCGAAAAATATCCAGCCAGCTTGACAAGGCCGAAAACCAGCAGCAGAATTCCGCCCGCCGTGCCGATCACCGAAACCGATAAATCCCCCAGCGTCAGCAGCAGCGCGCCGCCTACGCAGAACAGCAGCGACGTTACGATATACGCGATCTTCGCCGCGCGAATCAGCTTTGTGGAACGCATTCTTTTCACCCCCGTTTTTTCGCGCCCCTCTCAAGCGCAAGGGAAGTATACCAGCCCCCGCCCCCGCTTCCAATGGTTATTTCCCCCTCCATGCCCGTTTTTTGGGCACACGCCCCCGAATGCACAGGAAGGCGAGGGAGAAATGGAAAAGAGAGAATTGAACGAGTCAACCGAATATATTATAAAACTTTTACTTGCATTTTGGGGGATTGTATGCTAACGTAAACGGAAGAAAGAAGGTGAGCCCCTGAATGCGAATTTTGGAATCGTCGGAAGATTATTTGGAAGCGATGTTAATTATGAAGGAGCGGTACGGCTACATTCGCTCCATTGATATTGCCAACGAATTAAACGTAACGAAGCCCAGCGTCAGCTATGCCACAAAGCGCCTGCGGGAGAACGGCTACATCACCATGGACAAGGAAGGGCTGATTACGCTCACGCCCTCCGGCATGGCGATTGCGGCGCGGATTTATGAGCGCCACAAGACGTTGACCGCCTTTTTCATCCGCCTGGGGGTGGATGCGGAAACCGCCCGGGAGGACGCCTGCAAGGTGGAGCACGATTTAAGCCAGCAGACCTACGAGGCCATGAAGCGCCACGCCCTCCAGGCCATGGAGCAAGAAAAGAAAAGCGAATAAAGGGCCGGGGCGCCGCCCGAAAAGCGCGCCCGGCAAAGCAAAAAAGGCCGCGAGCTTGCCCGGAGGACGGGCGCAGGCTCGCGGCCTTTTGCTTTGATTTCGCGGCTCTATTGAACGACGGATTTGTAATAGCTGCCGAAATTGGCCAGCGCGTCGATAATGGGCGGCATAACTAATCGGTTGTTTCGGTTGACTTGCAGGCGCCTGAGAAAGCCGATTGAGGCTGTGGAGGGGAAAACGCTCTGGTGAGCGCCCCCTTTTTTGCCGGCGGAGAAACAATCTGATTTCTTGTTTTTTTGCCTTTACCCAATCGGTTTTCTTGGAAGGGGTTTGGGGAAACCGTTCTTTGGCCTCCAAAGAATGGTTTCCCCAGATTATTTCCCTTCCGGCTTTCTTGGAGGGGGTGCGGTGGAGGTATTCTTTGGAGGCCAAAGAATACCTCCACCGCATTATATTATAATTCTACAATTCCTTCCTCACCAGCACCACATCGTCGGTTCGCCGGGCGATGGAAAAGCCGTTTTTCAAAAACAGCTTCCAGGAAGGGTTGTTCGCGGCGATATCGTCATATAGGGCGGACAGGCCGTTTTCCCGTGCGGCGTCGCAGAGCAGCCGCAGCCCGGCGCCGCCGAAGCCCTGGCCCCGGTATTTTGCCAGCACGATTACATCGCATAGATACATGGCTTCCTGCGCGTCGTAATGATAGGCGATTTCCCCGATAAATGCGCGGCGCTCGGGGGCGTATAAATAGCGGTAATAGCGCTGAGACGCGGGCGCTTCCACCCACGCGCCATACCACGCCGTCCATCTTTCCCGGGGGAAGGGGATCGTTCCGCCCCAGGCGGCGTTGTAGGCCATGGTTTCCGCATCCGCAAGCAGCGCTTCCCGAAACCATAGCTCCTCCAGCGCCGGTTTGTATGCCGTCAGCATTGCGGCCCTCCTGAAAATGTTGTTCGCGGAGAAACGCGCCGGCTTCGCCCTTTCCCTCACGATACCTCGATCAGCTGCATTGTGCCGATGCCGGATACATACTGGGGCAGGGCTTCGGTGAGGCTTCCCGCATAATCATAATGAAGATGCCCGGCAAAAATCGCCTTGATAAGGGGGCAGGATTTGATGAATGCCGTAGTTTCCAGGGTTACGGCGTCCGCCTTCTGCTGCCGGAAGTGATATTCGCTGTAGTCGCGCATGCATTCATCCGGGGTGGCCGCCAGATAGGCGCTTTCGCCCCGGCGGCGGGCGATGCGGAAAAGCTCCGGCTCATAGAGGGGATTGTGCATCAGCAGGATGATTGGCAGGCCCTCCTTGGCCTCCTCCTTCAGCTTTTCCAGCTGCGGCCGGTCGAAGTGATAATAGGAATCGTCCATGGCGATGAGCTTGACCCCGTTGACGACCCGCGCGGCAAAGCGAATATCATTGGTGAAGGCCGCCTGAACGCGGGCAAGGCTCTGATTGCGGTAGGCCTCATCCTCAAACGCTTCGCCCACATAGAGACTGAATTCGTGGTTTCCGGCGGCGAAGAATACGTCGTTTTCGGCGGTGAATTTCTTCGCCGCATCAAGATTGGCCTCGGATACGAAATCGATGAGATCGCCGGTGTGAACGATGGTCAGGCCGTGGGCCTTGGCGTATTTCACGGCTTCGGCAAGATCGGAAAGCGCGGTGGGAAAAAACGCGCGCCGGGCGTTTGCCAGATCGATCTTGCGCTGATCGTTGCGCGCGTCGGCCAGCGGCAGATGTGTGTCGCTGATGTGCACCAGCGTGAAGGGCTTCGTCGCTCCGCAAACGACGGGGGTGTGCAGAATATTCATCTTGTGCGTGTCTCCTCACGATTGATTGCCGCCGCGCGGCTTGCGAACCGCCGCCTGGCGTTTTTTTCATTTTATCATCAAGCGAGAACCTTGCCAAGCATATTTTGAAAATTTAGGAAGGGAGAAAATCGCGGATTTTTTTCCGCTTTCACTGTTTGCGGAGAAACGAGCTGATTTCTTGTTTTTTGCCTTTACCCAATCGGTTTTCTTGGAAGAGGTCTGGGGAGACCATTCTTTGGCCTCCAAAGAATGGGTTTCCCAGATTATTTCCCCTCCGGCCTTCTTAGAGGGGGCGCGGGGGAACCGCTCTGATGAGCGCCCCCCCCTTTTTGCCGGCGGAGAAACAATCTGATTTCTTGTTTTTTTGCCTTTACCCAATCGGTTTTCTTGGAAGGGGTCTGGGGAAACCGTTCTTTGGCCTCCAAAGAATGGTTTCCCCAGATTATTTTCCCTCCGGTTTTCTTAGAGGGGCGCGGGGGAGGCATTCTTTGGCTTCCAAAGAATATCTCCCCGCATTATTACATATATAATATATAATTCCCTTACTCCTCGTCGGTTTCGTTTTCCAGGGCCTGGGCGATGGAGCGGGCCACCAGCTTTTCCAGCACGGCGGAGATAATATCCTCCTCCGCAGCCACAACGAAGGCGGGCGCGCCGTCGTCGCCGGGCTCGATGTGGGTCACAAGCAGCTGGCCGTCCTCCGCGTGCTCAAGCACGGCGTAGGTTTCCCCGGCGTAGGGCACCAGGGAATGCACGCAAAAGCGAAAGCGCCGCCCGTCCGGGGCGGCGACTTCCACCTGCGCGCCAATGAGGGCGTGCTCGTCCATTATTCGTCCTCGTCCTCTTCATCGATCATGGCCACGAACTGATCGAAAACCGCCTGGGAGATCTCGTCGTCGTCCACGGAAACGTAGATATCCTCGTCCGTTTCGGGATCCTTTTCGATCTTGAGGATCAGCACCTCGCCCTCCTCGTCGTCCTGCTCCTCATCCTGGGCCAGCATGAGCACCACATAGTCCTCATCCTGATAGTTGATGGTGGTCAGGTATTCGAATTGGCTGGTCACGCCCTCTTCATCCGTCAGTTCAATGATGCCCTCGGGCAGCTCTTCCTCGGGGATGTTGTTATTTTTCATGTCGTCCGCCATGGTATTGTTCCTCCGTTTATTCATTTCTATAAAAAACGCGGCGCGCCGGGCGGCTGCCGCGCGTTTTATCGGTTTGCATCCAGATATTGCTGTAAAATCACCGCCGCGGCCACCTTGTCCACCGTGCCCTTGCGTGCCTCCCGGCGCATGCCCCCCTCGATGAGGGCCTCATGGGCGGAGACGGTGGAAAGCCGTTCATCCTGAAAGGCCACGGGCAGGCCCGCCTCCTCCAGCTTGGCGGCGAAGGCGCGCACCTTTTCGGCCTGAAATCCGGCGGAGCCGTCCATATTCAGCGGCAGCCCGCTGACTACGCCCACGCACCCCAATTCGCCGTATAGCCGGGCGACGTGGCGGCAATCGGGGCCGTAGCCCACCCGGGTGTACACGCTGTGTGGCGTGGCGATTAGCTGCGTTTCGTCGCTGACGGCAATGCCGATGCGGCGGTCGCCCACATCCAGGCCCAGCAGCCGCCCGCTCATCCGTTCAGCTTCCCCGCCACATAATAGCGCACCAACTCTTCCAGAATCTCATCCCGCTCCAGGCGGCAGATCAGGCTGCGCGCGCCGTCGTAGCTGGTGATGTAGGTGGGATCGCCCGTCAGCACAAAGCCGACCAGCTGGGTGATGGGGTCGTATCCCTTGGCCTGGAGGGCGCGATAGACGTGCGCCAGAATATCGGCCGCAGTTTCCCGGCCCTCCGGCAGGGGACGCAGCTTGGTGGTATCCATTCGATCGCTCATGGCGCTCCTCCTCTCTCTCCCTAACGCTTCCATTATACATCATTTTCCTATTCCCCGCAAGGCAAAAAAACCTCGGATTGCGTCAAAATATGGCGATGCGCTGGGCAGAAAAATGTAAATTCTTCGCGCCGCTTCGCCGGAGCGCGCATTCCAAATTTTTCTTCATCATTTTGATATAACGCATTTTTAAGGAAAAATTGCTCTGGCGCGCATCCCCTTTATTTGCCGGCGAAGAAGCAAGCCATTCTCCCTCTCCTTACCCCCGTAATACGCGGAAGGCTCCGCGCAGGCAAACGAAGGCGGGGAGGGCGAGAATCATGCCCGCCAGGCCGCCCAGCAGCCCCCCGGCGGAGAGGAGCAGCATCACATACACGGGGTGCAGCCCGGTTGCGCCCGCCATAAGCCGGGGGGAGAGGAAATAGCCCTCCAATTGCTGCACGGCGATGGTCACGCCCAGGGCCCACAGCGTGGCGGGCAAGCCCATGGGCAGGGCGAAGAGCACAATGGGCACGCCGCCGATGAGGGGCCCCACATAGGGAATCAGCTCACACGCGCCCATCAGCAGGCCCAGGGCCAGCCAGGCGGGCAGGCCCACCAGCAGCAGCCCCAGGGCGGTGAGCGCGGCCACCGCCGCCGCCACCAGCAATTGCCCGCGCACATAGCCGCCCGCCTCCCGGCGCATTTCCCGCAGGGCGGTGAGCGCGCGCCTGCGCTGGCGCAGGGGAATCCAGAGGGACAGGCGATAGGTGAATGCTTCCCGATCCCGCAGAAAATAATAAGAGAGGAAGGGGGCCAGAAAGGCGCGGGAAAGCGCGTCCGCCGCGCCGCCCACCCCGGCCAGCACCCCCGGCAGCCGCTCCGCCGCCCAGGCCCCCGCCTGGGCCAGCCATTGGGCGGGGGCGTCGGCGTCCAATTGCAGCGTCTGCACCCATTCCAGCTGCGATATTTTTTCCCACAGCGCCTGGGCCCAGGCCAGCAGCCGGGGCGCCTGGGCGATCACCAGGGAGATCTGCTCGATGAGCCGGGGCACGATCACCAGCACCGCCCCCGCCGCCGCCAGCACCAGCGCGCCCACCGCCGCCGCCGCCGCCAGCCCCCGGGGCAGCCGCTTTTCCATCGCCTTTTCCAGCGGCAGCGCCGCCGCCGTCAGCAGCCCCGCCAGCGCAATCTGCCACAGCAGGCGGCTTACCGGCTGCCAGAAAATCAACAGCGCAATCACGCCGCCAATCAGCAGCGCCCGCCGCCACGGCCGCGACACGCCCTGGAACGCGGAAAACTCCGCCATGCGCGATCACTCTCCTTATGGGGAGGGGATGTGCCGGGAGAACCATTCTTTGGAGGCCAAAGAATGGTTCCCTCCTTCCGCAACCTCAATCGGCGCGGCGGTTCGCTGCCGCTTCCGCCGCTTGTTTCGGTTGATTCGTTTAACTCCCTGCGGCCTGAAGGCCGCTCCTGCCACTGACAGACCGGTCGTTTCGCTCCCCCTCCAAGAAAGCCGATTGGATAAGGGCAGGCATTAAGGAAGCAGCGTGATTCTCCGCCAGCAAAGCGGGGAGGAGAAAAGGGAGGGATGCTCTGCGAACAAAAGGAGCGATTTTCCCGCCATCTGTTAACAAGGATGATTGTGAAAAGGCGGTCGGGGATCCGGCGCGCGCTCCATGAGCGGCTCAATCTAATGAAGAACCGCTCAGCGCCGCCCCAAGGAAAGCGCGCCGCGGGGCGGGCGCATGGAGAAAGCGCCCCCTCCGCCCGCCTGCGCCCTTACAGGTGCAGCATCCGCATCGCCTGCTTCTTGATCTGCTTCATGCACAGCTTTTTCCCGCATTCCTTGCTCTTCATCCCCAGCAGAAAGCCGATCATTCCCGCCGTTAAGCACTTGCCCATTCAATTCACCTCCTCCCGCGCGCTGGGTATGGTCACATGCCCCGTTTCCCCTGCGGGGCGCACGGTGAAGGCGGTGGCGTAAAAGCGTCCGTCGATCAGGTCGTCCAGCGGCCCGGCGGAAATCTCCAGCGCCGCCACCCGCAGCGTGTCCTCATGCAGCAGCGCGTCCGTCACCACGCCCAGCCGCGCCCCCTCGGGATCCGTCACCCGGAACAGGCGGTACACCGCGTCCTTGGGCACCCGCTCCGGCTTGCCCTCCGCAATCACCGAAACGCGCCCCACCAGCGCAATCCGCTCCCGGGGCAGCCATCGCGCCCCCATCAGCCCGCCGCGCATCACAATACCCCGCAGCCGCCGCCCGTCCTGGGAAAGCACCCCGCGCATTACCGCGCCGATGGTCTTGCCCTCCCGAATCACCGGTAAACCAATCATCTTTTTCAGCCCTGTCACGCTTCCTCACCCACGCTCTATTTTTCCCGCCGCCGCGCCGTCCATGCTGGGAAAGATTACGCGAAGGCGGCGAAAATGGACGATGCAGGGCGTTTGTTTTTGGCCCTGCGGCGGCGCAGTCCGTCGGCGCGCTTTTTACGGCGCTTGCCGCGGGCCGTTTTTTCCCCATGCGGAACGCGGCGTTTTTGCCGGGACGGCCTGCGGGCTGGAAATTTTTCCGCCAACAAAAATCTATAATTTTTTTAAAAAACCTGTTGACAAGCGGGAAGGAATCTGATAATATATATCTCGCCGCTTGTTGTGCGGCATGAAGCCTTCGGGGTGTAGCGCAGTCTGGTAGCGCACGTGCTTTGGGAGCATGGGGCCGGGGGTTCAAATCCCTTCACCCCGACCAATCCTCTTTCTCAAAGGCGTCTCGCGGCGAAGGAATGAAACGGCCCCGTGGTCAAGCGGCCTAAGACACCGCCCTTTCACGGCGGTAACCCGGGTTCGAGTCCCGGCGGGGTCACCATTTTCCCTCTGCATCTGGCACGGAAAAGCAGGAACGTGCCTTGGGCCTTTAGCTCAGTTGGTCAGAGCTGCCGGCTCATAACCGGTTGGTCCGGGGTTCAAGTCCCTGAAGGCCCACCATTTACGGCCCGGTAGTTCAGTTGGTTTAGAATGCCAGCCTGTCACGCTGGAGGTCGAGGGTTCGAGCCCCTTCCGGGTCGCCATTTTTCTGAAACGATTGGGCGAATGCTGGTGTAGCTCAATTGGCAGAGCAGCTGATTTGTAATCAGCAGGTTGCGGGTTCAAGTCCCTTCACCAGCTCCATTTTTCCCCCAAAGCAGGGAAAGCACCTTCACAATTGAAATTCGTGGGTAGGTTCCCGAGTGGCCAAAGGGAGCAGACTGTAAATCTGCCGTCACTGACTTCGGTGGTTCGAATCCACCCCTGCCCACCATCGCATTCTTCGAAAGAAGAATGTATTCTGCGGGAATGGCGGAATTGGCAGACGCGCATGATTCAGGTTCATGTGTTCTAACGGACATGCAGGTTCAAGTCCTGTTTCCCGCACCATGGAACCCTTGAGAAATCAAGGGCTCCGATTTTTTTATGCGCGGAAATACCCAAACCTTACCCAAACGATACCCAATCATCACATGTTTTCAATGAAGGCCTGCATCCTGTTTGCCGATTCGCGGCGCATGGTGTCCGTCACATGACCGTAGCGATCCAGCGTGAACGCCGCGGAATAGTGGCCCATGTTTTCCTGCAGGGTCTTGATGTCGTCCCCTGCCCGAAGGCTGTTCACCGCGAAGGTGTGGCGCAGATCGTGCACCCGATGGTGCTCCAGGCCTGCCGCCGCCAGGATGTCCTGGAATTCCTTCCAGATGATAGGCTGCGAGTAATGACTGCCGTCTTTGTGGGTAAAAACCAGATTGGGAAACTCCCCCGGATTCCAAAGGTCGCCCATCAGGAGCCGCTGCTCCGCCTGGGCGATTTTGTGCTTTTTGAGCACCTGCATGATGTAGGGAGCGGGAGCAATGACGCGGGTCTTGCCGTTTTTGAGGGTGCCGAAGCGATACTTCTGTCCCTTCTTGCGGGTCTGCACCAGCTGCTTTTCCACATGAATCACTTCGTTCTCGAAGTCCACGCAGTCCCAGGTCAGGCCGATCAGTTCGCCGATCCGCATCCCGGTGAAGGTGGCCGTCAGAAACAGCGTCTCGAAGGGGTTGCCTTTCAGCGCTTCGAACAGCTTTTTCTGTTCCGGTGCGTCCAGGGGCACCACCGGCTTCTCCACCACCTTGGGACGGATGGTGTAGGTGGACGGGTTCTTCGTCAGATACTCCACCCGCATGGCCATGTCCAGCGCCCGGTGCAGGATGCCGTGGATGTTCTTGATGTACTTGGGGCTCACTCCATCGTCCCGCATCTTGTTGTAGAATTTCTGGATCATGGGTGTCCGCAGATCCTTGAGCAGTACGTCTCCGAAGGCAGGCTTCAGATGCAGCCGCACCACGGATTCGTACTGGAGCGCCGTGTTGGGCTTTACGTCCGCCAGGTACTCCTTCAGCCAGGTGTCCAGCCATTGCCCCACGGTGATGACATCCTCCGGCTTGGGCTTGGGTGGCTCCTTGGGAGCGGCAGGCGGGGTAGCCGCCTGCCCTCCGTCGATGCCCAGCAGCGCTTTCATCTTCTCCCGGCACTCCTTCTGAGTGCGGGCGTAGACGCTCTTGCTGATCAGCTTGCCCGTCTTGGGATCGGTGCCCAGGGTGACCCGGGCCTCCCAGGTGCCATTGCTTCTTTTTCTCAGATTTCCTTCGCCGTTAGCACGCTTCAGCGCCATAGTTTTCTCCTTTCTTCAACCAGTCCAGCAGAGACTGCCGCGATATCAGGATCTTTTTCCCCACCTTCACGGACCGCACCTTCCCGGCGCGGACTACTTCGTACATGGAGGGTTTGCTGATCCCGATCATCTCGGCGGCCTCGGAGACTGTCAGCGTGACTTTGTTTTCAGGCGAAGATTGTTGCGGTATATCGTTTTTAAGGTGCGCAGGCTCTGGACCGGGAGCAGCTTCATCGAATTGCAGAAGCAGCTGATCCACGATCTGATGTACCTGTTCATTAGTATAGAATCTCATATTCATATCGTCAATATCCTTTCACACTTTAAAGTGATAAAAAGTTGTATAACTTTCTTTTTCCGAGCGCGCCTGCCGTTTTGTTACCGGTTAGAACCCCATTTTTGAGGGAGACGATATATTTATCGTCCGCCTTCAAAATTGCCTTTTTTCGTGCCCGGAACCCCTTGAAAAATAAGGACTTTTTCTTTCCTAAAGCGTTTCAACCGGTAACAAATGATGTTTGATTTCTGTGAAAACTCGTAATGCATAGAAGCGCTTTTTCCTCATTTTGATGCGTCCATGCGTCCGGTGATCGTGGCTTAAGGGTGATCTTTCTCCCTTGGCGTCCGGACGCATGGACGCTTTGTTTGAGGCAAAAGTTGCTTTATGCGTCTTTGAACGGGTTGTCATCAGGATCGACCTTCTGCCATCCGCCTTGCATGTAACCCGACGGGCTGATGATAGATCCAATCCCCCTGAAGCCTCTCACCTCGCGTCCCGCGCTGTTGGTGAGATGGGTGGTGTAGTGAATACCGAGCTTCTCCTCGTTGGCGCTCAGGTATTCCACAAATGTCTTTCGCTTCATGGGCGGATAGGCGTTCTCATCGCACCAGGTACAGTACACGGCATACAGATCCTTGGAGCTGATGGAACGTTCCGGATCGCGGACAATGTATCCCTTCGACTCTAGGAACAGCTCGATGTTGTTGGCGTCCTTCTTCACCATCTCCCGGTTCAGCTTGGCCCGACTGCTCTCTGTGAATTGGAAGTTGTTCTTCACCAGCCGCAGCAGTCCCGCCATCGCCCAAAGGAAGATGCCCTCCATTTCTTCACAGAGCTTTTCCGAAAGGTTGGGATCATCGATTCTGTCCGGCGGCTTTCGCTTCGTCGTCAGGATCAGCTGCCGACGGAAGAAGCCGTCGCTGCGATCATACAGGGAAACCAGATCGCCGTTGGAGAAGGCCAGGATGCGGGCGTACATGAATCCCTGATAGCTCTGCTTGCCCTTACGCTCCAAATCCATTTTCCCCTTCGCCGTGACAATCGCTTTGATGTAGTTCGTCTGCTTCAGCGCTTCCAGCCGCATGTCGTCGTCGATCATCAG
>CAKULG010000010.1 GCA_934667105.1 uncultured Clostridia bacterium
TAAAGGGGACGGCGCTCCAATCGCCCCGCGTCCACGCAGAAGCGGGCCGCGGGTTTCGGGCGGCAATCAAGGATTGCCAGCCCTCAGCCGCCCCTCAGGGGGTCGGCGCTCACCAGAGCGGTTCCCTCTCTCGCCTTCCGAGAAAGCCGATTGGAGAAGGGCAGAACGTGGAAAAGCGGCGTGCTTCTCCGCTAACAAAAAGGCTGATTCGTTGAAAAGGCCTTTTTGCAAGCGGGAAAGCACGCCGCTTTTTTCTTTTTTATCCAGTGGGCTTTCTTGGAAACGCGCGGGGCGAATACGCCGGCGCCCCTCCGTCTGCGGTAAATCGTCTAGGCGTCAATCCGTTTCGATCACGCCGGGGTAATAGCTCATGATTTCGCTGTCCTGGTTAAGGAAGGTGGCCTCAGCTTTTTCGGGCGGCTGATATTCCTTGCCCTCCACGGCGATTTTCACCTGCTTCACCCCGGGAAACTGGGCGGCGGTAAACAGGATGGCCCGCAGGGACTGCACGCCGTTTTCGCCCTCCGCCGCGGCCATGAATTCCTTGGTGAAATTAATGGTGACCACGCCGTCCTTCATGCTCACGCCCAGCAGACCGCAATCCTTGGGCAGAGGGGCGGTGAGGCCGCTGTCGGGCTTGGGGCCCTTGGCCAATTCCAGGATGGCGGTGCTTACATCCGCCGTGGAGAACACCGTGCGGGTGACGGGCACCAGCATGCGCCCCGTGGCGGAGGGAAAATACAATTGCACCGTGGCGGCCCCGGCGGAGGAGAAGGTTTCCACGCTTTCCAGGTTCAGCCCCGCGCCGGTGAAGACGCCGCTGACGTCGGTGCCGAAGGTGAGCTTGCTGCGCTTTTGGCCGTCGAACAGGAAGGAAACCTCCTCCACAGAATCAAAGCCGCACAGCGTTTGCGCCACTGATTGCACCATCAGCGTTTCTTCCTCGGCGCTTTGGCAGCTAAGGGCCTCCTTGCTCAAATCCACCCGGGCCTTGCCGTCGGCGATGTCCAGATCGATTTTCGTGCCCTCGGGCACGGTGGTTTTCAGGCCCAGGCGGGCGGCGGCCAGGTCGTTGGCGCTGGAGGCCACCATCAGCGACAGGGTGGCCTTGGCGATGCCGTCCGTCTTTTCCACCTGGCGGGTGACGGGCACCAGATACCCTTCGCCATCCTGATAATACACCACGGTGGCCTGGGTCTGCGCGGGGATTCCGGAAGCTCCGGCGGCGTCGGATACGACGGGGATGTTCCCCAGATCGTGGGTTTGCGGCAGGGTCGCCGCCTGATCTTGCCGCAGCGCCAGCGTCACCACCAGCGCCGAGGCGCATAAAATCAGCATACGCTCCACATCGATTCGCCGGATATGCAATTTCCATTTCATTTGCCTGCACGCTCCTTCTTTGCATCCTTGCGCCTATGTGTATGCCGTAAAAATCCCCGCCATGACAGCGAATTTTGCTTTCGGCCGGGCGGTCTTGCGTTTTTTTGCTTGCAAATCCGCCGGTTTTCAGGTATGATAAAAGGGCGCAAGAGATGAATTGAAAAAAAGGAATGGCTTTTCATGCGTTTCCGAAAAATCCTGATGACCTATTTAACGGTGTATCTGCTGATTTTCGTTTTATTTGCGTGCGTTATGCTGCCCTTGGGGGAAAATATGCAGCGGCTGGCCCGGGCACGCATCGAGGAGGAAAACCGGACGCGCATCGCCAATGGCGAGAACTATCTGGAAAACCAGATGAATAAATATGTGCAAACCGCCTCTCAACTGAGCGTGAACACCGATTTTCTTTCCTTGGCCCGGGCCAAGGAAAACGAAGCCGCGGCGGATAAGGCCGTATATATGCTGCGCGTAAAGAAACAACTGCATTATCTGCTGGGATTGCTGGATCATGTGGACGGCTGCATCCTTTCCTTTGGCCAGAACGCCATTTTTCTTTCCGATGAGATGGTGGCCCTGGATTACAAAACGGTATACGGCCCGCTGCTGCAAATTGGGGCTTGGAACGTGGAGGACTTTGCGAAGGCGCGATTATCCGACACTGTGCAGAGCGTGGCTTGTCTTCCGGAGGAAGAGATGCGCCTGAACAGCCAGCCTGTATGGAAAAAGCGGCTGATTTTTCAGGTGCACGGCGCATCCAATAAAAACATTTGCACTTTTCTGTTTTTAACGGACGCGCAGGCGTTTTTCCGGGCCTGCCTGCCCGGCCTGCAAGAGGAAGGGGGCTTCGCCCTGCTGCTGGGGGCGGAGGGCCAGCGCCTCACCAGCCTGGGGGATGCGCCGGAGACCGACACGTTGCTTTCTCTGAACACGGAAGATATGCTGGAAACCGGCGACGGCCGACGCTATGTGCTGTTTCGCGCCCCCGGCGCGCCCATGGGCCTGACGCTGATATCCGGCGTGCCCGAGGAGCGTATTTTGGAGAATACCAACCTACTGATGGGGTTCATTCCCGTTTATCTGATCGTGGGCGTAGTTTCCTCTATTTTGCTGTGCCTGCTTTACGCCCTGTGGCATTATCGTTCCATCCGGGCGCTGGTTTCCACCAGCATGCAGCTATCGCAAATTCCCTATCAGAATACCAATGCCTATCGCTATGCCCGCAGCGCGCTGAAGCAAATTGCGGATGAAAAAGAGCGGCTCACCCAGGAATATAGCCTGCTGGACGAGGCGTATCTGAGCGGCATGATTACCGCCGCTTGCGTACACGGGGTGTATACGCGCCAGGAAACGGAGGAATTGCGGCGATATTTGGGCGATTTGCCCCTTTACTATGTGGCCGTGCTGAAATATGCCGAGCATACCGAGCCGGACGCGCTGCTGAAAACAGAAGAAAGCGTCCGGCGATTTTTGCACGAGGCGGAATTGATTTTCGTACATCAAAATCCGCGAAAAACCATCCTGCTGATCTGCGGCGGCGCGTCTTCCTTGCGGAAAAACGCTGCGGCGGCCCTGACCCAGTGCCTTCAGGAGGGCGAGCGAGGCGCCGCGGGGCTGAGCGACGGCCTGACCGGGGCGGAAATGCTGCGTCTGGGCTATCAGCAGGCCAGCCAGGCCCTTCGCATTCAGAAATACGCCTATGCCCCCGGGGCCGTGGCCCTGTATCAGCAGGAGGAGGAGCAGGCTCCCGCGCTGCTGGATCTACCCGCCATGAATAAGATCAGCGATTTAATCTATTCCTGCAAGCGAGATGGGATTCGCGCCTTTTTTGCGGAAATGGACGAGGCCATCCGCAATAACGCAGGCATGGCGGAGGAGCAATTCCGGGAGGCCTTTTACGCGCTGCGGATGGTGATGCAGAATATCGCGCTGGAGCTGAAGCTGGAATTCCCCAAGCCCCATTTGCGACCCGATATGCCCTTTTCCGCCGGGGTGGAGGCGCTGCTGGCGGCGGCCCTGGGCCTGACGGATAAAATTGATGCGCGGCAGCAGCGGGCCGGGGAGGAGATGTGCCGCAAAATTCTTTCCACCCTGGAAACCGGCCTGGCCGATCCTGCTCTGAACGCCGCCGCCGTGGCGCAGCGGGTGGGCTGCTCGGAAAAATATGTTTTCCGGTTGGTAAAGGAGGGCTGCGGCCGCAGCTTTGGCGATCAATTGGAATTGCTTCGCATTCAGCGGGCGGAGGCGCTGCTGCTGGAGGGCAGGTTGAACAATGAGCAAATCGCCCAGGCGGCGGGCTTCGCTTCCCTGACCACCTTCTACCGCGCCTTCCGCAAGGCGCATGGAATTTCTCCGGCGGTTTGGCGCAGCATACGGGAAAACATGAAGTAAATGGGAAAAAGCGGGTCAAATGCACGGAAAATGACAGCGTTTTCGGCAAATGACCCGCGAAAAATATACTGCTGGACAGCCTGGGGCGGAATTGACACTTGTTATTTTCGCCCCGTTTCTTTATCATGAAATCACATCTGTTGCGCAACAGAACCCGAAACGCCCCTGGCAAAAACAAAATGGAGGAATCTGAAAATGAAGAAATTCTTAGCCATGCTGCTGGCGGCGGCGCTGCTGCTCTCCTGCGCCTCCTTTGCCCTGGCCAACGCGGAAACGCCCGTGCTCACCATTGCCGTGGAGGCCCTGACCAACGTGGAAGATTATTCCACTAACACTTTTACCAAATATTTAGAGGAAAAGCTGGGCGTGAAGTTGGAATTCCAGATTTGGTCCGAGCCCACGACCAAGCTTTCTCTGCTGGTGGGCGGCAACACCAAGCTGCCCGATATTATCTGCTTCCCGCTGGATAACACCACCATTTTCAAATACGGCTCCACCGGCGTGTTCCAGCCCCTGAACGAATATTATCAAAATGCCGAATTGGCCGTCAATTTCCAGGCGCTGCCCCAGGAAAAGCAGGCGCTGATGCTCAGCAGCATTAAGCAGGCAGACGGCAATATGTATTCCATGCCCCTGCTGGGGGAGTTCTTCCCCAACAACAGCCGCTACAACCTGCTGATTAACAAAACGTGGCTAGATGAGTTGAACCTGGAAATCCCCGCCACTACGGAGGATTTGCGCAAGGTGCTCAAGGCCTTTGCGGAGAACGATCTGAACCACAACGGCGAAAAGGATGAAATTCCCATGCTCAGCTGCACCAACGGCTTTGGGACCAACGTGGCGGGCGTGCTGCTGAACAGCTTTGTCAAGTGCGACCCCAGTAAGGGCTATTGCGCCGTGGAAAACGGCAAGATTTCCGCCGCCTTCATGACGGACGCTTTCCGGGACGGCCTGCGCTATATCCGTACCCTGGTAGACGAGGGCCTGCTGGACGCGGCCTCCTTCACCCAGACCAAGGATCAGTTTAAGGCCATCACCAATCAGGAAGTGGCCCGGGTGGGCATTTTGCAGATCGGCGATCACGATCAGGCCTTCACCAAACCCGCGGATGCGCCGGCCGGCTATATTTCCTTCTACGATCACCCCCTGGCTTCCCAGTATGTCTACATGCAGATTCCAGAAGGCCCCACGGGCGAGCATAACAAAATTTATGCGCCCACCACGCCCAACCAGCTGTTCTTCATCACCAAGGATTGCCAGAATCCTGAATTGGCCTTTCGCCTGGGCGATCTTGGCTATGATTCTTATGCCTCGCTTATCAGCCGCCACGGAACCGAGGGCAAGAACTGGACCCGCGACCCCGAAATTCTCAAGAACTACAAGGCGGCCACCATCAACGGTGAAACGCTGGCGGTGGAATGGGTGCTGCTGGAGGATCCCTGGGGACGCGCTCAGAACGAGCACTGGTATCAGCGCTATCCCGGTTGGTTTGCCATTGATTTCAATCTGAAGCGCGGCCAGAAGCTGGACGCCAAGCCCTCCAAGATAGAGATCGTGTATGATATGTTCCAGAGCACCGTTCCTACGGAATATATCGCCACCCAGGTTTACACGGCCGAGGAATTGGACGAGCTGGCCTTCATGAGCGTGGAATCCTATGTGAGCGAGTGCATTACCGCCTTCGCCACCGGCAATATGGACATTGAGAAGGATTGGGATCGCTACATCAACGAGCTGAAGAGCATGGATGTGGAACGCTTCATCCAGATCATGCAGAGCGGCTATGATCGTGCGCATCAATAATTAGCGCGCGCTTCTATTTTTTCCAGACGGCTTTCTCGACGGCTGTCTCGTTATTAGAAACGCACGAAAATCGGGTACGCGAAAATCGGGGGCGCGGCCAATTCCATCGCCGCGCCCCTCTTATAAAAAACGGAGGGTTTTCCATGCGCGGTGAAGCGGTTGCTCTCAAGCCCCAGGGCAGGCCCGGCCTGCTGTGCCGGATGCGGAATTGCTGGCAGCTGTATTTGTTTCTGGTGATTCCCGTGGCGTTGACGCTGATTTTCCGGTATTATCCTATGCTGGGCATTCAGATCGCCTTTAAAAATTTTGATTACCGGCTGGGTATCTGGGGCAGCCCTTGGGTGGGCTTGCGGCATTTCGGCCGGTTCGTTAAATCCTATCAGTTTTCCCGGGTGCTGTTTAACACCCTGCGCCTTTCCCTTTACGGCCTGATCGCGGGCTTCCCCCTGCCCATTCTCTTTGCCCTATTGCTGAACGCCCTGCCCTTTAAACGATATAAAAAGCTGGTGCAGACCGTCACCTATATGCCGCATTTTATTTCCGTGGTCGTCATGGTGGGCATCATTTCGCAGCTGCTGAATATTCATGTGGGCATTTACGGCCAGGCCTATAAGGCCTTCACTGGAACCACCGCGCCGGATGTTCTGGGCATTGCCAGCGCCTTTCCGCATGTATACGTCTGGTCGGGCGTGTGGCAGGGACTGGGCTTTAATTCTATCATTTATGTGGCCGCCCTGGCGGGGGTGGACGCGGAACTGCACGAGGCGGCGGAGATCGACGGCGCCAGCCTGTTTCAGCGGGTGCTGCATATTGATTTTCCCACCATCCTGCCCACTGCCTCCATCATGCTGATTCTGGCCTGCGGCAATGTGCTCAGCGTGGGCTTTGAAAAAGTGTATCTGATGCAGAACACCCTGAACCAGCGAACCAGTGAGGTGATTTCCACCTATGTATACAAGGTGGGCATGGTGACGGGCGGCGGGGATTTTTCCTTCGGCACAGCGGTGGGCCTGTTTAATTCTATTGTGAATTTCGCGCTGCTGATGCTGGTGAATTTCTGCACCAAGAAGCTGGGAGGGAATAGCCTATGGTAAGCTCTGGGCCTGCCCCGGTAAGGCGAAAAATTCGCCATTCCCGGGAGGATAAAATTTTTCTGTTTATCATCACGCTGATGATTACTCTGTTGTTCCTTTCCATTCTGTATCCGCTGCTGTATATCATCGCCGCCTCATTTTCCTCCGCTAATGCGTTGTACGCGGGCAAGGTATTCATCTGGCCGGTGGATTTCGGGGTTGAAGGGTACCGGCTGGTGTTCAGCAACCGGGATGTTTGGACGGGCTATGGAAACACCATCAAATACACGATCTTGGGTACGGCGCTGAACGTGGCGGTGATTATGGGGGCGGCTTACCCTCTGGCTCGGCGCAACCTGCCGGGACGCGGCGTGCTGATGGCATTTTTCACCTTCACCATGTACTTTGGCGGCGGCATGATTCCCAGCTATCTGGTGGTGCGGGATCTGGGCCTGATCGATACCACCTGGGCGCTGATCCTGCCCGGGGCGCTGTCTGTGTATCACACCATCGTGGCCCGCACTTTCATCCAGAATAATATTCCCCAGGAAATGCTGGAAGCAGCCCAGATCGACGGCTGCAACGACATTCGTTTCTTTTTCCGCATCGTACTGCCGCTGTCCAAGGCCATTCTGGCCGTAACGGCGCTGTTTATGGCCGTTTCCCATTGGAACGCCTATTTCAACGCCCTGCTGTATATCAACAGCCGCAGCAAGGTGCCGCTGCAATTGGTGCTGCGGGATATCCTGGTTTCCAGCAAATACACCGCTTCCAGCCAGGATATGGCGGGAATGGATCCCGAAATGCAGGCCGCTATCGAGCGGATGGTGGATACCATGAAATATGCCCTGATCGTGATTTCTTCCGCACCTATTATGCTGTTCTATCCCTTCGCCCAGAAGTATTTCATTAAAGGCGTGATGATCGGTTCTATCAAAGGCTGAAAAGGAGTGTTCTATATGCAGGCGACTTTCCAGGTGTTTGGCGTGAATCGCTTTGGTAATGAAACGAAGCTCAACCCCGTTTTGCGCAAGGAGGGGGAGGACGTGATTGTTATCGTACCCAAGAATTTGCTGGACGGGCGCGGCTTCGAATTTGTGCGCATCGTTTCTTCCCTGACCCAGGCTCGGGCGGGAGAGAAGGGGTATATGTTTTATCCCGCCAATTTCTCCTACGGCGTTGTGCGGACGGATTTTATCCCCCGAGAGGATTGCTGGTTTAAATCCTTGATTTCGGCCATGCCGGTGTGCGGCTTTTGCGCCAGCGAGGGGGCGGTATATGTGCAGGGGCTGCAAATGACCAGCGATCTGCGCTTCTTCTCCGAATGCCGGGATGGGCTGTACCGCATCATGCCCGAATTCGTCCTGGATGGGGACGACCCGGACGAGGATCTTGCGGTGCTGTATCGCCCCATGCCCGGGGCAACCTATGCCGATATGGCCCGGGTTTATCGGAATTATCAAATGGAAGTGAAGGGATGCGTTCCGCTGCGGCAGCGTGCCGCAGAGCGGGCGGCGCTGAAGCAGGCGGCGGAGAGCATGGAAATTCGCATCCGGATGGGCTGGAAGCCTCGGCCCACCCCCGTGCGGCGGCAGAACCTGGAAAACGAGCCGCCCATGAAGGTGGCCTGCAATGTGGCGCAGCTAAACCGGCTGTTGGATAAAATGCAGGAAAAGGGCGTTCACAGCGGCGAAATTTGCCTGGTTGGCTGGGCCATGGGTGGCCATGACGGGCGTTTTCCCCAGCAGTATCCCAGCGATCCGCGCTTCGGCGGGGACGAGGCGCTGCGGGCCTTTATCGCCCGGGCCCAGGGCCTGGGATACCAGGTGGTGTGCCACACGGTGAGCTGTGGAGCGTATGAAATCGCCGATAACTGGGATCCCGCGCTGCTCACCATGAAGCTTGGCCCCGATGATAAGCCCGCCCCCTATATGCGCCTGGAATACAAAAAAGGGGGGCTCAATGGCGGCGATCCCTGGCATCTCTGCGCCCAGACCGCCTATGCCCATTACGGCGTGAAGGATCTGCCCAAGGTGCGGGAATACGGCTTTCAGGGCATGCATTATATCGATGAACTGACCGCCTGCGTGCCGGAAAAATGCTATTGTCCCGCTCACCCCGTCACGCGGAAGCAGGCCTGGGAGGCTTATCGCGGCCTTATGCGCCTGAGCCGGGAGCTTTTCGGCGGTTATCAATCCGAGGCCTGGGTGGATTACCTGAACGAGGAGGTGGACGCCGTGCTGTATACGGCGGTGCATTCCAGGTTGACCCGGGAAATGTGTCCCCTCTTTGACGAGGGCATCCCCTTCTGGCAGTTGGTGTATCACGGTATCGTGCTGTCCAACGCCACCTCTCAGACGGTGAACTACCCTATCAAGGAAAAGGCGCAGCGGCTGAAATTTATCGAATACGGCGGCCGCCCGCTGATGTATTTTAACAGCAAATTTGGCGCGACGCTGAATTGGATGGGGGACGACGACCTCTATAACCAAACCGAGGAGCAGATGGACGCCAGCGTGGACGCGCTGAAGGCCGCCTATGACGAATATGAACGTCTGAAATGGCTGCAATATGAATTCATGGAAAACCATGAAAAGCTGGGCGAGGGCGTCTATCGCGTCACCTATTCCGACGGCACACGGATTACCGTGGACTATAACCGGGAGGACTACACGGTGGAAAAAGCGAAGTGAGCTTTGGGCGAGGAAGGCCCGCGAGGGACGGCGTACAGGGGCGCAGTTTTCTGCACCCCTGTATGATAATGCAAAGATCGGTTCCCTCGCAATATCTTGCGATCTTTTCGCGCGCCCTCTTGCGGGCGGGGGCAAGGCGTGGTATTGTAAAGGAGATCAAGCCGCGCTATGCGAAAGAGAGGAAGGTGTTTTTTTCCATGCCCTGCACCACCATTCTGATTGGGAAAAAGGCCGCCTACGACGGCTCCACCCTCATGGCCCGAAACGAGGATTCGGGCGCGGGCCATTTTACGGCCAAGAAATTTATCGCCGTGAACCCGGAGGACCAGCCCCGGCATTATAAAAGCGTGCTTTCCAGCTTTGAAATTGATCTGCCCGAAGCGCCCATGCGCTATACGGCCATGCCCAACGCCCTGCCCCATGAGGGCGTATGGGGCGAGGCGGGCATTAACGATTGCAACGTGGCCATGAGCGAAACCGAAACGCTCACCTCCAATTCCCGGGTGCTGGGGGCGGATCCCCTGGTGAAGGAGGGCATCGGCGAGGAGGATATGCTCACCATCGTGCTGCCCTATATCCATTCCGCCCGGGAGGGCGTGCTGCGTCTGGGTGCGCTCATTGAGCAATACGGTACCTATGAAATGAACGGCATCGGCTTTCAGGATGTGGAGGAAATTTGGTGGTTTGAATCCATTGGCGGGCATCATTGGATGGCTAAGCGGGTGCCGGACGATGCGTGCGTAGTGATGCCCAATCAGCTGGGCATTGATTTCTTCGATTTTATGGACGCCTACGGCAAAAAAAAGGCGCACCTCTGCGCGCCGCATCTATTGGATTTTGTGAAGGAAAATCATCTGGATCTGGCGCTGAACGCCCCTGCGCCGGAAAAAAATACGGCCTTCGACGCCCGGGCCGCATTCGGCAGCCACAGCGATTCCGATCATTCCTATAACACGCCACGGGCCTGGTTTATGCTGCGCTATCTGAACCCCGGCGCATACGCCTGGGAGGGGCCGGGGGCGGATTACACCCCCGAATCCGACGACCTGCCCTGGTGCATGAAGCCCCAGCGCAAGGTGACGATCGAGGATGTGAAATACATCCTGTCCTCCTATTATCAGGGCACGGATTTTAACCCTTATTCCCATCACGGGGACGCGGCCAAGCGCGGCATGTATCGCCCCATCGGTATCAACCGCAATAATTTTGTGGCGATCACCCAACTGCGGCCCGATCTGCCCCCGGAAATTCGCGGGGTGGAGTGGATCGCCGTGGGCTGCAATGCCTTTAACGCGGCGGTGCCTTTCTATGCCAACGTGCGGGAAACCCCCGCCTATCTGGCCTGCACCGATGGAACGGTATCCACCGAGAGCTTTTATTGGGCGAACCGCTTGATCGGCGCGATGGCCGACGCGCATTATTCCGCCTGCATCGCGCAGGTGGAGCGGTATCAATTGAAATTGGCCGCCCGGGGGCATGAGCTGCTTCGGCGCTTTGACGCGCAGTATTTGGCCGCCCCCGTTCAGGAGGTGCAGGCGTATCTGGCGGAATGCAATCAGCAATTGGCCGACTGCGCCCGCCAGATGACCGACGCGCTGCTGGATCAGGTGCTCTTCGCCGCCAGCAGCGAAATGAAAAACGCTTTCGCCCGTTCGGATGCGTAACGAAGCGCGAAATAAATAGAGCGTGGGGGGAACCTGTCTTTGGAGGCCAAAGACGGGTTTTCCCCACGCTCCCCCTCCCAGAAAGCCGAATGGATATGGGCGGGCGACGGGAAATCAGCTTGCTTCTCCGCTGACAAGGGAAAGGGTCAGCGTTCCAAGCGCCCCGCGTTCCTCCGCCAAAGCGGAAGCGCGGCGCTTTTCAGAAGGATTGTCCGCAATTCGGCATTGTCATCCAGGGGCGCAGAAAACTGCGCCCCTGGACTATGTGCCGCATTGGGCCTTCATCCGCCACTGGCGGCGGGAGATTTCGGCCTCCCTTCCGCACCCTCGACCGGCGCGGCGGTTCGCTGCCGCTTGTTTCGGTTGACTCCCGGGAAGTCCCGGCTTTTTTTATACTGTTTTTTTGTAAAATGTGGCGATGAAGCAGGGGCCGCCGGGCGCGTTTTTGGCGGTGAGCACGCCGTTTTGCCGGGCGATCACCTGCCGGGCAAAGGCCAGGCCGATGCCCGCGCTGCCGGGGGCGGCGTTTTCACCCCGGTAAAAGCGCTCGAAAAGATGGGGCAGATCCTTTTCGGCAATGGGCGGGCCGCTGTTCTGGATGGTCAGGCAGGCGCGGATGGGGCTATCCTCCTGGGCGATGGTGATGCGCCCGCCGGAGGGGGTATGCTCCATGCAGTTTTTCAAAATAGCGCCCAGGGCCTCCGCCGTCCAGGCCAAATCGCATTGCAGCGCCGCTTCCTTCACGCCGCGCCATTCCAACGAAATTTCTTTAAGTTCCAGGGGAATCAGCAGCGGGGAGAGGGCCTGCTCCCACAGCGCGGCGGAGGAAATATCCGCCGTGCGGAAGCTCACCGCCCCCGCCTCCAACCGGGACATTTTCAGCAGCATGCCTACTAGTGCCTCCGTGCGCCGAAGCTGAGAATCCAGATGCTGCAAAAGCCGCAGCCGCTCGCCGTAGGGCAGTTCCTCCCGGCGCAAAAGCTGACATTCGATTTCCATGGCCGTCAGAGGCGTTTTGATCTGATGGGAAACATCCGCCAGCGCGTCCGCCAGCAACCGGCGGGTTTCCTCCGCCTGCTCCAATTGCGTGCGCAGCGCGGCGGAGAGCTTATATAGCTCGTTTTCAAAAATGGCGTATTCGCCCTCCCGGTTTCGGGAAATTTGCAGGGGCTTTTCCCCCCGCAGCGTTTTTTCTACGTAGGCGGTCAGGCCCATGATACGCCGCAGATGCAGGGCGTAGAAAATCAGCATGCCCAGGGAGCAGCCGCCGCACACCGCCAGCGCGAACAGGGAAAAGGCCGGGCTCCAGATGCGCCCCAGCCCCGCCGCCAGGGCGCAGCCTGCCAGACACAGCGCCAAAAGCCGCTTCCATTCCGGATTTCGTATCAGCCGCATGCCCCGTCCTCCGCCTTGTAGCCCAGGCCCCGGATGGTTTTAATCAGGCGGGGCTCCTGGGGATCGTCCTCCAATTTTTCCCGCAGCCGCTTGATATACACCGTCAGCGTGTTATCCGTCACATAATCGCCGCCTGCGTCCCACAGGGCGGAAAGCAGCGCGTCCCGGGAAAGCACCAGGCCCTTATTGGAAAGAAACAACAGCAGCAGCTTGTATTCCAGGGCGGAAAGGGCGATTTCCTCGCCGTTTTTCTGCACCGTGCCCCGCCCCGCGTCCACCGTGACGGGCCCCAGCTGATACAGCGCGGGGGCCTTGCCCCGGCGGCGCAGCGCCGTGCGGATGCGGGAGAGCAGTTCCAGCGGGCGGAAGGGCTTGGTGACGTAATCCTCCGCGCCCATATCCAGCCCCGCCACCACGCTCATTTCCTCATCACAGGCGGTGAGGAAGATCACGGGAAGCTCGGGGCTTTTCGCCCGGGCGGCGGCGCACACAGCGAAGCCGCTGCCATCGGGCAGGGAAACATCCAGCAGCATTAAATCAAACCGTTCCCGCCCCAGCAGGGCCAGGGCCGCCTGCTGCCCGCCCGCGGAGGAAACGGAAAAGCCGTGCTGCTTCAGCAGCAGGGACAGGCTGCCAACGATGGCCGCGTCATCCTCCACCAGCAGTATTTTTTCCATGAAATCGCCCTCCTTAGTGGAACTGCGCGTCGTACAGCTCCCGGTAAAAGCCCTTCAGGCGCATCAATTCCTGATGCGTGCCCCGCTCGATCACGTTGCCGTCCTTTACCACCAAAATCAGATCGGCGTTGCGGATGGTGGACAGCCGGTGGGCCACCACAAAGCAGGTTTTATCCCGCATCAATTGGCGCATGGCCTGCTGAATCTGGGCCTCGGTGCGAGTGTCCACGTTGCTGGTGGCCTCGTCCAGGATCAGCATGCGCGCGTCCACCAGCATGGCCCGGGCAATGGTGAGCAGCTGCTTCTGCCCCTTGGAAATGTTCGCGCCGTCGTCGGTAATCACGGTGTCGTAGCCCTGGGGCAGGCTCATGATGTAATGATGAATTTTGGCCGCCTTGGCCGCCGCCTCCACCTCCTCCCGGCTGGCCCCGGGGCGGGCGTAGGCGATATTTTCATAGAGGGTGCCGGAGAAAAGCCAGGTATCCTGCAGCACCAGGGAATAGGCCCGACGCAGGCTGGCCCGGGTTATCTCGTCCACCTCCTGGCCGTCCACGGCGATGCTGCCCGCATCCCGATCATAAAAACGCATCAGCAGGTTAATCAGCGTGGTTTTTCCCGCGCCGGTGGGGCCCACGATGGCGATCAGCGCGCCGCTGCGGGCCTGGAAGGAAAGGCTTTTCAGGATGGGCTTGCCTTTTTCATATCCAAAGCTCACATCCCGCATTTCCACCTGGCCCCGCACGTGCTCAAGGGGCCGGGCGTCCGGCGCGTCGGCCGCCTCCAGCGGCTCGTCCAGCAGGGCGAACACCCGGTCCGCCGCCGCCAGGGCGGATTGCAGCTCGCCGTATATATTGGCGATTTCGTTGATGGGGCCCGAAAAGCGGCGGCTGTATTGCACGAAGGAGGAAATGCCCCCCAGCGTGATGCCTCCGGCCATATACATCAGCGCCCCGAACACGCTGATCATGGAAAGGGACAGGTTGTTAATCAGATTCACCGACGGCCCCATGACGGAGGAATAGTATTCGCTTTTGTAATAGGATTGCACCACTTCTTCATTCAACCGGTCCAGGGAGGAAAGAGTGTTTTCCTCCTGATGATAGGCCTTGAGGGTTTTCATGCCGGTGATCATTTCCTCGGAAAAATCGTTTAATTCGCCCATTTTGCGGCTGCGCAGGCGGAAGAGGGGCTGGGTGCGGCGGCTGATAAAGCCGGTGATGAACAGGGAAAGGGGAATCGTCACCGCGAAAACCAGCACCAGGCGCGGGCTGATGGAGAGCATCAGGAAAAAGGAGCCCACGATGGTAATCAGGCTGGCCAGGATATGCACCACGTCGGAGGAAAGGGAGGTGTTGATGGTGTCGGTATCGTAGAAAATGCGGCTGATTAAATCCCCCACCGGGTGGGTATCCACAAAGCCCACGGGCATATCGCACAGCCGCTCAAACAGATCGCGCCGCATCCGCAGCGTGACCCGGCGGCTGATATGCACCATCAGAATGGAAAGCAGATAGGAAAGCAGGGAGGAGCCCACGTAGAACAGCAGCATCAGCAGGCAATAACGCCCCACCCCGGCAAAATCCACGCCCTCCTCTCGGGCGATGCAGTCAATCGCGCTGCCCGACAGCTTGGGCCCCAGCATAGCCAGGGCGTTGGAGGCCAGCGTCAGCCCCAGGGCCAGCAGCAGAAGCCAGCGGAACTGCATCATATATTTCAGCAGCCGCAGCAGCGTGGCCTTTTTATTGATGGGCCTGCGCTCAAAGGCCTGGCCCTTGACCGCCATGCCGCGCATGCCGCCGCTTCGATTGGCATAGCCGCTCATTCCGCCTCACCCCCTAATTGCAGCCGCGCGATTTCCTGATACAGCGGGCAGGAGGCCATCAGTTGGGCGTGGGTGCCCGCGCCCTGAATTTTGCCCTCCTCCAGTACCAGAATCAAATCGCACTGCATAATGGCGCTGACGCGCTGGGCGATGGTAATCACGGTGGAGCGCTGATAGCCCGCCTGCAGCGCGCCGCGCAGGGCGGCCTCGGTTTTAAAATCCAGGGCGGAGGAGGCGTCATCCAGGATCAGGATCTCGGGCGTGCCCGCCAGGGCCCGGGCCAGCAGCAGCCGCTGCTGCTGCCCGCCGGAGAAATTTTGCCCCCGGGAAACCACCGGGGCTTCCAGGCCGCCCTTTTCCGCAACGAATTCGGCTTGAGCGTCCCGCAGGGCGCGATCGATTTCTTCCATTGTCAGCGCCCGGCCCAGCCGCACGTTCTGCTCGATATCGCCCCGGAAAAGCGCGTCGTTTTGAAACACCACGCCGAACATGCGCCGCAGCTGCTCCAGGGGGATTTCCCGGATATCCGTGCCGCCGATGCGGATGGTTCCCGCGTCGGGGTCATACAGGCGCAGCAGCAGCTTCACCAGCGTGGATTTGCCCGCGCCGGTGGGGCCCAGAATGCCCAGCCGTTGCCCACGCTGCAGCGAAAAGGAGACGCCCTGCACATCGGGTGATTTTTTATTATAGGAAAAAGAAACGTTTTCAAAGGCGATATGGGGTGCGGTGGGATCGGGGGTGAAAGCGCCGCCCTGGGGCGCGCTTTCCTCCTGTGCGTCCAGCACTTCCTGCACCCGGCGGGCGGAGGCCAGCGCCTTGGAATACATGGTGAGGATGCGGGTGATGGTGAGCATGGCGTTGAGGATGATGGTGAAATAGGAAAGGAAGGCGATGATGTTGCCCGGGCCCGTCAGCCCCGCAGCCACCCGTCCGGCCCCCGCCGCCACCACCAGCACCAGCCCGATATTGAGCAATAGCTGCATCAGCGGCGAATTGACGGCCATCACTGAAGCGGCCTTGGTTTCGCTGGCGGCCACGGTTTCATTCACCTGGGCGAAGCGCGCCTTTTCATCCTCCGTTTTGCTCAGAGCCTTAATCAGGCGAATGCCCGTCAGGTTTTCCCGGATAACGCGGGTGAGCTTATCCACATTTTTCTGCACCACGCTGTAGAGGGGCACGCCCTTCTTGGAAATCAGCCACACCACCAGGGCCATAAACGGCAAAATGGCCACCAGCAGCGAGGCCAGCGCCGCGTCCAGCGTCATGGTGACGATGATGCCGCCGATGAGCAAAATGGGCGCGCGAATGCCGATGCGCTGCATCATGCCCAGCATGCGGTAGATGTTATAGGTGTCGGTGGTCATGCGGGAAATGAGCGAGGGGATGGTGAAGCGATCGATTTCTCGGGCGGTGAGGCGGGTGATTTTGCCGAACAGATCATGGCGCAGCGTGCGCGTGCAATCCCGCGCCACCGAGGCGGCCGCCCGGTTGGCGAAAATATTGCCCGTCCAGGCCAGCAGGGAACACAGCAGCATGGCTCCGCCGTAAAGGTAAACCCGGTTTTTATCCCCCAGGGGAGCGATTTCATCCAGCGTGTAGGCCAGCAGCCAGGGCAGAAATAATTCCATGATCGTGCCCAGGAATTTGGCGGTCATCCCCCCGGCCACCCGCCGCGCATAGGGACGCAAATAGTGCAGAAAGAAATGCAAGGGAAATTTTCCTCCTTTGTATCGCGCCCTGGTGCCGCGGGAATGCGGCGTGCCGGGAAGCCCCGGGCGTTTTCTCTGCAAATATTATACAGAAAAAAACGGCCGAATGCAAGAAACGGGCGGGGAAAGAAATGCAAAACACGGGGGGGAAGAAATGCGAAAACCGCGCCCCTGGCGAGGGGACGCGGCTTGGCTTGTCCTGATTTTTTGAAGAATGGCGGTTCTTCTTGAAAATACGAGGCGGCGCTTTAGCAGGCGTGGGCCCGCTCCCGGGCGAGCTCCCGCTTCCAGTGATCCTGCTGATAGGCGTCGATCTGCTGGCTGGCCTGGGCGATGCGCTCCGCATCGCCCTGATCGTAGGCAGCGTAAAGCTCCTCTCGAAGATCAAATAACCGATTCATTGCTTCCAGGATAACCGTTTTTTCCATACGCATAAATCCTCCTATTGCCTTTTTTCTTTAACCTCCGGCGACAAAAAATGAGCCGTGCACGCGAACGCCTTCTTTCCTTTCGCGGTGCTCCTACAGCATAACCCGTCGAAGGGGGAAATGCAATGAGAGAATTTGTCTTATTCTGTCGAATTTCCAGATTTCGATCGACATAAAGCGACAGACACAATATCTTGTATACGGAATTGAACATGCATACATTTTCTTCCTTTTATCAAAACGTAACGAAAAAAGAACGCTCGCCTTCGGCGGCAAAACGTCCTCTGCTGCATTAGTAGTTTTTTCTGTTCGCTCCGCGTCGCTTCACAAAAAAATTTGTTTTGTTAGCGGAGAAGCATGCCGATTTCTTGATTCCATAATTTATCCGATTGGCTTTCTCGGAAAGGGGCGCGGAAACATTTTTTCGTTCTTCATTTCATGCTGCTTTGAGAAAAGCCCCCTCCCTTTTGCTGGCGGAGAAGCACGCCGATTTCCTGATTCCCATTCCTATCCAATCGGCTTTCTTGGAGGGGGTGCGGGGGAACCATTCTTTGGCCTCCAAAGAATGGCTCCCCCGCATTATTACATATTATTATTTCGTTTCCGCTTGCTGGGCCATCAGGGCCACCAGCTTGTTGCTGCGGGCAATGAATTCCTTCAAATCGCTCGCTTCCAGGGGCCGACCGGAAAGCCGGGCCAGATCGAACAGCTGCTTGCACAGCAGCGTGGCGGTTTCGCCCTCCTCCATTTCAGCAAGCTGGCGAACGGTGGGGCAGAGGCGGTTGAGCACCAGGGTGTATTTGCTGGGGAAGCCGAAATCCTGGCCGTACATGGCGCTCATTTCCTTGTAGCGGCGCACCTGTTCCTCTTCGGTGAGCATCACGGGCAGATCGCGGTCGGAGAGCGCTTCCAGCTTCACCGTCAGTTCCTGATCGCCCAGGGCGTCCCGGAACAGCTTTTCCAGCTTCGCCTGATCCAGATCCTTGCCTTCCTCGCTGTCCTCCGTCAGGCCGGATACATCCGCGTCCACCCGCACGAATTGCAGCCCGTCGTTGCCGCCGCCGAACTCCAGGAAGCTCATGAAGTTCATATCGATCAGCGTGTCCATCACCACCACGTCGACGCCCCGACCGGTGTAGAGGGCGATGGCCGCCGCCTGGCGGTTCATTTCGGTGGTGTAATAAATCTTCTTTTCCGCCTTGCCTTCGTTGCGGGATTTGTATTCTTCCAGCGTCAGATAATCGCCAGCGGTGGTTTTGAACAGCAGGCTGTTTTTCGCCATTTCATAGAATTTCTGATCCCGCACGCAGCCGTATTTCACGAAGGGATGAATGTCGTCCCAGTAGGTTTCGTATTGCTTGCGCTCGGTGTTGAACAGGCCGTTGAGCTTGTCCGCCACCTTCTTGGTGATGTGGGCGGAGAGCTTCTTCACATAGCCGTCGTTTTGCAGGAAGGAACGGGATACGTTCAGCGGCAGATCGGGGCAATCGATCACGCCCTTGAGCAGCATCAGGAATTCGGGGATAACCTCCTTGATGTTGTCCGCCACGAAAACCTGGCGGTTAAACAGCTTAATTTCGCCCTCCTGGCCGCCGAAATCCTTCTTGATCCGGGGAAAATACAAAATGCCCTTCAGATTAAAGGGGTAATCCACATTCAGATGCACCCAGAACAGCGGGTCCTCGAAGGTGTGGAACAGCTTGCGATAGGTTTCTTTGTATTCTTCCTCGGTGCAATCCTTGGGGTTTTTCAGCCACAGGGGGTGTACATCGTTAATGGGCTTGGCCGCCTGGGCCTTTTCCTCCTCGGGCGTGCCGTGTACCGTGGGCTCCTCTTCCTTATCGGAGGAATTTTCGTCGGCGGCGGGAGCCTTTTCTTCCGCCGGCTGGGAAAGATCCTCCAGATAGATGGGCACGCTCATATACCCGCAATAGCGCTCCAGCACCTGGCGCACCCGGTACGCATCCAGAAATTCCTTTTCCTCGTCCAGGATGTGCAGCGTGATGGTGGTGCCGCGCTCCGCGCGCGCGCCGTCCCGCATTTCAAAGGCCATGCCGTCCTCGCTCTCCCAATGCACGGGGGCCGCCCCCTCCTGCCAGGACAGGGTTTCGATGGTCACCTTATCCGCCGCCATAAACGCGGAATAGAAGCCCAGGCCGAAATGGCCGATAATGCCGCCCTTATCGTCGCCGGTGTAATTTTTGAGGAATTCCTCGGCGCTGGAAAAGGCCACCTGGTTGATGTATTTTTCCACTTCCTCCGCCGTCATGCCGATGCCGTTATCGGAAAAACGCAGCTCGCCCGCTTCTTTATCCACCGTCACGGTGACGCGCAGATCCTCGCCCGTTTCGCCCTTGAGCATTTTGTATTTGGTCACTGCGTCGCAGCCGTTGCTGACCATTTCGCGGATGAAAATATCCTTATCGGAATAAAGCCAGCGCTTAATCACCGGCATAATATTTTGCGCGTGGATGGAAATATTGCCTTTCGTTTCCATGATGGAAGCCTCCTGTTCTAAAGCCTGTATTGGTTTATTTCATTTCGGCGGGAACGCCGCCGCAGGCCCGCGCAGGGGCCTTCGACAGGCATTATAGCACGAACGCAAGCAAAATGCAAGAAAAATTTAGCACTCGTTAAAAACGAGTGCTAACAAAGCACGACGGTGGATTTTTTCTTTGCAGTCTGCTATTATGCTCCTTGGAAATTTCTTCGGAAAAACAGGAGGCTTCCCCCCATGAACGACCCGTGGATTGAATTTGCCATCCGCATCCAGAGCATCGCCCAGGCGGGCCTGCAATACGGCAGGGATGCATACGACCGGGAACGCTACGCGGAACTGCGCCGGATATCCGCCGAAATGCTGGCCCTGAAAACCGATCTGCCCGTGGAAAAGGTGTACGGCCTGTTCTGCAATGAATCGGGCTATCAAACGCCCAAGGTGGATACCCGGGCGGCGGTTTTCGTGGAGGGCCGGGTGCTCCTTGCCCGCGAAAATAACGGAACCTGGGCCCTGCCCGGGGGCTGGTGCGATGTGGATCAATCCGTGGCCTCCAACGCGCAGAAGGAAGTGCGGGAGGAAACGGGGCTTTCCGTTACCCCCGAAAGAATTATCGCCGTTCAGGATTGGCGCAAGCACAATGTGACCAATTACGCCTACGGCGTGGTGAAGATTTTTATTCTGTGCAAATATGAAGGCGGGCAATTTGAAAAGAATATTGAAACGACGGAAATTGGTTTTTTTGAAAGGGACGCGCTTCCCCTGCGACTGGCCCGGGAAAAATGCACCCGGGAGCAAATCCTGATGTGCTTTGACGCGCTGGAAAATCCATCGGCCCCCACGCGGTTTGATTAAGCGCCGCGCGGGACGGAAACAGGAGAAAACGGGGGATGTGCATGCGGGAGAAACATACTTCTTGCCGCAATTCCAGCTTCTTTGCTGCGGAGACGTGCTTCTCGCAGTCTCCACAATTTTTTTGCTATTTTAATGCGTTCCGAACAGCTTTTTGTCAAGCCCCGATTTGAACCGCGCGTCGGCTTTTTCGTTATAGCGCTTTATCAGCTCGATTTCCTTTGGGTCGTAGGGCCGCAGGCTCGGGCGGAAGAGATCGTGCTGCCATTTCGTCATGTCGTAATCCTTTCCGCCGCCCTGCTCGATCGTCGCCCAGATGGCCTCCCAGGGCTCGTAGGTCTGATATTTCCCGGCGACAAAGCCCCAATTGTAGCACCCGATTTTTTCAAGATAGAGAAGCGGATAGATTTCCTGAACGTCGTTGTGGAAAATCCGGTGAAGCCATTCCGTGTCGAAAATCGGGCGGCCGGTGAGCTTGAGCTGCTCGATAATATCGATATTGCGGGAATAGCTGCGGTAGTCGTGATAGCTGACGACGTCGGACGGCTCCAGCGCCCGCTGCTCCGCCTCGCTCCCTGCGCGGCCTCCCGCCATTCCGGACCAGACGTCGGCGCAGAGCGGCTGATCGGGCGCGATGGTCCAGGCGATTTCAAAGAATTTCTCCATATGCGGAACGCATTTCGCACCGTTCCTCAAAGCCGAACTCCTGCCACTGGTCGATCCGGCTTGCGCAGTCGCTGGACATGAAATTGCAGCCGCGTATCCAGGGCCGCTTGTTATACCAGTTCCACGCCGCTTCTTTTGTCCATTGTCCGTTCATTTTGATTCCTCCGTTTTCATTTTGCCTCCCCGAAGCTCGGTGGGCGATTTTCCATAGTATTTGCGAAATTCCCGGGAAAAGACGCTCTGCGCCGAAAAGCCGCTTTCCAGGGCGATACGTTGCATGGTATCGTCGGTGTTGATGATGCGGTTCAGCGCGTAGATCAGCCGCACGCGCCGCAGATATTCGGCAAAGGTCATGTTCATATTCTCGTGAAAAATCTTGCCGAGATAATTTGGCGAAACGCCCAGTGCCTTCGCCGTGCTCTGCACCGTAACGCGGCCCTGATATCCGCGATTGATATAATCCGCGGCGGCGGCAGCGATCCGGTTCAACGCCGCCGGGGCGGCTCGCCCCGCCCTGCGGCAGAGCATGACGGCAAGCCGCTCGCAAACCCCCGAAAACAGGATTTCCGAAAATTCCTCGCGCTGGAGATATTCCCGCCGCGTCTCCTGGAGAAGCGCGCAGAGAAAATCGAAGCGATCCGAAAAATCGGCGATCAGCGGCGCGCCGCCAGAAAGCGCCGCGACGATTTCGCGATCCAGCAGCGCGCTGGTGAACCGCACCGTGCAGACGTTTATTTCCTCGCCCGGCGCAATTTCATAGCGGTGCATGTCGGTAGGGCGAATCAGGAACATCGTCCCGCGCGAAAGTGGAAGCGCATATCATTGATGACGCACGCCGCGCTGCCGGATTGCACGAACTCGAGCTCGTAAAAATCATGATAGTGCAGGCGGCGCTTCCACGCCCCGCCCTTCTTATGAAAGAAGTCGATGAAAAATTGTTCATCTCCCTGCGCGACGTGCATGATTTCCCCAATAAGCTCCACCCTGTAACGCGCTTCAAGCTGTCTTCGCATCTTCACCACTCGCCTATATTGTATATCATTCAAATAATCAGGTAAAGAAAATTTTCTTGATAATATCAACGATCGGTTGATAGAAAAAACGTCCCGGCGTTTGCCGGGACGCAGAACTTCAAAAAATGTTTTTTCCCAATCAAAACGGCCCTCCACAAGGGAGGACCGCAGAAATCGCAGGGATGATGCGATCAATCCACCGTGTAGGGCAGCAGCGCGATGGCACGGGCGCGCTTGATGGCCTCGGACAGCTGACGCTGATGCTTCGCGCAGTTGCCGGTCATACGACGGGGAAGGATCTTGCCGCGCTCGTTGATGGAACGGCGCAGACGGTTAACATCCTTATAATCAATGTATTCGATCTTGTTCACGCAGAAATCGCACACCTTGCGACGGGGGCGCTTTCCACGCGGACGCGGACGCTTTTCGCCACGATCCTCAGACATGAGTGTTTCCTCCTTTTATGAGATTTCCGGTCAGAAGGGCAATTCTTCCTCATCCACCTGCACAAAGCCGCCGCCCTGGGGCGCGCTGCCCACGTTATTGGCGCGGGGCGCGGGGGCTGCCGACGGGGCGTAGGGGGAAGGCTCGCCCGCTTCGCTCTTGGGCGTGAGGAATTCCACGTCGTCCGCCTGAACCTCCAGGCTGGCGCGGGTCTGCCCATCGTTGCCCTGATAGGTCTGCACGGAGACGGAGCCTACCACGGAAACCTTCCGGCCCTTGGCCAGATACTTGGCGCAGATTTCGCCCAGCTGGCGCCAGGCCGTCACGCGGAAGAAATCCGCTTCGGGCTGGCCCGCCTCGGCATTGCTGGCGCGGCGGCGATTCACGGCCACGGTGAACGAGCAAACGGAGATGCCGGACTGCGTCGTGCGCAACTCGGGATCCCGGGTCAAATTACCGATCAAAAAAACCTTATTCATTCTTTGCTCCTTTGGTTATTCAGCGGCAGGGGTTTCCACCGGGGCTTCCGCAGCAGGGGCGACGGGAGCGGCGGGGGCGACGCGCACGGGCCGCGGCTTCACGCCGGCCTTGCGTTCCAGCTGCTTGATCACCTGGTAGCGAATGACGCTGTCGGAAATCTGAAGGTTACGCTCCAGTTCCTTGGGGAGCTCGGCTTCCGCCTGGAAGTTCACCAGCACGTAGTAGCCCTCGGTCTTATAATCGATGGCATAGGCCAAGCGACGCTTGCCCCACTCTTCCACCTTCTCCACGGAGCCGCCGTTGTCGGCAATCAGGGTGTTGAATTTGGCGATCAGTTCCTTGCGGGCTTCTTCCTCCACAGCGGGATCGATGATGTACACCACTTCATACTTGTTCATTCTTTTCACCTCCTCATGGACGTATGGCGTCCTATCCTTGTAGGACGCAAGGATGTGCCAATATGGTATTATAAAGGTTCTTCCGCCAAATTGCAAGGGGTTTGCGCAGGTTTTTGAAATTTTCCGAAGAAACGGCGTGAAAAAGCGCCCTGGGGGCATGTCAATTCCAGATCTTCAGCTTTTCCACGCCTTTAAGCAGCGGAATGCCCAGCACATAGCAGGCCAGCGCCTCGCCCCCCGCCACCGTGAGGCAGGAATAGAAAAGGGGCACCGAGTAAACCACGGAGAGCATCACGCCCACGATCACGCCGTTGCACAGCACGGGGGGCAGCGCGGCCAGATAAAGGGTTTTCCGCAGCCGGCGGGTGAGCAGCGCGGCCAGCAGCGTGGCCAGACTGCCAAAGACAATATCCGCCAGGGGCGCGCCGCAGATTAGATTGGCGGCCAGGCAGCCCACAAATAACCCCGGCACTGCGGCGGGGGTGAGCATGGGCAGCAGCGTCAGCGCTTCGGACACCCGCAATTGCAGCGCGCCGTTGGCCCCGAAGCTGATGGGGGCCAGAAGGATGGTCAGGGCGGCGTAAAGCCCGGCAATGGCCGCCCCCTGGCAGAGAAATTTCGTGCTCCAGCTTTTTTTCATTTTTTTGCCTCTTTCGTTGTTTTTCTAAGCCGGGCGGCGGCCCGGAACGGCCGTAAAAGCCGAAAACGTATCATACCACTTTTTTTCCTGAATGGCAAGGCCCGCGGCGGCGCATGCTATGAGCGTGACGTGTGCGGCGGATCGGCGCGAAAAGGGAAGCAGCGTTCTGCGGGCTCGCCTCGGGGAGGCGGGCGGTGGGCCGCGTCACACCTTTTCGCCGCGACTGGATCGGCATGGCGGCCCCGCGCGCGGGCGGCCGCCCAGCGTCCCAAGCGTTAATGAAAAAGGAGTGGAGCAAAATGAACGACAAGCGGAATCAGTGCATCCATTGCAGCGTGGAATCCTGCGCGCATCTCAAGCAGGAACAGGGCGTTTGCGGCCTGGAGAGCATTCAGGTGGCCCCCACCCCCATGGCCTATTCGGGCGATCCGGCGGATGAGAGCATGTGCCAGAACTATCATTGCAAATGAGCGGGGCGAAAAAACGGCCGCGGGTTCCGGCCGATCCGTTTTTCGATGTGGAAAATGTGGCTTCAGCCAATGAATGCACCGGCTTGATGCCCGCCCAGGTGGAAGCGCCGGAGCAGGGCGAGGAGCTTTCCGAGCTAGAAAGCATTCACCGAATCCACGCTTCCCATGCCGAAACAAAATAAATTGCGGGGGGACCGTTCTTTGGGCGGTCGCCCCGCATATTATTATCCTAATAGTTCTCCGTCATTCTGTGGGCGGCAATCCAGGGGAGGAGCCGTCATCCGCCTCTTTTGCCAGCGGAGAAAAAAGCCGATTTTTTAATACCCACACCCACACAATCGGCTTTCTTGGAAAGGGCATAATATTGTTCTAATATTTTCCCGCCATTCTGCGGCAGGCCAGGCGCGCGCGGTAGGGGCGGGAGGCTGCGGCGCGATAGAGGGCGTAGGCCGCCGCGAAGGGGGCCGCATCCGCCGGATGCCTGCCGTACACTTCTCCGGCCAGCGCGTCCGCCAGCGGCGAAAGCGGAGGCAGTTTGGCTTCGGCCAGCGCGCCGTCCGCCCGCTGGGCGAAATCGTGCAGCGTTTCCTGGGGCTGCCTGCGCAGCTTCTTTTGCCCCAATAGCGCGCAGATCGCTTCAAAATAAATCCTTGCCGCCCGCTCGGGATGACGCTTGGCCCGGAAATTGGGCAGGGTGACGTAATACCGCAGCGCCAGCAGCGCCAATATCAGCAGCGCCAGCAGTACATAAAGCCAGGCGCGGTTTTCATCCCCGCGCTGCTCCTGCTCCGGCGAATCGGCCGGCGTATCGGAGGGCTGAGGCGATTGCCCTGGGGCGGGGGTGGGCGTTTGCGCCGGGGGCGCGGAGGGCGATTCCTCCGGCCCGTCCTGCGGCGTATCCCTGGGCGCTTCCGTCGGCTGCTCAGTTGGCGTCTCGGTGGGTTGCTCCGTGGGCTGCTCCGTCGGCGATTGGGAGGGCGCGGGGGAGGGCGTGGGCGCATCCTGGGGCGGCGGCGTGGGGGCGGTATCGTCTTCCTGCCGGTCGTTATCCCCCCGGGGCGTGGCGTCAAAGGCCAGCCAGCCGAAGCCGTTCAGGTATACCTCCGTCCAGGCATGGGCTTCCTCGCCCGTCACCAGCGCCAGGCCGTTTTCATCCGGCTGGGCCAGGAAGCCCGTGGTGTACCGGGCGGGCACCCCCGCCATGCGGCAAAGCACCGTCATGGCGGTGGCAAAATAGGTGCAATAACCTTCCTTTTCCCCCAGCAGGAACCATGCCGCAAAATCAACCCCGTCCGGGGGCGTTTGGGGGGTGAGGGTGTAGCGATAATTGGCCCGGAGATAGCTTTCCAGGGCCAGGGCTTTTTCATAAGGTGTCTGGGCGTTTGCGGTAACGTGGGCGGCCAGATCGTAAAGCTCCTGCTGCAAATGCCCGGGCAGGGAAAGGTATTGCCCGGCCGCGGTTTCGTAATACGGATCCTCCAGCGCGGCGCAGGCGGCCACCGCCGCCTCCGTTTCCGCCCCGCCGGGAACAAAGGGCAGATAGGTGACGGCGTAGCTGTCGCCCGCCGCCAGGTTTCGGGTGAGAAACAGTTCGCTGGCGCTGTTGTAATACAGCACCATGCGCTCCCCCTCCATTTGCAGGGAGCGAAGATGCAGCGGGGTGAACAGGGTGGTGGTTCCGCCGTTCAGCATATGCACCCGCAGGGTCTGGGCTCCGGGGAGATTTTCGGAAAGCGGCCGCTTTAAATCAAACAGCTCCTCCCGCAGGGCGGAAAAACGGGGCGAAGCGTACAGATAGCGCTTGGCGGACAGGGTGTCGTACCAATTCAGGCCGGTGTAATGATTATAGCTTTTCCCCCGCAGCAGCACGGCGCGTCCCGTCTGCACCTCCATCACGCTGTGGGGCTCGGGCTCCGCCGGGCCGCCCAGGCGATCGTCCAGGGGCTGATACCCCTCCGCCGTCAGGGAGAAGGAGGCGCGGTAATCCTGGAACAGCAGATAATCCTCCACAAATTCCCGCAGGGAGGCGGCCGCCTTTTCCAGGGCTGGCACGGTAGGGACTTTGCCGGGGGTGAGCAAAAAGGCCAGCGCCGTCAGCGCCAGCGCCACGGGCGCCGCCGCCAGGCCCCGGCGGGCGGGGCGGGCCAGCAGCAGCGCCAGGCCCGCAAAGGCGGGCAGGGCGTAGAGCAGCAGGTTCACCTGCGCGCCCATCAGCAGGCACAGCCCCACAACCCCCAGCACGCAGAGAACCGCCAGGGGTAGGGTGTCATCCCGGGCCAGGGCCGCCCCCAGCAAGGAGAATATCAGGCAGACCGCCAGCCGGAGGGAAGCGGCATAGGGCAGCAGCGCGTCCTGCACCCCCCGGAAGGAGAGCACGGCGGCCTTGCAAAGCTGAACGAAGCGAAAAACCGGGCCGCCCCCCAGCGCGCCCCAAAGGCCCAGGGCCAGCGCAAGCGCCAGAGGCGGAAGCCAGCGCCAGCGTCCTTCCAGCGAAAACAGCGCCTCCGCCCCCAGGCAGCAGCCTAGGCACAGCAGCGCCGTGTGCCAAAGCGCCAGGCCGGGCAGCAGCGCCGCCAGCGCGCACCAGGAAAGCCCCAGGCTGATAAGCAGCGCGGTGACGCAGCGCAGGGCCCTTTCGCTCCGATTCATTTCACGCAGGCGTAACATAGCACACCTCCACCAAATGATGCTGCAAGCGGGCCACATAGGGCTGATATTCCGGCGCGTCCGGGGTGTAAGTGACCAGATACAGCCGGGCGCTGGGGCCCATGCGGCGAATGCTGCTGACTCCCTCCACCACCGCCGCATCCAGCCGGGTGGTGATAATCACGGAAGCGCCCGTTCGACGCATGCGCCGCAGTTCCAGGTTCAGCACCCGGGCGAAATCCTCCCCTCGGGAGAAGGGCTGGTTGGCCAGCATTTCTTGCAGCAGAGAAAGCCCCTCCGCCTGGTCGGAGATAAATTCATTGGCCTTTTCCCCATACAGGGGCAGGCGCACGGGGCTGCCGTCCTCCATTTGCAGGGCGGCCACGGCCACCGCCGTTTCGCATAGCGCGTCCCGAAGGCATTCCTTGCCTTCGGTTATGCCCTCCCCCCCGCGGGGCGCGGCGCAATCCAGCAGGATCAGGGTGTCGGGCGGGGCGGGGGTTTCAAAACGGCGCACCAGCAATTCCCGCTTTTGGGAGGAGAGCTTCCAATGAATGCGCTTCATGGCGTCCCCCGGACGATAGGCGCGCACATCCTCGGGAGCGTTATAATCCTCCTGGCTGCGGGCCAGAGCGGCGTTGCCCTCGTCCCCCAGGGCAAAGCGGGGCTTTTCAATATCAAAGGGCCGGGGCAGCACCGCCAGGGGCACCGCCAGGGCCTCGGGCCGCTTGCGCAGGGCCAGCAGGCCGAAAATATCGCTCACGATCACATAGGACAGCTGCGCGTCGTACAGCCCCACATGCCGGGCGGGCAGGGGCAGCCGCCGCTCCTGGGGCGTAAAGGGCACGGAGGAAAATTCGCATTCCTCCCGCCGCCCCGCATAAACATAGCTTCCCCGGAAGGGGGCCACGGGCAGCGGGCAGCGATGGCGCACGCTCAGGAAAAGCTGGGCGTTTTCCCCCCGGTTGACCAGCCGGTGGTTCAGCCGCTGATAGCAAACCAGCGTGCCCCGGGCCCACAGGCAGCTTATCAGCGCATAGGCAAACAGGGCCAGCAGCAGCAGGCCCAGAAAAGCATAAAACGCGCCGCCCAGGGAAAGCGCGTTCAGGCCGCAGACGGCCGCCGCCGTCAGCAGTGCCCAGCCCCGGCGCGTCATGCCCTGCCCGTGGGCACCGGCACGGTGTCGATCAACTGCGATAGCACCTGCTGCGCCGATACGCCCTTCATGCGCGCTTCCGGCGTGAGAATCAGCCGGTGAGAAAGCACGGGCAGCGCCATGCGCCGAATATCATCGGGCAGCACATAATCCCGCCCCGCCAGCAGCGCGCAGGCCTGGGCCGCCCGCAGCAGCGCGATGGAGCCTCGGGGAGAAGCCCCCAATTGCAGGGAGGGATGATTCCGCGTCATGGATACCAGCGCGGCCACATAGCTGCGAGCCTCCGGGCTGGCGTATACCGTGCCCAGCTGCTCCTGCAGGGCGATGATCTCCGGCCCGCCGCACACGGGGGCCAGCGTCTGCATGGGGGTTATCTGGCCGGTGTAGCGCTCCAGCATGTCCATTTCCTCCTCGGGGGAGGGATAGCCGATGGAAATGCGCAGGAAAAAGCGATCCATCTGCGCCTCGGGCAGCGGATAGGTGCCCACGAAATCCACCGGGTTCTGCGTGGCCAGCACCATAAAGGGCCGGGGCAGGGGGTGGGTCACGCCGTCCACCGTCACTTGGCCCTCCTCCATCACTTCCAGCAGGGAGGACTGGGTTTTGGGCGAGGTACGGTTGATTTCGTCCGCCAGCACGATCTGGCTCATCACAGCGCCGGGCTTAAATTCCATTTCGCCCGTTTTCAGGCTGACCATCGTAAAGCCTGTTACATCCGAGGGGGTTACGTCCGGGGTGAACTGAATGCGCTTAAAGCTGCATTGCAGGGATTTTGCCAGGGCGGAGGCCAGGGTGGTTTTGCCCACGCCGGGCACATCCTCGATCAGCACATGGCCCCGGCAGACCAGCGCGATAAGCAGCAGCTCGATGGCGTCGTCCTTGCCGACGATCACCCGGCGAATATTCTGCTGCAGGGCGTAAACCAGCGGCCGGGGCTGGGCGGGGGAAGCGGATGACTGCATACGCAAAAATACTCCTTTCGGAAGGCAAAAGGGCGCGCGGCCCGGGGGAAACAGGAAAAGCGGGCAAATGTAGCTTGCCCGGGAACGCCTTTAGTATACCAAGATCATCTGAAAAATGCAACAAGAAACGACATACATATGTAAAATTTACGAAACATATTGCGCCGAAGGACGAGGCGGCCTGGCCCGCCTTCGCCGGAAACGGCCTCAAACATTGCGCCGATAGAAAATTAAAAAGTCGCACCGATAGAAAATTAAAAATAATGCTTGACATTTCCAAGTTTTCGTGTATAATAATTTATGCTTTCTGGGTGTAGCGCAGTTTGGTAGCGTGCTTGAATGGGGTTCAAGAGGCCGGAAGTTCGAATCTTCTCACCCAGACCAAACGAAGAACCGCTGTAAATCAACGGTTCTTCGTTTTTTTGGCGATTTGCGCGTATACCGACGCTCATTCCGGGAATTCGGGCTTGCGCTTAACGGGTTCCTTGACGTAGTTTTTTTGCACATTCCTTTTTTCGATGCTCCGGATACATTTCCATGCCATAGCGCGGACGGGTAACGATGCAATTCACGCCCTGTACGCGGATCGACTGACCGCTGGCTTTTTCTGCGGCGTTCTTCCGGAGCGCCGATAAAAGCGTCAACAGAGAAGGTAAAAAAATACGTTTACGGCGGGGAAGACGCCCCGCAAATTCATAGGACATTTTTTGCGGTATCAAAAACCCCGCCCTCCCTTTCGGGAAGGCGGGGCGATTTGCTTTGCTTGCCTTGGAGAATTACAGCTCCGCGAAGTACTTGATGGTGCGAACCATCTGGCTGGTGTAGCTGTTCTCGTTGTCATACCAGGACACAACCTGCACCTGATAGGTATCCTCGTCCAGCTTGGCGACCATGGTCTGGGTGGAATCGAACAGGGAGCCATACTTCATGCCGATCACGTCGGAGGAAACGATGGGCTCCTCGGTGTAGCCGAAGGAAGCGGAGGCCTGGGCCTTCATGGCGGCGTTGATGGAATCCACGGTGACGTCCTTACCCTTCACAACAGCCACCAGGATGGTGGTGGAGCCGGTGCAGACGGGCACGCGCTGGGCGGAGCCGATCAGCTTGCCGTTGAGCTCGGGGATAACCAGGCCGATGGCCTTGGCGGCGCCGGTGGAATTGGGAACGATGTTCTGCGCGCCAGCGCGGGCACGGCGCAGATCGCCCTTGCGATGGGGGCCGTCCAGGATCATCTGATCGCCGGTGTAAGCGTGCACGGTGGTCATGATGCCGCTCTGGATGGGATAAGCGTCGTTCAGGGCCTTGGCCATGGGGGCCAGGCAGTTGGTGGTGCAGGAAGCGGCGGAGATGATGTTGTCTTCCTTGGTCAGGGTGTTCTCGTTAACGGAGTACACGATGGTCTTGAGATCCTTGCCAGCGGGGGCGGAGATGACGACCTTCTTCGCGCCGGCGTTGATGTGCGCCTGGCTCTTTTCCTTGCTGCAATAGAAGCCGGTGCACTCCAGCACCACGTCCACATCCAGCTTGCCCCAGGGGCAGTTGGCGGCGTCCTTTTCGGCGTAGATCTTGATTTCCTTGCCGTCCACGATGATGGAATCCTCGGTGGCGGACACGGTGTGCTTGCCTTCGCCGATCACGCCGCAGAAGCCGCGCTGCGCGGTGTCATACTTGAGCAGATGGGCCAGCATGGCGGGGCTGGTCAGATCGTTGATGGCGACGACTTCGTAACCCTCGGCGTCGAACATCTGGCGGAAAGCAAGACGGCCGATGCGGCCGAAACCATTGATAGCAACTTTCACCATGAGAAAGACCTCCTTACGCATTTGCAATGAACTAAACCGTTGGTTGAGATTCACCAACCGATATTATACCCATTTTTCCCTGCTTTGGCAAGCCCCGGGGCGGGACAAATTGCACCCGGGAAGCAAAATTCCTCCCTCTTTTACAGCTGATCCAGCAGCGTGACTTCCTTAATGGCGGAAAGCGAGCGCAGCCGCTCCATCAGCCCGGGGGAGGGGCGGGCGTCCAGTTCGATGGCCATGGCCGCCGCGCCGCCCGCCTCCCGCCGGAAAACCCGCATGGTGGCGATATTGATCTTTTCCTCGGAAAGCAGCCGCGTCACCACGGCGATGGCCCCCGGCGCGTCCCGGTGGCGAATGACGAGGGTGGTTTTTTCCCCTGAAAAGCCCACCTCCAGCCCGTCCAGATACAGCACCCGGATGCTGCCCCCGCCGATGGAGGCCGCCTGCACCCGCACGCGCCGCCCGCTTTCGCCCACCGCCTCCACCACCACGGTGTTTGGGTGTGCGTCCTTGAGATGCACGGGGCGAAACGTGACCTGCAGGCCCTCCTGCCGGGCCAGGGCCAGGCTGTCCCGCAGGCGCTCGTCGTCCACGCCCATATCCATCAGGCCGCCCACCACGGCCCGGTCCGTGCCGTGGCCCTGGTAGGTTTTTTCAAAGGAGCCGTGAAAGGAAACCACCGCCCGCACGGGCCGCTCGCCCAGCAGCTGCCGGGTGACCCGGCCGATACGCGCCGCCCCCGCCGTGTGGGAGGAGGAGGGGCCGATCATCACCGGGCCGATAATATCAAACAGGTTCACGCGCTTTTCTCCTTTGTGGCGGCGAACTGGCTGTAATACAGCGTGTGGTAGAAGCCGCCCTTTTCAAGCAGGCCCTCGTGGGTGCCCTGCTCGATAATATGCCCGTCCTTCATCACCAGAATTACATCCGCTTCCCGAATGGTGGAAAGCCGGTGGGCCACGATAAAGGAGGTGCGTCCCTCCATCATGCGGTCGAAGGCGGCGGCGATTTTCAGCTCCGTGCGGGTATCGATGGCGCTGGTGGCCTCATCCAGGATCAGCAGCGGCGGATCGGCCAGCATCACCCGGGCGATGCACAGCAGCTGCATCTGGCCCTGGGAAAGGCCGCTGCCCGCGCCGATGACGGTGTCGTAGCCCTGGGGCAGGCGCTTGATGAAGGAATGGGCGTAGGCCGCCTTGGCCGCCGCCTGAATTTCCTCGTCGGTGGCGCCGGGGCGGCCATAGGCGATGTTTTCGCGCACCGTGCCCTCCCGCAGCCAGCTTTCCTGAAGCACCATGCCGAACAGCCCCCGCAGGCCTCCGCGGGGCATGGCGAGGATGCTCTGGCCGTCGATGCGGATATCCCCCGCGTCAATATCGTAAAAGCGCATCAGCAGGTTCACCAGCGTGGTTTTGCCCGCGCCGGTGGGCCCCACGATGGCCACCTTCTGCCCCGCCTTCACGGAAAGGCGCATATCCTGGATGAGGGGACGCTCCTTGGTGTAGCCGAAGCAGACGTTATCAAAATCGATTTCTCCGCGCACATGCTGGGGAGCCTTCGCGTCCGGCGCGTCGGGGGCTTCCTCCTCCGCGTCCAGAAAATCCGCGATGCGGCGCAGGGCCGCCAGGGCCGCCTGCAGCTGGGTCATCACGGCGCTGATTTCGTTAAAGGGCTTGGTGTATTGGTTGGCGTAGGTCAGGCAGGCGGAAATGCTGCCGATGCTCAGCGTCGCCCCCATCGCCAGGGCCAGCACGCCGCCCAGCACGCCCACCGACACATACACCAGATGATTCACAAACCGGGTGACGGGGTTCACCAGCGCGCCGTAGAGCTGGGCGCGATAGCCGCAGCGCTGAAGGCGGCCGTTGATTTCGTCAAAGGCGGCCACCGCCGCTTCCTCCTGGGAGAACATCAGCGACAGCTTTTGATTGCCCGCCCGCTCGCTGACAAAGCCCGTCAGTTCGCCCTGGGTGTTGCTCTGTTCCCGGAACAGATGATGGGATTTGCCCGTGATGCGCTTGGCCACCAGAATGGAAAGGGGCGTGAGCAGCAGCACCGCCAGCGCGATCAGCCCGTTGATGGAAAGCAGGAACAGCATCGTGCCCAGGATGGTGGCCGCGCCGGTCATCAGCTGGCTCACCCCCTGCAGCAGGCCGTCGCCCACCGCCTCCGCATCCGCCGTCACCCGGGCCACCAGGTCGCCGTGGGGCGTGCGGTCGATGCTCTTGAGGGGCAGGCGGTGAATTTTACGGAAAGCGTCGTCCCGCAAATCGCGCACCGTGCGATAGCACACCACGTTCGTGCAATAGGATAGCAGCCATTGAAACAGGGCGGAGAGCAGATAGGCGGCCAGCAGCAGCCCGATGATTTTCAGCAGCGCGGGAAAATCCACCCCGCCCTCCACGATCGCATCGATGCCCTGGCCCACCAGCAGGGGGGAGAGCAGCGAAAGCGCCACGCTGACCAGCGCGGAAAGCAGCGCCAGCAGCAGCGGGCCCTTGCTTTTTTTCAAATAGGGAAGCAGCCGGGGCAAAACGTTCTTTTTCATTTTCATTGCGCGCCCGCCTCCTTTTCCGAAAGCTGAGATAGACAGATTTCGCGGTACACCGGGCAATTCTGCATCAGTTCTTCATGTCGGCCCATGCCCGCCATGCGGCCGTCGTCCAGCACGATAATTTCATCCGACTGCCGGATACTGCCCGCTCGCTGGGAAACGATAAACACCGTCATTTGATCGGTGGAGCGGGCGATGGCCTGGCGCAGGGCCGCGTCGGTGGCGAAATCCAGGGCGGAGGAAGCGTCGTCCAGCACCAGAATGGCGGGCTTACGCACCAGCGCCCGGGCGATGGTGAGCCGCTGGCGCTGGCCGCCGGAAAGGTTCTTGGCCCCTTCTTCAATGCGGTAATCCAGCTGCCCCGGCAGCTTTTCCACAAATTCCGCCGCCTGGGCGATCTTCAGCGCCGCCCAGATTTCCTCGTCCGTCGCGTCCTTTTTGCCCCATTGAATGTTCTGGCGCACCGTGCCCGAAAGCAGCGCCGCCCCCTGGGGCACCATGCCGATCATGCCCCGCAGCGCGTCCATGCGGTATTCCTGCACGTTTTTGCCAAACACCCGCACTTCCCCGTCCGTCGCGTCATACAGCCGGGCGATCAGCGAAACCAGCGTGGATTTACCGCTGCCCGTGCCGCCGATAATGCCGATGGTGCGGCCCGCGGGCACGGAAAAATCCAGCCCCGTCAGCGCGGAATCGCCGCCGCCGGGATAGGCGAAGGCGACGTGGGAAAAGGCCACCGCCGGGGCCGCCGCATCGGGCTGCGCTCCCGCGCCGTCCTTCAGGGCGGGCTGCATTTGCATGATTTCGCCCACGCGGCCCGCCGAGGCACCCGCCTTGGTGAAGATCACCACCAGGTTGGCCACGATGGCGATCTGCATGAGAATCTGGGCCAGATAATTGATAAAGGCGATGACCACGCCCTGGGTCAGCAGCCCCTCCTGCACCCGGCCCGCGCCCAGCCACAGCACCGCCAGCACCCCCAGATTCATCACCACGGAGGTGACGGGGTTGAGCAGCGCGCTCCAATGCCCCACGCGGATGGCCGTGCGGGTGTAATCCTCCGCCGCGGCCTCAAAGCGCTGGGTTTCCTCCTTTTGCCGGGAGAAGGCGCGCACCACCCGGGCGCCCTCCAGGTTTTCCCGGCTGATGCGGGCCAGGCTGTCCAGCTTTTTTTGCAGCGTTTTAAAGAAGGGCAGGGATTTGCGCATCACAAAATACAGCAGCGCCGCAATGATAGGCGTTGTAATCAGGAAAACGGCGGACAGCTGAATATCCAGAATCATCGCCATCACGATGGAGCCCACCGCCAGGAAGGGAGCGCGCACCACCAGGCGAATCAGCATGGCCAGGGCCTGCTGCAATTGATTCACGTCGCTGGTCATGCGGGTAATTAAGCCGGGCGCGCCGAGCTTATCGATATCCTGGGCGGAAAGCTGGTTGATTTTGGCAAACAGATCATGGCGCAGCTCGGTGCCGAAATTCTGGGAGGCCCGGGAGGCCACCACCTGGCACACCAGCGCCGTGCCCACGCCCACCAGCGCGATGAGCAGCATCAGCGCGCCCCGGGAGAAAATGATTTCCCGGTTGCCCGTCTTCACGCCGTCGTCCAGCAGGCTGGCCATCACCAGGGGCAGAATCAATTCCAGAATCGCTTCGATGAGCTTGAAGCTCTGGCCCAGAAAAATATCCCGGCGGTACTTCTTAAAATAGGGCCTGAGAAAATGCAAGGCTACCCCTCCTTTGGGTATTGATAACGCTCTTATTATACCCATCCGGTTCGCGCTTGGCAAGTGGGGAGGGAGGAAAGGATGCGCGCGGGAGAGATAGGCGGGGCGCGGGCTTCAGGCGACAACCTTAGAAGGAGCTTCGCCTTCAGCCGCGCTAAAACCCGGCGCTTCAAGGCGCGGTTCCTCCGCCATGCTTTTTCGCTTCGTTTTCCTTCATAAATAAAAAAACCCCGCCTTTCGGCGGGGCCTTTGTTCCGATTACCTGCGCTGCATCGCGGCGAAGCACTCGCTGCAATAGACGGGGCGATCTTCGCGGGGCTGGAAGGGCACCTGCGTGGGCGCGCCGCAGTTGGCGCACACAGCATCGTGCATTTCGCGCGGGCCGTTGTTATTCCGCGCGGCCTTATGGGCCTGACGGCACTCACGGCAGCGGGTGGGCTCGTTCTGGAAGCCCTTTTCCGCATAGAATTCCTGCTCACCGGCTGTGAACACGAATTCCTTGCCACAGTCACGGCACACCAGCGTCTTGTCCTGATACATTGTCTTGCGACCCCCTGATAAAAATGTCGGTTAGCTTCGGCTGACCTGGTCTTTGCCCCCACACTCGCCGGCCGGGATTTTGCTCTGCGCCTTCGCGCCCTCACGCCGTCCTCTCGCGCTTGATGCGCGGCCGGGCTTACTTCTAGACCGCACCATGCTCACCGGAAATTTTTCCGGCTTACGTGGACCGCTTCGCCTGCGACTGGCATCGGCTTGCAACCACAGACCCGATTTTGCCAACCGCCGTCATTATAGACTTTTTTTCGGATAAACGCAAGCGCTTTAGGAGATTTTTGGGCCTTTTTTCCTAAAAAAATTTCAAAGTAATTATTTCCATGCTTAAAAGGCGGCGCACAGCGCGTCGTAGGCGGCGGCAAGGCCGTCCCGGGCGCAATCCGCCGTGGCTTTTCCGGAAAGAAGGGCCCGGGTCATCCCGGCGCAGAAGGCGTCCCCCGCGCCGGTGAGAGGGCGCGCGGGCAGGGGCTGGGCGGGCAGGCGGCCCCGGCTTTCCGCATCGGCGTAATATACGCCCTCCGCCCCCAGGGAAATGAACACGCGCCGCACCCCCGACGCCAGCAGCCGTTCCGCCGCTGCGGGCGCGCCTTGGCAGCCGGTGAGCGCCTCCGCCTCCATCAAATTGGGCTTTATGGCGGCCAGGCGATTCAGAAGGGGCTGCACCCGGCCCGCTTTCGCCACGCTGACGGGATCGAGAATCAGGGGCAGGGGAATATGCCGGGCGGCGAAGGCCAGCGTGTCCGGGGCCAGGTTCGCATCCAGCACGCAGCCGTCAAAGCCCGCCAGGGCGGGCAGCCGCGCTTCCAGCGCCTGGGGGGTCAGGGCCTCCAGGGCGCGCATATCGTTCACCCCCGCCAGCATATCCCCCTGCTCGTCATGCACGCACAGATAGCAGGGGGAGGGGTACGCCGTTTTCAGGGAAAGGGAGAGATCAATGCCATCCCGGGCGCAGGCCTCCGTCAGCAGGCGGGCCCATGCGTCGTCGCCCAGGACGGTGAGCAGCGAAACCTCCGCCCCCAGGGCGGCCAGCCGGGCGGCGATATTCCGCCCCACGCCCCCGGGCCGGGAAACGATGCGGCCGGGGGTGGAATCCCGAGGCAGCAGGGGCTGGCCGGGCCAGCCCAGCAAATCTAAATTCATTCCGCCCACCACCAGTACGCGCATAAGGTTACGCCTCCGTTTCGTCCAGGGCGTCCGCCGCCTGGGCAAGGCGCGCCAGCGCCGCGTCCATGCGGGCGATATCCGCCTTGATAGCCGCCGCCGCTTCCGCCTCCAGGCTTTCCTGGGCCTCGTCGCGAATATCCTCCAGATCGGCCATCAGATCGTCCAGGCCCTCCCGAATCTGCTCCAAATCCTGTTGATAAGCGTACAGCTTCGTTTTCATTTTTCCGCCTTTCTTTCTGGGTTAATCATCCAGAATCAGCATGCAATCCCCGAAGGAGAAGAAGCGGTATTCCTTTTCCACCGCCTCCCGGTAAGCGTCCAGGGCCTGCTCCCGGCCCATGAGGGCGGAAATGAGCATCAACAGCGTGCTTTCGGGCAAATGGAAATTGGTCAGCAGCACGTCCGTGGCCTTCAGCTTCACCCCCGGGGTGATAAAAATGCTGGTGTTGCCCATGCCGGGATGCACAATTCCGTCATCATCCGCCACCGTTTCCAGCGTGCGCACCGAGGTGGTGCCGATGCAGATGACGCGGCCCCCCGCCGCCCGGGCGGCGTTGATCTTTTCCGCCGCTTCGGGCGTAACCTCGTAGTATTCCGAATGCATCACATGCTGGCTCACATCCTCCACCTTAACGGGGCGGAAGGTGCCAAGCCCCACATGCAGCAGCACGGGCACGATTTCCACGCCCTTTTCCCGCACACGGGAAAGCACCTCGGGCGTGAAATGCAGCCCGGCCGTGGGCGCGGCGGCGCTTCCCTCCTGCTTGGCGTACACCGTCTGGTATTGGGAGGGATCCGCCAGCTTTTCATGAATATAGGGGGGCAGGGGCATTTCGCCCAGCCGGTCCAGCAGTTCCTCAAACACGCCGTTATAAAGGAAGCGCACGATACGGCCGCCCGCGTCGGTGGTATCCCCGATTTCCGCCCGCAGCAGGCCTTCCCCAAAGGAAACCAGCGCGCCCTTTTTCAATCGGCGGCCCGGGCGCACCAGCGTTTCCCATTCGTCCTGATTTCGCCGCTTGAGCAGCAGAATTTCCACCGGCACATGGGTATCCTCTTTTTCGCCCAGCAGCCGGGCGGGGATCACCTTGGTCTGGTTAATGACCATCACATCGCCGGGACGCAGAAAATCGGGAAGCTCGCGGAAAATTTTATCCTCCCGCCTGCCCGAAAGGCGGTGAATCACCATCATGCGGGCTGCGTCCCGGGGCTGGGCGGGAGTTTGCGCGATGAGGCGCTGGGGCAGATCATAATAAAAATCCGATGTTTTCATGGGGCAACGCATCCTTTATTTGTGTTATGCCTGGGGCCGCGTCCATTGGTAGGCCAGGCGCGGGCCCACGCCCTCCAATTGAACGACGCCGCAATATACGAAGCCGTGCTTTTCCGCCAGGCGCTGCATGGGCTGATTATCCGCGTGGGTATCCATCCGCACCGCCAGATAGCGCGCCTTGGCGAAATCCGCGCAGACGGCGAACACCCCGGGCACGCGCCCGTCGGAGGCGATGCGGTGAATGGTGGCGTAGGGCAGGGCGTTGGGCCAGGCGCCGTCGATCTGGGCGTAGGAGGGATCCGCCCCCGGAATGAGGGCGAACACCCCATGCACCCCGCCCGCCGCCTCCACGGCGTAAAGCTGTCCCGCGGCAATATCCTCGGTCAGGGTTTCGGGGTCGGGATAAATGGCGCTCCATTGATGGGGATTGCCGTTGGCCCGCATATACGCCTTAGCGGCGGCATAGACGCGGGCAAATTCAGGAAGATCGGCCGGCACGGCCGGACGAATGCGCATAAAAAACGCTCCTTTCGCTTCGCGCGTGTTTCCGAATTCGCCGGGCCGCATTTTCGTCGTCCGGCTTATTTTAGAAGCGCACGTTAAAACAGCGCCGTCTGCTCGTTTTCCGGCTCCAAGTTTTCAGGGGCGGGGGCAGGGGGCGTTTTGCCCAAATGGGCGTAGGCGGCGGGGGTGGCCAGGCGGCCCCGGGGAGTGCGCATCACAAAGCCCAGCTGCATCAGATAGGGCTCGTACACATCCTCGATGGTCACGGCGTCCTCCCCGGTGACGGCGGCCAGGGTGTCCAGGCCCACGGGCCCGCCGCCGAATTTATCGATCATGGCGGAAAGCACCGCCCGGTCCACCCGGTCCAGGCCCAGCGCGTCCACATCCTGCATATTCAGGCTGGCCTGGGCCACCTGGGCGGTAATCCGGCCGTCGCCCCGCACCTGGGCGAAATCCCGCACCCGCTTGAGCAGGCGGTTAGCGATGCGGGGGGTGCCCCGGCTGCGGCGGGCGATTTCCAGAATACCTTCGTCGTCATAGGGCATGCCCAGAATGCCGGCGGAACGGGCCACGATGCGGGAAAGCTCCTGGGGCGAATACATTTCCAGCCGGAAGATGATGCCGAAGCGATCCCGCAGCGGCGCGGAAAGCCGCCCCGCCCGGGTGGTGGCTCCCACCAGGGTAAATTTGGGCAGATCCAGCCGCATGGAGCGGGCGGTGGGCCCCTTGCCGATCATAATATCCAGGGCGTAATCCTCCATGGCGGGGTAAAGCACCTCCTCCACCGCTCGGGACAGGCGGTGAATTTCATCGATAAACAGAATATCCCCCGCGTTCAGGTTGGTGAGGATGGAGGCCAAATCCCCCGGCCGCTCGATGGCGGGGCCCGAGGTGACGCGGATATTCTGGCCCATTTCCGCCGCCACGATGCAGGCCAGGGTGGTCTTGCCCAGGCCCGGCGGGCCGTAGAGCAGAATGTGATCCAGCGCGTCGTGGCGCTTGAGGGCGGCGTCGATATAAATGCTCAGGCTGTTTTTCACCTTGTCCTGGCCGATATATTCCCGCAGATGATGCGGCCGCAGGGAGGCGTCAATTTCTTCATCCTCGGGCCGCATGCCGCTCATGACCAGACGATCGTCCATAAGCGTCCTTCTTTCTTCCTAGTTTTTAATAAGAAAATGATGCGCCAAATGCGAGGCCGCTTTTGCAGGCTTGCGTTTGTCGCTTTACATGCCCGCCATGCCTCGCAGCGCCAGGCGCACCAGTTCGTTGGCCGAATCGCTCTGGCCGCGCACCAGGGAAACGGCCCGGGCGGCCTCGGCGGGGGTGTAGCCCAGGGCCTGCAGGGCGGCCAGGGCCTCGGCGGCGGCGTCCTCCTGGGCGGGGGGCAGGGGCGCGGCGGCGGGGGCGGCTTCCAGATCGCTCTCCATTACCTTTTCCTTTAATTCCAGGGCAATGCGCTGGGCTGTTTTCTTGCCCACCCCCGGCGCCCGGGAAAGGGCGGCCGCATCCCCTGTCACGATGGCCAGCGTCAGATCGCGCAGGGGCATGGCCCCTAGAATGGACAGGGCCAGTTTGGGCCCCACCCCGCTGACGGACAGCAGCCTGAGAAACATGGATTTTTCCTCCGGCGTGGCGAAGCCGAAAAGCTCCATGGCGTCCTCCCGCACGGAAAAGTAGGTGTACGCCTTCATGGTTTCGCCAATAGAGGGCGTTTCCTGCAGCGTGGTCATGCTGCACGAAAGCAGATAGCCCACGCCGCCCACATCCAGCACCAGCTCGTTGGCCCCTTTATCGGCCACCACGCCCTTTAAATATGCGTACATTCGCCCGTTCTCCCCCTGTTATTTCATTCGGAATTGTTCCTTCATTCGCCCCGAGGCGGCGTGGGTCAGCGCAGCGGCCACCGCGTCCGCCGCGTCATCGGGGCGGATGATGTCCGGTAGGGCCAGCTGCATTTTCACCATCAGCTGCACCTGGCGCTTGTCCGCCTTGCCATAGCCCGTCACCGCCTGCTTGATCTGCATGGGCGTGTATTCGTACATGGGCCGCCCGTACTCCGCGCAGGCGCACAGAGCGCACCCCCGCGCCGCCCCCACGTTCAGGGCCGTGGTCACGTTCCGGGCGAAAAATAATTCTTCAAATACGATTTCGTCGGGATGATACAGGGTGCAGATGTCCCGCACATCCAGAAATATTTTGTGCAGCCGCTCATGCATGGGCATGTCCGGCGGGGTGATGACGGCGCTGGTCATCACCAGCGCGCTTTTGCGATAATCCGTATCAATTACGCCCCATCCCATGGTGGCCAGGCCGGGGTCGATTCCCAGTATCCGCATACCCTTCTCCTCCCGATGCATCTGCTTATTATAGCCCGTCCACGCGCCTTTTGTCAAACTCGTGAGGAAGGAAAAGGATAATAAATGCGGGGGAACCATTCTTTGGAGGCCAAAGAATGGTTCCCCCTTCCGCAACCTCAATCGGCGCGGCGGTTCGCTGCCGCTTCCGCCGCTTGTTTCGGTTGACTCGCGGGGCTCCCTCCTCCAAGAAAGCCGATTGGGAAGGAAAGGGTAAAAAGAAATCGGCTTGTTTCTCCGCCAGCTCCCCGATTTTCTGTCTCCTGAATTTTTTCAATCGTTTTCTTGGAAAGGGCCTGGGGGAACCATTTCTTGATCTTCAAAGAATGGTTCCCCCAGCTTATTATTTAAGCGGTTTTCTCGGCGGGAGGGCGGTTCCCCCGCCATATCGCGCCCTTATCAATTCCCCGCGAATTTGCGCACGCGCTCGTCGGAGAATACCTCGTCCGGCGCGCCTTGGGCGGCCACAAGGCCGTTTTCCATGTAGATCACGCGGCTGGCCACCTCCCGGGCAAAGGCCATTTCATGGGTGACCACCAGCATGGTGCGTTTTTCCTCCGTCAGGGCGCGGATAACGGCCAGCACCTCTTGGGTGAGGAGGGGATCCAAGGCGCTGGTGGGCTCGTCGAAGCAAAGAATTTCAGGATCCAGCGCCAGGGCCCGGGCGATGGCCACCCGCTGCTGCTGGCCGCCGGAAAGCTGGCAGGGGTAAAAGCCCTCCCGCTCGGAAAGCCCCACCTTTTTCAGCAGTTCCCGGGCGTAGGCCTCCGCCTGCTCCTTGCCCCGGCCCAGTACGCAGCGCTGGGCCTCGGTCACGTTGCGCAGTACGGTCATGTGAGGAAACAAATTAAAATTCTGAAACACATAGCCCATTTTCAGGCACATCCGGCGCAGGCTCTGGGCCGGGGCGTATACGCCGCCCCTGACCATGCTTTCCCCGTCGATGAAAATATCGCCGCCGTCCACCCGCTCCAGGTTGTTCAGGCAGCGCAGCAGCGTGCTTTTGCCCGAGCCGCTGCGGCCGATCACGGCCACCGCCTCGCCCTTTTTCACCGACAGGCTCACATCCCGGAGAACGCCCAGGCCGTCGAAGCTCTTTTTCAGATGATCCGCTTGCAGCATATCCACGGCGTTCCCCTCCTTTACACCTTGTAATAGTTCATGCGCTTGACGACCTTATCGAAAACCACGGTAATCACCGAATTGAGCGCCAGGTAAATCAGGCCCGCCAGGAACATGGGCTCCAGCGAGCCTGTGCGGCTGGTGGCCGCCTTGGCGGCCTGGAACATTTCCATCAGGCCCACCGCCGTGACCAGGGCGGTATCCTTGAGCAGGGTGATTACCTCGTTGCTCACCGGCAGCATAATCTGCTTGACCACCTGGGGCAGCAGCACCCGGCAGAAGGTCTGCGCCCGGTTCATGCCCAGCACCCGGGCGGCTTCCCGCTGACCCGCGGGAATGGCGGCGATGCCGCCCCGGTAAATTTCCGCGAAATAGGCGGCGTAATTCAGCGCGAAGGCGATCACCGCCGCGGGCAGCCGGTCGATGCGGCCGAACAGCTTGGGCAGGAAAAAATAAATGGTGAAAATCTGCAAAATCAGGGGCGTGCCCCGCATGATGAGGATGTACAGCCGGATGGGCACGCTGACGAGCTTAAACCGGCTCATTCGCAGCAGCGCGATCACCAGCCCCAGGGGCAGAGAGAATAACAGCGTGCAGGCAAAAAGCTGCCCCGTAACGCCCAGGCCGTTCACCAGCTGCCGCAGCAGCTTGAGCAGCTGCTCGGGATTGTTGAAAAATTCCATGCGTACTCCTCGTTCATCCGGCTTTTTCGCCGTTTCTTCTTATTTCAAAGCATAAGGGGAGGCCCCGCATCCTCCGCTTGTCTGGGGAGGCGGGGCCTGGCCGGGCGGCCGTTTATTCGGCGGCCTGCACGGTGGTGATATCCGCGCCGAACCACTTTTCGCTGATCTTCGCCAGGGAGCCGTCCTGGGCCATGGAAAGCAGAATCTCATTCACCTTGGCGGTCAGCGCAGCATCCTCTTTGCGGAAGGCGACGCCGTATTCCTCGGGCAGCAGCGTTTCCTCCAGGCAGACCAGATCGGCCTTTTCCGAGGCGATGTAATAATTCGCCACCACCAGATCCATCAGCACCGCGTCCAGATTGCCGTTGCGCAGATCCATCAGCGCGGTGGCGTTGAATTCGAATTTTACCACTTCGCCCAGCGTGGCCTTAAATTCCTCGTCCGCGTCCAGAGCCTCCTCCGCCGTGGAGCCGCTTTGCAGGCCCAGCTTCTTGCCCGCCAGATCGGCCTTGGCGGCCAGGCCGCTGTCCGCCCGCACCACCAGGATCATGGCGTTGCGCATGTAGGGGAGGGAAATGCTCATGGACGCCTTGCGCTCCTCGCTGATGGACAGGCCGTTCCAGATGCAGTCGATGCCCTTGGCGTTCAGCTCCATCTCTTTCGCGTCCCAATCGATGGGCTGGCACACCAGCGCAACCCCCAGCCGGTCGCACACGGCCTGAGCCAGATCGATATCGAAGCCCACATAATCGCCGTTTTCATCGGTGAAGCCCATGGGGGCGAAGGTGGGATCCAAGCCCAGAATCAGGGAGCCCTTGTTCAGAATATAATTCAGGGATTCGTCCGCCTCCTCCGCCAGGGCGGGCAGGCAGCACAGCAGCAGGGCGGCGACGAGGGCCAGCAGCTTCATCATCTTTTTCATGGAAACGCCTCCTTAAAATAATCATCAGGCTTGTTCGGGCAGCGGGGCGGCCCGGCGGGAAAACAGGGGGACGCAGGCTCCGGACGGAAAGCGCTTTCCGCGGGTGAGCACTGCGTTTCACCGATTTAGCACGATGAAGTGATAGCATAGTAACACAAAGAAGAATGGATGTCAACCCTTTTTTTTCAAGAATTTTCTCTTTTTTTCAGCCGTTTTCTGCGAATTAACATATTTCAAAAAATATCCACCAAATCAGCCAGCCTCCTTGAGAGGAACGGCAAAAGAAGTGCGGGAAAAGAGCGTTTCCTGGCGGATGCAGAAAAAAATTAAGGCAATTTGACCAGAAAGAGTTCTTCATCCTGGTGAAACTGGCCTTGACAGACGGGGCGAATGCGTGTAAAATAAATATGATCGGCTGAAACGTCCGCCCGCATTTGCGTGCGGCGGGCAAGCTGTTTTCGGATACAGGCTGTTGCCTTCGGGTGTTTTTTATGCAGGCGTTTGCCGCTTTACCATAGAAAGCGCGGGCGGAAGCCGCGCTTTATGTGTGTTTGCGTTGTATCTGCTTGCGTGCGCGCAGCACGCGGTATCGGGAATACAGCAAGGCCGTGAGGAAAAAACGGTGTGTTTTTTCGCACGGTTTTTTCGTAATGAAAATGGAACGCCAAGAAGAAAACGCTTCATCAAAAAATGAAAGGGGGAGGAACTATGCAAGCCATTTGGGTTATTCTCATTGCCCTGACGGCGGCGGCCATTGGCGGCGGCGCAGGGTTTTTGTATCGCAAAAACGTGGCCGAAAAGAAAATCGGCCGCACAGAGGAATACGCCAAAAAGCTCCTGGACGACGCAACGCGCAAGGCGGATGATAAAAAGAAGGAAATGCTGCTGGAGGCCAAGGAGGAAATTCTGCACCTCAAGACGGAGCTGGATAAGGAAATTCGCACCCGCCGGGCGGAAATTCAGCGCTCCGAGCGGCGCACCATCCAGCGGGAGGAAACCCTGGATAAGCGGGAGGAGCAGCTGGAAAAAAAGCGCGACGGCCTGGCCCAGCGCGAGGAAAGCCTGAACGCCAAATTTGAAAACGCCCAGAAGCTGGAGGACGAGGCGGAGGAAATTAAGCAAAAGCAGGTGGTGGAGCTGGAGCGCATCGCCACCCTGACCCAGGACGAAGCCCGCCAGATCGTGATCGACCGGGTGCAGAAGGACGCTTTCCACGACGCGGCCGCCACTGTGCGGGAAATTGAAACCCGCGCCAAGGAGGAGGGCGAAAAGAAGGCGCGCAATATCATCGCCCTGGCCATTCAGAAGTGCGCCGCCGATCATGTGGCGGAAACCACCGTTTCCGTGATTAATCTGCCCAACGACGATATGAAGGGCCGCATCATCGGCCGCGAGGGCCGCAATATCCGCGCGCTGGAAACGGCCACGGGGGTGGACCTGATTATCGACGATACGCCCGAGGCCGTGATCGTTTCCGCCTTTGACCCGGTGCGCCGGGAAATCGCCCGTATCGCCATTGAAAAGCTGATTATGGACGGCCGCATTCATCCCGCCCGCATTGAGGAATGCGTGGAAAAGGCCAAAAAGGAAGTGGATAACCAGATCCGCGAGGCTGGGGAGCAGGCCATTTTCGAAACGGGCCAGCACGGTATTCATCCCGAACTGGTGAAGCTGCTGGGCCGCATGCGCTATCGCACCAGCTATGGCCAGAACGTGCTGAAGCATTCCATCGAGGTGAGCCATCTGGCGGGCCTGATGGCCGCCGAACTGGGAGCGGACGTGGCCCTGGCCAAGCGCGCCGGCCTGCTGCATGATATCGGCAAGGCCGTGGATCATGAGCAGGAGGGCAACCATGTTTCCCTGGGCGGCGAGCTGGCCCGGAAATATCATGAAAGCCCCGATGTGATTCACGCCATCCTGGCCCATCATAACGATGTGGAGCCTCAGACGGTGGAGGCCGTGCTGGTGCAGGCCGCGGACGCGATCAGCGCCGCCCGTCCCGGCGCCCGCCGCGAGAGCCTGGAGAATTACATCAAGCGCCTGACCAAGCTGGAGGAAATCGCCAATTCCTTCGCGGGCGTGGAAAAGTGCTTCGCCATTCAATCCGGCCGCGAGGTGCGCATTATGGTCAAGCCCGAGGACGTTACCGACGAGGGCACCAAGGTGCTGGCCAAGGAAATCGCCAAGCGTATCGAAACCGAGATGGAATATCCCGGCCAGATTCGTGTGAACGTGATCCGCGAAACTCGCAGCACCGAATACGCGAAGTAAAAGAACATACGCTTATACGGGGGAGGCATTCTTGGGAAATCCAGGAATGCCTCCCCCGCGTTTTCTTCCGAAAACAGACGGGCGTGAGCGGAAAATAAGCAAACGGTTTGTTTTGCGCCGATGGAAAAATGCGCGCCGCTTTTGCGGCGAGGGCACGCAAAAGTGGGACTGTGAAAAAAACAAATCTCCAGCAGCGAGGAAGCTGAAATCACGGCGAGAAGCATGATTCTCTTTGCTAGCGGAGATGCCGGCAGACAACGTGTTTTTACTCAATTCATACAGCTTTCTTGGAAGGAGCGCGGGGGACCCGTTCTTTGCAAGCCAAAGAACGGGTCCCCCGCAAATCCTTTGTTTTCGGTTTTTCACAGCCCCATTGCTTTATAATAAAAAACGGCGATAAGGCATGGTCGGCGCTTATCAGGCGTTTTCCGCCTCCAGGCGCGCGGGCTCGATCTGAATCAGATAGGTGGTAAAGGCGGGAAGCGTCAGGTAGACGGCGGCGGATACCCCCGTCACGATTTCCTCCCGCACCAGCGCGCCGTCCTGGACCGCGTCCAGCTGGTAATAGGAAATGCGCAGCGGCCGCTCCTTTTCCTGCAGATGTTCAAGCGCCAGGCGCGTCCGCACGGGCGGCGCGTCGTCCTGATCGGTGAAGTGGGTAAGCAGCACGGCCATATGGTCGCCCTGCCGGGCGGCGCAGGCGGCCACAGGGGCCTCGCAGCCCGTAATCTCTACCGCCTGGCCCAGGCGGTAAAGCTGGTTGAAAAAAAACAGGGAATAATAGCCCTTAAGATTTTTGCTCACGTCGTAGGGCTTGAACAGGCCGTTCATCGCGCAGGGCCGCGCGTCGTAGTACATCAGCAGATCCAGCGGCTGATACTGGGATAGGCACAGCGTGGCGGCGATAAAGGCGGAGCCCTTCAGCCCGCGTTCCGTTTCCAAGGTATAAATCCAATCCTCGCCCTCCCAGCCCCGGACGTAATTCCATTCGTTCAGGATGCTTTCGGTCTGGGAAAAGCCGTAGGAATCCAGCAGCCTGCGCGTTTCCGCCTCCACCCGGGCGGTTTTCCAGGGGTCTGCGGTATACATATGCCAGGAGAAGAAATCTATCGGTGTGTCGTGCTCCCGAAGATAGCGCAGAAAAGAATCCGTCCAGTCGTTCAGGGGATAGCACACCGCCGGGCCGCCGATTTTTTTATCCGGGAAGCAGCGCTTCAAATGCCGGGCCGCCACATCGAAAAATTCACAGAATTGCGCCCGGGTGCCGCCCCAGCAGGTTTTTTTCGCGGGGTCGGCGTCGTCCGCCGCGCCGTCGGGCTCGTTCCAGATCTCCCAGTAGGCGATGTCGTAGAAAAAGCCGTCGGCCCAGCCTTGGGTGTAATGGCGGATGATATGCTCGCAAATCACCGCCCATTTCTGAAAATCCGGGGGCGGCAGCGTGCCGTATTTCTTGGGCTCGTGTTCGATCTTGGAGCCCAGGCGGTAAAAGACCTTCGTGCCGGAATGATGAATGACCCGCAGATATTCGTCCGTCAGGGTGAAATCGTAGGCGGCGGGATCCGCCGGATCCCGAGAGAAATCTCGGAAAATCAGGTGTACGTCCACCGTGTGCTCCCCGCCGTAATTAGAGCAGAAGGATGAATCGTGGGTGCGGGCGTAGGGGATGCCGGCCGCCTGGAAAGCGTCCAGATTGGTGATGCGCTGATCGGCGGTGAATTTATATACGGGGCCGTTATTCACGCCGTGCAGCGGCTTCATGGGCCCCGCGGGCCTGGAAAAATCCACGGAGATGGGATGCATACGCTGTTTCCTCCTTTATTTTAGGGCGTAACCGCGTTTTTTTCATTTACCGCCCCAGCGGCTGCTGCCGGGAAAGAGCGCGGCGGGTGAAAAGCGCCGCGGCGCACATCAGCAGGCAGGAAAGCAGGGAGAGCAGCTGCTGGCCGTAGAGGGGAACGCCCAGAAGCTGATTGCCCTGGGCCTGAACGGCGGCCAGCATGCGGCTGCCCGCCAGGGAGGCAAGAAAGCCGCACACGCCGCCGATGCTGGCCTTCAGCACAGAGGCGTACACAAAATAATCCAGCGGCACGAAGCTATAGAGAATATTGGTCATATTCTGATTGGTTCCCGCCTGACTGACGGCGTAGAGCACGCTGAAGAGCACCAGGAAAAAGCGGGTCCCGGGCGCGGCGAACGTGTTGAGCAAAAAGGCGGCGGCGGCCAGATACAGCGCCAGCTCGATGCCCTGGGCGTAGGAGGTTTTATCCGCGTAGCGGCCCAGGGGCCGGGAAACCGCCAGGCGGCACAGGCTGGCCGCGATGTTGATCAGCTGCACCGCGCCCACGCTGAACATCAGATCCTTGATTTTATAGGTGCCCAGAAATCCCCAGGTCAGATATTGCGCGCAGGAAAACAGAACGGACATCACCACAATGGCGCGAAACTGCTTACGGCCCAGGGTGTTCTTGATAATTTCCCGCCAGGAGGGGGCGGGAGGCGCGGGCGTTTCCTCCCGGATGGAGCCGCCCACGCGCAGCAGGCAGACGAAATTGCCAACGCACAGCAGAAAGCCGATTCCCGCGTTAAGCAGGAAGGCCCCCCGCAGATTTCCGGCCGCCTCCAGGCGATCCATCGTGAACCCCACCGCCAGGGAAAAAAACATGCCCACGGCCAGGGAAAACATTTCCTGGTTTGCGCAGAACACGCCTCGCTTTTGCGGGTTCACAAAGGAGTGGGCCCATTTATCTCGGGGCGCGGCGATGGAATAGGAGCAGAAATAGGCCAGCATCATGCAGCAGACCGCCAGCGGCATCCTGACCTCCCGGCCCCAGGGCAGGAAGGGGATAAAATACAGCGAAATCAGCAGCAGCTGATTCAGCGTGAGGAAAAGCAGCACGCATTTTTTAATCCGCCGGATTCGCCCCACGAACAGCAGTGAAAATAACTGCAATAAAAAGGCGGCGGTGGAGAGGGAGGAAACCACGCCGATCTGCATATCGTTCAGCCCCGCCGCCGTGAGCAGCTTGGAAAGATATGCGTCGCCCACCAGCAGGCTGATGCAGTATTCCAGGGCGCACTGAACGATGTACGCCCTGCGGGAGCGGGCGTAAAGGCTGCTTTCGTAAGGGGAGGCGGACATGCATTCGGCTCCTTTCTTTTGGAAAAAAACGCTTTATGGAACGGCTGAAAATCGAGATGATTATAGCATGGGCGTTTTTAAAAAACAATAGGTTTTTTTTGACCTGTAGCGGTGCAAAACGGACACTTTTTTGCGCGTTTTGGTCGCCCTCCCTTGCTGTACAAAAGCGCGGGAATGTGCTATACTGCCTTGGGAACAGTTGGAAAGGAGGATCCATTTCGTTGATACAGGCCGTAATCTTTTGCTTGGACGGCGTATTGGTAACCACCGATTCCTGTCATGCCCGGGCATGGCAGCAAATGGCCCGGGAGCAGGGCATCCCCTTCTCCCCCGGCGATTTTGAAAAAATAAAGGGTCTGGGCGGCCGGGACGCCCTAAACGCCCTGCTCCGCGCCTCCCGCCGCGGATATTCGGAGGGGGAAAAGCTGGCGTTGATTATGCGCAAAAACGATCTGTACATGGATTATATTTCCGCCCTGGGGGAAGACTGCATTTTGCCCGGCGTGCGGGAAACCGTCGATCGCCTGCGGCGCGCGGGGCTGAAAATCGCCGTGGGCTCCTCCAGCCAGAACGCGGTGTTTATTTTAAAGCATCTAAATCTGTTTTCCACCTTTGACGCCGTGGTGGACGGCAACCAGACCGAAGCGGTGAAGCCCGACCCCGAGGTGTTTCTCCTGGCGGCGCGGAAGCTGCGCGTGCCTCCAGAAAACTGCCTGGTGGTGGAGGACGCTGAGGCGGGCGTGACCGCCGCCCATCGCGCGGGCATGCGCTGCGTGGGGCTGGGCGATCCCGCGCCCCGGGCGGAGGATACCGCCCCTAGCCTGGAGGGGGTGGATTGGCCCCGGCTGCTGGACGGACGCGCCCTGGCGTGATTCGCCTTTTCGCGGGGCTTTCCCGCAAAATGAGAGCCAGCGGGACGCTGCAAGCGCCACGCTGACAATCAAAAAATAAGGAGGAAGCGTATGCTGAAAGAAAATGTGGCGCAGGCCGTGCTGGCGGAGGCGCTGAAAACCGGCGGCGATTTTGCCGAAATTTTCCTGGAGGACAGGCTCAATAACGGCCTGTCCATGCTGTCGGGCAAGGTGGAAACGGTGCTGAGCCGCCGCCTGCACGGCGCGGGCGTGCGCGTGTTCAACGGGGTGCAGGGCGTTTATGTTTACACTAACGATACCACCGAGGCGGGTCTCATCGCCTGCGCCCGGCGGGCGGCCTCCGCCGTGGCGGCCCAGAGCCGCTGCGCCGCCAAGCCCCTGCTGTGGCAGGATACCCCCTCGATTCACTTCATTAAGGAAATGCCCGATCAGGTGCAGGGCCGGCGCAAGGTGGAAAAAATGAAGGCGGCCCAGGCCGTGCTGAAGCAGTACGACGAAATCGCCCAGGCCTCCGTGAGCTATTCGGACAGCGTGCAGCGCGTCTGGATCGCCAACAGCGAGGGCCTCTTCACCTCGGACACCCGGGTGTACACCCGCTTCTTCGTCAGCGCCATCGCCTCCAACGGCGCCGAAAACCAGACCGGCTTCACCGGCCCCGGCGCTATGCAGGGCTTCGAGGTCTTCGATCATCGCATCGATCCCGAGGCCGCAGCCCGGAAGGCGGCCGACCAGGCCATTACCATGCTCCACGCTCCCCAGTGCCCCGCCGGGGTGATGCCCGTGGTGATTGATAACGGGTTCGGCGGCGTGATTTTCCACGAGGCATGCGGTCATTCCCTGGAGGCCACTGCCGTGGCTCCCGGCAACAGCGAATTCTGCGGCAAGCTGGGCCAGAAGGTGGCCAGCGAAAAAGTGACCGCCATTGACGACGGCACCATGCCCAACGAATGGGGCAGCGAAAATATCGACGACGAGGGCACCCCCACCACCCGCCTGGTACTCATTGAAAACGGCATTCTGAAAAATTACATGGTGGATAAGCTCAACGCCCGGCGCATGCAGATGCCCATTACGGGCAGCGGCCGCCGCCAGGGCTATATGTTCGCCCCCACCTCCCGCATGCGCAACACCTATATCGCCGCCGGGACGGATGATAACGAAGAAATCATCGCCTCCATGGGCGACGGCCTGTACGCCAAGGCCATGGGCGGCGGCTCGGTGGAGCCTTCCACGGGCAAATTCAATTTCGCTGTCAGCGAGGGCTATCTGGTGAAGGGCGGCAAGATCGTGCATCCCGTCCGGGGCGCTTCCCTCATCGGCCGGGGCAGCGAAATTCTGCCCCTGATCGACCGGGTGGGCAAGGATATGCAAATGGCCCAAGGCATGTGCGGCTCCATCAGCGGCAGCGTGCCCACCAACGTGGGCCAGTCCATGATTCGCGTCAGCTCCATGACCGTGGGCGGGCGCTGAGAAAAGGAGGAAATAAAGCATGGAACAATTTATTCAGCAGGTGCTTGCGGCGGCCCGTGAAGCGGGCATTACCGCGGCGGAAATCTATCTTTCCTCCGGCGACAGCTTCCGCGCCATGTGCCAGCAGGGCCAGGTGAATAACTACACCGTCAATTCCACCCGGGGGCTTTCCCTGCGGGGGCTGTATCAGGGCAAAATGGGCTACGCCGCCACCGAGGCCTTTGACGACGAGGCGGTGGCCCAGCTGGTGCGGGGCGTAAAGGAAAGCGCCGCCCTGATCGAGGATGAGGACGTGCAGGAAATCTATCCCGGCGACGCGGAGTACCCCGCGCTGAACCAGTATAACCCCGCGCTGGATCAGGTTCCCGAAGCGCGGAAGCTGCAATTTGTGCTGGATCTGGAAAAGTGCGCTAAGGAGAAGGATCCCCGCATCGTGCAATTGACCTACGATATGCTGTCCACCACCTCAGGCCAGACGCGCATCGCCAATTCCTACGGCCTGAACCTTTCCTTCCGGGATAACCTGGCGGTGGCGGTGGCCAGCGCCCTGGCCAAGGAGGGCGACCGGGTGTCCACCGGCACCGGCTTTGCCATCTCCCGGGATTTTGAGGCCCTCAGCGTGGAAAAAATCGCCGGCGAGGCGGTGGAGGAGGCGCTGTTCATGCTTCATGCCGCCCCCGTGCCCAGCGGAACCTACCGCGCCATTATTCATTCCCGGTGCATGCCCGATCTGCTGGGCGTATTTTCCGATGTGTTTTCCGCCGAAAACGCCCAGAAGGGCATGAGCCTGCTGGCGGGCAAGGAAGGGGAAGTCATCGCCGCGCCCTGCGTGACGCTGATGGACGATCCGCTGCTTCCCGGCGGGCTGGCCAGCCGTCCCTTCGACGCGGAGGGCGTGGCTGCCCGGCCCAAGGCCGTCATTGAAAACGGCCGCCTGACCACCCTGCTGCATAATTTGAAGACCGCCCGGAAGGCGGGGGTGAAAACCACGGGCAACGCCGCCAAGGGCGGCTACGCGGGCACGGTGGAGGTTGCGCCCAGCAATTTCTATCTCAAGCCCGGGGAAAAGAGCCTGGAACAGCTGACCGCCGAAATGGGGGAGGGCCTGGTGATTACCGACGTCAGCGGCCTGCACGCGGGGGCCAACGCCATCAGCGGCGATTTCTCCCTCATCGCCCAGGGCTACACCGTGAAAAACGGCCGGAAGGATCAGCCTGTGGAGCGCATCACCGTGGCGGGCAATTTCTATCAATTGCTCAAAAATATCCGCGCCGTGGGCAGCGATTTGTGCTTCCCCGGCTCCTCCATGGGCAGCCCCTCGGTGGACGTGGGCGAAATTGCCGTGGCGGGGAAATAAACGAAAAAATATATAAATATTGCGGGGGAGGTACTCTTTTGGGGCCAAAGAGTACCTCCCCCGCACCCCTACGAAGAAAGCCGATTGGGAAAGATGAAAAAAAGAAATTGGCTTGTTTCTTCGCTGATAGGCGAGCAGGGCGATTCTGCCTGCAATCTTTCAGGCGTTCGCGGGAAGGGCTATTGCAGCCGCACGTTTTCTCCCTCCACCGTCGTGTGGGAGATCAGATCGCCGCGGGCCGCGCAGGCGGAAAAATCCATCTGGGCGGCCTGGGGAATTTCCTCCCGGCCGCTTACTTTATATTCCACCATTTCAATACGGCCGCTTTCCCATTTGCCCAGCGTCACCAGGAACGCGCCGGTATTTTCCAATTCGTCCAGCGCCGCCTCCATATCCTGCACCGCGTCGGAAAAATACAGCGCGCCGTCCCGCAGGGCGAAGGTGAAAAGCTCATAGCCTGCGTTTTCGCCGTTCAGTGCGGCGGTGATTTCCACCGTGCCGTCGGTGAGATCCTCCGACGCCTGGTAGGCGTAGGTTCGCTGATATACGCCGCCGCCCGAAACGGCAAAATCCCCCGCCGCATCGTCGGACATGGGCGCGTCCTGCGCGGGCTCGGGCGTGGCGTCGGCCTGCTCCGCCTCCAGGGCCTCCTTTACTTCCAGGCCCGTGGCCTCGTAAACGTTGGTGCTCTCCTCCCGGTGGGTGAATTGATAGCGGCCGCTTTGCGGCGCGGCCTGCTCCGCCGCCGCGTCCTGGGCCAATTTGCGCAGCATATCGCCGGGAATGGTATAGGCCAGGCTTTTCGTATCCTGCTGGGCCAGCAGAAACAACGTCTGCTCATAGGGGGCCAGCAGCGCTTCCGCCCGCTGGGCCAGGGAAGCCTGCGCTTCCGTCCCCTGAGGCTGCGCCGTTCCGGCGGGGACGTCGCCCGGGGCCGCCTTTTCGCCCCCGCACCCCGCCAGCAGCAGGCATACAGCCAGCAGGCAAAGAATTCGCCGTGTTTTTTTCCGCATTGCGTTTTTTCACCTCCGCAGGGTTTTGCATTCGCGTTTCCGGCATGATTTTTCGGAAACACGGTCTGCGTCATTGTAGCATATTCTATTCCGGGAAACAAGCCCGGCCCTTCGCCCTGTTTCGCTGCCCTTCGGGCGAAAACGCGGAATTTCGAAAAAATGCGGGGGGCACGCTTCTTTCTTCGGGAAAACTGTGGTATGATATATGGGATTAGGAAAATCATTTTTGTGATTTTCCGGGTCAGCGGAAGGCCGCGGGCGCTGCGCTGACAATCGGCGAAAAAAAAACGCATGGTCAAAAAAAGGAGACTCGTCATGCACAGATCACGCCAGAGCACGGATATGACCCAGGGATGCATTTGGAAACAGCTGCTGCTTTTCGCGCTGCCGCTGCTGGTTGGGCAGATCTTTCAGCAGCTGTATAACACCATCGACAGCGTGGTGGTGGGTCGGTATGTGGGCAAGGAGGCCCTGGCCGCCGTGGGGGCCACGGGCAATGTGGTGAACGCGCTGATCAATTTCTTTTCCGGCCTGGCTACGGGCGCGGGCGTGGTAATTTCCCAGTATTTCGGGGCGCGGGATCAAAAAAAGGTGCATGACGCGGTGCATACCGCCGTGGCGATGACGCTGTTGATGGCGGTGATCTGCACGGCGGTGGGTATGCTGATTTCTTACAAGGCGCTGGAATGGATGGATACGCCGGAGGACGTGGTGGGCCATGCCGCCGCGTATCTGCAAATTTATTTTGCCGGGGTGTCGGGCCTGATGCTGTACAACATCGGCTCGGGCATTCTGCGCGCGGTGGGGGATTCCCGGCGGCCCCTTTATTTCCTGATTTTTTCTGCCTGCCTGAATCTGGCGCTGGATCTGGTGTTTGTGTGCGCGCTGGGCATGGGGGTGGAGGGCGTGGCCTATGCCACGATTATCGCCCAGTTTCTCTCCGCGCTGCTTACGTTTTTCGTGCTGTGCCGCAGTCAGGAATGCTATCGCTTTTCCCTGCGGGATTTAAAGCTGGATTGGGGTATGCTGCGGCAGATTTTGAAGCTGGGAATTCCCACGGGGTTGCAGCTGGGCATTACCGCGCTTTCCAATGTGTTCGTGCAATCCTACATCAATGCGTTCCAATCCTCCTGCATGGCGGGCTGGACCAGCTATAATCGCCTGGACGCCTTCGCCTGGCTGCCCATGCTGGCGCTGGGTATGGCCAACACCACCTTCGTGGGGCAAAACCTGGGGGCGGGACAGCTGGAGCGGGCCAAGAAAGGAACGCGAACCGCGCTGCTGATGTCCCTGGCGGGGACGGCGGCCATCGTGCTGCCGCTGATGCTGTTTTCCGATGATGCGTTGCGCCTTTTTAACGACGATCCCGAGGTGCTGCGCTACGGGCATGATTTCGTTCGTTATATTTCGCTGTTCTATATTCCCTACTGCCTCACGCAGATTTATTCCGGCGCGCTGCGGGGCGCGGGGGATTCTGTGCGTCCCATGGTTATTTGCCTGAGCTCCTTTGTGGTTTTCCGGCAGATTTATCTCTTCGTCGGCACCCGGTTCATCGACAGCCACATTTTCGTGGGCCTGAGCTATCCCATGGGCTGGGTGTTGTCCTCCACCGCCATGTATATCGTCTACAAACGCGGAACGTGGGAAAAGAAGCTGAAAATCGCGCCTGTGGAGACAACGGCGTAGGTATTTGATATTTAAATAACGCGGGGGAGGTATTCTTGGGCGGCCAAAGAATACCTTCCCAGCAATAATTTTTTGCGTTTTTTACGTCTCCTGCGGCGCAAGCTTGCGGCATTCCATGTAATAGCGCTTCTCCCAGGCATGGCCCATGGAAAAGGTTTTCCGGGGCAGCACGCCGCCCGCGCGGATGCCGGGGAAGAGGGCGCTTTTTTTCATGCCCTGCAGCAGCATGCCCACATTTTCGCCCTGGGCCAGGGCGCGCACGTCCGGCTCCCCGTGGATATAATCCAGGGCGGCGCCGGGGCGCGAGGCCAGGAATTCATCCAGGAACGCCTGCAAAACGGAAACGGGCAGCAGTCCCTGCGTTCCCGCCAGCGAAACGCCCGCCTCCCAGCCATCCTGAACAAAAACGATTTCATTGCCCGGCGCGGCGGCCCAGCCCCGGGCGGCGAGCCAGCCTTCGAACGCCTGAAGCAGCTCCGGTCCCCGGCTGTGGAAGAGCACCCGGTGAATGGGCTCGAAGCGCAAGGCGGGGGCGTGCAGGTTCACCAGCTCCACCAGGGCGTACCGGGCGGGATCCTGGGCCTGGGCGGCGGGGGACAGCGCCTTTTTCCGCGCTTCCCAGCAGGCCTTGGCCGTGGCCAGGGAATGATTGCCGTCGCCTACGGCGTAAAGCAACCCGCCGCTCTGCGCCCGCAGGGCGGAAAGCGCCTGGGCGAGCCCCGCCATGAGCGCTTCTTCCGTCACGGCCCAGCCGGTGATTTGGCCGCCGCCCTCCATCAAGGGGGTATCGTAAAGCGGCGCTTTCCCGGCGCAGGCCCTTTCCAGCGGGCCCAGCACGGTATCGCCGGGATCGTCCAGCAGCAGCATCACATGGGGGCTTTCCAGCGCCGCCCCCGTCCGGATTTTCATGCGCGGGGGAATGCGGCTGAGAATGGTACCCTCGGTGGCCCGGGCCAGGGAAACGCTGCCGGGCCGGTAATCATAGCATTCCAGATCCAGCGCCGCCATCAGCCCTGGGCGCGGGCCGCTCTGGGTGACGCGGCGGATGAACGCAAAGCCCTGGGATACCGCCGTGCACAACACTCCCTCCCGCAGATAGCGCCGCATGGCCCTCTGAATTTCCGGGATGCGCCCCAGCCCCTGCTCCAGATAGATTTCGGGATAAATCAAACGCAGGGTGGAGGGCGCGTCGCCCACCTGCTGTTCCACCCGCCGCCAGTAGGCCGGGTCGGCGGTGTATTGATCGCAGGCCACCACCGCCCATTTTTCTAAATCAACGCCCGGCGTGGGCAGTAGGATGTCCGCCGGAGCGAGGCCCGAAAAATCCATAATTTCTCCTTACTGCGGCGTTAGCAGCCGCACGCGATACACCGTTTCCAGCGCCCCGATCTGGGAAAGCAGCGCCCCGTCCGGCGTTTCATCCAGGTCCAGCGCCGTATAGGCGAAAACGCCCCGGGATTGATTGAGCATTTGATTGATATTCAGGTTCTGGGCGGAAACCAGGCTGGTAACGCCGCTGACCACGTGGGGCACGTTCTGATGCAGAATGGTCAGGCGCGGGCCCGTCAGGGGGCCGGGATCCGCATCCGGATAATTGACGGAATGGGCGATGGCCCCGCGCTTGAGATAATCCTCCAATTGCCGGGCGATCATGCGCACGCAGTTTTCCTCGCTTTCAGGGGTGGAGGCCCCCAGATGGGGCAGACATACGGCGTGGGGAACGCCCAGCAGCTTTTCGCAGGGAAAATCGCACACATAGGCCCGCAGGCGGCTGCTTTCCAGGGCGGAAATCACCGCGTCCGTATCCGCCAGCTCGCCCCGGGAGAAATTCAGCAGCGCCGCCCCCGGCTTCATATGGGCCAGATAACCGGCGTTCAGCTTCCCCCGGGTTTCCTTTGTCAGGGGTACATGCAGCGTCAGATAATCCGCCTGGGCGGCGACCTCTTCCTCGCTCCGGGCATGGCGTACCGCCCGGGACAGCTTCCAGGCGTTATCCACGGAGATATAAGGATCGTAACCCAGCACCTGCATGCCCAGGGCCGCCCCAGCGTTGGCCACCAGCAGCCCGATGGCCCCCAGGCCGATCACCCCCAGCGTTTTGCCCGCAATTTCGGGCCCGGCAAAAGCCTTTTTTCCTTTTTCCACCAGCGCCTCTACCTGGTCGCCCTGGCCCTTGAGGCCCTGGGCCCAGGAAGCGCCCCCCGTAATATCCCGGGAGGCCAGCAGAAGCCCCGCCAGCGTCAGCTCCTTCACCGCGTTGGCGTTGGCCCCGGGGGAATTGAACACCACCACCCCCTGGCGGGCGTATTCCTCCAGGGGAATGTTATTCACCCCCACCCCCGCCCGGCCCACGGCCAGGCATTGGGGGTTCAGGGCATAGCCGTGCATATCCGCGCTGCGCACGATCACGGCCGCAGGGGCTTCCGCCTGCGGGCCTAAATGAAATTCCTCTTCCCGGACGACCTCTCGCCAAACGGGGGATACCGGGTTAAGCAGCTTTATATTCCACATGCTTATTTCTTCTCCATTTCAAAAGCCTTCATCGCGTCCACCAGCGCCCGCACGCCCTCTATGGGCATGGCGTTATAGATGCTGGCCCGCATGCCGCCCACCAGCCGGTGCCCCTTCAGGCTGGTCAGGCCCCGGCCCTGGGCGAATTTGATAAATTCCGCGTCGGTATCGTCCCCTCCGGTGCGGAAGGTCACGTTCATCAGCGAACGGCTTTCCCGCTCCGCCGTGCCGTGGAACAGGCGGCTTTCATCCAGATAATTATACAGCAGCGCGGCCTTTTCCTGGTTCACGGGATAAATGCCCGCCACGCCGCCCTGCTTCTTCAGCCATTCCAGGCACAGCCCCGCCATATAGATGGGGTAGGTGGCGGGGGTGTTGAGCATGCTGCCCGCCTCCGCCATCAGCGTCCAATTCAGTATTTTGGGCGTGGCCGCCTGGGCGCGGCCCAGCAGATCCTTGCGCACGATCACCACCGTCAGCCCCGCCGGGCCGATATTCTTCTGCGCCCCGGCGAAGATTACCCCGAAGCGGCGCACGTCGTAGGGCTCTGAAAGAATGTTGGAACTCATATCCGCCACCAGCGGCACGCTGCCCGTATCGGGCAGGGTGGGATAGCGGGTGCCGTAAATGGTATTGTTGGTGGTGATATAGAAATAATCCGCCTGGGGATCAAAATTCGCGGGATCCAGCGCGGGCACGCGGCGGTAATTCTCCTCCCGGGAGGAGCCCGCCAGCCGCACGCGGCCGTATTTCTGCGCCTCCACATACGCGCCGTGGGCGAAATTGCCGCTGTCCGCATAATCGGCGGAGGCATGCAGCAGATTCATGGTCACCGCCGCGAATTGGCCCGTGGCGCCTCCCTGCAAAAGCAGCACCTCGTATTCTTCGGGAATCCCCATCAATTCCCGCAGCAGCGAAACGGTGCGTTCGAAAATCGCCAGATAACCCTTGGAGCGATGGCTCATCTCCATCACGGACATGCCCGTCCCCTCGTAAGAGAGCATTTCCGCCGCCGCGCGCTCCAGCGCTTCCTGGGGCAGCATGGAAGGCCCCGCCGCAAAATTATATACCCGCCGCGCCATGTGTGCATATCCCCCTCGTTGAAAAATATATGGAGCCTATTATACGGGCTGTATGCTGAATTTGCAACTTGCAATTTGAAAAAATGCAATTTTAAGACAATTTTACTGATGGAGGCGGGGAAAACGGAAGAAAATAGAAAGAAATACTGCATGAAACGGCGAATGGGCGGCCTTCGCCCTGGCGGCGCAAAATGCGCGCCGCCGCGCTTGACGCGGCGGGATGAAAATAGTATAATGTACCGTATAAAACCATCTAAAACGCGCTCCGGCGCGTTGAAAAGCGCATTTTTAAAAGGAGAGGAAGATTGTTTTATGTCCAAAACCGCGAAAACCCGTAAGCCCATGAGCGCCCGCAGCAAGGGGCTGATCGCCCTGATTCTGCTGGCGGCCCTGACTGTGTTCGTTTCCTGCATTTCCATCGGCGGCATGAAGCTGGACGGCGAGGGCGTGAACATCCTGCTGCCCTGGGTGCCCGTGAGCAGCGAAAGTTGGCCCGCTTCCCTGCCCCTGTCCCGGGCGCTGGGCGGCGGCTCCTATGTGGAATACACGGCGGCTCTGCCCGAGGGCAGCGAAAAGGATCTGGCCGCCGCCACCCAGGCCGCGGCGGATATTATCAAGGAGCGCCTGCAGAATAAGGGCGTGACCGACGCTTCCGTAAAGGCGGCGGACGGCGCGATTCGCGTGGAACTGCCCGATCTGAGCGCGGACGTGCTGGAAAACGTGCTGGCGCTCATCAGCGCTCCCGGCCAGATTGAATTCCGCACCCCCGACGGCGAAACCTTTATGACCGGCGCGGATGTGAAAAGCGCGATCGCGGGCTATGCCAATCAGACAACAGTTGTATTGAGTATTATTACCACAGAAGAAGGCAAGCAGAAGCTGGCCGACGCCACCACCGCCAATGTCGGCAGCCAGATCGGCGTTTTCCGGGACGGCACGCGGTTATTTTCTCCCGGTGTGGGCCAGGCCTTTACCACGGGCGAAATTTCCGTGCCCCTGGGCCTGAGCCTGAGCGATACGGTGAACGTGGCGCTGCAAATCAATTCCGGCGCGATGGACGTGACCCTGACCCAGGCGGAAACGGGCGCGCTAAATGAAAACGGCCGCCAGGGCGTCAAAATTGCCCTGATTGTTGTGGCCGTCGCGCTGGCGCTGGCGCTGATTTATCTGCTGGCGGAGGGCCGCCTCACCGGCCTTTCCGGCATGTGGGCCGTCTGGTGCGGCGTTATCATTGAAATGTTCTTCTTTGCCACCCTGGTGCGCGCCACCCTCACGGTGGGCTGCCTGATCGCGCTGGTGATCGGCCTGCTGCTGGCGATTTACACCGCCGTTGTGCGCGCCCGGATGATCAGCCGCGAAACTGCCAAGGGCGCCGCCGCCAAATCCGCCGTGAAGACGGGCTGCCGCGCCGCGGCCAAGCTAGTCTGGCTGGCCCACGGCGGGCTGCTGGTGATCGCGCTGCTGCTGATGCTGATCCCCGGCGCGAAGATTTTCGGCTACACCCTTTCTGCCGGCGTGGTGGCCAGCGCTGTGGCCGCGCCGCTGATGCGCCTGTTCCAGGTTTGCTTCCTGGCTATTTCTCAGAAGCCTGCCCTGTTTGGCAAGGCGAAGTAATTTCGCATTCAGGGGCGCCGTTTTTTCGGCGCCCTCTTTTTACATTTTTTCTTCTTATTTCGGAGGCGCGCGTATGCAGAGAATCGGGCTTCGGCCGGGGGAAAAATCGCCCCAGGGGGAATGGGGGCTGCCGCCCTTTATGGAGGCGCTGCTGCTTTCCCGGGGCGTGCGCACGGCGGAGGAGGCCCGAGCCTTTCTGCATCCGGGGCGGGAGCAGCTGCTGCCCCCGCTTTTGCTGCCGGGAATCGCGCAGGCGGCGGAAATTCTGCGGGCGGCCCGGGCGGCAGGCAAGCGCGTGGCGGTGTACGGGGATTACGATGTGGACGGGGTGTGCGCCACGGCGCTGCTTACCGACGCGCTGGAGCGGCTGGGCCTGGAGGCGGTTCCCTATATCCCCGACCGGCACCGGGAGGGCTACGGCCTGAATGTGCCCGCCGTTCTGGCCCTGGCCCGGGATCACCAGGTGCTGGTGACGGTGGATTGCGGCATTACCAGCATTCAGGAAACGGAAACGGCCCAGGCGGCGGGCATGCAGGTGATTATCACCGATCACCATCAGCCGGGCGCTGCGCTGCCCCCGGCGGACGCGCTGGTTTCCCCGCTGCTGGGGGGCTATCCCTTCCCCTTCCTGTGCGGGGCGGGGGTGGCCTGGAAGCTGGCGATGGCGCTGCTTGGGGAGGAGGGCTTCCGCTATATCGATCTGGCGGCGCTGGCCACGGTGGCGGATATGGTGTCCCTTCGAGGGGAGAATCGGGCCATCGCGGCCCTGGGTCTTCCCCTGCTGGCCCGGACGGAGCGGCCCGGCCTGCGGGCGCTGCTGCGCCTGGCGGGGGTGGGAGATACTGTCAGCAGCGAGCAGGCGGGCTTTCAATTGGCCCCCCGCATTAACGCCTGCGGGCGCATGGAATCCGCCCGGACGGCGCTGGAGCTGCTGCGCACCCGCAGCGTGGCCCGGGGCGAGGAACTGGCGCTTAAAATGGACGCGCTGAACCAGGAACGCAAAAAGCAGGAGGCCCGGGTGATCGCCGAGGCGGAGCTTCAGGCCGGAACCGTGGATTTCGCGGAAACAAGCGCCCTGGTGGTGGCGGGGGAGGATTGGAACAGCGGCGTGGTGGGCCTGGCGGCGGGGCGCATCGCGGAGGAATACGCCTGCCCCACGGTGGCCCTTGCCCGAGACGGAGAAAATTATGTGGGCAGCGCCCGCAGCGCGGGGGATGTGGATATTCACGCCGCCCTTTCCCAATGCGCCGATTTGTTTTCCCGCTTCGGCGGGCATAAGCAGGCGGCGGGGCTGACCATGGCGGCGGAGCGCCTGCCCGAGCTGCGGCGGCGGCTTTCCCAGGCCGTCCGGGCCCAGACGGGGGGCAAACCCCTGGTGAACCGGGTGCTTTGCGATGGGGAGCTTCCCCTCTCGGCGGTAACGCCCGAAACGGTGCGCATGCTTTCGCAATTGCAGCCATGCGGGATGGATAATCCCGCCCCCTGCTTTTTATGCCAGGGGGTGGAGGCCCTTTCCCTGCGGGCGGTGGGCGCGGAGGGGCGGCATCTGAAGGCCGCCCTCAGCCAGGACGGCGCGCTGCGGGACGGCATTTTCTTTGGCGGCGGGGCCTGGGCGGGCGCGCCGGGGGGCGGCAGGCTGCGCCTGGCCATGACCCCGGTGCTCAACGAATTTCGCGGACGAATCAGCGCGGAATGCATGATTCTCGCCATGGAGCTGCAGCCCGAAACGCTGGAGCCGGACGAGGCCCGGGAGGCCCTTTCCCTGCTGGCCGATCCCCGGGGGGAGGAGGCCGCGCGGCCCCTTGCCTGGGAAGCGCTGGAGGATTTCGCGCCCGGGGCGCTGCTTTTGTGCCGCTGCCGGGAAACCGCCCTTTCCCTGGCCGCGCGATACCCGGAGGCGGAATTCTGCCTGGAAAAAACGGTGGATTCCCGGGGGCGAACGGAGATTTTGCTCTACGGCACGGCCGCGGGCACTTGCGCGCGCTTCCGGCATGTGATATTATGCGACGGTGATACCGGCGAGGCTGCGGCCTATCGCCGGGCCTGCCCCGGGGCGGAGGTTTACGCCCTGCCCCCGTCGGCGGCGCTTTCGCGGCTGCTGAAGGCGGCGTATCTGGGCCGGGAGCAGCTGCGGAATTGCTATCGCAGTCTGCGGGCGGGCCTGCCCCGGGATCTGGAGGATTTTGCGGAGGCGGGCGGCTTATCCACGGCCCAGGCCGCCTTCGCGCTGACGGTGCTTTCGCAGATACAGCTGATAGACTATTGCCCCGCGCCCTTTTCGGCGCGGCTGCTGCCCATGAAAAAGGGAGGGCCCGAGGGCAGCGGCCTGTTCCGGGCGGCGGCGCGGGCATGGGAGGAAAAAGATGGCATATTCGGCTTATGAATGCTTGACGCTGGAGCAGATGCTGGATCGGGTGAAAAAATCCGATCCGGAGGGGAAGGGCTGCGCCCTGATTGAGCGGGCGTACCATTTCGCGGAAAAGGCCCACGCGGGGCAGAAGCGCAAAAGCGGCGAGCCGTATATCGTGCATCCCATGTATGTGGCCAGCATTATCACCGAGCTGATGATCGATCCGCCCACCATCGCGGCCTGCCTGCTCCACGACACGGTGGAGGATTGCGAGCAGGTGACGCTGCAGGAAATCAGCAACGAATTCGGGGAAGAGGTGGCCCGGCTGGTGGACGGCGTGACCAAGCTGAGCAAGCTGGATTTCGCCGACCGGGAGGAGCAGCAGGCGGAATCGCTGCGCAAGATGATTCTGGCCATGAGCAAGGATATCCGCGTGGTGCTGATTAAGCTGGCCGACCGGCTGCACAATATGCGCACCCTGCGCTTTCAGCCCGTGGACAGGCAGGTGGCCATCGCCCATGAGACGCTGGATATTTACGCCCCTCTGGCCCACCGGCTGGGCGTGTACGCCATCAAGCAGGAATTGGAGGATCTGGCCCTGCGCTATATCGACCCCGAGGGCTATCAGGATGTGGCCCGGAAGGTGGGCATGAAGCGGGCGGAGCGGGAAGAGAATATCAAGCTGGTTATCAGCGAATTATCCCAGAAGCTGGACGAGGCGGGGCTGCATTACGAAATCGATGGCCGGCCCAAGCATCTTTATTCCATCTATCGCAAGATGGTGATTCAGAATAAGCCCTTCGATCAGATTTACGATCTCATCGCCATCCGCGTGATCGTGGATACCGTTCCGGAATGCTACACCGTGCTGGGCATCGCCCACACGCTGTGGAACCAGATTCCCGGCCGCTTCAAGGATTACATTTCCGTGCCCAAGGCCAATATGTATCAATCCCTCCACACCACGGTGGTGGGCGGGCGGCGCATTCCCTTTCCCTTTGAAATTCAGATCCGCACCTGGGAAATGCACCGGGTGGCCGAATTCGGCATCGCGGCCCACTGGAATTATAAAGAGGGCGGCGCGAAGGACGGCAACCTGGATCACAAGCTGTATTGGCTGCGCCAGATTCTGGATTGGCAATCCGAAACCCGGGACAGCCATGAATTCATCGACAGCCTGAAAACCGATCTGTTTTCGGAGGAAGTGTTCCTCTTCACCCCCAAGGGCGATATTATTTCCATGCAGCGGGGGGCCACGCCTCTGGATTTCGCCTATCGCATTCATTCCCAGGTGGGCAATTCCTGCGTGGGGGCCAAGGTGAACGGCAAAATGGTGCCCCTGGACACCCAGCTTTCCACCGGCGACCGGGTGGAGGTGATGACCTCCTCCGCCTCCAAGGGCCCCAGCATGGATTGGCTCAAAATCGTGAAGACCCAGCAGGCCAAGGCGAAGATCCGCCAGTTTTTCAAGCGCGAGCTGCGGGGCGAAAACGTGCAGAAGGGCCGCGATATGCTGGAGCACGAGGCCAAGCGCCGGGGCGTGCGGCTGGGGGATTACACCAAGCCGGAATATTACGAGCCGCTGCTGAAAAAATATATGTTTCAGGAATTGGAGGATCTCTACGGCGCGGTGGGCTATGGCGGCGCGGCGGCGGTGTATGTGCTTTCCCGGCTGATGGATGAAAAGCAAAAGCAGGCGGCGGCCGCCGTCCCCAAAATTCCCATCCTGCCCGAAACGCCCCCGTCCCCGCCCAAGGGCAAGCCTACCCACGGCATCTATGTGCACGGGGAAGCGGGCATGCTGGTGCGCTTCGCCAAATGCTGCAACCCCGTGCCCGGGGACGATATCGTGGGCTATATTACCCGGGGCCGGGGCGTGACGGTGCACAAGGCGGATTGTGTGAACGCCCTGCACACCGAGCCCGAGCGCGTGGTGCCCGTTTCCTGGGCGGAGGAGGACGCGGGCGCGTTCAACGCCACCATCCAGATCATCTGCTACGATCATTCCGCCCTGCTGGGCGAGCTGACCGCCTTTATTGACGAGCAGGGCCTGCCCATCACCGCCATTTCTGTGAAGCTGAATAAAAATAAAACCTGCAACATCACCGTGTCGCTGCAGGTGCGCAGCCGCGAACAGATCGACGGCGTGATTCGCAAGCTGCAAAAGCGCTCCGATGTGATCGAGGCGTATCGAAGCGTGAACTAATCGTGTGATTTGTAAATCTTGCCCCCAAAAAGCAGGATTTTCGCGCCTGCTTCTCGAATAAATATAAGTTATTTTTTTCAATGGAGGACGCTATGCAGCCGCCGCAAGGCCCTTACGATCCCAATGCTTATCCCCCCGCCGCGCCCCAATGGACGCAGATGCCGCCCCCCTATCAGGGCGGAAACGGCGCGGGGCAAACGCCGCCGCCCGGTCAATTGCCGCCTCCGGCGCAAATCGCTCCCCCGTATCAGCAGCCCGCGGGCTACGCCCCGGAGGGCGCGCCCGGGCAGGGAAACGGCCAAATGCCGCCCCCGCCCCGGCAGGTGGTGCAGCCCCATCCCCAGGGCGCGTATAAAACGCCCAAGACGGGCCTGCCCCGGGCGAAAAAAAGCCCCCGGAAGGGCGGCTATATCGCGCTGATTTTGCTGGCGGTGGGCTTCGCCGCCTTCGCGGTGCTGCGCATGCTGGCCCCCGGCCAGGTGGCCTACGGCTATGTGGAATCCGGCGCGCTCAGCGCCCGCTATACGGGCGACGCAGTGGTGGTGCGCAGCGAAACGGTGTACACCCAGGAGGGCGTATCCCAGATCGATTACAGCGTGGACGAAGGCGCGCTGGTGCAGCGGGGCAAGGCGGTGGCCACGGTGTATTCCTCCGGCTTCAGCGCCAAGGAATGGACCACGCTGAATAACTACCGCAGCCAGATTAAGGAATACCATAAAAGCCTTATCGCCTCCGCCGCGGGGGATACCAAGCTGATTTCCCTGATGAGCCGGGTGAAGGAGCGGGCGCTGGAGGCGCAGAAGCTGGTGCAGGGCGCCCAGGGCAGCATGACCGAGCAGGAAACGCTGCTGACCGCCGCCATGCAGGATCGCCAGATCTATCTGAAGCAGAAATACCCCGACGATCAGAAGCTCACCCGCCTTTACGACGATGAAAACACCCAGCTTCAGCGCATTTCCTCCTGGACGAAGCAATACGCCGTCACCACCGACGGCCTGGTCAGCTTTTACACCGACGGCTTTGAAACCGCGCTGAATATGACCACCTACGCCGATTACTCCCCGGCCCAGGTGCGCGCCATGTATAACGGCGCGATTCCCGATACGGGGGAAAAGGCTTCCCGCAACACGGTATCCATTTACCGGGTGGTGCGGGAGGAGCCCTGGGCGGTGCTGATGCTCTGCAATGAAAAGGATTGGACGCCCGTGACGGGCCGCGCCTATAAGCTGCTGATCGAATCCTTCGACAACACCATTGTGGACGCGGTGGTGGATTCCTTCACCCTGTCTGGCGGCGAATTGCTGGTGCGGCTGCGGATCGATAACCCCGCCGCGCTGCAAAACGTGCTGTATATCCGCTCCTGCCAGGTGCAGCTGGGCGAAAGCGTGAACAGCCTGAAGGTGCCCAGCCGGGCCGTCTATATGCGCGACGGCCGCAAGGGCGTGGTTATCAGCACGGAATACGGCGAATACTGGACGGGGGTGGAGGTTATTTCCGACGACGGCCAATCCGCCTTCATCATTCCGGAAAATTCCGGCGTGCTGTACGAGGGCGTGCGGGTTCGCCTTTTCTAAAAGGGGGAAGGACAGGCCATGCTGGAGGAAAGAATTGCGGAAATCAGGCGGGTGCTGGCCCGGGAAAGCGCCCCCTGGGGCAGAAGCCCCCGGCTCATCGCGGTGACAAAATACGCCTCGGCGGAGCAGATTCTGCCCCTTTCCGCCCTGGGCGTGACGGATATCGGCGAAAACCGGGTGCAGGCGCTGCGGGAAAAGCTGCCCGCCCTGGAGGGAAAATTTTCAATCCATCTCATTGGACGGTTGCAAAGCAATAAGGTTAAATATATAATAAAAGATGTGTGTATGATTCACTCCCTGGATCATATGGCCCTGGCCCAGGAAATTGACCGCCAGGCCCAGAAGGCGGGCCTGCGTATGTCGGTGCTGATTCAGGTGAACGTGGCGCGGGAGCCGCAGAAGGGCGGCGTGACGGAGGAGGAACTACTCCCTTTCGTTCGGGCCTGCGCCAAGCTGCCCGGCCTTCAGGCGCGGGGGCTTATGGCGATCATGCCCAAGGACGCGCCCCGGGATACCTTGGAGGCCCTGTTCCAAAGGATGCGCGCGCTGCTGGATCAGTGCGCGGCGGAGGCCGTCGCCGATACGGAAATGACCGAGCTTTCCATGGGCATGTCCCAGGATTATGATCTGGCCGCGCGGGCGGGCGCCACCATGGTGCGCGTGGGCTCCGCGATATTTCGATAAATCAGGAGGAGCAACAGGATGGGAAACGGCATGTTCTTTGAAAATATGAAGCGAAAGGTGCAGGCGCTGTATAATAATTTCTTCTATGAGGCTCAGGAAGCGCCCGCCCCCCGGCAGGAGGAAAGCTATCCCCCCGAAAGCGCCGCCCCCCAGCCCGTCTATCAGCAGGCGCAGCCCGGCTACGCTCCCTATCAGCAGGGGGCCTATCAGCAGCCGCAGAATTATCCGCCCCAGCAGGCCGCTTATCAGCAGCAGCCCCAGGCGGAGTATCAGCCCGCCTATCAGCAGCCCCAGGCCGCCGCGCCCCAGCGCAACCGCCGGGCGCAGCATCATGCCGGGCAGGAAAATAACGTGGTGGATTTCGGCGCGTATCAGCAGCAAAGCGCCGCCTATCAGCAGCCGCAGAATTATCCGCCCCAGCAGGCGAATTACGCCCCGCAGCAGGCGGCTCAGCAGCCCTCCCAGGCTTTCCAGCCCGAGCAGCCCCAGCAAGGGGCGGGGGCGCAGAACGCCCGCATCATTAACGCCCGGGGCATGGGCGATTGCCGCAGCGCCATCACGCTTCTGCGCAACGGCGACGCGGTGCTTATTGTGCTGGAAAATATCACCGATCCCGCCGAAATGCGGCGGCTGGTGGATACCCTCAGCGGCGCGTGCTATTCCCTCACCGCCACCATCACCAAGGTATCCCGCTACGGGGTCTATCTGCTGGCCCCCCAGGCCATGGCGGTGTACGCCGATCAGATCACCAATCAGATGAACGGCGCCCCCGGCCGCGCCCGGACGTATCAGCCCGGGGCCCGGGCCTATCAGCCTCAGCAGGGCTATCAGTCCCAGGGCGCTTATCAGCAGCCCCAGGCGGCCCAGCCCGCCTATCAGCAGCCTCAGCAGGGCGGCTTCACTCAGCGCGCCGCCGCCCCCGAGGAAAGCGCCCAGCCCTTCTATTCCCGCACTGCGCCACAGGCAGCCCCTGCCCCCGCCTTCTCCGCCCAGCCCGCCGCCTCCGGCTATACGCCGGATGAATACGTGGCCGTGGATCAATAAAAGGGGAGCCGCGGGAAAAACGGCTCCCGCAACAAGAACGGAAGGGCCGTTTGCCCGGGCCGTCGGCGCTGCGCTCTGAAATTCTCGCTTTTCCGGCGCGCCGCGCCGCCAGCGCGGGGCGCATTTGAAAGGAGCTTACTATGGCCTTTATCATCAATCTGCTTCGGAATCTGCTCAGCCTGTACGCGGTGCTGCTGCTGATTCGTTTCGCGCTTCCTTACGTCACCTCCACCCAGCAGGCCTGGATGACCACGCTGTCCAAAATTTGCGAGCCGGGGGTTCGCCTGGGCAATCGCGTGGCGGCAAAGCTGCTGCCCGAGCGCCGGGTGCAATGGGATTTGGGCAATGTGACGGCGGTGGTGCTGTGCTGGCTGGCGCGGCTGGTTCTGCGCTTTTTCCTGTAATTCATTTGCAAACGCCCTACGAAAGGAGAAATCCCCATGCCCATTACAGTTGCCATGATTGAGGAAAAGGAATTCAAAACCAAAATGCGGGGCTACGACCCGGTGGAGGTTGACGAATTCCTGGATGAAATCTGCGATGAAATGGTGGCCATGCAGGAGGAAATTTCCACGCTGCAAAGCCGCCTGAACCAGGCCCCCCGGGCGGAAGCGCCCTTCGTGCCCGCGCCCGCGGCCATGCCCGTGCCCGCGCCCGTCCCCGCCCCGCGCAAGGCGGAAAAGGCCGAAACGGAGGAGGCCAGCGAGGCGGCTCAGCGGCTGCTGGCCAAAGCCCAGAAGGTTTACGACGAAACGGTGGCGGAGGCCAAGGCCGAGGCGGATAAAATTCTCAGCGGCGCGCACACCCGGGCGGATAGCGGCCTTTCCGATCTGGAGGAGGAGCGCAAGGCCCTGGAGGAAGAGATTGAAATGCTCAAGGCCGCCGCGAAGGATTACCGGGAGCGCTTTGAGCGCCTGGTGGAGGATCAGCAGCATGTGCTGCGGGCCGAAACCAAGCTGTTTGAATAAGCGAAGCGTTTTGCGGGCGAAAAAAGCAGGGGCGAGGCCGTGGGCCTTGCGCCGCGCTTTCTTCGCCGCGCTCATCGCCTGACGCGGGGGCCGTTTTTCACGCTTCCGGGCGTCGGGCGCTTTTTATATCACGCCTAAGAAAGGATGAAAGCAAAATGAAATACGGCGCGTTAGAGGCGGGCGGAACGAAAATGGTGGTGGCCGTGGCGGATGAAGGCCTGCATATTTTGGCCCGGGAGAGTATCCCCACCCTGACCCCGGCGGAAACCATGCCCCGCATCCTGGATTTTTTCCGCACGCATCAGCCCGACGCCCTGGGGGTGGGCTCCTTCGGCCCGCTGGATCTGCATCCCGCTTCCCCCACCTACGGCTATATCACCAAAACACCCAAGCTGGCCTGGTGCGATTATCCGTTGCTGCCTGAAATGCAAAAGGCCCTGGGCGTCCCCTGCGCCCTGGATACCGATGTGAACGCCGCCGCCCTGTGCGAGGCGGAGTTGGGCGCGGCCCGGGGCGTGAAAAACTGCGTCTACGTCACCGTGGGCACGGGCATCGGCGCGGGCGTGTATTGCGAGGGCAATCTGGTGCACGGCCTGATGCACCCCGAATGGGGGCATATGCTGCTGGCCCCCCGGGCGGACGATCCCATGCCCCAGGGGGTGTGCCCGTATCACACGGCCTGCCTGGAGGGGCTGGCCAGCGGGCCCGCCATCGAAAAGCGCTGGGGCGTTTCCGCCCGGGAGCTGCCCCAGGGGCATAAGGCCTGGGAGTTGGAGGCCCATTATCTGGCCCAGATGTGCGTCGCCGCGCTGATGACGGTGTCCGCCGAGCGGATTATTCTGGGCGGCGGCGTGATGAACCAAAGCTTCCTGTTCCCCATGATTCGCCGGGAAACCCTGCGGCTGCTGGGGGGATATATCGCCTGCGTGGATAACCTGGATTCCCTCATCGTGTCTCCCGCCTGCTTCCCGGACAGCGGATTGCTGGGCTCGCTGCTGCTGGCGAAAAAGGGGCTGGCCCGGTAAAGCGCCCCAGGAAGAAGGAAACGTGCCGTGAAAGTGTTCGATACGCATTGCCATTTGGAGGATGAGCGCTTTGAGGCCGACCGGGAGCAGGCCTGGGGCCGCATGTTGGCGGCGGGCGTGGAGCGCTGCTGCTGCGTGGGCAGCGATCTGGCGTCCTCCGGCCGGTGCCTGGCCTTTGCCCAGGCGCACCCCGGGGTTTACGCCGCCGCGGGGGTACATCCCCATGAGGCCAAGGACGCGCAGCCGGATTATCTGGCCGCTCTGCGGGCGTTGCTGCGGGAAGAAAAAAACGTGGCCCTGGGGGAAATCGGCCTGGATTATTATTATGATCTCTCTCCCCGGGAAACGCAGAAGCGCGTGCTGGCCGAGCAGGTGGCCCTGGCCCTGGAAATGGATAAGCCCGTGATTTTCCATATCCGGGATGCGCACGGGGATATGGTGGATTTCTTTCGCGCCTGTTCCCGGCTGCCCAGCGGCGTGATTCATTGCTTTTCCGGCAGCCCGGAAATCGCCCGGGAATATGTGAAAATGGGCTTCTATATTTCCTTTGCCGGGCCGCTGACCTTTAAAAAAGCGCCCCATCTGTGGGAGGCGGCGCAAAGCGTGCCGCTGGAGCGGCTGCTGGTGGAAACGGACAGCCCCTATCTTTCCCCCGAGCCCCTGCGCGGCCGCCGGAACGAGCCCGCCAACGTGGTGCATGTGCTGGAAAAGCTGGCGGCGCTGCGGGGCCTGTCCCGGGAGGAAATGGCGGAAATCACCTGGGAAAACGCCTGCCGTCTGTATCGCCTGCCGCAATAGGGCGGGATGAAAGACGGGGCGCGCCGCGTTTGTATACAGGAAGGCCCTCGAAAGAGGGGCCGGAAAGGAGCCGCCTGTGAAGTATTTACGGCGATTGATCTGGTATATTTCCTCTCGGCTGCTGGTGCTGTGCTGCGTGCTGGGGCTGATGACCACCGTCTTTTATTTTGCCATGAACGCCACCAACATTTATATCGTGCTCAAGGACGGCATGGCCAAGCGCGCCCAGGTGGTGATGCAGGGGGAGGAGGCGGAACTGGATAAATATTTCGCTCCCGCCTATCTGGAGCGGGATTCCCTGCTGGCTGCCGCCCGAAACGGACAATCCGTTTATCAGAATTATTATAATATCACCGGCTTTGACCACCGCATCAGCCTGGATTGGTTCTGGTGCTGGCCCTGGGAGGATACCGCCCGGGCCACCGTCACCGAGCGCATTCCCGGCATCGACGGCAAAATGAAAAGCGGCGTGAAGGATGCGGCCGCGGCGGCGGGGGTGACGGACAGCGTTCCCCGCTGGCAATCCACCCAGTATTCCGTGCTGTTGACCCGGGAAAACGGGCAATGGCGCATCAAAAATATGTCGGTCGCCCGGGTGATCGACGATGAGTGAGGCATACATTTGATACCGAGGCTTTATCTGGCCCCCATGGCGGGCATTACCGATCAGGTGTTCCGGCGGCTGTGCTTTTCCCACGGCTGCGATCAGGCCACCACGGAAATGGTCAGCGCCCAGGGCTTTCTAACCGCGCCCCCCGATCGCAACGCCTATCGCTTCCTTCTGGCACGCGCGCCGGAGGAGGGGCCGCTTGCAGTTCAGCTTTTTGGCAGCGAGCCGCTTTTTATGGCCCGGGCCGCCGCGCGGCTGACGGAGCTGGGGCGCTTCACCGGCATTGATCTGAATATGGGCTGCCCCGCCCAGAAGGTGGTGGGCGGCCAATCGGGCAGCGCCCTGATGAAGGATCCCCCCCTGGCGGCGCGGATTGTGGAGCAGGTGAAAAAAAGCACGCTGCTGCCCGTGACGGTGAAAATGCGCCTGGGCTGGGATGAAACGCATAAAAACGCCGTGGCCTTCGCCCGGCTGATGCAGGCCGCCGGGGCGGACGGGCTTACCGTGCATGGCCGCACCCGGATGCAGCAATATGCGGGCCGGGCGGATTGGGAAACCATTGCCCGGGTGCGGGAGGCGGTGGATATTCCCGTGGTGGCCAACGGCGATATTGTGGACGGCGCAAGCGCGCTGGCGGCCCTGGCGGCCACGGGGTGCGACGCGCTGGCCATTGGCCGGGGGGCGCTGGGCAATCCCTGGATTTTTGAGGAGATCAAGGCCGCGGCGGCGGGCACGCCCTACGCCCGGCCCAGTTACGCCCAGGTGATGGCCGTCGCCCTGGCGCAGGCCCGGGAAATGGCTGAATGGAAGGGCGAAAGCAGCGCCGTGCTGGAAATGCGCAAGCATTTCGGCTGGTATGTTTCCGGCCGGCGGGGCGCGGCCCAGCTGCGCACGCGGATTAACCAGGCCAAATCCCTGGACGAAGCGGAAACGATTCTGCGCACGCTTGCGGAAATCGAAGAATAAATGGCGTAAAAATTATGCGGGGGAAACCGTTCTTTGAAGGCCAAAGAACAGTTTCCCCCGCACCCCTTTCCAAGAAAGCCGAATTTTATTTTGCAAAGCTTAATGGGTACATGAATAGCACCACCACCCTTGATAAGGAACATATTTCCAATTAGTCTGCCGTCCGCAACCAACGCACCTTCCGCCGCTTGAATTACTGGCGCACCCTGCAGTAAACATTACGATTACCACCAGCACAACAACAAACAAAAGCGTTTTCACTTTGCGCATCCAGATCTCTTCTTTCCCTTTTATTTTCCCCAGGAATCTTTGTATTGGTTAACAAAACTATGGATTTCATCATCGGAATATTTTCGATCATAGTTGTTGGTAGAATACGATGAATTTCCGCTTGATGAGGAAGAAGAACCGAACTCATTGCAGGCTGCCAGAATTCCCACGATGATAAGCAAAACAATCCACAAACCAATTTTTTTCTTTTCCATAATACATAACCTCCTCTGTATTTTTCTTAAATTATACTCAATATTTGAGTAAAAGTCAATACTCAAATATTGAGTGTGATAACGTAGCGGCGAGGTGAAGGAAAATGGATTATCGCCAGCGGCTGCGGGAGGTTCGGGAGGATCGGGATTTATCTCAGGCGGAGGTGGGAAAGATTCTGAACAAATCCCAGCAGGGATACAGCCATATTGAAAATGGCCGGGCGGAATTGAAAATTGAGGATTTAATCGCCCTGTGCAGGTTTTATCATCTGTCGGCGGATTATCTCATCGGCCTGACGGACGATGGCCGCTCAGGGCCGGGCAAGAAAAAGAGGCTGTAAAAATTACGAAATGAAAAGAATGCGGGGCGACCGCTCCAAAGAACGGTTTCCCCGCAAATAATTTATTTTCGTTTTTTCACAGCCCCGTATTACCGTACATTTTACGTTTCCCAGGGAAGCGTGCAGGGGGTGGGGACGGGCGCGGAGAACGCGGCCTTGCCATCCAGCAGCACTTGGTAGCCCTCTCCCCGCCGATAGCGGATGGAGAGCGATTTGCCATGGGTTTCCACGCCCTCCAGCACGGCGTAATCCCACGCTTCGGGGAAAAGCGGCGCGATGCGCAGCGCGTCCCAGCCGGGGCGCACGCCGAACAGCCCTTCCAGCACCAGATCGCAGAAGGTGGAATGGTTGTAATCCTTGCCGCGCTCATAGCCGCCCTTTTCCGCAGGGAAGCGCTGGCCGCCCCAGTGCATCAGCCGGGTGCGGGAAATCCAATCCCCGGTGTCGGGGTTCAAATCCTCGTCGATCCAGGGGATAACGGTTCCGTCCTCCCGGCGGCGCACATGGGCGGCGGCGTATTGCCGCAGCAGGGCCAGATAATCCGCCTTGCCGATAAAGGCCTGTTCCTCCCCGGAAACCAGCAAATTGGCCAGGGCGGTGAGCATCATGGAGGTGGCGAAGGGCCAGCTGGGGCCGTTCCAAAGGCATTCGTGCCCTTCGGGGCCGCAGGGCTTTTCGCCCCGTCGCTGAAGCCATTCGTTCAGCTCAGCTCCCGTGTAGAAAATGCCGAAGCCGGGATGCCGCCGCTCGGCGGTGGTGGGGCCGTATTTCCCGGAAAAGCCCAGGGGATCGGTCAATTGGGCGAAAGCGTCCGCCCGCCCTGGCTGGGCCGCGCCGAACATCCAGGGCAGATAGCCGAATAGTTCCCGCGCGTGGCGATCGGCGGAGAAATAGGGCGCGGTATCGGGGGCCTTCTGGGGCAGCGTCACATAGAAGCGCAGCTCCTCATCCCACAGCCGCTGATTGATCTGGGCGCGGAGGGCGGCCGCTTCCTGCTCCATTTGCTGGGAAAGCGCGGCGTCCCCCTTCCGCCGGGCCAGGGCGGCGATGGCCCGGGCGCCTGCGTATTGATAACAATTCAGCGTGGGGCGCAGGCCGGGGCCGCTGATGGAAAATTCGCTGCCGTCCCGGTTATCCGTTGACCAATACAGGCCCAGCGCGCCCTGGCGCTCCCGCTTCCAGCGGGCGTAGCTTTCCTGCATGGCGGGCAGCAGATCAAGCCCCGTTTCGTCGCCGCGCAGCAGGGCCAGCCCCTCGACGGCGGCCTCCAGCGCGTTGCTGTAATCATGCAGATGCACGCCGCCGTCGGCGTACCAGAAACGAATGTAATCATCCAGGAAGCCGCTTTCCCGCAGCCAGCGGCCCTCGCGCACATGGTGGGCCGCGGCGCAGGGGATGGTGTTGTATTTCCCGGCCCAGCTCACATCCGGGTGAAATTCGGTGAGCACAAAGCCCTCGGGCGTGCGCTTCACATGCTTGCGATACACCCACCAGCGGAAATAATACGTCCGCTGGATTTCCGCATCGGGAACGGCGATGCGCGGGGCCCGGGCCAGCAGCCAATCCGCCGCCGCCGCGTTGGGCACCGCCTGCACCACGTTTTCCTCATCCGTGCGGTTAAAGGCCTGCACATATTCGCGCAGAATGCGCTCGGTGTTTATTTCCTTCATTCGTCAAACCCCAGATCCAGGCCCTCGTGAATCACCAGGCCGATATACTCATTGTGCTCATGGCGGCCGTTATACCACAGCAGCCAGCGGTTATTTTTCACATCCCGCACGGCGTAGGGCTTATAGCACGCATCCGCGTCCCAGCCGCCGGGGGTGGGGGAAACGATGGGGTTGTGGGGGGAGCGCTGCCAGCTGGTCACGCCGTTGCGGGAGCGGGCCACGCAGATGCGGGCGGTGTCGATATCCTCATAGCCGATATAGAACATGTAATACCAGCCGTCCTCCAGGCGGATCACCTGGCAGGCGCCCACGCGGTCCTGCTCGCAGGGGGAGGCGGTGTTGCGGCCGAAAATGGGGTTGGCGGGCAGCTTATCCCAGTGCAGGCCGTCCGGGCTGGTGGCGTAGGCGATCACGTTGGGCTCGTATTTTTCGCCCGCGCAGTACCACATGCGGTACAGGCCCATTTCCTCATCCCACATCACGAAGGGGTTCATCACGCTGGGGCCCTCGAAGGGCCGTTCGCTGAAGAGCACGGGCTGCTTCGAGGCGCGAACCCATTTGTGGCCGTCGTCGCTGACGGCGTAGCCGATCCAGCTGTATTCCCGGGCCTGGCCGGTATACCACATATGCCATTTGCCTTCCCGGTGAATGACGCAGTTGCGGTTCAGGCCGTCCTCCCAGCCGGATTCGGGATTGGGAGAAAGCAGGATTTCCGGCACGCCCCAATGGACGCCGTCGGTGCTGCGGCACACCGCCAGGGATTTCTTGGGCCGCCAGGAAAAATGCATCTGGTATTCGCCGTTTTCTTCCAGGACGAAAATATCAAAGCAGGTGCCCATTTCCGGGCCGCCAAGAACGGGATTGCCTTCGTATTTTTTCCAGCCGCCGCTGGTTTCCGGGAAAGAATGCTTCATATGGAATCGTCCTCCTGCGTTTTTTTACCATTATAAAGCATCGAACCGGGAATGGCAAGCGACAGAATTTGAAAGGGCCGCCCGGGGCCGAAAAACGGTCAAAAATTTACTGCGGTCATAATTTGCATTTATTGGGCGGCGCGATCCGGACGGTTGACAGACCTGCGGGCGCTGGCGTACAATCAATGCAGGTGATGCACGTGCGTTTTTTTGAGGATTTGTTTCAGCCGGAGGGCCGGCAAAGCCCGCGGCAGGGAAGCCAGCGGCACTCCATTCAGCTTCGATCCACCCTGAGCCTGCTGCTGGCGATTTCGTTTTGCGTCGCCGTGCTTGCGTTGGCGGGCTCGGGCTGGACGCAGGCCTCCATTTCCCGCTACGCCATGAATGAATACGGCTATATTTTGCAGGATGTGGTGAACCTCATCGACGCGGACGTGGCCGCCTACCGCGCTTACGCCCTGCAGCTGGGGGGCGCTTCCTGGGTGAAGCGAATCGCCTATATGCAGGGCGGCGAAATCGACAAAAGCCGCGTGACCCGGCTGGATCTGTACGAATACAGCCAGCAGATGAAGCAATACCGTCAGGCCACGGGCGTATACGCCGTGGGCGTGATTTTCGCGGAAAAGAACCTGGCGGTGGCCTCGGGCGTGAACTGCGATATTCGCTATCTGGCCAATAATTTTATGCGGGTGGACGGCATGACGGAGGAGGACTGGCTGAAAACCTGCCGCAGAACGGCCAACGGCGCGCCGGTGATTCTGCCCAACCGGCATATGACCAGCTTCTTTGCCCAGACGGACGCGATGCTGATGTTCTTTCCTATTTATACGCTTGACCAGGTGCGAAGCTGCGCGATGTTCGCCGTGGTGCGCCATCAGGATTTCGCGGCGTATTTCGACGGCCTGCTGGGCAGGAGCGAGGCGCTGCAAATCGCGGTTTCCGCGCAGGGGGAGGATACCCCCTTCCTGACGCTGGGCGAGCCCATTTCCGGCGAAACCGCCGTTATCCGACGGGATTCCGCCGAACTGGGCCTCGCCTTTTCCCTGACGCTGCCCCAGGTGGTGGTGCTGGCGGAGGTGACAAACGTTCGCAACGCGCTGCTGCTGATTGTGGGCGGGCTTTGGGCGCTGCTGATTATCGTGGGGCTGCTTTTCTCCCATCGCCTGTTTAAGCCCCTTCGCCAGCTGCTGAACCTGGTGGACGGCGAAACGCCCCTGCGCCGCGATATCAACGAGTTCGATTCGCTCAAGCGCGGCATCGAGGAATTGAAGCAGCGGGAGGATCAGCTTTCCGCCGAGCTGGCGGTGCGCAAGGTGTATCTTCGCAACGCCGAATTGGATTATATGCTCGCCGGTATGCAGCCCGAGGGGGAGGAGCAGCGGCGGCTTTCGGAATTTATCAGCGAATTTGACCGCTTCGCGCATTACCGGGTGTGCCTGGCGCTGTGGCGGATGGTTCCGCCCCAGGGGCTGCCCTCCGCCCAAAGCGTGGAGAAACTGCTGGAAAAGGAAGCGGCGGCGGAGGGCGAGGCTGCGGCGTTCGTGCTGCGGCGGCCCAATCATCACATCCTGATTCTGGGCTATCGGGAAACTCGCAGCCTGGAAAACATGATTACCGCCATGCTGGAAAAATGGGCGGGCAGCTATGTGGCCGTGGGCTCGGAAACCGCCTCCCTGCGGCAGATTCGCGCCTCCTTTGAGGATGCGCAGGCCGCCAAGGATTACCGCTGCGTTTCCGACGGCTTCCGGGTGCTGCGCCATGACAACGTGATGAAAAGCATCGGCTATTATCTGCCCCAGGAGCAGGAGCGGCTGCTCACCGGCTATGTGTGCAGCGGCCAGGGGGAGCAGGCCCTTGCTGTGTTCCGCCAGGTGTATGAGGAAAACGCGGCCAAGCGCCAAACCACCCAGAAGGGCATGCAGAACCTGATGACGAGCGTTGCGCTTTCCATCGTGAAGCTGACCGCCGACGCGGACGCGCCCGATATTCCCCAGGCCACGGACGATCTGGAGGCCATGCGCGCGGGCGTGGAACGCTATATCGCCTCGGCGGCGGATTATTTCGCCCGGCGGCTGAAGGCCATGCCCAACCGTATGGAAAATATTCTGGCCTATGTGAACGCCAATCTGCTGGACGCTACGCTGTCTCTGGATATGGTGGCGAATCATTTCAGCGTTTCCGCTTCGCTGATTTCCCGGCTGTTTACCGAGCAGTACGGCGAAAATTTCCACGCCTATGTGAATCGCCAGCGCATCCGCCGGGCCACGGAGGTGCTGGCCAATGGCAACGACGATATTGCCGCCGTGGCCCTTCAGGTGGGCTATACCAACGATGTGACCTTCCGCCGTATGTTCAAGCGCTTCGCCGGCCTGACCCCCTCGGCTTACCGGGCCAATATCCACGAGATGTGAGGGGAGGAATGGGCGGGGGGAGCCTTCTTTAACGGCTAAAGACGGCTCTCTCGCCTAATAATTACGCCTCTCCCTGCCGTAAAGGATTGAACGGGGTTCAAAATCTGCATCCTGGGGAAATAAAGCAAAAAACGGCGGGCTTTATTCCGAAATGATCGGTTTTCAAATACTGTTCGTTGACAGCGGGGCATAAAATACATTATGGTTTTTCCACAAGCCGTCGGCGCGGAACGGTTTCCGTGCCGGCCAAAATTAAGGGAGGTTCGAAACCATGAAGAAGATCCTGGCCCTGGTTCTGGCGCTGATGCTGGCGCTGACCGCCGCTTCCGCCCTGGCGGAGCCCTTTGGAAACGGCGAAACCCTGTCCTTCGCCTGTCTGGAGGGCTGGTATTCCGCCGTGACCATCAACGACAACCTGCCCAGCTGGCAGAAGATTGAGGAAAACACGGGCGTGAAGATCGCCTGGGAAGCCAATTCCGATTACAACACCGCCATGCAGCCCCGCGTGGCCGCCGGGCAGGAGCTGCCGGACATCATGCTGATCCCCCCCGCCTGGTCCAACAGCGGCGTATACAAAATGGCGCTGGACGGCACCATCATTCCTTTGGACGAGCTGATTGAAAAGTACGCTCCCAACATCCAGAAGGTGCTGGATGAGAATCCCGCCCTCAAGGGCTTGCTCACCGCCCCGGACGGCCATATCTATTCCATCTGCGACGCGCCCATGTTTGTGAACGACCTGGTGGTGCAGAACGCGCAGTTCATCCGTCAGGATTGGCTGGACGCGCTGAACCTGAAAGCCCCTGCCACCCTGGAAGATTGGCACGACGTTCTCACTGCCTTCAAGGGCTATGATCCCACCGGCTACGGCGCGGAAGTGGTTCCCTTCGGCGGCAGCGGCTCTCTTCGCAGCAAGCTGAACGTGTTCCTGTGCGCCTTCGGCCTGCCCACCACCGCCACCAACTGGTGGTATGACGCAGACGGCAAGGTGACTTGCTTTGTCACCAGCGAAGCCTTCCGGGAATACCTGACCACCATGGCTCAGTGGTATGACGAAGGCCTGATCGATATGGAAGTGCGCGACGAATCCAACTTCCAATCCCTGGTTTCCACCAACGTGGTCGGCTCCTTCGTCACGCTGTCCGAGCGCGTGAAGCAGTATGACGGTCTGCTGGCCACCGCCGGTGTGGAAGGCAAGCATGCCCTGGTGACTCCGCCCTATTCCGCCGATAAGCTGCTGGTGAAGCGCGATTCCACCTGGAGCCACTACGGCATTACCTCCTATTGCAAGAACCCCGAGCTGGCCATTCGCTGGATCGATTACGTCTGGGGCTCCGACGAGGGCGTGACCATCAACGAATGGGGCATCGAGGGCCTCAGCTTTGAGCGGGATGCGGAAGGCAAAAAGCATTACACCGATTATGTGCTGAACAATCCCGACGGCCTGGATCCCTACAACGCGCTGCGCAGCCTGGGCTCCTCCGATACCATCCTGGTGCGCACCCCCGCCGAGGTGTACGCGGCGCTGAACACCGAATATGTAATCAGCTACGGCGAAAGCCTGCTGGATCAGCGCGTGGAGCCCTTCCCCCAGGTGATGGCCACGGTGGAAGAGCAGGCCGTGCTGGATCGCATCGAGCCCGACTTTAACACCTTCTGCGATGAAAGCATCGAAAAGTTCATCGCCGGAATCACCCCCATGAGCGAATTTGACGCCTTTGTGGAAAAGCTGAACACCATTGGTCTGGAAGATCTGCTGGCCGTCAAGCAGGCCCAGTTCGACCGCTTCAACGCCAGCAAGTGAGGTGAAAAGGTTTGACCAGCCTATCCTGTTCGGGATTAGGCAGAAAGGAGCGGCGCCAGATTTTCTGGCGCCGGCTCTGGCGTGACCGCTTCTTTGCGCTCATGATTCTGCCGGTGGTAATTTATTACATTCTCTTCAGCTATTACCCCATGTACGGCGTGCTGATCGCCTTTGAAAATTACATGCCCAGCAAAGGCATTACGGGCAGCGAATGGGTGGGGCTGGCCAATTTCCGGCAGTTCTTCGGGGGCATTTTCTTCTGGCGGCTTCTGCGGAACACGCTGTTGATTTCCGTTTATACCCTGGTTTTCGGCTTCCCGGTGCCTATCATTTTCGCCCTGATGCTCAATGAATTCCGGGATGGGGTCTTCAAGCGCTCCATCCAAACGCTGAGCTATCTGCCGCATTTTATCTCCATGGTGGTTATCTGCGGCATGATTATCAATTTCCTCAGCCCCAGCGGCGGCATTTTCAACGCGCTGATTAAGATGTGCGGCGGGAAGCCCGTCAATTTCCTGGGCAAGCCCCAATATTTCCGCACCATTTACGTCGTTTCCGGCATCTGGCAGGAATTCGGCTGGGGCTCCATCATCTATATCGCGGCGCTGTCGGGGGTGGATCCCCAATTGTACGAGGCCGCCCGCATCGACGGCGCGGGCAAATTCAAGCAGATGCTCTATGTGACGCTGCCCTCTATTAAAAACACGATGATCGTGCTGCTGATTCTGAACGTGGGCAACATGATGTCGGTGGGATTTGAGAAGATCATCCTGCTGTATAATTCTGCCACCTATGACACGGCGGATGTGATTTCCTCCTATGTATACCGCATGGGCCTGCAATCGCTGCAATACAGCTATTCGGCGGCGGTGGGGCTGTTCAATTCGGTGATTAACGTGATTCTGCTGGTGGGAAGCAACGCCGTGGCCAAGCGCCTGAGCGGCAACGGCATTTGGTAAGGAGGCGCGCAATGAGCAAGATTCGTATGCCAATGGGCGAGCGCGTCGGCAAGATCGTCATGGTGGTCATTCTTTGCCTGATGGCCTTCGCGGCGCTGTATCCATTTTTGTATGTATTCGCCATGTCCATCAGCGCGCCGGAGCATGTGCTCCGCCGGGACGTGTATCTCTATCCCAAGGGGATCGGCCTGCAGGGCTACACCCTGGTGTTCTCCAACAAGAACATTTGGCTTTCCTACGCGAACACGATTTTCTACACCCTGACGGGCACCTGCCTGAACGTGGCGATGACGGTGTTGGCGGCGTATCCCCTTTCCCGGGAAAAATTCGTTCTGCGCCGTCCTCTGTCGCTGTTCATCACGTTCACCATGTTCTTTGGCGGGGGCATGATTCCCTTTTTCATCGTCATTTCCCGCCTGGGCCTGTATAACACCCGCTGGGCGGTGCTGATTCCCTTTGCGGTCAGCGCGTGGAACATCATTATCGCCCGCACCTTCTATGAGGGCATCCCTGAGGCGCTGATCGAATCGGCCACGGTGGACGGCGCGGGGAATATGACCACGCTGGTGAAGATCGTGCTGCCCCTGTCCGGGCCCATTCTTTCCGTGCTGGCGCTGTTTTACGCCGTGGGCCATTGGAACAGCTATTTCTGGCCCACCGTGCTGCTGCCCGATGCGAAGCTGCAGCCCCTGCAAATCTATCTGTATAAAATACTGGTGCAGCTGAAGCAGGATACTATGGCGGGCGCGCAGATCGGCATCAGCCGCACCGTTGCGGCCGAGCAATTCAAGTATTCCTCCATCATCGTTTCCATTCTGCCCATCATCATCGTGTATCCCTTCCTGCAAAAATACTTTGTCAAGGGCGTGATGATCGGCGCAGTCAAGGGTTGAACGGCATACGGGGATAAGATATTGCGGGGGAACCATTCTTTGAGCTGTCGCCCCGCGCTCCTCCGCTAAAGCGGAAGCGCGGGTTTCGGGCGGCAATTTAAGAATTGCTCGCCCTCAGCCGCCCCTAAAGGGGCGGCGCTCCAATCGCCCCGCGCTCCTCCGCTAAAGCGGAAGCGCGGGTTTCGGGCGGCAAACGAAAGCTTGCTCGCCCTCAGCCGCCCTAAAGAGGGCGGCGCTCACCAGAATGGTTGTCCACAATTCGGCATTGTCGTACAGGGGCGCAGAAAACTGCGCCCCTGTACGCTGTGCCTCATTGAGCCTCCATCTCCCTTCATCCGCCACTGGCGGCGGGAGATCCCCCCCCTTCCGCAGCCTCAATCGTTCCCGCTTTCTTATTTCCTGGGCGAAGAAAAATGAAGAAACCCCCGGGAAAGCGCGAAAAAGGGATTGACAAAGCAGGGGAAGGAAAGGTATAATAGAAAACGGTCACGATTGGAGTGATGTGCTTGTTGCTGGACATTTCCCGCGCCTTGCGCGCCCCCGGAGAGGATATTCCTTTCCTGCATCGTGATGCCATCCCACCGCAGGAGATTTTTGGCGAAACGATTACGTTCAGCCAAATCCTTCTGACTGGTTATTACACCATGGCAGGGGATAACCTGCATATCTGGGGTGCGCTGAAGGGAGAGGCCCACGGGCTGTGCGCCGGTTGCCTTAAGCCGGTTGTCTACCCGCTGGAGGTTCCGTTCGACGAAATCTTTGTCCGCCTTTCCCGCGATCCCCAGCAGAAGGAAGATTCCGCTCAAGAGGATGAACGCCTGGTGTTCGAGGGCTCCAAGGTGGAGCTGGGGCACCTTGCGATGACGCTGGCTGTGCTCGATCTGCCCATGCGCTTTGAATGCGGGGCGGATTGCCCGGGCTTTCAGGCCCTTCAGCCGGAAGAAACCCCATCAACGCATGCTTGCCAGAAGGACATGCCCGACCAGCATCCTTTTTCGGCATTGCAGCAATTGCTGACAAAGGATCAGGAGGTGTAATTATGGCTCTGCCCAAAGGAAAAGTTTCGAAGGCCCGCGGCCGTTCCCGTCGCGCCAATTGGAAGCTTCAGCTTCCCGCTATCGTGGAATGCTCTCAGTGCCACAAGATGAAGCTGGCGCACCGCGTCTGCAAGCATTGCGGCTACTATGACGGCAAGCAGGTTGTCGCCGTGAGCGAAGAAAAGAACGCGTAAACGTTTTTTTCGTCCCAAGCGTAATATGCCCCGATGATCGGGAGGAGTACGCACGTTTTCCCCCAAAGAGAGGGCCCGCCCACCGGCTGAAAGGCGGCCTGGGAAGGAAGCGCGCGGAAGGTCGCCCGGGAGGGTGGGAAATGAAAATACAAAGTAGTTTCCGCGTCCGGCGCGCGTTAAAGCGCCCTAAGGCAAGGGGGAAGACTGCTCCCCTTTTGCAAAGCAAGGTGGTACCACGGGTCGCTCCGTCCTTCAGGACGGGGCGGCTTTTTCATTTCCCCGGGCGGCGCGCCCGGCAAGGCGGAAAGGAAGGGCTTTTGATGAGCGAGAAGAATTTCACCATGGAAAAAACCTATAACCCCCAGGCCATCGAAAAAGAAACCTACGAAAAATGGGAAACGGCGGGCGCCTTTACCCCGAAGATCGATCCCGCGAAAAAGCCCTTTACCATCGTGATGCCGCCCCCCAACGTGACGGGCCAGCTGCATATGGGTCATGCTATGGACTGCGTTTTGCAGGATTCCCTGGTTCGGTATCACCGCATGAAGGGCGATCCCACCCTGTGGCTGCCCGGCACCGATCACGCCTCCATCGCCACGGAGGTGAAGGTGGTGGAAAAGCTGCGGGAGCAGGGCCTGACCAAGGAAATGATCGGCCGCGAGGGCTTCCTGGAGCACGCCTGGGCCTGGAAAAAGGAATACGGCGGCCGCATCACCCGCCAGCTGCGCCGCATGGGCGCTTCCTGCGATTGGTCGCGGGAACGCTTCACGATGGACGAGGGCTGCTCCCGGGCGGTGCGGGAGGTGTTTGTGGGGCTGTATGAAAAGGGCCTCATCTATCAGGGCAATCGCATGGTGAATTGGTGCCCCTGCTGCAATACCTCCCTTTCGGACGCGGAGGTTATCTATGAGGAAAAGGACGGCAGCTTCTGGCATCTGCTCTACCCCGTGAAGGAAACGGGCGAAATGCTGGAGCTGGCCACCACCCGCCCCGAAACCATGCTGGGCGATACCGCCGTGGCCATTAACCCCGAGGATCCCCGCTATGCCCATCTGCACGGCTGCCATGTGCTGCTGCCCCTGCTGAATAAGGAAATTCCCATCGTCTGCGACGAGCATGCGGATATGGAAAAAGGCACCGGCGTGGTGAAGATCACCCCCGCCCACGACCCCAACGACTACGAGGTGGGCCAGCGGCACCAGCTGCCCCTGGTGCGGGTGTTCACCTACGACGGGCATATGACCGGGGCCAAGGAAGCCGCCGAAAACGCGGAGCTGATCGCCAGCGGCAAGGCCGCCGTGAACGAGCCCCTGGTGCTGGATTGCGGCAAATACGCGGGCATGACCACCCTGGAGGCCCGGAAGGCCGTCGTGGCCGATTTGGAAGCGCTGGGCCTGCTGAAGCAGGTGGAGCCCCTCAAGCACGAGGTGGGCACCTGCTACCGCTGCCATAACACGGTGGAGCCCATGGTGTCCAAGCAATGGTTTGTGAAGATGGAGCCCCTGGCCCAGCCCGCCATTCAGGCGGTGAAGCAGGGGGAGACTCGCTTCCTGCCCGATCGTTTCAGCAAGATTTATTTTAACTGGATGGAAAATATCCGCGATTGGTGCATCAGCCGCCATCTGTGGTGGGGCCATCGCATTCCCGCCTGGTATTGCGAGGATTGCGGCGAAACCATCGTTTCCCGGCAGGATCCCGCCCGCTGCCCCAAGTGCGGCGGCGCGCATCTGCGCCAGGATGAGGATGTGCTGGATACCTGGTTCTCCTCCGCTCTGTGGCCTTTCTCCACCCTGGGCTGGCCCGAGGATACCGAGGATCTGCGTTATTTCTATCCCACCAACACGCTGGTGACGGGGTACGACATCATTTTCTTCTGGGTGGCGCGGATGATTTTCAGCGGCATTGCCCAGATGGGCAAGGTGCCCTTTGACACCGTGGTGATCCACGGCCTGGTGCGGGACGCCCAGGGCCGCAAGATGAGCAAATCCCTGGGGAACGGCATCGATCCCCTGGAAATCATCGATCAGTACGGCGCGGACGCGCTGCGCTTCTCCCTGGTGATGGGCATCAGCGCGGGCAACGATACCCGCTATTCCACCGAAAAGGTGGAAATGGCCCGGAATTTCGCCAACAAGGTGTGGAATGCCAGCCGCTTCGTGCTGATGAACCTGGACGGGGAGGAAACGCTGGAGGGCAAGAAGCTGCTGCTGCCCGATCAATGGATTTTGAGCCGCTATAACGAGGCGGTGCGGGAAATCAGCGCCCATTTCGAAGAGGCGGAATACGGCCTGGCCGCCCAGAAGATTTACGATTTCGTGTGGAGCGAATTCTGCGATTGGTATATCGAGCTGGCCAAGGGCGGCCTGCTGGGCGAGGATATGGAGCGGAAGGCCGCCGTGCGCGCCGTGCTGCAAACGGTGCTGTCCGGGCTGCTGCGCCTGCTGCATCCCTTCATGCCCTTCCTGACGGAGGAAGTGTATAAGAATCTGCCCGGCAAGGAAGCCGCTTCCTGCATGCTGGCGGCCTGGCCTCAGGCGCTGCCCGGCCTGGATTTCCCCGAGGAAAGCGCCCGGATGGAGGGCGTGATGGAAATGATTCGCTCCATCCGCAATCTGCGGGCGGGCATGAACGTGCAGCCCTCCCATAAGGCGCGGCTGATGGTGCGGGCCAACGCGGGCTGGGAAGAGGCCGTGCGCGGCGCGGAAATCTATTTCGCCCGCATGGCCAGCGTCAGCCAGCTGGAGCTGCTGGAAAAGGATGCGGAAATCACGGAAAAGACGGTGAGCGCCGTGTGCGCCGCGGGCGAATTCTTCATTCCCCTGGGCGAACTGGTGGATTTTGAAAAGGAGCGCGCCCGCCTGAATAAGGAGCGCCAGAGCGTGGCGGCGGAAATTGCCCGGGCGGAGGGCAAGCTGAGCAATCCCGGCTTCCTGGCCAAGGCCCCGGCCAACCTGGTGGCGGCGGAGCGCGAGAAGCTGGAAAAGAACCGGCAGATGCTGGCCTCCCTGGATGCGCGGATGGCGGAGCTGGGTTGATTAACCGGAGAGGAATATCCCCATGGCATTTCATCATATTCCCGTGCTTTTTAACGAAGTGATGGATTATCTTTCCCCCAGCCCGGGGGAAACCTATGCCGACGGCACCCTGGGCGGCGGCGGCCACAGCGAGGGCATTCTGCGCCGCATTGGGCCGGAGGGCACGCTGTACGGCATCGACCGGGACGAGGCGGCCATTGCAGCGGCCTCCGCCCGGCTGGCCGGGTATCCCGGCTTTCGGGCGGTGCATGGAAATTTTCATGATGTGAAGGCCCTGCTGCCCGGCGTGTGCCTGAACGGGGGGCTGCTGGATCTGGGGGTGTCCTCTTATCAATTGGATACCCCCGATCGCGGCTTTTCCTATCATGAAAACGCGCCCCTGGATATGCGCATGGATCCCTCCCGGGGCATGACGGCGGCGGAATACGTGAACACTGTGTCCCAGGCGGATTTCGCCCAGGCCCTGCGGGATTGGGGCGATGAAAAATGGGCGGCGCGGATCGCCGCCATTCTGATGGAAAAGCGGGCGCAGAAGCCCCTGGAAACCACCGCCGATCTGGTGGCGGTGGTGGACGCGGCCATTCCCAAGGCCGTGCGCCGCAAAGACGAGGGCCACCCCGCCCGCCGTACCTTTCAGGCCGTGCGCATTGTGGTGAACGACGAGCTGGCCCCCCTGGAGCGGGCGCTGGAGGATTGGGTGGATTTGCTGCTGCCCGGCGGGCGGCTGTGCGTAATCACCTTTCATTCCATCGAGGACCGCATTGTGAAGCGCGCCTTCAAAAAAATGCAGAACCCCTGTATCTGCCCACCGAAAGCGCCGGTGTGCGTCTGCGGCCGTAAGCCCCTGGGCCGGCCCATCGGCGGGGCGATCAAGGCGGGGGAGGAAGAGCTTTCGGAAAATTCCCGGGCCCACAGCGCCACGCTGCGGGTGTTCGAAAAGGGGGAAACGGCGCAGTGAGCACGCTTTATGTGGTGGCGACGCCCATCGGCAATCTATCGGATATGAGCCCCCGGGCCATTGACACCCTGAAAAACGCCGCCCTCATCGCGGCGGAGGATACCCGGGTGACCCGCAAGCTCACCACCCATTTCGGCATCGACACCCCTCTCATTTCCTGCCATCAGCATAACGAGCGCGGCCGCGCCCCGGAATTGGTGCGCCGCATGCTGGAGGAGGAGATGGACGTGGCCCTGGTGACGGACGCGGGCACCCCTGCCATTTCCGATCCGGGAACCGAACTGGTGCGGGCGGCGGCGGAGGCGGGCATTCCCGTGCTGGCCGTTTCGGGCCCCAGCGCCTGCGTTTCGGCGGTTTCAGTGAGCGGCTTTGATTTTTCTTCCTTCACCTTCTATGGCTTCCTCCCCCGAGAAAAAAAGGAACTGCGGGAGAAGCTGCTGGAGATCGGCCGGAAATCCGAAGGCGCGGTGTTCCACGAATCCCCGCACCGGGTGAAAAAGCTGGTGGAGGCCATCGGCGAGGCGCTGCCCGGGGCGCTGCTTTCGGTGAGCTGCGATTTGACGAAGCTCCACGAGCTGACCCTTCGGGGCACGCCGGAGGAAATTCTTCAGCGCTTGACGGATAATGAAAAAAGCGAAAAGGGCGAATATTGCCTGGTGGCCGATCTGCGGCGAGTTTCCCTTCCCGAGGCAGCCCCGGCGGCCGCCTGCTCCCTGGAAGCGCGGTTGGTGGATCTGCTGCTGGCGGGCCGCGAAATGCGGCAGGCCGTGGCCGAGCTCACCGCCCAGGGGGAAAAGAAAAACGCCGTTTACGCGGCCTCCCTGCGGGTGAAGGCCCTGATGGCGGGAGAATGACGAATATAATATTGTAAGTATTGCGGGGGGGAACCTTCTTTGGCGGCAAAGGAAGGCTCCCCTTCCGCAACCTCAATCGGCGCGGCAATTCGCTGCCGCTCTCGCCGCTTGTTTCGGTTGACTCGCGGGGCTCCCGGAAAGCGAATGGATATTAACGAGCGATAGGAAATCCGTTTGCTTCTCCGCTGACAAAAGAGGCGGCGTTTCTTCGCGCGGTTCTTCCGCAATATCTTCATTTCGCCTTTTCTTGCATAGGAATTTCTCTTGACAAGCCTTGCTTGTTCGGCCTATAATACCTTCATGAGGGACGGGTATTCCCGCGCGGGCAAAATCCGTCCCGTAAGGAACAGGCAAATAATCAAGCATGTGGAAAGGAGATTTTCGTATGAACCGGTTTGTTCTGAATGAAACTTCCTATCATGGCGCGGGCGCCATCCATGCCATCGTGGACGAGATTAAGAATCGCGGCTTCAAAAAGGCCTTTGTGGCTTCCGACCCTGATCTGGTGAAATTCGGCATCACCGATAAGGTGACGGCGCTGCTGAAGGAGGCCGCCATTCCCTACACCCTGTATTCCGATATTAAGCCCAACCCCACCATTGAAAACGTGCAGCACGGCGTGGCCGAGTTCAAGGCCTCCCAGGCGGATTGCATTGTTGCGGTGGGCGGCGGCTCCTCCATGGATACGGCCAAGGCCATCGGCATTATCATCACCAATCCTGAATTCGCGGATGTGCGCTCCCTGGAGGGCGTTTCCGCCACCAAGAAGCCTTGCGTGCCCATCATCGCCGTGCCCACCACCGCCGGCACTGCCGCGGAAGTGACCATCAATTATGTAATCACCGATGTGGAAAAGAAGCGCAAGTTCGTCTGCGTGGACGTGCATGATATTCCCGTGGTGGCCGTGGTGGATCCCGACATGATGAATTCCATGCCCGCGTCGCTGACCGCCGCCACCGGCATGGATGCCCTGACCCACGCCATCGAGGGCTATATCACCAAGGGCGCTTGGGCGCTTTCCGATATGTTCCATATCAAGGCCATTGAGATTATCGCCAAGAGCCTGCGGGGCGCGGTGAAGAACACCGCCGAGGGCCGCGAGGGCATGGCCCTGGGCCAGTATATCGCGGGCATGGGCTTCTCCAATGTGGGCCTGGGCGTGGATCATTCCATGGCGCACACCCTGTCCGCCTATTATGATATGCCCCACGGCAAGGCCTGCGCCGTGCTGCTGCCCACCGTGATGGCCTATAACGCCCCCTGCACCGGCGAGAAATACCGCGACATCGCCAATGCCATGGGCGTGGAAGGCACTGAGAAGATGACGCAGGAAGAATACCGCAAGGCCGCCGTGGACGCCGTGCGCCAGCTTTCCGAGGATGTGGGCATCCAATCCACCCTGAAAGGCGTGGTGAAGGAAGAGGATCTGAAGGCCCTTTCCGAATCCGCCTTTGCGGATGCATGCCGTCCCGGCAATCCCCGGGATACCAGCGTGGAAGAAATTGAGGCGCTGTATCGCAGCCTGATGTGAGAACTAGAATATAAGAAATAATGCGGGGGAGCCTTCTTTGACGAACAAGGAGGGCTCCCCCGCGTTACATCGCCGTATCTTCCTACTGCCAGGTTTGGCAGAAGGTGTTCACATACCAATCTTTTTTGTGCATGGTGTATTGGTCGATATCGGGGTTGGCGCGTTCCGCTTCGGGCATATCGGCCAAATTTTTTTCGCCTGGGGCATTGCTGTCATAGAGCAGGCCGTAGCGCTTAATGCGGTTGGACATATTGCCCTCCACGGTATAGATGCGGTAAACGCCGTTGCCGCAATCCTCCACCTGGGTAATCATGCCCACATGCACGAAAGCGTAATAATCCCGCTGGCCGTAGATCACCAGATACCCGGGCCGGGGAATTTTAGACAGCCGGTTCATTTTTTCAAAGCCCGTGTAGATTTTGCCCACCCCGGCGGCATAAACGGAATAGGGCTCGCCGCTTTCATGGGGCACGGATTTTGCAGGCTCGTCCATGGGCACGCCTACGGTGTCCAGGCAGTAATTCACAAAGCCGCCGCACCAGCCGAACCAGCATTTGGGCCCCGTTCCGCACCACCAGGCGGTATATTTATTTTTCTTTTCGAAGGTGCGGCCATGGTAGGTTTGCCATTCGGAGAGGGCCAGATCAATGGCGGCGCGGATAAGGGCGGGGGTATCGTCCGCCGTGACGGTCACATCCACCGGCCATTCCCGGCCGTCGGGGGCGCAAAGGGTCAGCCGGGCGCTGCCCTCGGCGCAGGCGGTAAGGGTATCGTCCTCGCCTTGGGCCACATCCTGATCCTCGCTTTCCCAATAGCCCTGAAAGGGCAATTGGAAGGCGCGGCTTTCCCCGGGGGCCAAGGTTAATTGCTGGGGAAGCGGCTCCGCTTCCTCCGCCGCGGCCCCGGGCAACAGCGCCGCGCAGAGCAGCAGCAGCAGCAGCAGGCGCTTCATTTTTCCGCCTCCTCCAGCTCCTCGGTAACGCGGGCAACGCCCATCACATCGTTTACCGGTAGGCTGAAAACAATGCCGCGGCCCTCGGTGGTCAGGCCCGCGCTTTTGGTGATGGCCTGCATCACCGGCACCTTCACCTCATGCTGCACCAGGATGAGCACCAGCTCTTTTTCGGGCTGAATGGTAATGCCGAAAAACTGGGAGGCCTCCTCCGTTCCCGCGCCCCGGGCATGCAGCACCGTGCCACCCCGGGCCCCGGCGGGCTGGGCCGCTTTCATCACCGCGTCGGTGTAGCCGCGATTCACAATGGCGATAATCAGATCGTTCTGGGGTTGCTGTTCCTGCATCTGCGCGTCCTCCTCCTGAAAATCGGTGGGCACATCGCCCATCAGATACCGCAGCGCGCGGGGGCCGCCCACGCTGTTGACGGAAATGGTGAAAGCAATGCCGCGCCCGGGCTGATCCATATCCAGCGCCCGGGAAAGGCGGCGCATGGCCCGGGGGGCGATGGCGCTTTGCAGAAAGCTGATCACCACATCCTTGGCCGTATCCCGAAGCCCCAGCAGGCTTAGCAGATCCTGATGCGCCGTGCCGTTGCCCAGGGCGATTTCGTGAATCAACACGCCCTCATGGCGCAGCAGCTGCGCCACGTTTTCGCCCTTGCCCCGGTCCACAATGGTGAAAAGAATATCCAAATTATGCATATTTCCTCCCTGCATGCCTTACATATCGATGATTTCTTCCTCGCCCTCATCCGGCAGGCCCAGGGGCGCTTGCCTGCCGCCCTTGGTTTTCAGCCGGTATACCAGGCCCAGAATCTCAATGGCGATTAAGGGCGTCATGGCCACCATGGCCACGATGCCAAAGGCGTCCTCCAGGATATTGCCGCCCAGCGCGCCGCAGGCGCCCATGGCCAGGGGCAGCATAAAGGCGGCTGTCATGGGGCCGGAGGCCACGCCGCCGGAGTCGAAGGCGATGGCGGTGAAGATGGGATCGGTGAAGAAGGAAAGGCCCAGCGCCAGGGCATACCCCGGCAGCAGGAAACACCAAATGGAAATCCCCGTGAGCACCCGGGTCATGGACAGGCCCACGGAAATGGATACGCCGATGGACAGGGTTTTCATCATGGCGGATTTGCTGATGGAGCCGGAGGTGACTTCCTCCACCTGGCTGTTGAGCACATGCACGGCGGGCTCGGCCGCCACCACCAGATAGCCCATCAGCATACCCAGGGGAATGAGCACCCAGTTGTAATCGCTGGCGGCCAGCCGCTTGCCCAGATAATCGCCCATGGGCAGGAAGCCGATGTTCACCCCCGTCAGGAACAGCACCAGCCCCAGATAGGTGTACAGCAAGCCTACCCCGATTCGCTGCAGCTCGGCGAAGGGCAGCTTCAGGGAAAACGCCTGGAACAGGGCGAACAGCGCCACAATGGGGGCCAGGGCGACGAGCACCTCCAGGGCATAGCCGGGCAGCCCCGCGCGATAGGCGGAAAGCAGATCCTGGGTGGTTTCCAGGGAAGCGATGGCGGTTTCGCTGGGGGTGTTGCTCAGGCGGGGGAAGAACAGGCTGATGAGCATAATCGCCAGGATGGGGCCCACGGAGCAAAGCGCCACCAAGCCGAAGCTGTCGTCCTGGGCCGATTTGCCGCTGCGCACATTGGCCACACCCACGCCCAGGGCCAGGATAAAGGGCACGGTCATAGGCCCGGTGGTCACGCCGCCGGAATCAAAGGCCATGGGCACAAATTCGGGCTTAATCAGCGCGCCCAGCAGAAACACCAGGGCGTAGAGCCCCAGCAGAATATACGATAGCTTCCATTGCAGCAGGATGCGCAGCAGGGCCACCACCAGAAAAACGCCCACGCCTACCGCCACCGCCAGAATCAGCGTCAGGTTAGGCACGCCCTGCACTTGGTTGGCCAGCACGGTGAGATCGGGCTCGGCCACGGTAATCAGCACGCCCAGCAGAAAAGCGACGCCCACCAGGAAGGGGATACTTTTGCTGCGGGTCAGCCGGGCGCCCACCTGGGTGCCCATGGGCAGCATGGCCATATCCGCGCCCAGGGTAAACAGGCCCATTCCCACAATCAGCAGCAGCGCGCCGAAGAGGAACAGCGCCATGGTATCTAATTGAATTGGCACCAGCGTGACGCTCAGCAGCAGCACCAGCAGCGTGATGGGCAGCACGGAGGAGAGGGACTCATGAATTTTCTCTTTCAGCTTCTTGGTTTCCGCCCGCTTCTGAGGCATCAGGGTATCCGCGAATTTCTGGATTTTCTTGCGCAATAGGCATTTCTCCCTTCTCTAATGTATCGGCGGATGGGGTTTCCTCCTCTTTTTTATGGCGGCGCATGGAGGCGGTGCTGTCCCCGATGACGCAGCCCATGCCCAGCAGCAGCGTGAGATAATAGGTGAAAAAGCGCCACAAAAGCAGCGCGCCCAGGATTTTATCCTCGGGGAACACCTGCTGAAAAAAGAGATAAAATCCGCCCTCCTGCGCGCCGGAAGCGCCGGGCAGGGGGGTAAAGGAGGCGGCGATATACAGCAGGAATTGCAGCGTGAGAATGTCGCCGTAGGAAACGGCGCTTTGGCCCATGGCCCGGTAAACGCAATAGGAAATGCTCATCAACCCCAGCACCTGCACGCAGGAAATCAGCAGCAAGCCGAGAAACTGCATCGGGTGATGGGTGACGATATCCACGCTGGCGTGGAAATCGTTCAGCGCAGCGTCCGCCCGGGAGGCGGCCTTGCCCACGTCCTTCACCAGGCGCAGCGCCTTGCCCGCCCGGATGAGCAGTGTGATAATGGCCCGAACGATATTTTTATTAATGGCCAGCAGCAGCACCGCCGCCACCGTGAAGCCGTTGAGAATAAAGCCCGTCGCCACGATCACCCGACCCCGGGCGATGCACTCCGCCGCGATGGCGGGATGCAGCGCCCACATGAGCCCGCCTAAGCCCAGAAGCGCGGTTTGGAAGCAGAAAAATTTCACCGCCAGGCCCGAGGAGGATACGCCCGTGGGCACGCCCCGCTTTTTAAAGGCGAAAACCTGCATGGGCTGGCCCCCCGTGGCCGCGGGGGTGACATTAGAATAAAACATGCCGATCAGGGAAATGAGCAGCGTGGAAAAGAAATTGATATTCACTTTCTGCTGCCGGAAAAAAACGTGAATTCCCACCGCCTCAAACACGACGAACACGGCAAAGGAGCCGCAGGCGGCCAGAAGCCAATTTGTTTCTGCGGAACGCAGGGCGCGCCAGGCGTCGCCAATATCGCCGTTTTTCGCGCCCAGATACATTACCATTCCGATGGTGAAAAGAATCACCAGCGCGTTGAGCAAATTTCCCCGCGCACGCTTGGTCATTTTTTTCAAAGCGGTTCCATCCTTTAAAAAATCAATAAGGTTGCGCGCCGCAGCCGCTTCGGCGCACCCGGTGAGGCTATTTTCCGCCGTCCGTTAAAAACGCCGGAGCGGCGATTATTCAATCCGAAAATCGGGCATTCGCAATACAGGAAAACCTCCAAAGCAGGTTTCCTAAGCATCATTATAACATACTCTTTTCATTCACGCTACTATTTTTCCACAGGGAAAATTCGCGGCGCTTCGCAGTCTTTCGCCCTGGTTTACCGAAGGGGCGAAAACCAATAGGCGCACAGCAGCGCGGCCAGGGCCAGCATTACCGGAACAAGCCATACGCAGCGCCGCTTTTTCGGCGGCGCGGGGGAGGCAGGGGATACGGCTCGATCGGGCAGCGGCAGCGCGGGCCGCTCCGGTACGGGCGGCGCAGGCGGGGAAACCGGAACGGGGGCAAGGCCCGAGGCCTCCCGCCGGATAAAGGGCTGGAACTGGGCGATTACCTGCCGCTCCAGGGGATGAGAAAAGAATGCGTCCCGCTCGTTGAGCAGGGCCATTCGCTGGTCGCGAAGCCCGGCGGCCCGGGGCGGCAGCCCGCACAGCGCGGCGATTTTGCCCGGCGTATCCGCCCGCAGCGCATGCAGCACGCAGGCGGGGGCCAGCAGTCGCAGGGCGAAAATATCCGCCGCATAATCCGAAAGATCATGGGGCTCCTCCTGCGCGTCGCCCGGGCAGGGCTCCCCGGGGAAGCAGCGCGCGCCCGGGGCAAGCGGCTGGGTGGGGTGCTGCAAAATCAGGTGGCCCAGCTCGTGGGCCAGAGAAAAGCGCAGCTCGTTTTCCGTGCAGGCCCCGGGCTGGAAAAAGACGCGCCATTCCCCGCCGATCCGCAGGGACAGGCATTTTTTCGCCCCGGTCTTGGCGATGAGGGCGGAAAGCCGCGGCTCCTCCCCGGGATTCGGAAAGGGCAGGAGCGTTACGCCCAATTCTTCCAGCACCGCCTGCATATCCACCGGCAGCGTGTTCACCCGAAAGCGCAGCAGCGCCCGCCAGGCCGCGTCCCGCGCCTCCTGATAGCGCCGATAGGTGGACACGGCGGAAGCTCCTTTCTTTTGTATCGCGCGGTTTGCGTGCATCGCATGATGTACGCGGCAAAAAAGCGGCGCGGGGAGGGCCTGCTTGTGGGCCGCTCCCCGCGAAAAAAGATTATTTCACCACAATATTCAGCAGTCGGCCAGGCACGAAAATCACCTTGACGATCTGCTTATCGCCCACCAGCTTTTGCACGTCGGGCAGCTTGGGCAGCTCCTCCTGGGCGGTTTCCCGGGTGAGAGCGGTGGGAATCATCAATTTGCCCCGCACCTTGCCGTTCACCTGCACCGCGATTTCCACTTCGTCCCGGGTGAGGCAGTTTTCATCGTAGGCGGGCCAGGGCTGCTGATAGATAGGCGCGCCGAAGCCCTGGGCCTGCCATATTTCCTCGCAGATATGGGGCGAAACGGGGGAGAGGATCAGCAGCAGGGCCTTCAATTCGCCCCGGGTGACGCCGCCCTTTTGATACATTTCGTTCACCAGCGTCATCATCTGGGCGATGGCGGTGTTGAACTTCATTTTTTCGTAATCTTCGGAAACCTTTTTGATGGTTTGGTTCACGGAAACCTTCAACTCCGCGCTGAGGCCCTCTTCCTCCGTGAGCATATCCTGCAAACGCCACACGCGCTCCAGGAATTTGCGGCAGCCCTTCGCGCCGTTGGTGCTCCAGGGAATGGCCTGGTCGAACGCGCCCATGAACATTTCGTACATGCGGAAGGCGTCCGCGCCGATTTCGGCGATGGTGTCGTCGGGGTTAATCACGTTGCCCCGGCTCTTGCTCATTTTTTCGCCGTTTTCGCCCAGGATCATGCCGTGGCTGGTGCGCTTCTGATAGGGCTCGGGGGCGGATACCAGCCCCAGATCATGCAGGAACAGATGCCAGAACCGGCTGTAGAGCAGATGCAGGGTGGTATGCTCCATACCGCCGTTATACCAATCCACGGGCATCCAGTAATCCAGCGCTTCCTTGGAGGCGAATTCGCGGTCGTTGTGGGGATCGCAGTAGCGCAGGAAATACCAGCTGCTGCCCGCCCACTGGGGCATGGTATCGGTTTCGCGCTGAGCGTCCGCGCCGCAGCGGGGGCATTTCACATTCACCCAGTCGGTCATGCGGGAAAGGGGGCTCTGGCCGTCGTCGGTGGGCTCGTAGTGCTCCACGTCGGGCAGCAGCAGGGGCAGATCCTTTTCCGAAAGGGGCACGGGGCCGCAATGAGGGCAATGGATGATGGGAATGGGCTCGCCCCAATAGCGCTGGCGGGAGAACACCCAATCCCGCAGCTTGAAATTCACCTTGCGCTGGCCGATACCCTTTTCGGTGAGGAAATCGGTGATCTTTTTCTTGGCCTCGGCCACGGACAGGCCGTTGAGGAAATCGGAATTGCAAAGCACGCCCGTCTGCACGTCGGGGAAGCATTCTTCCTGCACGTTCCGTCCCCCGGCCACCACCTCGATAATGGGCAGGCCGAATTTCTTGGCGAATTCCCAGTCGCGCTCGTCGTGAGCGGGCACGGCCATAATCGCGCCGGTGCCGTAGGTCATCAGCACATAATCGGAGGCCCAGATGGGAATTTCCTTGCCGTTGACGGGGTTGACGGCCCGAATGCCCTTGATTTCCACGCCGGTTTTATCCTTGGCCATTTCGGTGCGCTCGAAATCGCTCTTTTTCGCGGCGGCTTCTTTATAGGCCACCAGCTCGTCGTAGTTTTCGATCTGGGCCTTATATTTTTCGATGAAGGGATGCTCCGGGGAAACGACCATGTAGGTGGCCCCGAAGAGGGTGTCGGGCCGGGTGGTATACACCCGCAGCTTTTCCGGAACGGGCGTAAGCTGGAAATCCACCTCCGCGCCCTCGCTGCGGCCGATCCAGTTGCGCTGCTGGGTTTTTACGCGCTCGATGAAATCCACGTGCTCCAGCCCGTCCAGCAGCTTCTGGGCGTAGGCGGTGATGCGCAGCATCCACTGGCTCTTCACCCGGCGGGTCACTTCCGTGCCGCAGCGCTCGCATTTGCCGTCCACCACTTCTTCATTGGCCAGGCCGCATTTGCAGGAGGGGCACCAGTTGATGGGCATTTCGCTCTTATAGGCCAGGCCGTGCTCGTAGAGCTTGAGGAAAATCCACTGCGTCCATTTGTAATAGGCGGGGTCGGTGGTGTTCACTTCCCGGGAATAATCAAAGGAAAAGCCGATTTTCTTCAGCTGCTCCCGGAAATGATCCACGTTTTGCTTTGTCACCACGGCGGGGTGCACATGATTTTTGATGGCGTAGTTTTCCGTGGGCAGGCCGAAAGCGTCGTACCCGATGGGGTACAGCACGTTATAGCCCTCCATGCGCCGCTTGCGGGCGATAATATCCAGCGCGGTGTTGGAACGGGGATGGCCCACATGCAGCCCTGCCCCGGAGGGATAGGGAAATTCGATCAGGCAGTAGTATTTGGGCTTGGAATGATCGTCCGAGGCTTCAAAGGCGTGGTTATCCGCCCAGATTTTTTGCCATTTTGGCTCGATATCGCCCGGTACATAAGGCGCGGCGTGCATGCAAAGGCCTCCTTCAGTGATAAAAAGATATTTCCTATTATAAACAGAAACGCGGTATTTGTAAAGCGCGGGGCGGCAGAAAAAGCGAAAATGCGGGGCTCAGCGCGGTTCGCTTTCCAAAAGCGGGATAAAGACGGCGTATTCGTCCCGTTCAGGGTCGCGCCCGCCGGCGGAGGCGAAATCCACCAGCGTTTCCCCCGGGCCTTCAAAGCGGGCCAGCGTATCTGCCGCGGGGCGGCGTTCAAAGGGGGTATCGGGCCGCAAAGGCCGCCAGAGGGTTCCGCCGTCGTGGGTATCCCGGGCCAGCAGCAGGGGGCCGTATTGGAAGGAGGCGTAGGGCCTGCCCTGGATGCTGTGGCGCTGGGAGCGCAGAGGCGTGTCCATTTCAAAAAGGACGTTTGTTTTGCCCGGGGGCAGCGGCAGTGCGAGGAAGCCCGCCTGAGGCGCGGAGGCGCAGAGCCGCCCGTTTACAAAAAGCCGCCAGCTTTCGCACCAGCCCGGAATTCGCAGCAGCAGCCGTTTTTCCCCGCCCGCGTTTTCCACGCAAAGGCGTACGCTGCCCACCCGAGGGTATTCTGTTTCCTGCCGTGCCCGCAGCCCCTCCGCCGTGAATTCCGAGGGGGCGTACAGCAGGGGAATCAGCGTTTCCCCGTCGTAGGCGTACAGGTATTCGGGCAGATAGCTGAACAGGGTGTAGCCCCGGTAGCGGCAGCACTGATACATGCCCTCGCCGGTGCGATAAATTTTGCGGCCCCAGTTGCCCTGATAATAGGCCAGATCAGCTCCGTTTTTTTCCAGCGAGCCTAAGAGATGGTTAAACAGCGTCTGCTCCAGCGCGTCCAGATAGCAGGCCCGGGGCTCCTGAGCGAACAGCGCTAGGGATAATTCCATCCAGCCCGCCGCCACGCAGGTTTCGTTGGGCTTTTCCTCCGTGGGCATCAGCCGGGGGGCGTTGCCGTCCTTCGTCCAAACTTCGCGGATGGTGCCGTTGCCCGTGTTGCGGATCTGCGTATCCCGCACCTGCCGCCAATAGCGCCGGGCGGCGGCCACGGCCTCGGGCCGGTCAAAAAGCAATCCGTATTGCAGCACGCCCAGATACACCACCAGCATTTCAATGCCTTTTTGGGACATGAGCGAAAGAATATCCCCAAAGGAAAGCAGGTTCATGGCGGTCTGTTCGCAATGCCGCATCACAAAATGCAGAAATTCGGCGTAGCGGGGCTTTTTCGTGACGGCGTACAGACGGCCCATGAAATACAGGCAGGAAATGTGCTGACTGCCCTGATTGCCCGCGTCCAGAATTTCCGGCGCGTTTTCTTGCAAAAACAGCTCCGCCAGCCAATCCCCCGCCTTTTCCGCCAGGGCGAGAATGGCCGCGTCCCCCGTGGCCTCGTACATCCGGGTGAGGCCGTAGAGGGTGAAGCCGTGGTTCCAGATGGAAAAAGCGCGCAGCTCGCGCCCCGCCGCCAGGCAGCCCAGATAACCGTCCGCTCGCTGGTTTTCCGCGATGCTCCGCACCACTCGCATGCCGTTTTCCAGCGCCCGCGCATCCTTATCCCGGGTGTAGAAATAGGCGCACAGGTCCAGATATTTTCCGGTGAATTCCGGCTCGGCGTAGGAATCGGGATGCATGCCCGCGTAGGTTTCCGCGTGGCGGCGAGGATCGATCCCTGTGTAAAAATTCCGGCGCACCTTTTCATAGCTTTCTCCCAGCGGCCCGCCCGTCAGCGCGGCCCTGCCCTGCCATCGTTTCAAAACGCATGCCCTCCCCCGGCGCGCAAAAAGCGCTTTTCCTTATTGTATCGCAGCCGCGTCCCGCCTGGCAAGAGAAAAATCTGGACAAACCTTTTCGAATTGATTATACTGGACGTATCAAAATGCAAATCGAAACAGGCGCAAGGGAGGAAACCACCCATGATTGGAAAAAAGCATGTAGCGATCGACCTGGGCGCTTCCAGCGGGCGGCATGTGCTGGGCTGGCTGGAGGACGGCAGGCTGCAATTAAAGGAAATGTATCGCTTTGAAAACGGGGCGGAAATGAAGGACGGCCATCTCTGCTGGGATTGCCAACGGCTGAACCGGGAGATCGTCGCGGGGCTGAAGGCCTGCTATGACGCGGGGGAGCGCCCCGCCACCGCCGCCATCGATACCTGGGGCGTGGATTACGTTTTGCTGGATGCGGCGGGAAAGCCCTTTTGCGAAACCTACGCCTATCGGGACAGCCGCACCCAGGGTCTTCCCGAAACCCTGGATCAGGACGCGCTCTACGCCGTGACGGGCATTCAGCCCCAGGTGTTCAACACCGTTTATCAATTGCTGGCCGATAGGCGCGATCGTCCCCAGGCGCTGGAGCAGGCGCAGCGGCTGCTGTTCATGCCCGAGTATCTGGCCTATTGCCTGACGGGGCGCATGGAAAGCGAATATACCATCGCCTCCACCTCTGGACTGCTGGATGCGAAAACCCGGGATTGGGCCTGGCCGCTGATCGATTCGCTGGGGCTGCCCCGGCGCATTTTCGGGGCCCTGCGCCAGCCGGGCTACAGCCTGGGCCGGGTATCCCCCGCAGTGGAAAAAGAAATCGGCTTCGCGCCGGAAATTCTGCTGCCGCCCGCCCACGATACCGCCGCCGCCGTGCTGGGCGCGCCCCTGCAGCCGGGGGACGCCTTCCTTTCCAGCGGAACCTGGAGCCTGCTGGGCGCGGAAATCCGCACCCCCGTGCTTTCCCGGGAAAGCCGACTTTACGGCCTGACCAACGAAGGCGGCGTGGAGGGCACCTATCGCTTCCTTAAAAATATCATGGGCCTGTGGATCATTCAGAATATCCGCCGGGAGCTGCCCGGTAAGCCCTCCTTCGCCCAGATGGCGGATTGGGCCCGGGAAAACGCCGATTTCCCCGGTCGCATCGATGTGGACGCACCCGAATTCCTGGCCCCGGAAAATATGACCCAGGCGATTCATCAGGCTCTGGCCGCCAACGGCCAGCCTCTGCCCCAAAATCCGGGCCAGCTGCTGGCCTGCGTGAACCACTCCCTGGCGGAAAGCTACGCCCGCACGCTGCGCAGCCTGGAAGCGCTGACCGGCGCGCCCTTTAAGCGCCTGTGCATCGTGGGTGGCGGCAGTCAGAACGTTTTTTTGAATGAGCTCACCGCCGCGGCCTGCGGCCTGCCCGTGGCCGCCGGGCCCACCGAGGGCACGGCGCTGGGCAACCTGGTGTGCCAGATGCAGGCGGCGGGGGAAATCGCATCCGTTTCGGAGGCCCGGGCGCTGATCGCCCGCTCCTTTGAAATCCGCGATTATTGACGCAGGACGCGCCGGGAATAAAAGCCGGAATCCCTGCGCATACTCAAAACAAAAAAGGAAGCCTTGCCATGACCAATCGTTTGCTGGGGGGGAGAATCCCCGTTTACGGGCTGCTCATCGCCGCCGCCATTGCCCTTTCCATCTACCTTTGCTCCCGGGAGGAAAAGCGCCTGGGCTTGCCTAAGGATTTCAGCCTGGATCTGGCGCTTTGGGCCATTCCGGCAGGCATCGTGGGGGCGCGGCTGTATTATGTGGCCTTCCGGTGGGATTTGTACGCGGCCAACCCGCTGCGCATCCTCTATCTTTGGGAAGGCGGCCTGGCCATTTACGGCGGCGTGATCGGCGGAGCCCTGGGGGCGCTGCTGCTTTGCCGCCGCAGAAAGGTTTCCTTCAAGGCCGTGGCCGATCTGGTGGCTCCCGTGCTGATTTTGAGCCAGGCCATCGGCCGCTGGGGCAATTTCTTTAACGGCGAGGCCTATGGATACCTGGTGGAAAGCCCTGCATGGCAGTTTTTTCCCGTGGCGGTGCAGGCGGACGGGGCGTGGCATCTGGCCACCTTCTTCTATGAATCGCTGTGGGATTTCGCGGGGTTCTGGCTGCTGTGGCTTCAGCGCAAACGTCCCCGCCCGGCGGGAGATTTGTTTCTCAAATATCTGTGCTGGTATGGCCTGGGCCGCGCCCTGATCGAGGGCCTGCGGACGGATAGCCTGATGTGGGGGCCCGTCCGGGTGTCCCAGGCGCTGTCCATCCTGCTGTGCCTGGGCGCGGGAGCCGCCCTGCTGCTGCACCGCAAAAGCGCCCGGCAGGAAAGCAAATAAAAAGAAATCGCACCGGCCTGCGCGGTTGATCGCCTGCGGGCCGGTGCGTGAACTGCCGGTTTGCTTATTTGTTTTTGCTTTCCGCCTTTACCTGTGCGGCTTTCTTGGCGGGGGTACGCGAGAGCCGTTCATTGGCTTTCAAGGAACGGCTCCCGCGCCCTTGCCCCATAACCTTTCTTCGTTACAGCGTTCCCCGCATCTGCTGGTATTTCTGCTTCGCCTGCTGCACGTCGGGCTGCTGGGCGGGCTTGGTCTGATACCAGCCGTTTTGCTGCATCAGATTAAAAATCTGCAATTGATCCTGGCCCATTTGCAGATAGGCGTCGTTGAGCACCTGGCGCATGCCCTGATGGCTGGCCTCCAGCACGTCGGAGGTGATGTTGGCCATCAGCGATTTTTCCTGATAGAGCAGATCGAAGGCCAGCTCCTCGTCGCTGAGGGGCTGGGCGGCGGTCTGCTGGGCGGCGCTGGGGTTCCAGGGCTGGCGGTTCTGCTGCGTCCAAGGCTGATTCTGCTGATTCATTGTTGCTCTCTCCCTTCCTTACTGACAGCCGTTGAGAAAGGCGTACAGCGCGTCGAATTGCTGGCGGTGATGCTGGGCCACGGTGGCGGCCATGTTTTTCAGCTGAGGGTTCTGGAACTGGTTGGCGTAATTGTTCGCCACCCGGCAGCCCATGGCGATATGGGTCAGCTGATCCTCGATGACGGTCAGATCCTTGCTGGTCAGGGTGCATCCGCATCCGTTCGGCATAGAAAAAATCCCTCCTTGTTTCTATTTTTTGGGGCACAGGGAAAGTATGCCCCCGCCGCTGCGGGATTATGAGAGGAGCGCCATGAAAAATTTTAGCCTGTATCGATTTTTTCTGCATTTTCTGCCCAAGACGGGGGCGATAAACGAAACGGATTTTCCCGCCCGGGACGCGGAGGCCCTTTCCGCGCTGCTGCGGCGCTATCGCTGCCTGGGGGCCACCCTTTGCGCCTTTGATGAAAAGGGCGTGACAAATTTTCTGGCCTTCGGCCAGGCCCGGCGGGGCGCGCCGGCCGGGCGGGATACGGCGTACCGCATCGCCTCCATCAGCAAATTCGTCACCGCGCTGGGGGCCATGCGCCTGTGGGAGGAGGGGCGGCTTTCGCTGGATCGGGATGTGAATGAATATCTGCCCTTTTCCCTGCGCCATCCCAAGGCCCCCGAAACGCCCATCACCCTGCGCATGCTGCTTTCCCACACGGCGGGGCTTCACGACGGCGCGGCCTATAACGGGGGCATCGCCCGGGGAGATAATTTATCCGCAATTCTTGCAGGGGATAGCTTCTGCGCCCATCTGCCCGGCACGCGCTGGGAATATTCCAATCTGGGGGCGGGCGTGGCCGGGGTGGCGATGGAGGGGGCGCTGCAAACGGATTTTGAAACGCTGATGCAGGAAACGGTGTTTCAGCCCTTAGGCGTTTCCGCCACGTTTTATCCCGCGAAGGCGCAGGGCTTCCTGGCGGACGCATATCGTATTCTGCCGCCCCATAAGGCCCCCAATTACGACGCGCAGGCCCGCCAGGCCCGGCCCCTGCCCACCCCCTGCGTAAATGCGGAGCGGCATTACGCCCTGGGCCACGCCAATCTGTGCGTTTCGGCCCCGGAATTAAGCCGCCTGGGCATGGCGGGCATGCAGCCCGGCTTCCTGCGGGCGGAAACGCTGGCGGAAATGCGGAAAATTATCGCGCCCTTCGGCCGTCGCGCCCGGGATCTTTCCCAGGGCCTGGGCGTTTTTATCCTACAGGATCCCTCTGTCAGCCCGCGTCCCCTCTACGGGCACCAGGGCATGGCCTACGGCGCGGTGCACGGCCTGTTTTTTGATCCCGTGAGCCGCCGGGGCCTGACGCTGCTCACCAGCGGGGCCAGCGAGGGCCGGGAGGGCGTGCTGGCGGATGTGAACCGGGATCTGCTGCGCCGTTTCTTTTCCGGTCGGGAGGGAAGCGGGCGATGAGCGATCGAGTTGTGGAAATCAAGCGCATGGGCGGCGTGGCCCGGGCGCGGCTTTTATCGGGGGAGGAATTGAAAATTCCCTCCGCCCTGTTTCTGGAGCGGCGGCTGCGCCCCGGGGAGCCCGTCGAGCCGGAGGCTTACCGGGCGTTCATTCTGCAGCGAGGGTATCCCCACGCCCTGGAAGCGGCCATGAAATTCCTCGCCCTGCGGGAGCGCAGCGAGCAGGAGGTGCGCGCCCGGCTGCGCCGCTCCTGCTATCCGGAGCCGGTGATTCAGCGGGTGCTGGACACGCTGTTTCTGCATGAGCTGGTATCCGACCAACGGTTTTCGGAGGAATGGGTGCGCCGCCGGGGAAAGCGCTATGGCCGCGGGCGCATCGCCCAGGAACTGAAGCAAAAGGGTGTGGGCCAGGAAACCGCCCGGGCGGCGCTGGCGGCCCTGTCCGAGGAGGAAGAATTCGATCAGGCCTGCCGCCAGGCCCACAAGCTGGCCCCCCGGCTGCAAAACGACCCCGCCCGCATCGAAAAGGCGCTGCTGCGCCGGGGCTACGGCTGGGCGCTGGCTAAAAAAGCCGCCGCAGAGGCCCTTCGAGGGGCGGATTGAGCCGGTTTTCCCCCTTTCCACGCTTTTTTGCGCCAAAGATGAAAATATTTCGCCGTTTTGCTTGTAATTTCTGGCGCGCTATGCTACAATAATCCGTGTGTTGAATTCAAGGAGGTACGATTGGTATGGGCACCGTTGAAGTGATTCTGAACATTCTGTTGATTATTGCGTCTCTTGTGATGATCGTTACTGTTTTGCTCCAATCCAGCGATTCGGACGGCATGAGCGCCCTCACCGGCGGCAGCGAGACCTTCTTCGGCAAGAATAAGAACGCTACGCTGGAAGGCAAGCTGGCCCTGGCCACCAAGATTTCCGCCGGCGTGTTCGTTGTGCTGGCTCTGCTCCAGCTCATTCTCTGATCGATTGGTTTTCGGATTTTCGGGCTGACAGCTTTCGTCAGCCCTTTCTTTGCGTCGGCCGATTTTTTCGACGCGGCAGGAGCATAAATTAAAGGCATGGAGAACGCATGATTATTTTAACGATACAAAACCTGCATAAGGCCTTCGGCGGCAACGTGGTGCTCAAGGATGTATCCATGGTGCTGCAGGATCGTCAGCGCATGGGCCTGGTGGGCGTGAACGGCTGCGGCAAAAGCACGCTGCTGAAAATTTTGGCGGGCAAGGAGCAGGCGGACGGCGGCGGCGTATCCCTGATGAAGGGCATGCGCGTGGGCTATATGGAGCAGCAGTATACCGCCGGGGAGGGCCTGACGGTGTTTGAGGAGCTCAAGGCCGTGTACGCCCCCGTCTTCGCCATGGAGGAAAAGCTGCGCGCCCTGGAAAAGGAAATGGCCGCCGCGGCGGATGAAAAGGAGCTGTCCCGGCTGGGGGACTCCTACGCCCGGCTGAACGACGCCTTCGAGCGGGCGGAGGGCTACGCCTGGCGATCCGCCATTCAGGGGGTGCTGGCGGGCCTGGGCTTTCAAAGGGAGCAATACGATCAGCCCGCCTCCCTGCTTTCCGGCGGGGAGCTGACCCGCCTTTGCCTGGCCAAGCTGCTGCTGCAAAAGCCCGATCTGCTGCTGCTGGACGAGCCCACCAACCATCTGGATCTGGCGGCGCTGGATTGGCTGGAGCATTATCTGGCGGATTATAAGGGCGCGGTGCTGGTGGTATCCCACGACCGCTATTTTCTCGATCACGTCTGCACCCATATTACCGAGCTGCTGCTGGGCACGGCGGAGCAATACGAGGGCAATTACTCCCGCTATCTTCCACAGCGCGCCGAGCGCTTTGAAACCCGTATGCGGGCCTGGGAGCAGCAGCAAAAGCTCATCGCCCGGGAAGAGGCCATTATCGCCCGGTATAAATCCTTCAACCGGGAAAAATCCATCAAGGCGGCGGAAAGCCGGGAAAAGCGGCTGGAAAAAATCGAGCGGCTGGACCGGCCCGAGGATGAGCGCCAGGTGCGCTTCCGCTTCCAGGCGGGCCGCCGCACGGGGGACGAGGTGCTCACGCTGCGGGAGGTTTCCAAATCCTTCGGCCCGCGCACGCTGTTTGAGCATGTGGGCTTCACCCTCCGGGCGGGGGATCGGGCGGTGCTGCTGGGGCCCAACGGCATTGGCAAATCCACGCTGCTGCGCTGTATCATGGGCGAAATCGCCCCGGACGGCGGCATGGTGAAATGGGGCGCCAATGTGGACGCGGGCTATTACGATCAGCAGCAGAAAACGCTGCACCCGCAAAAAACGGTGCTGGACGAAGTGTGGGATGATTTTCCACGGCTGGAGCAGGCCCAGGTTCGCGGGGCGCTGGGGCTGTTCCTCTTTACGGGGGAGGATGTGTTCGCCCCCATTTCCACCCTCTCCGGCGGGGAAAAGGGCCGCGTGGCCCTGACCAAGCTGATGCTGCGCCGGGATAATTTCCTGCTGCTGGACGAGCCCACCAACCATCTGGATATGGACAGCCGCGAGGTGCTGGAGGACGCGCTGGAAAATTTCGAGGGCACCATTCTTTCCGTATCGCACGACCGCTATTTCATCAATCGCTTCGCCAACCGGGTGCTGGTGCTGGGGCCCGAGGGCGTGAAGGAATACGCCGGAAATTACGATGATTATCAGGCCCGCCTGCAATGGGAGCAGAGCCGGGAGGCGGAGGATCCCCGCTTCGCGGAAATGACCCGCACCGAGGCGGGCAAGGAAAAGCGCAGGCTGCGCCTGGCTAAGGAGCAGAAAAAGGCGCTGCAGGATGCCGTGCGCGCCGCCGAGCAGGCGGTGAACGACGGCGAAGCCGCCCTGGCCGCCCATGAGGCGGAAATGGCGCGGCCCGAAATTTACGCCGTGCCTGAAAAGGCCGCCGAGGCCGCTCGGGAATATAAGCGGCTCCAGGACGCCCTGGCCCAGGCCTACGCCGCTTGGGAAGCCGCCGAGGAGGCCGCCGCCCAGGAATAATCTGTCCCCCGGCGAAACGATCATTTTCTGTAAGGAGCGAACCATGGCGCATTCCAAAATTCCCGTCGACGCAGCGCAAAGCGTCCGGCGCAGGAAAATCGCAAGCATTGTATCCATTATCCTGATTCTTATTGTGTTCGGCCTGATTAGCTATTTCGTGGGCGTTCCGCTGGTGCGCCAATTCCGCGAATCCCCCGAAACCTTTCGGGCTTATGTGGCCTCCCACGGGATGCTGGGCAAGCTGCTGATGATCGGCGTGGTGATGCTGCAGGTGGTGGTGGCCCTGATCCCCGGGGAGCCCTTCGAGCTGGGGGCGGGCTTTGTTTTCGGCTGGCTGGAGGGCTCCGTTCTCTGCGTGATCGGCATGGCGCTGGCCTCCTGCCTGGTGTATCTGGCGGTGCGCAAATGGGGCGTGCAGGTGGCGGAGCTGTTTTTTCCCATGGAAAAAATCCGGCAGTATTCTTTCCTCAAAAATGAAAAAAAGCTGGATCTGCTGGTGTTCGTGCTGTTTTTAATTCCCGGAACGCCCAAGGATCTGCTCACCTACATCATTGGCCTGACCCCCATGAAGCTGGGCACTTTTCTGGGGCTGACCACCCTGGCCCGACTGCCCTCCATTATTTCCTCCACCGTCACCGGCAGCCTGACGCAAAAGGGAAATCTTACCGCCGCCCTGATTACCTATGGCATTACCGCGATTGTCAGCGCCGTGTGCGTGCTGTGGTACCGACGCATTTCAAAGGCGGATCGGCAGGGGGAGAACCCGCCCGATCCCAAGGAGTGAGCGCGTATGAAGAAGGAACTGCGCTCCGGCGCGATGCTGCTGACCACCGCCGTCATCTGGGGCTTCGCTATGGCGGCTCAGCGGGAAGCCGCCCGCTTTTTATCCCCCTTCACCTTTAACGCCGCCCGCTTCACCCTGGCCGCGCTTTCGCTGCTGCCCCTGATGCTGCTGGATAACCGCCGCCGGGGCGAACGACTGCAAAAGCGGGATTTTTTTGCCGGGGCCGCGACGGGAAGCGTGCTGTTTATTGCCTCGCTACTTCAGCAGGCCGCCGTGGGCGAGGCCGGGGCGGGGAAGGCGGGCTTCCTTACGGCGCTGTATGTGGTGCTGGTGCCTGTGCTGGGCGTTTTTATGGGCAAGAAAACGGCGGGGGCCACCTGGCTGGCGCTGCTGCTGGCCATTCCGGCGCTGTATCTGCTGTGCGTGGAGGAAGGCGAGGCCTTCCGCCTGGCGCCGTCGGACGGGGTGCTGCTGCTCAGCGCGGTGTTCTGGGCGCTGCATATCCTGACCACCGATCATTTCGCCGCCTCCGTTTCCGCGCTGAAGCTGTGCGCGGTGCAGTATGCCGTGGGCGCGGCGCTAAATTGGGCTTTCGCGCTGATTTTCGAAACCACGCCTCCGGAAAATATTCTGCCCGCCCTGTGGGCGGTGGCCTACTGCGGCGTGCTTTCCACCGCCGTGGGCTACACATTGCAAACCCTGGGGCAGAAAAATTGCCGTCCCGCCGTGGCGGCGCTGATTTTATCCCTGGAATCCGTCTTTTGCGTCGTCGCCGGGGCGCTACTGCTGGGGGAGCGTATGTCCCCCCGGGGATACCTGGGCTGCGGGCTGATGCTGTTGGCTGTGGCGCTGGCCCAGACCGGGGCGATGCTGCCCGGCCGAAAGGAGAAAAAGCATGTTTGAAAAGGATCCGGCCGCCATGGCCTGGGGCGTGACCCCGCTGGAAAATAAATTCCTGCTGGAATATCTGCCCGCCGCCAAGGGGGATTATGTGAAGGTGTATCTTTGGGGGCTTTTCCGGGCGGGGCAAAGCGACGGGGATTACGGCCCGGCGGAAATGGCCCAGGATTTATTTTTGACGGCGCCCGAAATCGAGGCGGCGCTGCGCTATTGGGAGCGCCGGGGCCTGGTTTCCCGCCTGCGGCAGGAGCCGCCTCTTTACCGCTTTTATTCTCCCATGCAGCGGGCGGCCCAGCCCCCTGCCGCCGCCCTGGAGGTGGATAACGATTATGTGGCCTTCGCCGAAAGCGTTTATGCCGCCTTTGGCGACCGGCGCAAGGTTTCCCCGGCGGAAATCGCGCTGGCCTGGGAATGGGTGCAGGATGTGGGGCTGAAGCCCGAAACCGTGCTGATGCTGCTGCACCATTGCATCGCCCAGCGGGGCGTGCAGTTTTCCTTTAAAAAGGCCGAGCCCCTGGCCGTGCGCATGAAGGAGGAAAACGTGCTCACCCCCGAGGATGCGGACGCTTTTCTGCGCCACGATCAGGCGGTGCAAGAGGGGGCGCGGAGGGTGCTCTCCCGCATGGGCAAGCGCCGCGCGCCCAGCGAGGATGAACTGGCCCTGTATGAAAAATGGACGGGGGAATGGGGCTTCGCCCCCGAGGCGGTGCTGGGCGCCTGCGCCGAAACCACCAAGGGCGATCCTTCCTTTAAATACCTGGACGGCATTCTTTCCGGCATCCGCACCCGGGGCGACGCACGCAGCGGCCCCCAGGTGGAGCGGCAATTGGAGCGGGAGCAGGAGCAGAATCATTTGGCCCGGGAAATCTTTTCCCGTCTGGCCGGCCAGCCCTCCACCCCTGCGGCCCTTCGGCTGTATCAGCAGTTTTCGCAGCTGTATCCCCATCCCGTGCTGCTGCTGGCGGCGGAGGAATGTCAGCGCACCCATAAAACCGTGGAGGATATGCAGGCGCTGCTGCTCTCCTGGCAAAAGCGCGGATTGAAAACGGAAAGCGAAGTGCGGGAATATCTGGAGCGCTTCCGGGAGGCGAACCTGGCGCTGCGAGAAATCTTCGAGGCCTGCGGCCATCGGGGCCGTCCCACCGAGGCGGACAGGACGCTGTATCAAAAATGGCGCGGCTTCGGCATGAATCAGGAGTTGCTGCTTCAGGCGGCGGAGCAGGCCCGGGCGGCGGAGGGAAACAAACTGGGGTATCTGGACAAGGTGATCGAGGCCTGGCACGAGGCGGGCATTACCGATATTTCCCAGGCCCGGGCTCAGCGCCCCGCCCCCGCCGCCCAGCGCCCGGGCAAGACGGTGTCCGCCCAGCGCTACGCCCAGCGCAGCTATACCGAAATGGAATTGAATGCTATCTCCGACGATCTGTTCGAGGAGGCGAGAAAGAACCGTGGATCAGCGAATTCTTAAAGAGATTCTGGCCCAATACGAAGAAAAGCGCCGGGCCCACGAGGCGGAGGAGGCACGGCGGCGGGAGGAAATTGCCAAAAAGCATCCCGACCTTAACTGCCTGCTGGAGCAGCGCCATGAAATGGTGATGGGCTCCGTGCGGGATGCATTCCTGGGGGAGGAGGCCCAGGCAGTGGAAGCGCGGATGGCGGAATATAACCGGGCCATTGCGGAGGGGCTGCGCCGGTGCGGCTATCCGGCGGATTATCTGGCCCCCATCCAGGATTGCCCTCAGTGCGGGGATACCGGCTTTTACTACGACGCGGGCTCTGTCCGCCGCCCCTGCGAATGCCTGAAAAAGGCGTATCTGGCCGCCCTCTCCACCCAGGAGGAGGCCGGGCGGGGAGAAGCCTGCTTTGCAAGCTTTGATGAGAATCGTTTCCCCCAGGAGCCGCTTCCCGACAGCGATGTGACCCAGCAGGAATACATGCGGGTGGTGCGGGAAAAATGCCTGCGCTTCGCCCAAAACGTGCCCCAGGGCCCCTGCAAAACCTTGCTGCTGCATGGCGGCAGCGGCCTGGGAAAAACCTTTCTGCTCCACTGCATTGAGCAGGAGGCCCGGGCCCGGGGCGTGGACACGCTGTATGCGACGGCCTATGATCTGCTCATGGCGCTGAAAACGGCGTATTTCTCCTATGGCGGCGACAGCGCGGCGGATTATTTCGACGTATCCCTGCTGCTGATCGACGATCTGGGCATGGAGCCGCTGATGGAAAACGTGACGGTGGAACAGATTTATAATCTGCTCAACAGCCGCCTTACCCGGGGACTGCCCACCGCTATCAGCACTAATCTTTCCCGCACCGAATTGCAGCAGCGCTATACCGAGCGGGTTTCCTCCCGGCTGTTGGATTCCCGCACGGGCCAGGCCATCGCCTTTTACGGGCGGGACATTCGTTTGGTGAAGGAACGATAATTATGTTTATCATGCGGTTGAGGTATTCTTTGGGGGCCAAAGAATGCCTCAACCGCGCCCGCTTTCGGAAAAACGCTTGGGAAGCAGAAGGCAATAGGAAGCCGTCCTGTTTCTCCGCTGACAAAAACGCTCCAGCACGCAAAGCCTTCTGCTTGCGGGCTGGAGCGTTTTGATTATCCGCTGAAGCAATCGCCGAAAAGCGAAGCCGTCATGCAATATCCGGTCTGAACGGAGAAGCGAATCGGTTTTTCGCCGCGCTTTTCGAACTGGCCGGCGATGAATTATCCTTCCCCGTTCAACGCAGGGTCATCATGAGCTTGTGACATTTTTGGTTCCACAGGGGCAGGTTTTCATGGCCGTAATCGGGATAAATCAGGCTTTGCTTGGGGGAGGTGATCTTATTATAAGCGGCGAACTGGGTGGAGGGGGGACACACCACGTCCATCAGCCCCGTCGCCATCAGCACCCGGGCCTTAATGCGGGGGGCCAGGTTTTGCACGTCCACATAGCCCAGCTTATAGAAGATTTCCTCCTCTTTTTCATGCAGGGGGTCGAACACGCGGAAATATTTCCGCAGGCCGATATAAGCGAGGTCGTCCAGATCCATATCCCACACCCGGCGGTAATCGCTGAGGAAGGGATAGGCGGCGCAGGCCACGGCGATGCGGGGCTCCAGCGCGGCGCAGGCCAGCGTGAGCCCGCCGCCCTGGGAGCCGCCCAGCGCGCCCACCCGGTTTTCATCCACCTGGGGCATAGCCATCAGAATGCCCGCCGCCTGGGCCGCATCCAGGAACACATCCCGGAAATAGAAATCCGCGGGATCGTCGCTGTGCAGCCCGCGCACCACCTGCCCATAGCAGGAGGGGCCCAGGGCCACCGGGGTATCCTGGGATTTTCCGCCCTGACCGCGCACGGCCATGGCCAGACAATAAAAGCCCGCGTAGGCATAGGGCAGCATGGAAAGAAAGCCGTTCGCCGCCCCGGTGTAGCCATGGAAAAACAGCGCGCCGGGGTGCGGCCCTTCGCCCTGGGCGGGGCGCACGAAATTGCACTGCACGCGCACGCCGTGCATGCCGGTGAAGTATAATTCCTGGCAGATCAGGCCGGGGGCGGAAAAATTAGCCGCCTTGTATTCCACCTGGGGATCCAGCGCCCGCATCTGGGCCAGGGAAGCGTCCCAGAACGCGGAAAAATCGGCGGGGCAGGGGTTCACGCCCCGGTATTCCTTCAATTGCGCCAAAGGCATATCGATTAACGGCATTTTCTTTTCCTCCTCACCGCAGCGCCATCATTCGCTGGAAAATAATTTCGTCCTGGCCCAGCATGCCCTCGTGGCCGAAATCGGGGTAAAGCATCATTTCCTTTTCGGAGGCGATTTTGTTATAGGCGGCGAACTGAGTGGAAGGGGGGCAGGTGCTGTCCAGCAATCCGGTGGCCATGACCACCCGCGCCTTGATGCGGGAGGCCAGGTGCTGCACGTCGATATAGCCCAGGCGGGTGAAAAACTCCTCTCGCCGCTCATGCCGGGGATCAAAATGCCGGAAATATTCTCGGATTTCCCGGTAAGCGTCCTTATCCAGATCCATATCCCACACCCGGCGGTAATCGCTGAGGAAGGGCATGGTGGGGGCGGCCAGGGCGATGCGGGGCTCCAGCGCGGCGCAGGCCAGGGTGAGCCCTCCGCCCTGGGAGCCGCCCGTGGCCCCCACCCGGGCTTCATCTACCTGAGGCATGGACATCAGCACGCCCGCCAGCTCCGCCGTATCCAGGTATACCGAACGGAAAAACAGGGCCTTGGGATCCGCGTCGTTAACGCCGTTAATCAGCTGGCCGTACACCGTGGGGCCCGCCAGGCTGTTGGGGCATTCGGAAACGCCGCCTTGGCCGCGCACCTCCAGCGCCGCCACATAAAAGCCCGCGTAGGCATAGGGCAGCATGCTGAAAAAATCCGGCGCGGCGCCGGTGTAGCCGTGAAACATCAGCAGGGCGGGATGCTTTTTGCCATCCTCCGGCGGGCAGACCAGCCGGGCGTGTACCCGCGCGCCGCCCACGCCGGTGAAGAAAAGATCCTGGCAATGAACGCCGGGGGCCTGAAATTCCGCTTCCCGGTATTCCGGATCAGGGGCGATTCCGTGCATCTCCTGCAGCGATTCATCCCAGTAAGCGTCGAAATCCTGGGGCCGGGGGTTTACCCCGCGGTACTCCCGCAGCTTCTCTAAGGGCATATCCAGAATGGGCATGTGGTTTCCTCCTGCATGTTTTTTTGCGAAGCAAGCGTGTGCGATAATTGGCGCTCTTATCTTACCGCCGATGCGGGAGAAAAGCAAGGCGAAAAGCGACAAAAAGCGGCGAAAAATAGAGAAAATAAATAGTGCGTGCTTATTTTCTGAAATTATGCTATAATTGATTAGGAAAATCACCTTTGTGATTTTCCGGGTCATCGAGCTTTTTGAAATGAACGCTCCGGCTTCCGGAGCTTAAGCAGTGGAGGATAACATGCCTGTTTTTTCCGGCCATATGCCGTTGATTAGCGTGATTATGCCCGTATATAACGCGGAAAAGACGCTGCGCGCCTCGGTGGACAGCGTTCTTCAGCAGACGTATCCCGCCCTGGAGCTGCTGCTGGTGGATGACGGCAGCCGGGATAATAGCCTGATGCTATGCCGGGCGCTGGCGGAGGAGGATGGGCGCGTTCGGGTTTTCACCCAGGAAAACGGCGGCCCCGCCAAGGCGCGCAACACCGCCTTGGCCCATATGACGGGGGAGTACGTGATGTTTGCGGACAGCGACGATCTGCTGGTTCCTCAGGCTTGCGCCCTGCTGCTTTCTGCCCTGGGGGAGAGCGATCTGACCCTGGCGCATTATTATTTCGATGTTGGCCAGGCCTCCACGCCCCGTGGCCTGCTGCCGGGCAGCCGGGTGATGGGGGAGGAGGAATTCTTTTCACATCTGATTAAACGCCCGGGCACCTTCTATTTCAGCGCCCTGTGGAATAAGCTTTATCGGGCGGAACTGATTCGCCAGGCGGGCCTGCAATTTGATTCCTTCTTCGATTGGGGGGAGGATTTCGCCTTTAATATGCAGTATTATCAGGCCGTCCACCAGGTCTCCCTGGTGGAAACCCCAGTGTATCACTATATTAAGAATCCCACCAGCACCAGCTTCCGCACCCTTTTGCGCGTTCCCCATAGCTGCTGCATCAAGATGCGGCTGTATCGCCATTTCAAGGCGCTCTGCATTGCCCGGGGGCTGTATGCGGATAATCGGTTGATGGTGAACCGCTATATTTTTAACGTAACGCTGATGGATTAATCTGCCGGGCGCAGCGTCTGTAACAATTGTAAAAAAATCCAGCCCGGGCGCGGCCGCATTGACAGCGCCTCCGGGCTGTTGCTATAATGAAACAAGATGAATCGCCCGGCCGTTTTCCGGGCGCAGAAAACGCCATGACGAAGGGGGATCTTGTATGCTGCGAAAAATTGTTAAGGGGATGGCCGCGCTGCTGCTTTGCGCGGCGCTGGCGACGGCGGGGCTTCCCGCGTCCGCCTGGGGGGAGAATACCGTTTCTTCGTCTTCCTCCGTGGGGACTGCCCTGTATATCCGCACAGGGAACGCAGGGAAGCTGCACCTGCGGCAGAGCCCCAGCAAAAAATCCGCTTCCTTGGGGCTTTTCGCCAACGGCACGCCGGTGACGATGCTGGCCCAGTATAACGAATGGGCGTATGTGAATGTGAGCGGCCGGACGGGGTATATGATGCTGCAATTCCTGGCGTCCACCGGGCCCAGCCAGACGGCGGCCCCGCTGCCCACCTTCGCGCCCACGGAATCCACGCTGATGTACATCCGCACGGGCAACGCGGGCAAGCTGCATCTGCGGGCCGCGCCCCAGAAAAACGCGGC
>CAKULG010000011.1 GCA_934667105.1 uncultured Clostridia bacterium
GAATCCACGCTGATGTACATCCGCACGGGCAACGCGGGCAAGCTGCATCTGCGGGCCGCGCCCCAGAAAAACGCGGCTTCCCTGGGGCTTTTTGCCAACGGCACACAGGTAATCGTGCTGGCCCGCAGCGGCGGCTGGGCGAATGTCCAGGTGGAGGGAAGAACGGGGTATATGATGCTGCAATTTTTAACCCTTACCGTCCCCGCCGCCACGCCGCAGCCCACCGCCGCCCCCAGCGAGCCTTCCGTGGGCGGCGAAACCCGCTATGTGAAAACGGGGAACACGGGCAAGCTGCATCTGCGGGCCGCGCCCCAGAAAAACGCGGCCTCCCTGGGGCTTTTTGCCAACGGCACGCAGGTGACTGTGTTGGCCCAGAGCGGCAGCTGGTATTATGTGAGCGTTCAGGGCCAGACGGGCTATATGATGCGCCGCTTTTTAAGCGCCGACGGCTCCGGCGCGCTTCAGCCCACGCCCCGGCCCGGCGCCTCGGGCGGCACGATGTACGTCCGCACGGGCAGCAGCGCCGAACTGCCCCTCTTCGCTCAGGCCAATACGGGCAGCGACGTGTTGGCGCGCTATGCCAACGACACCGCCGTTTCCGTGCTTTCCACTTCCGGGGAATGGGTCAGGGTTTCCGTTCAGGGAAAAACGGGGTATATGCAGATCTACGGCCTGACCAGCCAGCGGCCCGCGTCCCCCATTGTGCCCGAGCTTCCCGCTCCCACCGCCGCTCCGACCGCCGCCCCCGGCACGACGGCAGCCCCGGCCGTTAATCCCGGCCAGGCCACCGTGCAGCAGAAAAACGGCTCGTATGTGAATCTGCGCGCCTATCGCAACAGCGAGGTGGATAACGTCATCGCCCAGGTTCCCAGCGGCACGGTGGTGGATGTGCTGGAATGGGGCAAGGTGTGGAGCAAGGTGCAATACGGCGCGCAGGTTGGCTACATGGTGAGTTCGTATTTGCATTAAGCTGTTTGAGGCTTGCGGGGGAACTGTTCTCTGGCTTCCAAAGAATGGCTCCTCAGCAATGGTTCCTCGTTCCTCGAAGCGCGAAAAATGTTTTTTCCCTGTATCCCCCTTGACAGAAACGATTTTCCCTGTACAATAGAGAACGAAACCGGGCGGCGCTTTCGGGCGCGGTCCGCATAGAATAGAGGCGCGGCGATCATCAGTAGCCTTCGGGAGTCGGCAAACGGCCAGGAACGGAGCGCGAAAGGGAAAGCCGCCGAAACGCAGCCCCCTGCAAGGGCGGCGTTGGGCGAAGGGAGAATATCCCTCCGACTGTCACGGCGCAATGCCGTGGGGCGCTATTCGTAGGAAAATGAAGGGCTTTTTGTTCGTTCATGCTGCGAGGCGTCGTGTCCGCCTCGCAGCTTTTCTATTTCAAAGGAGGAAATGATGATGAAAAAGACGTTGGCCGTCGCCCTGTCTCTGCTGATGCTGTTGGCCGCTTTTCCCGCCCTGGGGGAGGGCACGCTGCGGGTAGGCATGGAATGCGAATATGTTCCCTTTAACTGGACCCAGGCGGAGCCCAGCGAATATACCGTGCCCATCGAGGGCGGCATGGGCTACGCCGACGGCTACGACGTGCAGATCGCCCGGAAAATCGCCGAGGGGCTGGGCATGGAGCTGGTGATCGTGAAAACGGAATGGAACGGCCTGACCATCGGCGTGCAGAGCGGCATGCTGGACGCGATCATCGCCGGCATGAGCCCCACGGAGGAGCGCAAAGCCACCCTGGATTTTTCCGATCCCTATTACACCAGCCAGCTGGTGGTGGTGGTGCGCAAGGATGGCCCCTATGCCCAGGCGAAAAGGCTCTCCGATCTTTCCGGCGCGGTGATTACCGGCCAATTGAGCACCTTCCATTACAGCGTCATTCCCCAGATTCCCGGGGTCGTTCAGGCGGAGGCCATGGAAACCTTTAACGTGATGACCATTTCCACCCGCGCCGGGGCGGTGGACGGCTATGTGGCGGAGGATCCCGGCGCGCAGGCGGACGTTCGCGGCAATCCCGATCTGACCTATGTTCAATTCGAGGAGGGCCAGGGCTTCCAGGCCACGGAGGAGGAGCGCTCCATTGCCATCGGCCTGCAAAAGGGCAGCCCCCTGCTGGAACGGGTGAATGAAATTCTGGCCGGGCTGGATGCGGAAACCCGGGCCCAAATGATGACGGACGCTATCGCCCGGATGCCCCTGAACCAATAAGCCTTTCCCGAACCGTACAAAGGAGTGCGCACGGATGACGTTGCCAACAAGTTTTTTCGGCTGGGTATCCTTCATTTTAGAAAAATACGCGCCGCTTTTCCTGCGGGGCACGGGCTACACCATGCTCATCGCCTTAACGGGTACGGCGGCGGGCTTCGCCCTGGGGCTGCTGGTGGCTATCGTGCGCACCATCCCCTTTTCTCCGCGGGATTCGCTGCTGAAAAAGGGCGGGCTGCGGCTGCTTTCCGCGCTGATGAATATTTATATCGAGGTGTTCCGGGGCACGCCCATGATCGTGCAGGCCATGGTGATCTATTATGGGGCCATGATGATGCTGCAAATCCGCATGGCTCCGCTGGGCGCGGCCATTCTGATTATTTCCGTCAACACAGGGGCCTATATGGCCGAAATTATCCGGGGCGGCATTATCAGCGTGGATAAGGGCCAGAAGGAGGCCGCTCACGCCGTGGGCCTGACCCATTGGCAAAGCATGCTGCATGTGGTGCTGCCCCAGGCGGTGCGCAATATCATGCCCTCCATCGGCAATGAATTCGTGGTGAATATCAAGGATTCCAGCGTGCTGAACGTCATCTCCGTCAGCGAGCTGTTCTTCGTCAGCAAATCGGCGGCGGGCACCTACGCCCGGTATTTTGAGGCATTCTTCATCACCGCCTGTATTTATTTCGTGCTCACCTTCACTGTCACCCGCCTGCTGCGGCTGCTGGAAAAGAAAATGGACGGGGGCAAGAGCTACACCATCTGCGGCTCCCAGAGCGATTCCGCGTCCACCATCACCATTAAGGAGGCGGAAATCCCCCATGACTGAACAGGCGATTCTTTCCATTTCCCATCTGAAAAAGAATTTTGGGGCGCTGGAGGTGCTGCGGGATATTTCCTTTGATGTGCATGGCGGCGAGGTGATCTCCATCATCGGCTCCTCCGGCTCGGGCAAAAGCACGCTGCTTCGCTGCGTTAATTTCCTGGAAGAGCCCACGGCAGGCGAGATCCGCTATCACGGCCGGGACGCCGCCGCCATGAACCGGGCGGAATATCACGCCAAGGTGGGCATGGTGTTTCAGAGCTTCAATCTTTTTAACAATATGAACGTGCTGGAAAACTGCGTCTGCGGCCAGCGGCTGGCCCTGAAGCGGGAGCGGAAGCTGGCGGAGGAAAAGGCGCTGCATTATCTGGAGCAGGTGGGCATGGCCCCCTATCGCAACGCCCGGCCCGCCCAGCTTTCAGGCGGCCAGAAGCAGCGGGTGGCCATCGCCCGCGCCCTGGCCATGAGCCCGGAAATTCTTCTTTTCGACGAGCCCACCAGCGCCCTGGACCCCGAAATGGTGGGGGAGGTGCTGCGGGTGATGCAGCGCCTGGCCGAGGACGGCCTGACCATGCTGGTTGTCACCCATGAAATGGGCTTTGCCCGGGATGTGAGCAGCCGCGTGATTTTTATGGATCGGGGCCTGATCGCCGAGGACGGCGCGCCCCAGCAGATTTTCACCCAGCCCCGGGAGGCGCGCACCCGGGAATTTCTCAGCCGGGTTCTGGAAAAGTGAGACGGGAAGAATATGCGCATTCGAGAAGCAGCCCTGGCGGACGTGCCCGCCTTGCTGGCTATTTACGCGCCCTATGTGCGGGAAACGGCCATTACCTTTGAATATGAAGCGCCCACCGTGGAGGAATTTGCAGGCCGCATTCAAGCCACGCAGGAAAAATACCCCTATCTCGTGGCAGAGGAAGGGGCGGATATTTTGGGCTATGCCTATGCGGGGGCGTTCAAAAGCCGGGCGGCCTATGCCTGGGATGTGGAGCTTTCCATTTATCTGCGCATGGATTGCCGGGGCCGGGGCGTGGGCAAGGCGCTGTACGCCGCGCTGGAAGCGGCCCTTCGGGCCCAGGGCGTGCAGAATCTGAATGCCTGCATCACCTTCAGCCAACAGCCGGACGCGCACTGGACCCCCGCCAGCATTCATTTTCACACGCGCATGGGCTTTTCGGAGGCGGCGCATTTTCATCAATGCGGCTATAAATTTGACCGCTGGTACGATATGATTTGGATGGAAAAGCTCCTGGGCGATCACGCCGTGCCGCCCGCTCCCTTCCTGCCCTGGCCGCTGCTGCGGGAACGGGAAAGAGCGTAAGAAGATATTATGCGCGTTCTTTGGGGCTGTCACAGGAAGATTGCCCGCCCTTAGCCGCCCAAGGAGGCGGCGCTTTCATGGACGGCCTGCATCGCGGCCGCCAGCGGCTCCACCGTGCTTCCCTTGCTTGCGTAATATTCCAGCATTTCGTCGAGCTTCGCTTTATCGTAGCTGGTGACGCAATCGGAAAGAACATGCACGGCGTATCCCGCTTTGGTCATATTAAAGCAGGTGGATTTTACGCAGGCGGCAGCGTCCGCACCGGCAAGATAAAATTCCGTTAAGCCGTTTTCCTTGATGAAGGCGGAAAAGGCCTCGCTGGTGAGGGCGTTGCTTTTGGTTTTGACGAAGATATGATCGGAAACAACCTTCAATTCGGGGGCCAGTTCCGCTCCCCGCGTGCCGGGCTTAAAGGTGCGCGTTCCGGCAGAAAGGTTGTTGTGCTGGATGTAGACCACGTGCATTCCGCTGGCGGCGGCCCAGTCGATAGCGCGGTTCACAGCTTCAATAATTTCCTTATAGTTTTTCGTAATATCGTTTTGCAGGTCGATCACGACCAAAGCGCTGTTTTTCATTTTGGTTCTTCCTTTCTTTGGGCCCGGCGGCGGGCCTTTTTTATTTTAGCACAGCCGGGCCCGCTTTTCCAGCGCGTTTCCGGTCCGTGAATCGTTCCTTTAAAAACAATTAAATCGAAAGCAGGAAAAATGGCTCTGGGTGCAGAAAAGAATATTTGGTAGAAAAATGACGAAAGAAAACCAAGGGGGCGCACCTGTGACGGAGATGGGCTGGCCCGCACTTGCCTTCGGCTTTGCGGGCATCATAATTAACGCGATTATCTTTCAGCAGAAAAGCAAGCATGGCCTGCTGCAATGGAAGCTGACCACGGATATTGTCTGGACGATGCATTACATCCTGGCAGGGGCGTATTCCGGGGCGGCCATCTGCCTGATCGCCGTGAGCCGGGGAATCATTTTTCTCTGCCGGGAAAAGCACGCCTGGGCCCGGAGCAAGGCGTGGCTGGCCCTGTTTCTGGCGGCGGCGCTGATTTCGCCCATCGTTACCTGGCGGGGGCCCTTCAGCCTGCTGCCCGTGCTGGCCTCGGTGCTCTGCGTGGTGAATTACTGGATCGCCAATCCCCGCCTGGCCCGGCTGCTGGTGTTTCCCATCGGGCTGTCCATGATGATTTACGATATCGCCATCGGTTCCATCCCCGGCATTATCGGCGAAAGCATGGGCATCATTTCCTCCATCGTGGGCATTTTCCGCCTGGATCGGGGCGGCGGGAAAGAGAAAGAATGATGGGGGAGACCCACTGATCGTCGCGGCGGATTGCGGTTGCATCCGTCGCTTGGTTTGGTTGATTCGCGGGGTTCTCCGAGAAAGTCCGTGAAAAAAAGGCGAAAGAAAACAGCTTGCTTCTTTGGCGGCAAAAGGACAAGAGCCACGCTGCCGCATGCCTCTAAATTTTCCAGGCTTCATTTTAGAGGCATACGTCAACGAAGAAGCAAGCTGGTTTTGTAATATCAGTTTTTATCCATACGGCCTTCTTGCGGGGAAATTATATCGTTCCCTCCGCCCAGGTGCCGTTGATGAAAATATCGGCGCTGGTGCCGTCCGCCCGGAAGCCCACGATGTTCAGATCCTCCGAGCCGATCATGAAATCCTCGTGAATGATGGAATCGTTCACGCCCTTTTCCAGAATCTGCTCGTCGGTCATCTCCTGAAATCCGTCCAGCACCTCGTTGAAGCCCTCGCCCGCGGCCACATGGCAGCAGGCGTTTTCATCAAACAGCGTGTTATAGAAGAGGATGCCCGTCTGATTGATGGGCGATTCCTTGGGCACCAGCGCCACCTCGCCCAGCATGGACGCGCCCTCGTCCATGGCGAACATTTTTTCCAGCGCTTCCTTGCCCTTTTTCGCCTGGCAGGAAACAACGCGGCCCGCCTTAAAGGTGACGGTGAAATCCTCCACCAGCTGCCCGGCGCAGCTTAGGGGCTTGGTGGCCACCAGCGTGCCCTCCGCCTGGCCGCGCATGGGGCTGGTGAACACCTCCTCGGTGGGCATGTTGGGCACATAGGAAACCTGGTTGGCGTGGTTCACATCCGCCGCGCCGCACCATTTGGCCCCGGGAATCAGGCCCACGGTGAAGTCGGTTCCGTTTTTGCTGGAATAGTGCAGGCGGGTGAAATGCTGGGCGTTGAGCCAATCGCACCGCGCCTTGCAATCCGCCGTGTGCTTTTTCCAAACGGCCACGGGGTCCTGGGACAGATCCATGTACATGCAGGAGAAAATGGCGGCCCACAGCTTATCCACCGCTTCTTCCTCCGCCATGCCGGGAAACACCTTCTTCGCCCAGGCAGGGGAGGCGGCGGCCACGATGAGCCATTGATATTTTCCATCCAGCGCGTCGAAATATTTTTTCAGCACCTTGCCCCGCATCTGGCCCACCTGAGCGATTTTCTCGGCGGATAGGCCGCTGAATTTATCCGGATCCTCGGAGGAAATGTAAATGCTGACCGGCAGATCCTTCACCATCTGCTGGGCCCGGGCCTCCTCCCAGGCGGGCACTTCGCCCAAGGTTTCCGCCGTGGCGTATTGATAATGCAGCCGGCTGATGCTGCCCGCATTCCAGCGCACATCCACATATTTGGCCCCGGCCTTGTAGCATTCCTCCGTCACCGCCTGCACCAGGGGTAACTGGTCCGTTTCCGCCGACAGGCGAACGGGCTGGCCCGGCTGCACGTTGGCGCCGATTTTCACGATAATTTCCGCGTATTTCTGCAATTGCTGCTGTTGAAGCATTGTGTATCACCTCGGGAAGTATTTTACCAGCTTTTGTGCAGAAGCGCAATGCGGAGAAAGCGTAAATTATAAGACAACAAAAAAGCTCCCCCTCTTTTGTCAGCGGAGAAGCAAGTTGATTTCTTGCCGCCTGCCCTTTCCCAATTGGCTTTCTCGGAAGGGGTGCGGAGGAACCGCTCTTTGACCAACAAAGAGCGATTCCCCCGCATTATATTTCTTATTTCTTGAAGAAAGCGGGCAGGTAGTCCCGGTTCTTTTCGAAGAGCGCGTCGGTCATCTGCTTGATTTCCTCCAGGGAGCACACGGCGCTGGACAGGGGATCCATGCACACGGCCTGGAACACGGCGCGGCGGTCGCCCGTCACGGCGGCGTCGGCCACCATATCCTCGATGCGGGCGGTGGTGTTCACCAGGATGGCCAGATGGTCGGGCAGCTTGCCCACATGGATGGGCTCGATGCCGCTGCGGGAGGCCACCACGGGCACTTCCACGCAGGAATTCTCGGGCAGGTTATCAATCAGATGCTTGTTGAGCACGTTGCCGTTGAATTTGAACAGCTTGCCGTCGCCGATGATGGCGTTGAAGATGTTGGCGGCGTATTCCTGGCTGCGCTTCATATCCACTTCCGCCTCGGCGATCCACTTATCCAGATCGGCCACCCAGGTCTTTTCCCGCTCCAGGCGCAGGTTCAGGGAGAAGGCGTATTTGCCGGGATTCCAGCTGGTGCCCTGGTTGCAGTATTTTTCAATCAGGTCGGGGCGCTTGCGGAACCATTGGTTGTATTCGCTGTTATGGCCGCTGGATTCGGTGGGGTAATAATCCAGGTTCAGGAACATTTCGTTGCGCACGATTTCTTCGTTATAGATTTCGGGGCGCTCGGTAACGGCCTTGCGGATGAGGGGATAGGCGTCCTGGCCGTTCCACTTGTAATCCAGATAGAAGGCCTGGTGATTCACGCCCGCGCAGGTATAGGTGATTTCTTCCATGGGCGCGCCGATCCACTTGGCCAGCATCTGCGCCGTGCCCTGCACGCTGTGGCACAGGCCCGTCACCTGCACTTTCGTGCGGCTCTGCATGGCCTTGCACAGCATGCTCATGGGGTTGGTGTAGTTCAGGAAAACGGCGTTGGGGCAGCATTCCTCGATGTCCTTGCAAATATCCAGCATCAGGGGGATATTGCGCAGGGCGCGGAAGATGCCCGATACGCTGCGGGTGTCGCCCACGTTGATGTCCACGCCGAATTCCTTGGGGATTTCGATGTCGTAGCGCCAGATGTCGATGTCGCCGTTGAACACGGTGCACAGCACGCCGTCCGCGCCTTCCAGCGCTTCCCGGCGGTTCATGGTGGCGGTAACGGTGGCTTTATTGCCAAATGCCGCCACGATCTTCTTCACGCAGGCTTCGATTTTTTCCAGCCGCAGGGGGTTAATGTCCATCAGCGCCAGCTCGCAATCCTCAAAGACGGGGAAAGTGAGCAGGTCGCGCACCAGGTTGCGGGTGAAGCCATAGCTGCCCGCGCCGATGAAGGCAAATTTCTTCATAGAGGGGGTCGTTCCTTTCCTTCGCCCGCCTTTCGGCGGACGTTATTTTTAAGATCATTATACCGGCGGCGGGGCCGCTTTTCCATGGGAGAAATTGCGAAAGGATATACACTTTCTTGCTTTTTGGCCTTGACAAAAAAACACGGCGCGCGTATCCTTTTTGAAAAAGGAAGGGGGATAAGCGGATGCTGCTGGTGCATAGCGGGGAAGAGGATCTGTACGATTATCAAACGGCGGACAGGCCGCTGCGGGTGAACAGCTGCGGAATCAGTGCGAAAAGCAAGGGCAGCCCGCATCTGAACGACGCTTATTTCCTTCGGCGGCCCCAGGGCCGGAAGGATTATCAGCTGCTGTATGTGGCCAAGGGCAAGGGCGATTATTATTTGAACGGCGCATGGCAGACGGTCACGGCGGGGCAGACGGTGTTATACCAGCCCGAGCAGCCGCAATTTTACCTATACCGGGCGCAGACGCCCATTTTGTGCAAATGGGTGCATTTTACGGGGGGCGAGGCGGAAAAAAACCTCCGCGTTTGCGGCCTGATGGAGGAGCCGGTGAGCACCGTGGGGGAGGATATGGAAATCAGCGGCCTGTTTGACCGGCTGGTGGAGGAAATGCGGGTGAAATCCCCCTGTTATGAGGAATTATCCGCCGCGCTGCTTTACGAGCTGCTGGCGCTGGCGGGACGGCGGCGGCAGATGCTGCAGGACGAGGCGGGCAGCAAGGCACGGCAGCGGCTGATGCAGGCGGTGGAGCACATGCATTATCACTATGGCGAAAGCCAATCCATTGATGATTACGCCGCCCGCTGCGGCATGAGCCGCTATCATTTCGCCCATGCCTTTCGGGAGTATCTGGGACAATCGCCCTACGCCTATCTGACCAAGCTGCGCATGGAGCGGGCCCGAGAGCTGCTGGCGGACAGCGATTTGCCCATTGCCGAGGTGGCGGCCAACTGCGGCTATGAAAACCCGCTGTATTTCAGCCGCGCCTTTTCCCGGCATTTCCAGATGCCCCCTTCCCAATACCGGCGGAAGTACGGCATCTCCGCCCAGGATGCGCCGTGAGGGAAAAACGATAATATGGAGAGCTTTTCTCCAGGGAAGAAGCGGAATCAATGAAAGGTGCAAAACACGCATGGAAATTATGAAAGCAAAGGAAGAGCATATCGATCAAATTGAGCGGATTTACGATAGCATTCACGATCTGGAGGAACGGGGGCAGACCACCACCGGCTGGATTCGCGGCGTTTATCCCATCCGGAAAACGGCGGAGGACGCTTTGCAAAGAGGCGATCTATTCGTGATGGAGAAAGAGGGAAAAATTGTCGCGGCGGCGGTAATCAATCAGATTCAGGTGCCGGAGTATCAGCATGCGGCATGGCGGCACGCCGCAAAGGCGGGGGAGGTTATGGTGCTTCACGGCCTGGTGGTGGATCCCGCTGAAAAGGGCAAGGGCTGCGGCCGGGCTTTCGTCGCGTTCTATGAGGATTACGCCAGGCGGCAGGGGCGCCCCGCCCTGCGCATGGATACGAATGCGCGCAACGCGCGGGCCAGGAAGCTGTATCAGCATTTGGGCTATGAGGAAGTCGGCATTGTAAGCTGCGTTTTTAACGGCATTCCCAATGTTCAATTGGTGTGCCTGGAAAAATACCTGGGATAAGCGGCGGCGCGCCGCGAAAAAAGAACACAGGACGAAAGGAAGCGTAAGCGCCTTTCGCCCTGTTTTCTTTTATGTTCATCTTGTCCGCGGAGAAACAACCGGCTTTCTTGGGAGGGGGAGCCCCGCGAGTCAATCGAAACAAACGGCGGAAGCGGCAGCGAACCGCCGCGCCGGTTGAGGCTACAGAAGGGAGGGCATTCTTTGCCCGCCAAAGAATGCCCTCCCGCATTATTTTATACCAATTCCACCGCCAAGACAGCGGTTTCCAGGCCCTCGGCCTCGGCCTTGACGATCATGCGGCCCGCCTCTTTCCCGGCTCGGGCGAGAACGGAAATCAGGCCCGCGCGCATGCGGCGGTCGTGGCTGGTGACGGGGGTGTGATCGCACACATCAGAGCCCGTGCCCACGATCTGGCCCTTATCCACAGTGTAGAAATGCACCATGGGCGCGGCGTCGGGCACATGGCGGCCTTGGGCGTCCAGGCAATCGCAGGTGATGATGGCTACATCCTGGCCGTCCGCCCGCACGCCGTCCCGCTCCAGCTTCAGCCGCAGCTTCACAGGCGCGCCGGTGGTTTCCACCTGGTCCTGGCACGCCAGCTTGCCCTCCCGGTAGCCCTTGGCCAGCAGGCAGCCCGGCGCGTATTTCACCTGCCATTCGGCGTGGCCCCAGGCCTCCACTTCATGGCTGCCAATCAATTCGCCGTTGAGGAACAGCTCCACCCGGTCGCAATTGGTATAGGCGGAAACGCGGATTTCCTGCCCCTCCATGCCCGGCCAATTCCAATGAGGCAGCAGATGCACCATGGGCGCTTTCGTCCAGTGGGATTGATTCTGGTAGAAAGCGTCCTTGCGGTTGAGATAAAGATCAATGGCCCCCGCCTGGGAGCACAGCCGCGGCCACACCGTTTCGCCCCGGTGCTCGATACCGGCCCACTGATAGCCGCCCGCGATCCAGGGCCGCTCCATGAAATATTTCCAGGTCTTTTCCCGGGCCAGGAAGGATTTGTTGGTGTCCCGGTCATAGCCGTAATAATAGCCGCGCTCGGGGCAATCGGCGTAATACCAGCCCCGGGTGGTGCTGGTGGCCACGCATTCGGTGGAAATCAGCGGCACATCGGGATACTTTTCGTGGAGCATGTCAAAGTGGGTCAGGTTGTAGTTCACGCCCATCACGTCCACCAGGTCGGCCACGGTGCTGTGGGCGGGGTCGTGGGATACGGCGGTGGTAACGGGGCGGGTGCCGTCCAGCTCCCGGGCGCGGTGCAGCATGGCGTGGGCGATGCGGCGGCCTGGCTTGGTTTTGTGCATAGGCTCTTCATTCCCGGCGGACCAGAGAATGACGCAGGGATGATTGCGATCGCGTTTGATGAGCATATCCAGCTGCGCCATGCCTTCGGGAGTGCTTTCATACCAACGGGTTTCCGCCATGGTGAGGAAGCCCATTTCATCCAGCAGGTTCATGGTGTAATCATGCTGGGGATAATGAGAGCAGCGATAGCCGTTGGCGCCCATTTCCTTGAGCAGCTCCAGCCGGTAGCGCTGCACCCGGGGAGGCACCGCCTTGCCCGTGAGGCCGTAATCCTGATGGCAGCAAACGCCCTTGATTTTCACATTGCGGCCGTTGAGGAAGAAGCCCTCGTCCTTATCGAAGCGAATGGTGCGGAAGCCGAAGCGGTTCTGCTGGGTTTCCACCGTTTCGCCCGCCACAGTGACGATGGTTTCCAGGGTGTAGAGCGCGGGGCTCTCGATATCCCACAGGGCGGGATTTTCTACCGTGCCCCGCTGATGCAGCGTGGCCTTCTGCCGGGCGGGAACGGCGATTTCACCTTCCAGCCGGGCGATTTCCCGGCCCTTATCATCCCGGGCAATGGAGAGCACACGGGCGGTTTTTTCTTCATAATCGTCGTTGCGCAGCGTGGTATCCACCGGCAGCGCCCAAACGTCGCCCTCGCCCTTTTCGGGATGGACGAACACGCCGTAGAGATCCACGGCCACCGGCTCGGATTTAATCAGCCACACGGGGCGATAGATGCCCGCGCCCTCGTACCACCAGCCCTCGTGCTCGCTGGTATCGATGTGCAGGGCGATCACGTTGTCCTCGCCGAAATCCACCACGTCGGTCACATCCACCTCAAAGGAGGAATAGCCGCAGTTATTGGTGAGCATGTAGCAGCCGTTCACATACACCTTGCAATGCACGCCCACGCCCTCGAAATAAATGCTGATGCGCCGGCCCTCGTCCGCCGCGTCCAGGGTGAAATGCTTGCGGTACCAGGCGTTTTCATATTTGAAAAAGCCCAGGGTGTTATTGTTTTCGGCCTTGGGCTCCTGGCCGATGATATAGTCGTGGGGCACGTCCACGGGCAGCCAGGTTTCGTGGGAAATGAGGCCGAAATCGTTATAAAACTCCGTGCCGTCCATATACCCCCGGGCGGCGGGGCCGCAGCGCTTGCGGGAGGTTTTGGCCTCGATATACATGGGGGATTTCAGCTTCGCTTCCTCCACGGGGATGTCCCCCAGATGAAAGCGCCAGTCCTGATTGAAGGAAATGGTTTCTTTCATGGCTTGCGTTCTCCTTTGCATTTTTGCGGGGAAGGGCCCGCATTGTGTTTTTGCGCTGAGATTACTATACCATAGATCATCGGTATTTACCATAGCATTTCTTGCCCGGGGCTTCTCTTTTTTTGCGGCCTGGTTTTCTTTTTTTGCGGCGGGGGAAAAATGCGGGAATGACGGGCGCTTGGCGGTTGCCAAGTTCCAGGCTTTTTCGTATAATAGTTTCAATCAATAAATTCATCGAAGGGGGACGCATTCTTATGCCCAATGAGAAGCTGGAAATTCGGCCCGAGGGCCTTTTCCTGGGGGGACAGCCCTTTTACCTGGCCAGCGGCTCCATGCATTATTTCCGCATTCAGTCGGAGGGCTGGCGGAGGCGGCTGGAACTGATGAAGGATTTCGGCCTGACCGCCGTGCAGACCTATGTGCCCTGGAACCTGCACGAAAAAGAAGAGGGGGTTTTTGATTTTTCCGGCATGCTGGATCTGCCCGCCTTCCTTTCCCTGTGCCAGGAAACGGGGCTGAAGGTGCTGCTGCGGCCCAGCCCCTTCATCTGCTCCGAATGGGAATTCGGCGGCATGCCCTGGTGGCTGCTGAAGGAGAAAAATCAGGCCTTGCGATGCATGGATCCCCGGTTTACCGCCGCCGTGCACCGGTATTACCAAGAATTGATTCCCCGGTTCACGCCCTTCCTTTCCACCCACGGCGGGCCCATCATCGCCGTGGATATTGAAAACGAATACGGCGGCTATGGCAACGATCAGGAATATCTGCGCTTTCTGAAAAAGGAAATGGAGGCGCTGGGGGTGGACGTGCCCTTCTATACCACCGACGGCAATAACGAGCAGATGCTGCAAGAGGGCGGCCTGGAGGGGGTGTGGGCCGGGGTGAATTACCGGCTGGAAAGCCGGGAGGCCGTCGCCCGGCTGCGCAAGGTGAAACCCGATTTTCCCGCCTTTGTGGGGGAATACTGGTCGGGCCGCTCCACCTATTTCGGGGAAACCTTCGCCCATCGGGAGGTGGGCCCTATTGCCCGGGCCTATCGGGAGGCGCTGGAATGCGGCGCGTATGTGAATTTTTATATGTTCTGCGGCGGCACGAATTTCGGCTTTATGAACGGCGCGCGGATTACCGATTCCTTTGTGCCCACGGGCAAGCGCATTTACCGGGCCATCACCACCAGCTATGATACCGACGCCCTGGTGGGGGAGGACGGCTATCCCACGCCCAAATATTTCGCCTGCCGAAGGGAACTGGATGCGTTTCTGGGCAAGCCCGTCCGGGAGGCGGAGCCCGTGCGGCGGCAGGCCCTTTCCCACGCGCCGCTTTCTTTTGCCGCCTGCGCCCCGCTGCTGGCGCAGCTGCCCGTCCTGAGCGCGCCCGTGTGCGCGGCGGGGGTGAAAACCTTTGAGCAGCTGGGCCTGGGCTATGGCTTTGTGCTGTATGAAACGCAGCTGCACCCGGGCTACCCCGGCGGGCTGCCCCTCCGCATCAGCGGCCTGCATGATCGCGCCCTGATCTTCCAGGACGGCGCGTTCAAGGGCGTGTATCAGCGGGATCAGGAATTTCCTGAAATCACTCTCGCCACGGGGGACGCGCCCTCCCTGCTGCAAATTCTGGTGGAGAACATGGGCCGCAATAACACCAACCCTCATTTGCGGGATGAAAAGGGCATTCTGGAGGAAGTAACCTGGGGCGTCACCCGGCTGTTCCATTGGCGGCATTGGCCGTTGTCCCTGGAAGCGCTTTCCGGCCTTGTCTTCGACCGGCTCGCCGCCCAGGGGCCCGGCTTCTATCGCGCCTGTTTTACCGTGGAAAATCCCCAGGACGCGCATCTGGTGATGGCGGGCTGTGAAAAGGGCATGGTATGGGTGAACGGCTTTAATTTGGGCCGATATTGGGAAATCGGGCCGCAGCAATCCCTCTATTGCCCGGCGGGCCTACTGCGCCCGGGGGAAAACGAATTGATCGTGCTGGATCTGGCGGGCGGCCCCGCGGCGGAAAAGCAGGTGTGCTTCGCACCCCGGCCCCAATGGGATATTACCGCAGGGTGATGAAGGAAAAAATAAAGCGGGGGAATCGCTCTTTGGTCGCAAAGGGCGATTCCCCCGCAATTTTATATCCGCAATATCCTTATTCTTCCTGCTCCAGCAGAAAGCCGTCCAGGTTGGTGCGGGCGGAGACGGTGATTTCATCAAAATGCAGAAGTGCCATAGCGGCCAGCAAAATGCTCAGGCCGTGAGGCATATGGATTGCCCGGGCAGGGGGCAGGCCGGGCACCTGCATGCGCTTTTCCAGGGGCAGCTCCGCCAGCAGCGTCCATTGCGCCTGAAGAAAATCCCGGGAAAGGCGCAGGCCCTCTACCGTCTCCCCGTGGGCTTCGCGGCCCAGGCGCATGGCGGCGGCGGTGGTGCAGGTGCCGCCCAGGCCGATCAGCGCGGGGGCGGGGGGATACGCCCGCAATGCCTGGCAGAAGGGCCGCAGCAGGGTTTCCGCCCTGGCCCGCGCTCTTTGCGCATCCGCCAGGCAGGCGATGGGCTGCTCCTTCAGCAGTCGGGAAGCCCCCAACTGGGCGCTTTCGGCCCAGAGCACGTGCCCCTTTTCCCCCAGCGTCAGCTCCGTGGAGCCGCCGCCAATATCCATCACCATGCGCCGGGCCTGGCCCGCGGCGGCCAGAAAGCCCAGCCTCGCTTCCTCCTGGCCAGATATAATGCGCAGGGTCAGCCCTGTGAGGGCGTAAATGCGCCGGGCCAGCGCATCGCTGTTTTTTGCGTCCCGGGAGGCGCTGGTGGCGAACAGCGCGATGGAATCCGCTCCCCGCCCCCGGGCCAGAGCGGCCAGCCGGGCCACAGCCTGGGCCGTTTCTTCCAGCCGCTCCGGGCGGATGTTTCCCTGCTCGTCCAGTCCTAAAAAGAGCCGCGTTTCTTCGCGGCCCCGAAATATATCCGTCAGCGCGCCCGCCTGTTTCCGGGCGGCCAGCAGGCGCGTGGAATTGGAGCCGATGGCAATGGCGGCGTGCATCATGGCGAGGCCTCCTCCTGCGGGGCGGCGGTTTCCTGGGCCACCACCACGGCCTCGGGCGTATCATAGAGGGAATCGGGGTTCACCACCACAAAACGAATCTCCCCCGGCATGAGATAGCCGTATAGGCTGCGCGCTTTTTCCATGATATAGGAATCGGTATCCTTCACAGCAATTTCCTGCTGTAAGGCGCTGCGCTTGGCCTCGGCGTCCAGCTTCCGGCGCTGGGTTTCCCGGGCGGTATCCTCCAGCACGGCAATATCGCCGTCCAGCCGGTTCATAGTCACCAGGCCGCAGGCGACGATGGCAAAGGCCAGCACCAGCACGGGAAACAGCTTAATCCTGCGTTTCATGGGCGTTTCCCCTCCTTTTCTTTCCGGAAGGGGAAATTCGCCGCAGGAAGGGAAAAATCCTGCTTTTGCATAAATGCGCCGCGCCCCGAGCCAGCTGGCGCGCGCCCAGGCAATAAATGCCCCCGCCGCAGCATAGCCCCAGCAGCGCGTAGGGACGGGCCTTGCCTTCGCCGCCTAGCATCAGCGCAAAGGCGCACAGCGCCGCCGCCAGCAGGCACCAGATCAGATCGGGCAGCCCGGCCAGAGCGGAGGGCAGCCGCCGCCGCAGGGGCGCAAGCAGATCGTAGATCACCCCCGCCGCCGCCCCGGCATACAGCAGCATCAGGAAAATGGCCGCCTGGCCGGAGGACTCGAAAAAGGTCATTTGCGGTGAAAAAGGCCGCGCCGGGCGGGCCGCTGGGTGTAAAATACCCCGTCGATGCGCCCCTCCACCGTTAATTGGCCCTCCTCCAGCATCAGCCGCGTCACATGCAGGCCCTCCCCCGTCAAGGCGATTTCGCCCCCGTCCGTCATGAGCAGCACCTGAGTTTCATCAAAGGCCAGCACCTCGCTGACCCCCGTCAGGGCGGCCCTCTGCCGGTTTTCCATGGCCAGGGAATGCGCCCTTTGAACGGGCGAACGCGCGGGCATATCTTTCTCCATATCAATTTCACCCCCGTCCTATCCTATGCGGCGGGGGCGACGCTTCATGCAAGGAGCGCGTGTAAACGTTTTTTTCTTTTTAAGGGCGGAAAACGGCTGACGGAGAAGCAAGTTATTTTCCTATTTTTTCTCTTCTCTATATAACTTTCTTGGAAGGGCTGCGGGGGCGACAGCTCAAAGAACAGCTCCCCCGCAATATTTTTTTATATTCGTTCTTATTCTTCTTCCATCAGGCATTCCACGTTTTCCGTCAGCGAATCCAGCTTGATTTCAGGGCAGAAGGCGGGGGTTGGATAGGCCTCGCCGCCGTAGAGCTCGAACACCTCGATGGTATTTTGCTCATGCAGCAGCGCGCCGGGGATATACAGGGTATCCTGGGGGCCGATGGCCCAATAGCGCCCCACGTTAAAGCCGTTGATCTGCACAAAGCCCTTGGTCATGCCGCTCAAGCCCTCCGGGCCGCCCTTGAAATCCAGGCAGGTATCCACCCCGGGCTGGGCGGCGAAGGCTCCGCGATAGAAACGGGGCTGGGTGCGGCCGTCGGGCGCGGGGGCGGGGGCGGGGGCGAAGGCCGCCTCCACCAGGGCGGGCCGCATGGGCAGCGAACGAATTTCCCAATTGCTGATAAAGCCCATGTTCCCCGCGGGTTGACGCTTCGCATTGAAGAGCTTCAGCCGGGCGTGGCCCACAATGCCCTTTTTTTCCGCCAGCATGGCGAAGCCGAAATTGATGCGGCCCATGTTCTCCACCAGAATATCCAGCCGCATGCTTTCTTTTTCGATGCGGAATTCCACCGGCGTGTTTTTCCGGTCGCGGTAATAGGTGCCCATGTATTGCCCGTCGCAGTAAATATCCGCCCGGTCGTGCAGGCCGTCCAGAATTAGCTGGTGGATGAGGGTGGGATCGGTGCGCAGCAGACGTGTGGTGTACAGAATCCAGCCGTAATCCTGGCCCAGGGCCTCCATGGGCCGCACATTGCCCGCCTTCACCTGGCGCTCGGTCAGCGCGTCCAGCACCTGGGGCTGGAACAGGCGGCGGCTTTCCTGCCAATGAATTTCCGCCGGAGCCTGGACGGGCATGTTTTCCGGCACGGGGGGCAGCGCTTCCAGGGGCATGCTCCGGTGCTTGGCCAGCACCTCCCGGCACAGAAAATATTTTTTGGTGGGCCGGCCCTGCTCGTCCACAAGCGCGTCCACATCATAGCTGGTGGCATAGGGAATATAGCGCGCCTTCGCCCCCGGGGGATCCGCCCGAAAGGTGCCCTCCAGCGCGCCGCTGAAAAAGCCGAAATTCGTGCCGCCGCAGAACATGTAAAAATTCACATACGCGCCGCATTCCAGGGCTTCCTGGTAATTATGGGCCACGGCCTCAGGCGTTTGACGGAGAAAACGCCCGCCCCATTGCTGGGCGCGCCCGCCCCACATTTCAGCCACCAGCAGCGGGAAGCCCCGCTGGAAGCGCCGCAGCTGCTGCGCCGCCTGGGGAACGCCGCCCAGCAGATCAATGCCCGACCAGATTTCCGGGAAGCCGCCGTAAATCTGCCAGAATGGCGCGGGGCCGCCCGCGGTGTAGAGGGGCACGTCAATACCCGCCTCCCGGTGAATTTTTTCGCAATAGCGCAGATATTCCAAATCCATGGCGTAGCTGCCGTATTCATTTTCCAGGGCCACGGCCAGGATGGGGCCGCCCCGGGTGGACAGCATGGGCACGAATTCCTGGCACAGGCGATCAAAATATTCTTTATAATGCCGGATGTATTCCGCATCCATGGTGCGGGGGCACACGTTTTCCTGCATCGTCCAGGCGGGCAGGCCGCCCCAATCGCACTCGGAGCAGATATAGGGGGCGGGGCGCAGCAGCACATACAGCCCCTCCTCGGCGCACATTTCCAGGAACGCCCGCAGGTTCAGCCGCCCTTCGAAATGAAATTCGCCCTTCCGGGGCTCATGCAGGTTCCAGGGAACGTAGGTCTGCACGGCGGTCAAGCCAAAGGCCTTCATCAGCCGCAGCCGGCGCCGCCAGCCCTCCGGGAAAAAGCGGAAATAGTGCATATCGCCGGATGCCAGGTAGAATTCCTTTCCATCCAGATAAAGCTTCTCACCTTGGTGCGTTAAAAGGGACACGGGCAAAACCTCCTGTTTGTTCGTTTTTTTCTGTTTGTATTTTAGCATGCTTCCAGGGGGATGGTCAAGCCGTGGGCAAAAGAAAAAGAGCGCGGAGAAAAAGGAATACGGAAAAACCGTCCCCGGCAGGCCAGGAACGGTTTTCCTGAAAAAAGTATTGTTTTTAAGCCGGTATTACAGCTTCTTCACCATGTTTTCCACAGCGCCAACCCAGGCGTGCTGGGGATCGTTGCTGCGGTAGAAGCCCTGATGCTCGCCCGCCATCAGCCACAGGAAATAGGTGTTGTAGCCGGGAGCGCCCACGGTGGTATGATAGCCGCGGGGGAATTCCACCAGCTCGTCGTTCTTGACGCGATAGGCCTCGTCGATTTCGCCGTCGCTGGTGTAGAGACACTGGACGCCGAAGCCCTGCTGGGGATCAAAGAGGAAGTAATAGATTTCTTCCAGCACGCCTTCGGAGGGCATGTTATCCACATCGTGCTTGTGCGGGGGAAAGCCGGCCCAGTTGCCGGGGGTGATGTAGGCTTCGCCGATGGTCAGCTTGGTGGCGTTGGTGGTGCTGTCCACGATGAAGCTGGTGTCCCGCTCCCAGGGCTTCACGCCCAGGCGCAGCACCCGCACGTCGTTCTGATGAATGACCTGGGGCTTGCTGTCCACGGTGACGGGGGTGCCGCACACGGCGATTTTCACGTTCCAGGGGCTGTCGATCTTCACCTTGCAGTTGCGGGGGGCGTAGAACGCTTCCGCCTTGGGGCTGGCGAACACGTTGGTGCGGGAGCCCACCATGCCGTAATCCTCGCCGTTGGCGGTGAAATTGGCCTTGCCGCCCAGCACGATGAAGGCGACCTCGCGATCCTGCGTGTCAAAATCCAGGGACTGGCCGTTGGTCAGCTCGATGATGCCGAATTCCAGATCCTTCAGGGAGCATTCCCCGATCTTGCACAGGGGGGTGTAGCCGTTCTTGGGGGTATAGGTCTTTTTGAAATTCATTGTTTCTTCTTCCTTTCCTGAAAGTATTGTATCATCACGTCGATGGTTTGTTCCCAATCGGCGACGACGCCATAATCTGCGCAGGCGAAGATGGGGGCGGAGCGGTCACTGTTCACCGCCACCACCACCTTGGCGCTGCTCATGCCTACGGTGTGCTGCACCAGGCCGCTGATGCCAAAGCCGATATACAATTCGGGCCGGATGGTCACCCCCGTCTGGCCCACCTGGTGGGCGTAGGGGATATAGCCCGCGTCCACGGCGCTGCGGGTGGCCCCTACCGCGCCGCCCAGCAGCTGGGCCAGGGCGAAGAGTTTTTCAAAGCCCTTTTTGCTGCCCACGCCCTTGCCGCCCGCGATAACCACCCGGGCGCTGGGCAGGGAAACGGAATCCTCCACGGGCTGGAAGGCGATTTTCTCCAGCAGCGGCAGCGCCGGGGTCAGGGAAAGCGCGCGCTGTTGGAAGCCGGGCCGCTCCGCCCCGCCAGCTGGCAGGGGAAACACGCCGGGCCGCACGCTGGCCAATTGCGGCCGTCGCTCTTTGCACACGATTTCCGCCGTCAGGTTGCCCCCAAAGGCGGGGCGCACCTGCTTGAGCAGGCCGCTTTCGGTGAGCGCAAGCTCGGTGCAATCCGCCGTGAGGCCGGTTTCCAGCTTGGCGGCCACCCAGGCGGAGAGGAAGCGGCCCCGCACCGTGGCGGGAAAGAGGGCGGAATCGGGGGCGATTTTTTCAAGCGCCTGGGCGATGCGGCTGCCCTGGGCGCAATCATCGGCGCACAGGTCCATGCAGAGGGCCTCGTCCGCCCCCGCCGCCTGAAAGCGGGCCAGGGGCGCAGCTTCATCCTCATACAGCGCGGTGAGCCGGGCCTCCGGCGCGATGCGCCGCGCCTTGCCCAGCAACTCCAGCCCGGTATCGCCCTGGGCTTCGCAGAAAACCACGATGTTCATTCCAGCACCCCCTTTTCCTCAAGCGCCGCCAGCACATCGGAAAGCGGCAGCTTCTGGCAGGGGCGCACGCCCACCGGCCGGGAGGAAACCTTTACCACCCGGGTGGGGGAGGCCCTCAGGCCGCAGGCGGTTATGCCCAGGTCGTCGGGCGTCCATTTGGTCAATTCCGCCTGGCGGGATTTTTTCAGCCCCGAAATGGTGGGCAGCCGCAGGCGGTGGCTCCATTCGCAGAAGGTAATCAGCGCAGGGGCCTGGGCGCGCCAGGCGATCACGCCGTTTTCGGTCAATTGATCCACGGCAAAGCCCGCTTCTTGAAGCCGCACGTCGGTTGCGTTGGCCACGCAGGCGCAGTTCAGCAGCGAGGCCAGCATGGGGCCCACCTGGCCTGTTTCGCCGTCTACTGCCCGGCGGCCGCAAAAAATCAGATCAAAGGCCCCCAGCTTTTCCACCGCCGCCTTCAGGCACTGGGCGGTAACCAGGGTGTCCGCCCCGGCAAAGCGCGGATCGGTGAGCAGGACGGCCTTGTCCGCCCCCCGGGAGAGGGCCTCCCGCAGCATGGTTTCCGCGCGGGCGGGGCCCATGGTGAGCACCGTCACTTCGCCCCCCTGCTGATCCCGCAGGGCCAGGGCCTTTTCCAGGGCGCTTTCATCCGCCGGATTCATCACCTGGGCGATAAAATCCCGCTGGAGGGTGAAATCGCTGGAGAGCTTCACTTCCGTGGTGTCGGGAACCTGCTTTAAGCAAACGAGAATTCGCATAAGCCCTTTCATCCTTACAGCTCGTGATAAATGGGAGCCAGGGCCGCCTGAATGCGGCGATAGAACTGGAACTGGCGGTTATAGAAGGCCACGCCCTCGGGATCGGGCAGCGTTTCGCCCGTAACCCGGACGCACCGGCGCACCGCGTCCTCATGATCGGCAAAGGCGCCCACGGCCACCCCTGCCAGCATGGCGCTGCCCAGGGAGCTATCCACGTTCTCCACCGTTTGCAGTCGGATACCCAGCATATCGGCCAGAATCTGCCGCCACAGATCGGATTTCGCGCCGCCGCCAATGGCCACCGCCTCCTGAGGGGCGATGCCCATGCCCTGCAGCGTTTCAAAGCAATCCTTCATGGAATATGCCACGCCCTCCAGCACGGCGCGATTGAAATGCGCCTTGGTGTGGAAGCCCGCCGCGCCCGTAAAGCTGGCCCGCAGCTTATCATCCAGGTAGGGGGTGATTTCGCCCTGCAAATAGGGGTGGAAGAACAGCCCCTCGCATCCCCGGGCCACCGTGGCCGCCGCGGCGCTCATTTCGGTGAAGCTGCCGCCGAAGGTGTCGCGATACCAGCGATTGCACGCCGCGCAGGATTTGGTGGCGGTGCCGGGATACCACAGGCCCTTCACCACATGGCGATAAGTGACCAGCCGGGGATCCACCACCGCGTGATCGGTAATGGGGCAGATGCGGCCTGCCGTGGCCAGCTTCACCGTGGCCTGGCCGGGCTTCACCGCGCCGGAAGCGTAAACCTCCATCACGGTATCCGTCGCCCCGGCGATGACCACCGTTTTTTCCGTCAGGCCGGTATCCTGCCGGGCCTGCGCGCACAGGGGGGAGAGCTTCTGCATGGGATCGACGATCTGCGGCATGACGGCGGGAGAAATGCCTGCCAGGCCGCACAGCTTGTCGGACCAGGTGTTGTTCCGCGCATCCAGCAGCAGGAAGCCCATGGCCTCAATCTGATCGGTAACGTAATCGCCGGTGAGGCGGAAGCGAACGTAATCCTTCACCGCCAGCACCTTGCGGGTTTTGCGGATGGTTTCAGGCTCGTTTTCCCGCAGCCACACCAGCTGGGGCAGCGTCCAGAGGCTGGAAACGCTGTTGTAGCATTCCTGAATCAGCTCGTCGCCCATTTCCTTTTTCAGGCGGGCGGCCTGCTGGGCGGAGCGAGTGTCCGTCCAATAAATGGCGCGGCGCAGGGGGCGGTCGTTTTCATCCAGCAGCACGGCGGTATGCGTGGCCGCGTCCAGCGCCAGGGCGGCGATTTGCTCCGGCTGCACGCCGGAGGATTTCAGAATTTCCCGGATATTGCTGACCAGCGCCTGGTAGCTATCCTCCACATCCTGCTCCGCCCAGCCGTTTTCGGGATAATAGGTGGGGTATTCACAGCTGGCGGTGGCATACACCCGGCCGTCTTCGCCCAGCAGGGTGGCCTTGGATGAGGAACCGCCAAAATCTACGCCCAGAAAATATTTCATCGTTTATTCCTCCGCTGCATTGCTTACGATCACGCCCACGCCGTCGGGAATCACGGTGACGGAGGCCTCCGCCCCCAGCCGCGCGCTGGCCGCCGCCAGGGCGGCGTCTACATCCTTCGCCCAATGCATATGCATGGCCTCCACCAGCGCCCGGTTTTCCTCGCCCGTGACGAAATAGCATTCCGCCCTGCACAGCACCCGGGCCAGCATCTGCGCCTCCCACTGATCCATGCGGGTTTCCGCCGGGGGGATGCTTTCAATATCCCGGGCCACCTGGCGGGGGCTTTCCCGGTCGGCGAACCAATGATAAAAATCGTCGCCGCCCGCGCCGTCTCCTAGGGCCGCGCACATAATAATCGCGCCGCCCGGCCGCACGCAGGCTTCCGCCGCCGTCATGCCCTTTACCGCCTGATACACGTTTTGATCCAGGGGGTACCCGCCGTTGGAGGTGACGGCGATATCCGCCTCCACCGCGGGCACCTGGGTCAGCCGGCGGCTCATCTGGCAGCCCGCCGCGTGGGCCTGTTCCAAATCCCCCGCCACGGCGGCGATCACCTGCTTTTTTTCATCGATCAGCACGTTCAGGATGAAGGCCAGCTTCGCCTGCTGGGCGGCGAAGAGCATATCCCGGTGGATGGGGTTGCCCTCCAATACGCCCTGCCGGGCCAGGGGGCTTTGCAGGAAGCGGGCGTTATGATTATACAGCACCGTCTTGCGGGAGGCCACCCCGGGCAGGATGCTTTTGCGCCCGCCGGAGAAGCCCGCGAAAAAGTGCGGCTCGATAAAGCCTTCGGCCACCACCAGCTCCGCCTCCTTCACCAGGCGGTTGAGCCACAGCTCGCCGCCCGAGGGCAGCGTGCCGAAAAAGGCCATCTCCTGATCCTCCATGGCCTGGTGCACCACGATATGCTCCCGATCCACGATTGCATCGCCCATCTTGGCGCGCAGCTCCGCCTCGGTGGTGGGGCGATGCATGCCGGTGGCGATGAGGATGGTGATTTCCGCCTGGGGATTGCCCCGGCGAATCTCCGCCAGCAGGGGCGGCAAGGTGACCTTGCTGGGCACGGGACGGGTGTGATCGCTGGTGATGACCAGGATGCGCCTTTTTCCAGCCGCCAAATCGCACAGCCGGGGCGAGGCGATGGGATGCTCCAGGGCGGATTGCACCAGGGCGCTTTCCTCCGCCGCGGAATGGGAAGCGTGGCGGGGCGTTAAAACGGCCCGCAGCCGGGAATCCGGGATATGCAGGGTTTGCGCGCCCTTGCCGAAGGGGATGGAAACAGTGGCCACGGCAATCAGCCCTTTCTTATTTTTTTCCATTCTTTTAAAGGGGAAAAAGAGGGCGGCGCGCAAGCGATGTACGCGCCGCCCAGGCAGCTTAGATTCGTTCGCTGAGCAGCACAAACAGATCCTTATAGGCGCAGCCTTCCGGCGCGGTATCCTTCAGGGCCTCGGTGCTCTGGGGGCAAGCGGCGACCAGGATTTTCGCATCCGTCCGCAGCAGGTCGTTCCAGCGATTGCGGGCGACCTTTTCCCGCAGCTCGGGCATATAGCGGCCCACCACCGCGCTGCCGCAGCACTTGGCCAGGCGGCGGTTCTGCCACATTTCATGCAGCTCGCAGCCCATAGCGGCCAGGATGTCCCGGGCGGGCTGATGCTCGTCCAGATCGCGGGCCAGGCGGCTGCCGTCGTGATAGGAGACAACCAGCTTTTCCTGCTTGGGGGTGATCTTGCCTTCCTTAATCAGTTCGTCCACAAAGGCCGTGGCGGTGACGATTTCGGGCAGCTCCACGCCCCAATCCTTATATTCGTGGCGCATGAGGGCGGCGTCGTAGCTATCCAGCACGACCACCTTTTTCGCGCCCGTCTTGGCGATGGCTTCGCCGGCTTTCTTGGCCTGAGCGCGCACATCCTCCACAAAGCCCATCAGATCGCCCAGGGGGCTGCCGGAGGCGGGCTCATCCTTGAGCACGGCGAAATCCACCTTGGCCTTCTTGAGGATGGCGATCACGGCGTTAGCCACCTCGGGCACAGAATAGCGGGCGGTTTCGCCCAGCCACAGCAGGGTGTCGGCCTTTTCGGGGATGCCGGTGAAATCCACCTTGCATTCCTTCGCGCCGTACATATTGCCCGTTTCCTCCACCGCGTCGATCACCTTCTGCACGGAGGCGGGCACCAGGCCCATCACAACCGCCTGGGTGCGGCCCTCGCGGATGAAGATGGGGGGCTCGAAGCCGGTGACGCAATCGTTGGTGCAGGCGTTGCACAGCATGCACTCGTACATGGTCTTGGCGGAGCCCTTATCCATCTGGAAGCCGCGCTCCATCATGCTCACCTGCAGGCCCTTGGCCCGGGGGGTGTTGGTTTCGCTGCCGGTCACCAGCTGCACGGGGCACAGGTGACGGCACATCCAGCAAAAGCGGCAAGCGTCCGCGTGTTTTTTGGCTTTTTCACTAAACATCAGTAATTTCCTCCTTTTAATGCGGGAGGGGGCAAAAAAGCGTCCCGTCCCGCGCTCCCATCGAAAATGGCCCTGGGATGCGTGGAATCTGCCGGTTTCCCCATCTGGATGGGAAAAGGATTACAGGCCCAGCTTATAGGGGTTCATGATGCCGTTGGGATCCAGCGCCTTTTTCAGGCCCTGGGTGACCTGCATGGCGGGGCCGTACTGCTCCTTCATCAGGCGGCCCAGCTTCAGGCCGATGCCGTGATGATCGTTGATCACGCCGCCGTTTTCCATGGCCGCGCGCACGCCCGCGTTCCAGATCTGGTTGTGCAGGCGGATGGCCTCCTCGGGATCGGAGGGCACATGGGCGGGATCCACGATGAAGCGGGTGTAGTTCATGCAGCCCCATTCATACCAATGGCTGGAGTGGGAAATATACTTCACATAGGGGAACTTTTCATTGATGACCTTCTTCATGGCCCAATAGATCTTTTCGATATTGGCGTAGGTGGCCACGGTGTCCATGGTGCCGAACATCTGGGGGATATCCATGATATGGCCGGGATAGAAGAAGGTGATGCGGTTCTCATACCACTTCTCGCCGTATTCGCTGCCCAGATCCTGCGCGCCCCACTTGGTGGCGATCTCTTCCACGATCTCCATCTCGATATCGACGATCTTCTTGATGCCCTCGCAGGTGACGTTCATGAAGCAGCCCTTTTTCTCGAAGCCCAGAATCTTCTTGATGATGGAGACGGTTTCCGCTTCGTCGAAGAAGCGCAGGATGGAGGGCTTCACCTTTTGCATGATATCGCGGCCCGCCATATAGCCGGAATGCATATCCGGGAACAGGAAGGCGCGGTGCTGGCGGGATTCGGGCTGCTCGAAGAGCTTGAAGGTGGCCTTGGTGATAACGCCCAGGGTGCCCTCGGAGCCGATGAAGATCTGGTTCAGGTCGGGGCCCGCCGCGTGCTTGGGCACGGGCAGGGTGTTGATGATGTCGCCGTTGGGCAGAACCACTTCCATGCTGATGCACTGGTCGTCGATCTTGCCGTACTTGGTGCTCATGATGCCGATGCCGCGATGGCCCAGGGCGCCGCCGATGGTGCCGCAGGTGAGGCAGGAGGGGATATGCTGGCAGGAATAGCCCTTTTCATTGGCATACCATTCCAGCTGCTGGAAGATCATGCCCGCTTCGGCGGTGATGGTGCGGCTCACTTCGTCGATCTCGATCAGATGGTTCATGCGCTTCATATCCATCATGATGCCGCCTGCCATGGGCAGCGCGCCGCCCTGGCTGCCGGAGCCGCCGCCCCAGATGTTCACGGGGATTTTATAATAATTGGCGATCTTGAGCACCTTGCTCACTTCTTCGCTGCTGCCGGGACGCACGATCCAGTCGGGCATGGGAGGGGTCTGTCCCCGGTCTTCCCACATACGGCCAATCCAGAAATAGTCCACGCCATAGGTCATCCGGTCGCTCACGGCGACGGATACGTTCTCCACGCCCACTACGTCTTCCAATTCGGTGCGGATCATATCGCACATGAAGGCTTTCCGTTCCATGGTATCACTCCTCAATACTTGATCTCGTAATTTTCGCCGTGCAGGCCGGGATACGCGCCGCGCTGAACGACGCCCACGTTTTCGGGATGGGCGATAAGCCACTTATCCTTCGCCCACAGCAGCCGTCCGTCGCCGCCCTGGGGTTTTTCGCCCTCCAGGGGGTGATTGGTGCCCCGGGGGAGCACCACGATGCAGCGGAAGCCCTCGTCGCTGACCTGGCAGGGGCAGAAATGCAGCGTGGTGGCGTACACCTCGATCACCGTGCCCTTGGGCACGAAGAAGGCCGTCACCTTGCCCGCGGGCAGATCCATACCCTCCATATCCTGCTGGGCCGCCAGCAGCAGCACCAGATCGGAAACGGCCACGTTATGCTCGCTGGCCCGGTGATATTCCAGGCAGTTCAGCCGGCTGCTGTGGCCCCAGCAGCAACCGATCTGGCAGCTGCCCTGGCCCCGCAGCGTGTTCTTCACTTCTTCGAACACCGGCAGCGCTTCCAACTCGGGCATATCGGGCACATACTTGGAGCCGCTTTCGGGCATTACGGCCGCCTTTTCACAGGCTTCCACCAGGCTGGCGGAATCGAAATCGATCACCCGGCCAAAGCGGCGGAATTCAGGATCAAAGACGGAATAGAAGGGGACGTTGGGGTTTTTCGCCCGCAGCGTCGTCAATTTATCAGCCATGGTTGTTCCTCCTTTTCAGCCCAGGGTGATGGTGTGCCGCCGGGTGATGGTCTGGCCCTTTTCCAGGCGCATAAAGCCGGGCTTATGATCGATGCGGTGATCCGCGTCCACAAAATCCGGCGCGTTGCACCAGGGCTCGATGCAGATATAATTGGCGCCCGGCTTAGTCCAGAACATGAGCACGTCGTGCTCGGGGAAATCCACGCGCACGGTATGGCCCGCCTTGCCGCCCCGCAGGGTGACGCCGCGGCTCTTGAGCGTGCGGAACACCAGCGCGTCCACCGCGAAGTATTCGTATTTCAGGGGAAGGCTCTTGGCCTTTTCCGCCATGATTTTGGGCTGGCGCAGGATCAGGTTGCCGTCCAGCACATAATCCTCCAGCTTTTCCTCTTCGTCAAAGACGATCTCGTAATCCTCGATGCCTTCGGGAGTGGCGTAGGCTTCGTGGGAGCCGATGCTGAAATAGAAGGGCTTTTCATCCCGGCTGGAAACCGCGAAGGCGATGGAAAGATGATTTTCCTCCGCCGTGAAAATGGCCCGCAGGTCGTAATCGAAGGGGAAGCCGGGGTCCTTTTCCTGAAGCAGGAAAACGGCCTTATTCTCGGCGGTCTCCTCCACCTGCCATTCCTTCTTCTTGGCAAAGCCGTGCTTGGGCATGGGATAGCGCTGGCCGTCCAGCTCGTAGCAGTCGTCCCGGAAGCCGCCCGCCACGGGGAACAGGATGGGCGCGCAGCCCGTCCAGAAAGCGGGATCGCGCTGCCAGAGACGCTCCACCCCATTTTCATCCTTCAGGGATTGCACTTCCGCGCCCAGCGTGGAAATTACGGCGGTAATCTTGGAACCCTTAATAGTAATCAGGCTCATAAGGCTGCGCCCCTTTCTTGCAGGAAGGCCCGGCATTCCGCGTCGTTGGCCATGCCGTAACGCGCGCCCAGGCGGGTGCATTTAATGGCGGCGGCGGCGCTGGCGTATTTGCAGGCGTCGTCGTTGTTCAGGCCCTTGATCTTGGCGGCCACGAAGGCGCCGTGGAAGGTATCGCCGCAGCCGTTGGAATCCTTCACTTCCACCCGGTAGCTGCTGTAGGCGCGCAGGCCCTTTTCATCCAGCAGCAGGCCGCCCTTGACCCCCTGGGTCAGCACCACCAGTTCGGGATGGTAGGTATCGTAGAGCTTCTGCGCGGCTTCCTCCGCCGTGGCGGCCCCCGTCACTTTCAGCGCGAATTCTTCGGAGGGAATCAGATAATCCACATAGGGCATCAACTTTTCAATGCCGGGATACGCGCCGCCCGCGTCGTGGCTCACCTTCACGCCCATTTCCTTGCATTTCTTGGCGGCGTAGATAGCCGCGTCCAGCATATGGCCGTCCAGATGCAGCACCTTGGCATGGGAAAGCGCTTCCAGGTTTACATCGCTTTCCTTGGGCGCTTCCACCGTGCCCTTACTCCACACGCAGGTGCGGGAGGAGGTTTGCTGGTTCAGCACCACCACGGCGTGGAAGCTGATGCCGCCGGGAACGACGCGGATATAGCGGGTGTCCACGCCCCATTTTTTGAAATCGTCCATCATGAACGTGCCGAAGGGGTCGTCGCCGATGGTGCCCATATAGGCGGTGGAAACGCCCAGCTTCTGGGCCGCCACCAGCGCCGTGGCGCAGGGCCCGCCGCCCTGCACCTTGGTCGCCACGCCCATCATTTTGGTGTCCTCGGCGGGGAAACCGTCCGTCACCATCAGGGTGTCGTACACCGTGGAGCCGATGCCGACGACCTCGGGCCAATTCTTTTCGTTAAGCATTGCTTCCCTCCGCGTACAGCAGCTGAATCTTGCTCAGGCAGAAGCGCTTCACGGCCTGGATGGGCTCTTTCATGAACAGGTCGATGGCCAGCAGATCGCGGCTGGTCTTGAACACTTCGTCCAGGAAGGAGCAGCATACGTCCGTGCCGAAATTGATCTTGCGGATACCGGCCTTGATGGCGGCCTGAATCTGGTCGTCGGGCACGCCGCTGCCGCCGTGGAGCACCAGCGCCGCCTTGGTGGCCGCATGGATTTCGGCGATGCGGTCGATGGCCAGCACGGGGGCCTGCTTGTAATGGCCGTGGGCGGTGCCCACCATGATGGCCAGGGCGTCCACGCCGGTACGGTTGACGAATTCAACGGCCTCGTCCACCTTGGTGTAATCGGTGGGCACGCCGTCCTTGGCCGAGCCGATGTGGCCCAGTTCGCCTTCCACGCCCACGCCCACGGCGTGGCAGCTCTTGACCACCTGGGCCAGGGTTTCCACGTTTTCTTCGAAGGGCAGGGTGCTGGCGTCGCGCATGATGCCGGTGCAGCCCCAGCGCAGGGCCTTGATCACCACGTCGTTATCCGCGCCGTGATCCAGATGGAAGGCCACCTTCACCTTGGCATTCCGGGCCGCTTCCAGAATGGAGGGGGCCATGAAGCCCGCCTCGAAATTGGAAAACAGACGGCTGTACATTTGCAGAATCACGCAGGAATTGGCTTCCTCCGCCGCGAAGATCGCGCCCAGGGCGGTCTCGGCGTTGTAGACGTTAAAGGCGGGAATGGCGCACTTTTTTTCCTCGGCAATTTTCAGAACGGTTTGCAGACTTACCAGCATGTTTTTTGCCTCGCTTTCAATTTCATTGGTTTGAAATTATTCGTTCACGGTGTCCAGCGCCAGGCCGGGGACGAACTTGGTGAATTCGCGCAGTTCCTCGGTATAATCGCCCTCGATTTCGGCCATATGGTGGATATAGGGGCCTTCGATGAGCTTCTTTTCCCAGGCGGTGAGGTTCTTAAATTCGGCCCAGAGATAGGTGCCGAAGGTGTAGGGGCCCTCGGTGCTCTTGCAGGTGCCGGCCAGCAGGGAATAATTGCCGTTGTCCTGGTCGAAGCGGGAAACGGTGTACTGCCCGTCCTTCACCTGGAACCACTGGCGCATATTCACGTTCTTGCAGGGCACGCCGTTCTTCTTGAGGCTGTAGGCGAAGGGGCCGCAATGCCAGAGCAGCTCGGCGTTCTTGTTTTCGGGATGCCGCACGGTGAATTCGCCGAAGAAGGGAACCTTCTTGCCCAGGGAAGCGCAGGAAAGCAGCGCCATGCTGATCGCGCCGTGCAAATCGCTTTCGCAGGAGATGATGTAGCCCATATCGGCCAGCACGGAATAGGCGGTGCAGGGCATCGCGCCCACGCCCAGCTGCATAGCGGTCCAGCATTCGGCGGAAACGGCCTGGACGTTGTAGGTTTCGAAAATCCACTGATACAGCAGCACGAAGGCGTATACCTTCTTAAGCAGCGGCGGGGTGAGATCGTCCATCTCATAGCGGGAGAGCAGCAGCTTGGCGCCCGCTTCCAGCTCGGCGTCCTTTTCCGCCAGGATCTTGTTGTATTTGTCGATGACCACGGCCAGGTTCACGGGGATAATCTGCAGGCCGAATTTTTCCATCAGTTCGCCCTCGTTGAAAATAACGGAGCAGAAGGGCTTGGGCCGCATTCCCACCTGGGCGATGCGCATGCCGCGGAAATTCTTCACCATACAGGCCACGGAAACAAACTTTTCAAAGCCCTTCGCGAAGATATCGCTTTCCACGGGAGAGGTTTCAATGTAGGAGAAGGGCACATGGAAGCGCTGCAGCTGGCGGCTCACGCCGAACAGGCCGCACTGGCTGTCGGTGTAGCGGGTGCCGTCGGGCAGGAAGCTGTCGTCGATGGGCGCCCAGATGCACACGGGCTTGTTCACGCCCCGGGCCACCATGGCGGAGATTTCTTCGTTGCCGAAGTTGCAGTTGATGATGAGCACCGCGTCCACCTTTTCGGCGTTGAAGCGCTCAACAACCTTTTCGGCGTCCGCCTCGCAGTACATCACCTCCACGGGATTGATGCCCTTGAGATCCACGAAGGAAACGTTTTCGGAGGCAAAATGCTTCTCGATGTACTCCACGATCTTATGGCCGCGCTCTTCCGCCTTTTCCCAGTTGAAGATGCCAGGACGGGGGGTCACGTCGCGCCGCATGGGTGCCAGACCAATCTTGACCTTGTAATTCAACATACAATTGCCCTCTTTCTTTTTATCCTTGATGGGAAACACCTTGGTGGTACAGCTTATTTTAGAACGGATGATAAAATCAAGCAATATCTTATTTTTAATATTTTATACTGTGTTTTCATAATTCGACATATTATTCGAAATTACTGTTTCCGCATACAATAGGAGATTGCGGAAAAAAAGGACCGGGGGAAAACGTTCGCTTTCGTTTTCCTCCGGTCCCTGCTTTATAAAGCGGAACTCCGTTTTTCCTTTCGCCTGATTCGCCCCGCTTCGCAGGGCGGATACGCGCCTTTTTTGGTTGCCCCCGCTTTCCCTTTAACGGAGCGGCGGCACAAAGCGCGGTTTTCCGTGTTCTAGCCGTTTATCTCATTTCAGCGGTGGGCACGCTTTCCCAGCCCATGCAGGAAATCTGGCCGGGCAGGGACATGGTGATGACCCCGTTGTAGAAAATCCGCACCTGCTCGTCCACGGCGGGCAGCGCCATGTCGCCGGGGAAATGCACCAGGATTTCCTGCTCCTCGCCGTCCTTTACCAGGGCGGTGCGCTCCTGCTCGTTCACCTCCGTCACCAGGGCCTCCAGGGGCGCGATTTCGGAAAGCTCCTGGGCCTGAATATTGCCTTCCTCATCCACCAGAATCAGGAACAGCTTTTCCATCTCGGTTTTCCGCTCAAAGGAACGGAAATATTTCAGATGCAGCAGCGTTTCGCCCGCGGCAAGGGGGGAGAGCCGGAAGGTGTAGGTTCCGCCCATGCCCACCATGTCCTCCTCGTGGGGATCCTCCACATAGTCGCCGTCGGGATTTTCCAACTTCGCCACCCCGTCGGTCAGCAGCGTGGCCCACCAGGCGTAGCCCGTTGTGGGATTGCCGGAAACGGAAATGATCAGTTCCCCGTTCTTGGAGCAGCCGATGCGGGGCGCGTCCTCCGCCAGCGCGGCGGAAAGGGAAAGCAGCAGAGCCAGAACCAAAGCGATAAATTTCTTCATTGTTTTTTCCTCCTGTTGTTTGGTTTCATTTCTTTAGACGTGCGGATGCAAAAAAGGTTCCGCAATTTTTAAAAAATTTTTTTTGCCGGAAGCGCGCGCCGTTGCGCGGCCCCGGGCGCTCGTGCTATATTATAATTAGGAAAGCATATCGCCTATGATTAAAGCCGCCGGGCTTGGAAAAGGAAGAAAGCGCAGATGCAGTATCAGCAAATCGGGCCATGGGCCCAGAAAATCCGGGAGAATGTGAGCCGGGTTATCATCGGCAAGGAAGAACAGATCGATCTGGTTTTAACGGCGGTGATCGCCGGGGGGCATGTGCTGCTGGAGGATATGCCGGGCACGGGCAAAACGGTGCTGGCGCGCAGCCTGGCCCGCTCGCTGGATTGCGCCTTTTCCCGCCTGCAATTCACCCCCGATCTTTTGCCTGCGGATATTACGGGCATGCATGTTTTTCATCAGGGCACTGGGGAATTCGTTTTTCATCCCGGCCCGGTGTTCACCAATATTCTCTTGGCGGATGAAATCAACCGCGCCACCCCCCGCACCCAGGCGGCGCTGCTGGAATGCATGGAGGAGCGCCAGGTGACAGAGGGCGGCGAAACCCGCCCGCTGCCCCCGCCCTTTCTGGTGATCGCCACGCAGAACCCGGTGGAAACCCAGGGCGCGTTTCCTCTGCCCGAGGCGCAGCTGGATCGCTTTCTGCTGCGCCTGCGCATGGGCTATCCCACAAAGGAGGAGGCCCTGGCCATGATGCGCCGATTTGTGCGGGACGCGCCCCTGGAACGCCTGGCCCCTGTGGCCGCGCGGGAGGAAATCTGCCAGGCCCAGGCGCTTTTCAGGCAGTGTGAGGTTTCCGAGCCTGTGATGGAATATATCGCCGCCCTGTGCCAGGCCGCCCGGGATCCTGAGCGGGTGCGGCTGGGAGCCTCGCCCCGGGGCATGCTGGCGCTGCTGCGGGCGGCCCAGGCCTATGCCGCCCTGCGGGGGCGCGCCTTCGTCACGCCGGACGATGTGAAGCGCCTGGCCGTGCCCGTGCTGGCCCACCGGCTGATTCCCCGGGGGCTGTACGGCCGGGAGGGGGAGAGCGACCGCCTGATGGAGGAAATTCTTCAGGCGGTGCCCGTGCCTACGGAGGCACGGCAGTGAACGGCTGGGTGCTGCTGGCGGCGCTGCTGGCCCTGGCGGGCGGGCAGAGCTTCCTTGTCGCCCATTTCGCGCTGGGGGGCGTGCGCTACAGCCGGCGCTTTTCGAAAAAAAGCCTGTACGCCGGGGAAAGCGCGGAAATGATCGAGGTGATCCGCAACGAACGCCTGCTTTTCATCCCCTGGCTGCGGGTGGAATCCCGGCTTTCGCCGTATCTGCGCCTGGGAAAGCAGGAGAACCTTTCCGTAAGCGGCGAACGGTATCACAAAAGCATTTTCACCCTGCGCCCCTATCAGCAGATCACTCGCCGCCACCAGGCGCGCTTTCTGCGCCGGGGCGTATACGAGGCGGGCCATGTGGCCCTGACGGCGGGGGATTTGCTGGGGCTGAGCAGCCGCCAGCGCCAGCTGGACTCCTCCGCCCCCATGGTGGTGTATCCCGCGCTGCTGGCCCCGGAGGAGGTTCCCCTGCCCGTTTCCCGCTTTCAGGGGGAACTGCTGGTTAAGCGTCATTTGCTGCCCGATCCCTTTTTGATTCAGAGCGTGCGCCCCTATCAATACGGCGATCAGCTGCGGGATATTCATTGGCCGGCCTCCGCGCGTATGGGCGCGCTTCAGGCGAAAACCCATGATTACACGGCCGATCCCCGGCTGCTGGTGGTGATTAACTGCCAGATGAGCGAGGGCCAGTGGAGCAATTTGATGGAATACGAGCAGGCGGTGATCGAGCGCGCCATTTCTCTGGCCGCCACGGTGTGCGTCCGCGCGCTGCGGGGCGGCGTTTCGGCGGGGTTCGCCGCCAATATGCCCCTGGATGAAACGGGGGCGTGCGCCCTGCTGCCCCCCGAACGCCATTTCGCCCGGGAGGAGGAACTGCTGGCCGCTTTCGCCCGGCTGCGCATTTTGCGGGCGCGGAATTTTCTGAGCTTTTTGGAGGATCTGGCATTTTTAAAAGAAACGGACGTGCTGATTCTCTCCGCCTATGACAGCGAGGCCCTGGAGGAAAAAATGGCCCGGCTGCGGCGGCGGGGGAACACCGTGACGCTGTATTGCCTGGGCAAAGGAGGCGAGGGCGTGTGAACAACCGGCAGGGCGTTTTATGGGAAAAAACCGCGGCGTATTTTTCGCTTTTGCTGGGCCTGAGCCCGGCCTTTCTGGCATACGGCCGCTTCTGGCAGCCGGAAAAGCCGCTTTTGTGGCTCGTTTTTCCGCTGGTCGCCTGGATCTGGGGGCTTTTCAGCTGCCTGTTTGGGGGAAAGCGGCGGCTGATGCTGACGCTGTTGGGGCTGCTGCCTGTGGGCGGGCTGATTTACGGGCTGGCCCCCGGGTGGCTGGCGCTGCCCGAGGGCGCGCTTTGCGCGCTGTTGATGCTGCTGATGCCCCCGGCCTTTTCTCGTCCTGCCTGGGATGAATACCCTCCCGGGGCCTGGCTGACGGGGGCGGCGCTGCATCTGACGGGCATGCTTCTGGCGGCGCGGCCCGCCTTTTCGGGGATCGGCGGAATGCTCGCCGGGGCCTTCGCGGCTTATGCGCTGATGGCGCTGCTGACGATGAACCGCCTGAGCCTGCGGGATGGGATGCATGGAGGCGCGCAGGCCCCCGCCGCCCTGGCCCGGCGAAACCGCGCGCTGACGCTGGGCGTTTTCGGCCTGGCGCTGGCGCTTTCCTGCCTTTCGCCCCTGGCGCGGCTGCTGGAGGCGGCCTGGGCGGGGATAAAGCGCGGCTTGGGCGCGGCGATTCTTTGGCTGATGCGGTTATTCAGCCGGGAGGAATCGCTTGCCCCCGGCGGGGAGACGGGCGGCGGGGAAGAAATGCCCCTGCTGGCCGGGGCGGAGGAAGCAAGCCCGCTGATGCAGTGGCTGGAAAAAGCGCTGATGATCGTCGGCTGCGTTCTCCTTGCGGCGGCGGCGATTTTCGTTCTGTGGTTCCTGGGCAAAAAGCTGCGGGCGCTGGGAAAATATCTGCTGGAGCGGCTGCGCCGCTACGCCGCCTCCGCCGGGGAGGATTATGTGGACGAGGCGGAAAGCATTCTGCCCCTGGAGGAGCGGGCCCGGGCCCTGGGCGCGCGGCTGCGGCGGGCGCTGCCCAAGCCCCGTCCCCGGCCCTGGCAGGCGCTGACGGGAAACGAGCGGGTGCGGCGGCTGTACGCCCGGCGAATCGCCGGCCGGGCCGTTTCCTCCGCCCAAACCGCCCGGGAGGCCATCCAGGCGGACGGCGGCCTTTCCGCCCGCCAGGCGGAGGATTTTTCCGCCCTGTACGATCAGGCACGCTACAGCGCGCAGCCTGTTTCCGCCGCCCAGGCGGACGCTCTCCGTCAGGAATTGGAAAAGGACGCGAAGAAATAAATGCGATTGTGAAAAAATAATAGAAATATGTCGAACTGGGATGCATTGAAAGATGCACTCTGGTTTATATATATTATTCTTGTAAATTGATGATGGAACATTTCGCCAACGATTTACCATTATATCAAATTATTAAATGTTTTGCAACGCTAAAATTTATACAAAAATCACAGTTGTTTTCGCCTTGTTCCAGCCCGCGTTTTCCCTATACAATAAAATGGAAAAAAGAAGGCACAGAACAGCCTTCAGATCATGGAAAGGAGAACTCTAATATGAAGAAACTGTCGATGCTTCTGGCGGTCGTCATGCTGCTCTCCTGCTGCGCCCTCGCGCATGCGGAAGAACAAACGACTATCTCCTGGACCTCCTGGGCGCTGGCCGAGGAAAAGCTCATGCCCATCTACGGCGGCTCTGCCGATGCGTTCATGGCGGAAAATCCCGACGTCGTTGTGGACTATTCCCAGACCAACCCCTACGGGCAGTATCTGGATCAGCTGCTGATCGCCGCCGCGAACGGCACTGCGCCGGATGTGGCCCACATCAAGGCCGAATGGCTGCCGCAGTTCCTGGAGCTGGGCGTTGTGAAGGATATTAAGCCCTATATCAGCCAGGACGTGCTGGACGATTACGGCGCTTCCGCGCTCTCCGGCGTGACCGAGGGCGAGCAGATGGTGGCGATGCCCTGGTTCGGCAACACCTACGCCATCTACTGCAACAAGGCGCTGCTCAAGCAGGCCGGTATCGAAGCGCTGCCCACCACCTGGGAAGAGCTGCTGGCGGACGCTTACAAGATTTCCGCCCTGGGCGACGACATCTATGGCTTTGCGATTCCCAACAGCAACGGCGTGGAAGCCGGCGAGGGCTACAACATCCTGCCCATCCTGTGGGCGTACGGCGCGGATTACCGCGACGCGGAGGGCAACCTGGCGCTCAACAGCGAAAACGCCGTCAAGGCCTTCCAGGTTATCAAGGATCTGATCGACAACAAGGTCACCTCCACCGTGGGCTATTCCTTCAAGGATCTGCGCAACCTGTTCGGCCAGGGCAAGATCGGCTTCTATTATGATCTGGAAGCCACCATCAAGACGGCCGCCGGTTCCGCCGCCGACGAGGCCAAATTCTACGAGGATTTCGAGGCCATCACCGTGGAAGGCCTGGACGGCTACACCATCAACCACTATCTGATCGTTTTCAACTCCGTTCCGGATGAAAAAATGCCCGCCGTGGGCCGCTTCCTGGAATACATGAGCGGCGCCAACGTCATCAATATCTTCTATGAAGGCGGCCAGGGCAAGATGTCCAGCCGTGCCAGCGTCAATGAAAAGGTGTTCGCGGACGTCAGCGGCATCACCGCCACCTATGTTAAGGCCATGGCCTCTGCCCGCCCGCTGCCCATCGACGGCCATTTCATGGAAGCGGAATCCAAGCTCGTCGACGCGCTGACCGGTCTGGCCCAGGGCAAAACGGCCCAGGAGGTCGCCGATACGGTGCAGGCCGAGATCGCCGAAATCTACGAGGACTAAGCCGGGCGAAACCGCAGCGATTCATCGTAGAAGCGCACGCTAAACGCAGACCATAAACGCGGGGGCGGCCTCGCCGTCCCCGCACATGACCCCCGTTCCTCCCGCTTTTTGCGGCGGGAGGGGCGGGATTTGTCGAAAGGGGAAGCGCAATTTATGCAGATAACTAAGATCAGGCCCAAGCCCCCGGTTTCGCGCCATGAACGGGCTGACAGGTGGTTCGGCTTCGCGTTGACAATTCCGGCCATCGTGGTGCTGTGCGTCGTCATCGCGCTTCCGATTCTCAAGGGCATTTACGTCAGCTTCTTTAATTACAAGCTGGCCGACATTCGCAAGGATGTTTTCGATCTTTCTCCACAAACGGTGTCCGATGTGATTTCGGGGGAAAAGGATGTTTCCGCGCTGAGCAATCTTAAATGGAATAATTTCAAAAACTACCGCAAGCTGTTCAATACAAAGGATTTCTGGAAAAGCGATTTTCTGGCCTATTTTGTCAATACCGTCGTTTTTGTTTTCTTCACCGTCGTTATTCAGCTGGCGCTGGGCATGCTCATCGCCCTGCTGCTGAACACAAAAATCAGGGGCAGGGGCGTGTTTCGCGGCCTGCTGCTGATTCCCTGGACCATTCCTTCCGTCGTGGTCGCCATTGTCTGGCGGCTCATGCTGCATCAGGATGGCGGCATCATCAATTATCTGCTGAATTTTGCGCGGCTGACCGGCGGGACGCAGATGTCCTGGCTGGAAACGGTGCCGCGTGCGCGCGCGTCCATTGTGCTGGCTTCCGTCTGGCGGCAGCTGCCGTATATGATGGTTATGCTGCTGGCCGGGCTGCAATCGGTGGACAGTTCGCTTGAAGAGGCGGCCAAGATTGACGGCGCGAACGGCTGGAAAGCCTTTCTGCACGTCACGATTCCTTCGATTCGCCCTGTGCTCATCACCTCCACCTGGATCGCCATCATGAACAACTTCCAAATGTACACCATCATCGCCAACCTGGCCGGAACAGGCCGCGGCACGGGCACCATGACGCTGTCCATCGCCGCTTATCAGGAGGCGTTTAAAAATTATGAGTTTGGCCGCGGCGCAGCCATTGGCGTGCTCTGGCTGATTATCCTGTTTATTATCACCATGGTTTCCAATCGGGCCGCGGAGCGCACCGCCCGCGATTATCAGTAAAGGGGGGCGAAACGGATGACACAGAAAACCACCTCGCACGACGTTTCCGCCCTGCGGGCATGGAGCGCCGCTGGTCTTGCCAAAATTGCCTGTTTGGCGGCGATTCTCGCGCCGCTGTATACGCTGCTGCGCATGGTGGGCGGAAACCTTGCGCCAAGCGGCGTATGGTGGCGGCTTCTGCTGATTGCGGCGGGGACGGCCGGGCTGATTCTGTTGGCGCGGCGCAGCGCGACGCTGCGCCTGAACGCCCAAATTGCCCGCGCCAGCGGCCGCATTTCCACGGTTCTGCGCTATGCGCTGCTGGCGATCTTGCTGGTCGTTATGCTGTTCCCCATCTATTGGATGGCCGTTTCCTCGCTGCTGCCCAGCGAGCATATCATGCAGCTGCCCCCTACCCTGACCATCACGGGCGAAAGCGGCCTTTTCAACTATGAGAAGGTGTTTTCCAAGGCGGAGTACATTCGCTATTTCCTGAATTCCTTCATCACCTCCGGCGGCACGGTGGCGGCCGTTTTGCTGATTGCGCTGCCCGCGGGCTTCTCTTTTTCCCGCTACGATTTCAAGGGAAAAAACGTCATCCTGACCACCATCATGTCCGTGCAGATGTTCCCGATCGTCGTCATTCTAATCTCCCTGTACGGCTTTTACATGCGCTGGAACCTACTGAACACCTATCTGGGGGTCATTCTGGCGGACACCACGTTCGCCCTGCCCCTGGCCATTACGCTGATGCGTTCGTTCTTTGATACGCTGCCGCACTCGCTGGATGAATCCGCCCGCATCGACGGCGCGGGGCGCATCCGTACCATGGTCAGCATTCTGGTGCCGCTGACGCTGCCCGGGTTGGTGGCGGTGGGAATTTACACCTTCCTGTCCGCCTGGGATGATTTTTTGATGGCGTTGACCATCATGAACACTACCAATATGAAAACGCTGGCCGTTGGCCTCGCGCAGAGCTTCCTGGGCGAATACGCGCACGATTACGGCGCGCTGATGGCCTTTTCGATGGCCGGTTCGCTGCCCATTGTGCTGATGTTCGTGTTCTTCCAGAAATATATGATCTCCGGCCTGACCGCAGGCGCCGTCAAGGGCTGACGCAGGGAGCGGCGAAGAAGAAACGAAAAATTGAGGAAAGCCTCCGCCGGCGCGGCGATTTACCATCGCTGGCGCGGGCGGTTTCCATTGAGCCCTTCGGCGCCCTACGCCCTGAAAAAACGCGCGGGCAGGGCGAAAAAAAACAGCGTGCGTCTCCGCGAAGAGAAACACGCCGTTTGCCGCCGCAGCGGCTTTTTGCTTCTTGCCGCCGCAGCGGCTTTTTGCTTCTCGCCCAAGGACGGCGCGCTTTTGAAAAAAGCGGCGGCTTATGCATTTTCGGCGCAGGGGAAGGTCATCGTGATGACCGCGCCGTTATCGTTGCGGATGGCGATATGCATTTTTCCCTGGCTGTAATAATGCAGCCGCAGGCAGGTGTTTACCAGGCCGATATGTCCGCCAGAGGACTCCACCGAGAGCGTTCCGCTTTCGATTTCCTGAATGGCGGTTCGCAGCTTTTGCAGCGTTTCCGGGGCGAAGCCCGTGCCGTTATCCCGGATTTCCAGAATCAGATACCCGTCCTCGATGCGGCCCGTTACCGACAGCTTGCGCAGCACGTTTTTTCCATTAAAGCCGTGAATCATGGCGTTTTCCACCAGGGGCTGCAGGGTGAGCTTGGGCACGGTGATTTCGCCCAGATTTTCGGGCACGTCGATGGCGTATTCCAGGTTGTCCTCATACCGGGCCTTGGCCAGCAGCAGATAATTGCGCGTGTTTTCAATTTCCTCCGTCATGGCGGCGGTGCGGGAGCGGGTATCGGTGGAATAGCGCAGCAGCTGCGCGAATTGATCGCAGATTTCAATTACGTCGAAATTGCCGCTCTCCATAGATTTCGCGCTGATGATATTCAGCGTGTTATAGATAAAATGCGGGTTAATCTGCGCCTGCAGGGCGCTGAGCTGCGCCTGAAGAAAGCCCTCGCGCAGGGCCAGATTATTGGCGGCGGTGTCGCGCAGGCGAAGCATCATTTCGTTAAACACGCTTTCCAGCTCGTATACCTCCGCGTCCTGCGGGGTGGACACCGTTTCCGAAAGCGCCTGAATGGCCTCGGGCTGATTGGCCAGCACTCGTTCCACGGAAAGATTCTGCACCTTCTTGGTCAGCTTTCGGGTGGAGGCGGTGAGGCTGAAGGAAATAAAGGCGATGAGCACCATGGTGGGCAGCAGAATATAAATCGCCCGCAGCGTCATAGAGGAATAGATTCGTTTATTCATTTCCGCGTTTATGGCGCTGCTTTGGCTGATGTAAAAGCGCAGCCCCAGGGCTTTCGAATAGGTATAGAGCACCTGACGGCTTTCCTTTTCTCCAACCGTCGCCAGCGTCAGCTCGCCCGGGGCGAGAGCCTGGGGCCAGGCCCAATCCGCCCCCGGAGTTTGGAACAGGGGAGCGCCGTCCGAAAAGAGCACCTGGACGCTGACCGCCGGGTCGTCGATGATCTCGGTGATGCGCCCCAATTCCTCATACCGGTTGCATATTTCAATGTAGCCCAGCGGGTTGCCCTTGTAGAGGATTTTCTGGGCGATACCGTATACCTGCGCCGGGTGGCCGGGGGAGAGAGCGTCTTCGTAGGGGGCCAGAATAATGGCGCCGGCGTTGTCATCCGCGCGATCCAGCCAGCGCAGCTTTTCCACGGCGGTTTTCGCTTCCCGGTCCCCCGCGGCCATGCGCTGATCCTTATCGGTATAGGAGGTAAGAAAAACGCCGTCCCTTGTGTAAAATGTCACCCGGTAAAACATATTTACCAGCGGGGATTGCAAAAGCTGCTGCGCCGCCGCCTTTCTCGCCGCCAGGGCCATTTTCTGGTCGGCGCTGTCGTCCCGCACCATTTGGTTCAGCGCCGCCATGAAGCTGGTATTGTCCGTCAGCTCCTGGAGCGTTATTTTCATCATGCTGATATTCATTTCCAGTTCTCGCTGGATACTCTCGCTGGTATTGCGATAACGGGCTTCGAAAAACGAATCGGCCCCGTTGATGGAGGCGGTGGCGGCATAGGAGGAAAGAATAAAAAGCGCCAGCAGCATCATGACGGAGAAAATCAGGATCATTTTTGCGTTTAATTTCATAAAAGCGCCTCCTCGGGTCAGGCGGCTTCACCGGGCTAGAGGGCTTGGAAAGCCGCGCGTTTTGTATACGCTTTGATTTTCGGCGCGGCGTCCTGCCGCCCTGAAAACATAGTACGAAGCCCCTTTCATTTATACCACATCGATACCCGAAATGCAAAGCGCAGGAAGGCGAAAGAAGAACGCTTGTGCAGGATATTCCTCTCGTTTGTGCAGGATATTCCAGGTTTTCCGGCGGATGCTGTATTTTTGCAATCCCCCGTTTTGAATCTTAACGTGTGCAGCGGCCCTTGACTTGCTACAATGAATATGCCAAAAGCGGGAGGAGAAGGAAGAGCCCGCAATAAAGGAGGAAATCGTATGAAAAAAGTTATTGCGTTGATGCTGGCCATGGCGCTTGCGCTGGGGCTGTCCGCCTCCGCGCTGGCGTATGCCGACAAAAATCTGGAAGCGCCCAAGGCGAAGAATGTGGTTATCGACGGCGATCTGAGCGAATGGGACGCAGCCAAATGCCTGCGGATTGACAGCCTGAGCCAGATCATCGACCAGATCGAGCACTGGGACGGAGAGGCGGATTGCTCCATGGAGGTTTACGCCATGTGGGATGAGGAAAACCTCTACCTCGCCATGAAGATTCTGGACGATACGCCCCTGGTTTACCGGGAGGGCTTCCCGCTGGACGAGCTGGACGCCGTGATTTTCTTCCTTTCCACCGATCCGCAGGCGGATCCTCAGCGCACCGAATACGCCGCCACGGATTGGCGCATTGTGCAAAGCGCCTACGGCTATAAGGGCGAATATGAATTTTTCAATTATATTGACCGTGATATGATCGCGGACGCTCAGGGCTGGGAAACCCGGGGCGAATACGGCGACGAAGTGGTGTTCGACGATTACGAGGCGGCCATCGCCTCCATCGGCGGCGGCATTGTGTGGGAGAGCAAAATCCCCCTGCATAACCTGAGCAACGAAAACATCGCCCAGCTGGTTCCCCAGGCGGGCATGACCGTCGGCTTTGATTTTTCCATCCTGGATGTGGATCTGCCCTGCCCCGGCATTCACAGCCTGCGGATGCAGTATTCCGCCCAGCTGGAGGGCCGCGACCGCAAGCCCGAGATGCACCCGGTGGATACCACCCCCAGCCTGTGGGCCACGCTGACCTTTGTGGATTAAAAAGGAGGCGCTGAGCATGAAGCTGAAAAGACTTGCGGCGCTGCTGTTGGCCGGCCTGCTGACGGCCGCCTCCTTCAGCGCCCTGGCAGCCAAGAAAAATGAAAAAAAGAACGCCGACGATATGGATATTCCCGCTATTTTGCAAGCCGCTGATGAAAAGGGCACCGTAAACGTGTATCACTGGTGGACGGCGGGCGGCGAAAAGGACGCCATCGAAAGCGTTGTGAAGGGCTTCGCCGATACCTACGGCAAGGTGAAGGCCAAATCCAACGCCATTCCCGGCGGCGCGGGCGGCGCGATGGTAATGAAGGTGAAGGTGCTGCAGCAGGCGGGGAAGAGCCCCGAAACCTTCCAGGCCCATCCCGGCCAGGAAATCGAGCCCTATCTGAACAGCGGCATGCTGCTGAACCTGAACAAGCTGTGGGAATACGGCGGCCTGGATCAGCGCGCCCTGCCCGGCCTGGAAACGCTGTGCACCGCCTCGGACGGCAATAAATATATCGTGCCCATCGGGATTCACAAGACCAATGTAATTTTCTATAATATTCATGTGTTTGAAAAATATGGCGTGACGATTCCCGATCACCAGAATATCACCTGGGACGAATTCTGGGCCATCTGCGACGAGCTTGCCGCCAAAATGCCCGACGGGGAATACCCCCTGGATCTGGGCGACCGCAAGGGCTGGCCTGCCTGCCAGGTGTTTGAAAACATTCTGATGGGCACTGATCCCAAGCTGTATCAGGATTTCATTAACGGCGTTTATGATCTGGACGCCGTGACGGGCGTGCTTACCACCTACGCCAAGCTGATGGACTACGTGGCCCCCGATCATTCCAGCCGCGATTGGTATGAGGCCAGCGGCCAAGTGGTGGCGGGAACCTACGCTATGCAGATCATGGGCGCGTGGATGCAGCCGCTGATGACCAGCATGGGCCAGGTGTACGGCGAAGATTACGGCGTGTTCACTTTCCCGGGCACGGAAAATTGGTTCGGTATGTGCATCGACGGCTTTGTGGTCAGCAATGACAGCGCGGATGTGGAGGCGGGCCTCAAATGGGCTTATAACGTTTCCACCGCCCCGGTGCAGGCGGCCTTCTCCAGGCTGAAGGAAAGCATTTCGCCCTATAGCGACACCCCCGATGAAACCTATTGCCCCTTGACCCTGGCCTTTAAAAACGAGCTGACCAGCGAGAGCACCCGCGTGTACCCCAGCTTCACCCACGGCACCGCGCTGCCCTGGTCCGCTTCCACCAGCCTGCAAACCCAGATTCAGGAATTTTCCACCTCCAGCGATCACAACCCTGAATTTTTCGCCAAGAAGATTGTGGATATCATGAAGGAATCCAGCGTGAAAGGAGATTGGAACCTTGTTGATTAAGCGTTTTATGAAGCGCGGCGCGGCTCTTTTAACCGCGCTGGCGTTGGCCGGTGGCCTGGCGACGGGCGCGGGGGCCGAGGAAGCAAAAAAAGAGCAGCCCGTTCTGAACCCTCGTGTGAAGCAGATCCTTGAGGCGGACGGCTATCAATTTATCGATCTGAACGGAAACGGCGCGCTGGACGCTTATGAGGATTGGCGGCTGGACGCGGATACCCGCGCCGCCGACCTGGTGAGCCAGATGACGGTGCGCGAGAAGATCGCCCAGATGCAGCATCCCACCTATCTGCCCCGTTCGGACGGAAAAATTGCGCCGTATCTAAAAAAATACTGCGCTGACTATGGCATCGGCATGCTGCTCATCCGCGAGTTGAACAGCGTGCAAACCGCCGCCGAAACCATGAACACCGTGCAGGAGTACGCCGAAGGCAGCCGCCTGGGCGTGCCCGTGCTGGTATCAATGGATTCGGTGCACGGCCTGTCCTACGTTTCCGGCGCCACCGTCACCGGGCATAACCTGGCCCTGGCCGCCACCCGGGACGAAGCGCTTGTTACCCGGCTGGCGGAAATCGCCCGGGACGAGCATATCGCCATCGGCGTGCGCATGACGCTGTCCCCCGAATCCGATATTGCCTCCGAGCCCCGGTGGGGCCGCGTGATGGAAACCTTCGGCGAGGATCCCGATTTGGTAACGCAGATGGTGCGCGCCCAGATCGTCGCCTTCCAGAACGGCGAAGACGGCCTGAATCCCCAGGGCATTGTGGCCTGCATTAAGCATTTCCCCGGCGCGGGCCCCCAGATGGACGGCAAGGATACCTCGCCCATCGTTTCCGATGAAGAAACACTGCAAATTCACCTGAAGCCCTATTACGCGGCCATCGAGGTGAACGTAGGCAGTGTGATGCCCTACTATTCCGTGCCTCTGGCCCTGGATATGGAAAACAGCGCCATCGGCTCCAAGGCGGCGCTGCAGGATCTGCTGCGGGAGCAGATGGGCTTTGAGGGCATCATCCAAACCGACTGGGGCATGATCTGGGCCATTCAGGAGGGCCTGGGCACCATGACCGGCGAGGAGGTTTCCGACGAGGAGGCCATCATCATCGGCGTTACCCAGAGCCGCGTGGACGGCATTGGCGGCGAATCCATCCGCCTGATCGACCAGATGGAGGAAATGACTGCGGAAGGCAAGATTGACGAAGCCATCCTGACCGCCGCCGCCACCCGTATCGTGAAGGCCAAGTTCCAGCTGGGCGTGTTTGAAAATCCCTATTGCGATGTGGATTACGCCGTTTCCTTCGTGGGCAACGAGGAGCACACCAAGGTGAACCTGGAGGCCGCCGAAAAGGCCATGACGCTGCTGAAAAACGACGGCGCGCTGCCGCTGACCGCCAATGCGGGGCAGAAGATTCTGGTGTGCGGCCCCCGCGCCGGGGATATGATGAGCCTGGTGGGCGGCTGGTCCTCCGAGCAGGAAGGGCTGACCATCGCCGCAGCCGTGGCGCAGTACGCCGGGGAAAAGGATGACGTTACCTATATCGCCGACGATGTGGCCGCCATTGCCGACGCGGCCAAGGACGCGGACGTGGTGATCGTTTCCGTGGGCGAGCCCAGCTATCAGCACGATCCGCCCTGGAGCTATGACACCCTGGAAATCACCGCCTCCCAGCAGGAAATTCTGGAGGCCGTGAAGGCCAACGCTAAGGGCCAGATCATTACCGTCGTTACCGGCGGCCGCCCCTACATCCTGACCTGGTGCGATGAAAACACCAACGCCATCCTGGAAGCCTATTATCCCGGCCAGCAGGGCGGCATCGCCATCGCGGAAACGCTGTTCGGCCTGAACAATCCCACCGGCAAAACGCCCATGCAGTTCCCCCGGGATATGGATTCCGTCAACGATCAATCGGGCGACGTATCCTTTGACCTGGAGAATCCCCTGTATGATTACGGCTGGGGCCTGAGCTACGATAAGTGATAGGCAGGAGACGGGACGGGCATTTTCCTGCCCGTTCCGTCTTTTCCGAAACGCAGAATGGAGGGACTGCCTATGTTTCAGGATTTTGTCGATAACCTGTACGCCATGACCTTTGAAGATCACGGCGGCTTCTGGACGATCTGCGGCGCGCTGCTGGCGGTGATCGTGGCGTATCAGCTGCTGCTTCGCTTTGCGCCCAAGGCGGTGGCGCCGGTGCATAGCTTTCTTAAAAAGCATCCGCTGATCTGGATCTGCATCCCCGCCGCACTGCTGATTTACTTTGTGTATGTTTCCCTGGGCTGGAATCTGTGGGTGTCCGTTTCCGATTGGGAGGCGGGGGAATTGGAGGCCAGCTATGGCTTCGGCGGCTTTGGCAATTATGTGAAGATGTTCAACAGCTCCAATTTCTGGCCCGCGCTGAAAAACACGCTGCTTCTGTTCTGCCTCATTCCCCTGTGTCTGCTGCTGGGCCTGGGCCTGGCGCTGATTATGGATCAGGGCCTTCGGGGAACGGCGGTGTTCCGGACGCTGATTTTGCTGCCCTTTGCGCTGTCCTTCGTGGTGACGGGCACCGTGTGGGCGTATATGTATCGCCCCACCGGCGGCGTGCTCAACAGCTTTCTGGGTATGCTGGGGGTGGATGTATCCGCCGCCATGAAAAACGGCAGCCTCATGTGGGCTTCCAGCAATAAAACCATCATGCTTTCCATCATTATCGCCATGGTGTGGCAGTTTTCCGGCTATGTGGCGGTGATTTTCCTGGCCGCCATCAAGAATGTGCCGGTGAACGTGGTCAACGCCGCCAAGCTGGACGGCGCGTATATGCCCCGCATTTACTGGCGGCTGATTATTCCTCAGCTCAAGGGCGCTATGGGCAGCTGTATCACCATCCTGGCCATGTACGCGCTGCGCTCCTTCGATTTTATCGTTTCTCTGGTGGGCTACACCACCTCCTCCGCCTGGACGCTGCCCATCTGGATGTATAACGAAGCCTTCCAGAGCAACAATTTCGCTTACTCCGCGGCCATCAGCTGCTTCCTGCTGGCGCTGGTGCTGGTGCTGATTCTGCCGCTGACCTATTGGACGAACAGGAGGAAAGCCTGATGCAAAGCAACCTGAGCATTGAACGCAGCAAGACGGGCCAGCAGGCGCAAACCGTTCGTGTGAAGCCCCGCTGGCATATGACGGTGCTGCATATCGTGTATTACCTCATTATGGCGGCCTTCCTGATTTTCTACATGCTGCCCTTCTGGGGCACGGTGATGACCAGCTTCAAAACCAATAGCGAGGTGATGACCTCCACCCCCATCACGCCGCCCGCAGCCTGGACGCTGGAGGGCTACGCCAGCGCCATGGAGGAGCTGGGCATGCCGCTGATGACCTCCCTGGTAGTGACGATTTTTGGCGCGGCGGGGTCGGTATTTCTGGGGTCCATCTGCGCCTACGCCCTGAGCAAATGGAAATTCAGGCTGAACAACGTGTTCTTCATCGCCTTGGTGGCCGCCACCTATCTGCCCTTCCAGGCCATCCTGATTCCCCTTTTGCAAACCATTAACACCCTGGATCTGTATGATAACGTGTGGGGCCTGGTGCTGGTGCATTCCGTGTTCGGCATGCCCATGTGTACGGTGATGATGCGGGGCTATTACGCCGACGTGCCCGACGCGCTGATTCGTCAGGCCATGATCGACGGCAACGGCATGTGGCAGATCTATCGCAAAATCGTTGTGCCCAACACCATGATCGCCACCATCACCACCTTCGTGTTCCAATGCACCTCCATCTGGAATGAAATGCTCTTTGCCCTGGTGCTGGGCGGTTACGATTCCAAGCCCGCCACGATCGCCCTCAACGAACTGGCGGGCACCATGGCCGCCGAATTCAACGTGCAGATGGCGGGCTCATTGATTCTGGCGCTGCCAGTGTTGGCGCTGTATATCTTCATGGGCAAATATTTGATCAGCGGCCAGATGAGCGGCGCAGTGACCGCCTCGTAAGGCTGAAAGGAGAAAACGCAATGAAAGCAATCAAGAAAATCGCCTCCCTGGCCCTGGCTGCGGCGATGGCCCTGAGCGCCCTGCCGGCCCTTTGCGAGGACGCGCCCGCGCAGCCCGTGCTCAACGCCCGGGTGAAGGATGTTATCCAGGTGGACGGCTATGAATTCAAGGATCTGAACGATAACGGCGCGCTGGATCCCTACGAGGATTGGCGGCTTACCCCCCAGGAGCGGGCGGAGAACCTGCTTTCCTTCATGGACGCCAGCCAGAAGGCCGCCCAGATGGTGCATCTGACGCTGGTAACGAAAAAGGATAGCTGGTTCGCCAAGGATAACGTGGGCTTCGCGTTGGTATATGAATACATTTTCGACGTGGAGGAGCCCGACGAGGAGGACGACGAGGAAGCGGAGAGCGCGGAGGAGGCCGTCGGCAGCGTCGTCAACGCCGTCCGGAAGCTCAATGAAATCCAGGAGCTTTCCGAAAGCGCGCCCCTGGGCATTCCCGTGCTGTTTTCCATGGATACGGAGGCGGGCGCGGCCTTTGTGAAGGACGCCACCTTCCTGCCTGATGAAATCAACCTGGGCGCGGCCAACGATGCGGATCTAACGGAAAAATACTATCAGGTGCTCAAGGAAGAACTGGCGGCCATGGGGGTGCGCATGGCCCTTTCCCCGGACGCGGATCTAATCACCGATCCTCGCTGGGGCCGCAACCAGGAATGCTATTCCGAGGATACCGAGGTGGTGAAAAAGCTGATTTCCGTGGCGGTGCGGACGCTTCAGGGCGGAAGCGGGCTGACGCAGGATTCCGTGCTGGCGACGGTGAAGCATTTCCCCGGCGCGGGCGCGCAGACAAACGGCGTGGACGGCACGCCGCTGACCATCGCGGAGGATTCTCTGGCGCTGCATCTGGCGGGCTTTGAGGCCGCCATCGAGGCGGGCGTGGGCGCGGTGATGCCCTATGGCTATTCCACCGTGCCCTATTTGGGCGGCGACGCGGTGGAAAATTACGCCGATCAAAGCGCCGCTGTGATGACCGATCTGCTTCGTGGAAAGCTGGGGTACACCGGCGTCATCCAGACCGATTGGGGCCTCAACTTCGTGGGCGCAACCAACGCGGGGGCGGATGTGCTGGGCGGCGCGGGCGTGCGCTCCACCCGCCAATTGGTAAGCGAGGTGGAGGAAGAGCGCCTCACCGACGCATGCCGCCGCATCCTGATCGCCAAGTTCCAGATGGGGCTGTTCGAAAATCCCTATGCGGATGAAGCGCAGGCGGAAGCCGTGATCGGCAGCGAAGCCCATCGGGCCGTGGCCCGGGAAGCCGCCGCCCGCTCCTTCACGTTGGTGAAATATGAAAATGCGGTTTCTCTTGCCGGGCAGAAGCTCATTGTGGCCGGTTCCCTGGCCCAGGATGTGCGCTGCCTCAATAGCGGCTGGACGGCAAAAGAACCTGTGGAAATCCAGGGAAAAACAATTTTGCAGGGGCTGCGGGATAAGGCCGGGGCGGAAAACGTGACCTATATCGAAACCGCCGGGGAGGCGCCCGCCGATCTGAAGGGCGTTTCCGCGGTGGTGGTCGTGGGGGAAAAGAGCGGTACCCACGAGCCCGCCTGGGGCGCGGCCACGCTGGAATTCCCGGAGGAGCAGTTGGCGCTTCTAAGCGCGCTGAAGCAGGCGGGGGCAAATGTGACGGCTGTCGTGGTGATGAATCGCGCTTATGTGCTCACCCCCGTGGTGGAAAATGCGGACAGCGTGCTGTTGGCGTATCGCCCCGGCGTGACCTGCGGCGCGGATGCGCTGGCGGATACGCTCTTTGGCGAAAACGCCGTCACCGGCAAGCTGCCCTTCCAGATTCCCGCTTCCATGGAGCAGGTGCTGTCCCAGCGGGAGGATATGCCCAAGGATATTGAAAGCCCGCTGTACGAATATGGCTTCGGCATTGATGTGGAAAGCTACGGGAGGTAAAGATCATGGCCGCAATTACCATCAAGGATATGAGCGTAAGCTATAACAAAGGAAAATCTTACGTTCTGGATAAGCTGAATTTGGAAATCAAGGATGGGGAATTCTGCGTGTTTCTGGGCCCCTCCGGCTGCGGCAAATCCACGGCCATGCATTGTATCGCCGGGCTGCTGCATCCCGTAAACGGCGAAATCAAATTCGGCGACGAGGTGATGACCTCCGCATCGGGCAAGGGCAAGGATAAAACCTTCGTCCCGCCCCAGGAGCGCAATATCGCCATGGTATTTCAGGAATACGCCCTGTACCCGAATATGACGGTGCGGGAAAATATGTCCTTTGCGCTGAAAACCAAGAAGGCCCCTAAGGAGGAAATCGCCAAGCGGGTAGATTACATGGCGAAAATGCTCTCCATCGAGCAGCTGCTGGATCGCCGTCCGGCCGAGCTTTCCGGCGGGCAGCGTCAGCGCGTGGCCCTTGGCCGCGCCCTGGTGCGCGATCCACAGGTGTTCCTGCTGGATGAGCCACTGGGCAATTTGGACGCCAAGCTGCGGGATCAGGTGCGCTATGAATTGAAAAAAATTCAGGAAAAACTGGGCATCACCACCATCTACGTCACCCATGATCAGACCGAGGCCATGACCATGGCGGATCACATCGTGTTGATGAAGGACGGCCATATCATGCAGCAGGGAACGCCGAACGAGCTTTACGATCATCCTGCCAATGAATTTGTGGCGGGCTTCCTGGGAACGCCCCAGATCAATCTTTTCCCCTGCAACGTGCGAAAGGAAAAGGACGGCCTGACGCTGGACGCGGGAGCGTTCCGCCTGACCGCGCCGGAAACCGTTCGGGAGGCGCTGCTGCCTTACGTTGGAAAAACGGTGGATTTGGGCGTTCGGCCCTCGGATTTTGAAATGACGTCCCAGGGCGCGGCGGGGATTTCCGCCCATGTGGAATCCATTGAGCCGCTGGGCGACGCATATCTTATTTACGTCCGGGTGGGGGAGAAGGTGGCGGTGTTCAAATACGCTGGGGAAACCGCCCCGACGGAAAAAATGCTGACCCTCATGCCCAACCCGGCTAAGCTGCATCTGTTCGACCCCGATACCGAAAAACGCATTAACAAATAACCATCCTTTCATTCCGGGGGAGGGGCAGTCCCCCTCTCTCGGGATATTCTTTCCGGAAGGGCAGCGCGCCGCCCCTGCTGAAAGAACGTTGCGGAACGGAGGAATTATCTATGAGCGATATGCAGCGACTGCTGGACGCGCTTTCCCAGGTGCGGGACGACGTGGATTTCGCAAAGGAGCAGGCCCTGGTGGACGAGGGAATGATCGATTCGCTGGATCTGACGCAGATCATTGCGGCGCTGGACGACGCCTTCGACATTCATATTCCCGCCGGTGAAATCGAACCGGAAAATTTTAACAACGCCACGGCTATGCTGGCCCTGGCGAACCGGTATCGGCAGAAATGAGCGTGCGAAACGTGCTGGATTGGCTGGAGGAAGCGGCGCGGCTTGCGCCGGAGGCCACGGCCTTTGATTCGCCGGAACGAAGGCTCGCCTGGGCGCAGGCGCGGGGCCTGGCCCGGCGCGCGGGCAGCCGCCTGGCAAGCCTGATTCCGCCGCAATCCCCTGTGCTGATCCTGATGGAAAAAAGCCCCGAATGCCTATGCGCCATGCTGGGAACGGCGTATGCGGGCTGCTTTTATACGCCCCTGGATTCCAGCATGCCACTGACGCGGATGCGGAAAACTGTGGATACGCTGCGGCCTGCCGCCATTTTATATGAAGAAAAATTTGAGCAAACGGCGCGGAGTCTTTCGGAAAACGGCCTGACGCTGGATTTTGCGGCGATATTGGAGGCGGAGGAAAACGCGCCCCTGCTTTCCGCCCGGCGGGCAGGGCATATTGATACCGACCTGCTGTATGTGCTTTTCACCAGCGGCTCCACCGGCGCGCCTAAGGGGGTGGCCATCACCCACCGCGGCGTGATTGATTTTGTGGAATGGGCGTGCGCCGCTCTGCGGCTGCCCCAAGGGGTGCGCTTTGGCAGTCAGGCCCCCTTCTATTTTGACAATTCTGTGCTGGATATTTACTGCGCCATGCGGATGCAGGGCAGCCTGCATTTAATTCCCCGGGGAGATTTTCTCTTTCCCAAGCGGCTGCTTGACTGCCTGGAGCAGCAAAAAATCGATACGATTTTTTGGGTGCCCTCCGCGCTGACCGCTCTGGCCCGGGCGGGGGTGCTTGCGCCGGGCCGTCTGTCCGGGCTGAAGCGGGTGTTTTTCTGCGGGGAGGTTATGCCCTGCGCCACGCTGAACCAGTGGCGGCGCGCGCTGCCCGGAGCGGATTATGTGAATATGTACGGCCCGACGGAGATTACCGACGTGTGCGCCTGGTTTCGGGTGGATCGGGCGTTTGCCGATACGGACGCGCTTCCCATCGGCTTTCCCTGCGCCAATACGCGCATCGAGCTGATCGACGGGGAAATCTGCGTCGGCGGGGCAGGGCTGTCGCCGGGCTATTATAACGCGCCGGAAAAAACCGCCGCCGCCTTTGTGCAAAATCCCCGTCGCCCGCAAATTCCCGAGGTGATTTATAAAACGGGGGATTGGGGGGCGTATAACGCTCGGGGGGAACTGATGTTTCTGGGGCGGCGGGACAGCCAGATTAAGCGCAGCGGCTATCGCATTGAGCTGGGGGAAATTGAAAGCGCCCTGCAAGGTGTGGCGGACGTGGGGATGGCCTGCTGCTTTTTCGACGCGGCGAGGGAACAAATCGTCGCCGCCTACACTGGTCCCATCGAGGAAAAGGCGCTGCGTCAGGCGCTGCGGGCGCTGCTGCCCAAATATATGCTGCCCGATGCGTATCTGCGGCGGGGGGCCCTTCCCCGGACGGGCAGCGGAAAGCTGGATCGACTGGCCCTGAAACAGGAGGCGGAGCGTGAGCAGCTTATCGATTGAGTTTCTGCTGCTGGCGGCGGGGGTAACGATCGTTTATTATTTGTTGCCGCTGAGCGTCCGCTGGGTTGCGCTGCTGGGCGGCAGCGCCCTGTTCGCGCTGCTTTCCGGGCGGCAAAGCGCGGCGCACTTATCCGCCGTGGCGCTGCTGATGTGGGGCGGCGCGCTGCTGCTGCAAAAAAAGAGACGCCGCTGGCTGTTGGCCCTGCTGCTGGGGCTGGAGCTGGGGGCCATGGCCTTTTTGAAATATTATCCCGCCCTATCCGGGGCGCGGCTGCTGCTACCCGTAGGCCTGAGCTATTTCACGTTTCAATCCGCAGGCTATCTGATCGACGTATATCGCGGCAAGGCCCAGGCGCAGAAAAACCCGCTGAAGGCCTGGCTGTTTATCGGCTATTTTCCGCAATTATCCCAGGGCCCCATTTCCTCCTGGCGCGAACTGAGCGGCCCGCTTTTTTCCGGCCGGCCCTTCGAGCCCGAGGGCTTTGTTTCCGGCTTTGCGCTGCTGCTGTGGGGCTATTTTAAAAAGCTGGTGGTCGCCGATCGTCTGGCCCCCCTCACAAAGGCGCTGCTGGAGGGGGAGGCGCTGCCCGGCTGGCTGATTCTGCTGGGCGCGGCTTTGTACGCCGTGCGGCTGTATATGGATTTTTCCGGGGGCATGGACGTGGCGCGGGGCGTTTCCTTTCTGCTGGGCGTCGAGCTGCCGGAGAATTTTCGTCGGCCCTTCTTTGCCCGAAGCCTGGCTGATTATTGGCGCAGATGGCATATCACCCTGGGGGCGTGGTTTCGCAGCTATTTGCTGTATCCCCTGGTTACGTCCCGGGGCGGCGTGGCCCTGGGGCGCGCGGCGGGACGGGCGCTGGGCAAAAAAACAGGCCGCGCAATCCCGGGGGCGCTGGCCACGCTGCTGGTGTTTCTGCTGATAGGCGTCTGGCACGGGGCCAGCTGGAACGCGGTGATCTACGGGGCGTATTTCGGGCTGCTGATGGGCGCGTCCATGCTGCTGGAGCCGCTGTGGAAGCGGGCGCGAAAGCGCTGCGGGAAGGGGCGGACGGGGTTCTTTTCCCTGGCGCGCACCTGGCTTCTGCTGCTGCCGCCGCAATATTTTGCCTTCACACCGCTGCCCGCGCAGGGGATGGCCCTGCTGAAGGGAACCTTTCAGCATTGGTCCTTCGCGGATTTCGGGGCCCGGCTAACGGCGATTATGCCCTCCCTGGAATGGGCGATTGCGGGGGCGGGCTGTTTGATCGTGCTGGCGGTGGATGGGCTGTGCGAGCGCGGAAGGAATGTGCGCGGCGGCCTGGCCAAGGCCCCGGCGTATGTGCGCTGGCCGCTGCTGCTGGCGCTGCTGGGGACGGTGGCCGTGCTGGGAATTTACGGCGCGGGCTACGACGAAACGGCGTTTCTTTACACCCAATTTTAAGGAGGAAGCGATATGGCGGCGGACGGCGTTTCTCGAAAACGGAAGCTGGCGGGCTTCTGGCTGCGGCTGAGCTGCTTTGCGGCGCTGGCATGCCTGATGCTGGGGTATTTTACCTACGCGCTTACGCCTAAGCATGATTACGGCGTGTGCGCCATGATGAATCTGTACCGGCAGCCGAAAAATTCCATCGATGTGCTGACCATCGGTACCTCCCTGGCCTATTCCGGGGTTAACACCAACGTGCTTTGGGAGGAATACGGCGTCGCCGCTTATAACCTGTGCAGCGCGGAACAGCCCTTCTGGGTGAGCTATTACGCGCTTCGGGAGGCGCTGAAAACCCAGCGGCCCAGGCTGATTTTGCTGGATGCGAAGCCTGCGACCTATACCCGGGGTTATTCCAAGCGCGGGCGCACCATTCTTTCCACCTTCGGTATGCGGGGCCTGGAAAACCGAATCGGGGCGATTTTGGCCTGCGTGGAAAAGCCGGAGGACGCCGTCGGCTATATCCTGGGCCTGCCCGAGGTGCACAGCAATTATGCTCAGCTGCAGGCAAGCGATTTTTCTCTGCCGCCGGATAACGGCGGGCGGGGCGCTTCCTGGAAGGGCTATATCGAAACGGATGCGGTTGAACAACATCAGCGGCCCAGCATGGTGTGGAACAGCGTACGGTGCGCAATGAACGCCAGAGAGGAGGAATATGGCCGGAAGATTTTTGAATTGGCCCGGGAGGAGCAGATTCCGTTGGCGCTGCTGGGCATGCCCAATCCGGATTATGCCGCCGATCATATGTATTACAACGCCCTGTGGTCCGCGGCGGCAGAATACGGCGTTTCGGGCCTGAATTATAATGATCCCTCCTTGCGCTTCGGGCTGCGCTATTCCTCGGATTTTGCCGATTGGCAGCATTTGAACGTAAAAGGGAGCGTTACCTTTTCCAGAAAGCTGGGGGCTGATCTGACGGCGATGTTTGATCTGCCCGACCGGCGAGACGACCCCTACTACGCCTCCTACGCCGCGTGCGCGGAGGCATGGGCGCTTCGGTATCCATCGTTTGAATCGACGGGAGGCGGGAAAAAATGAAAGCCAATATGCTGGAACACCTGGAAGAAACGGCCCTGCGCGTTCCCTGCAGCGTCGCGTTTTATGACGATCGAGAAAGCTTGACCTTCGCAGCCTTGCGAGAAATCGCCCGGCGCATCGGCTCGCGCCTGGCGGAAATTACGCCGCCCCGCGCCCCTGTTGCGCTGCTGCTGGACGCGCGAAGCATTCGCAATCTTCCCGCCCTATACGGCGTGCTTTACGCGGGCTGCGCCTATGCGCCCCTGGATATCGCCATGCCGGCGGAGCGGCTATCGCTGCTGCTTTCGTTGCTGCGGCCCGCCGCCGTAGTGGCGGATGCGCGGGGATTACAGGCGTTGGCGGCGTGCGGCGCGCCGAATTGTCCAGTGGTTTCCTATGCCGATGCGGCGGCATACCCCATCGCGGAGACGGCGCTTTCCGCCGTTAGAAGGCAGGCCAGTGTGTACGACCCTCTGTCCATCCTCTACACCTCCGGCTCCACCGGCATTCCCAAGGGCTCCGTCCAGACGCATTTCAGTTATCTGCATTGGACGGAAGCCACCATCAAAACCTACGGTCTGGGAGAGGATACGGTTTTCGGCAATCAATCGCCCTTCTTTTATGCCAATTCTATTCTGGATATTTTCCCGCCCGTGGCGTTGGGGGCCAAGGTGTATCTGCTGCCTTCGGGGGTGTTGAGCTTCCCAAAGAAGCTCATTGCCTGCCTGAACGATCAAAAAATCACCGAGCTTTGCATGACCCCCTCCAGCTTTATCGGCGTGGCGAATTCTGGCGCGCTGACCGCAGGGAGTCTTCCCGCGCTGAAATGGGGCATTATGAGCGGCGAAGCCATGCCCTGGGAGCCGCTGAAGGTTTGGATGGAAGCGACGCCGGGCGCCGATTGGTGGCATTTTTACGGCAGCACGGAGATGTTTTCCGTGGCGGTGGGGCGAGTGGCCCGGGATCATCAAAAGGGCGACCGGCTGCCCGTGGGCCGTCCTTTTTCCCTGGCGCACATTCTATTTGTGGATGAAAACGGCGATGAGTTGCCGCCGGGCGTGCCGGGGGAAATGCTGGTTTCCAGCCCCTGGATTGCCAGCGGCTATCATCGGGATCCTGAGCGCACCGCCGAGGCCTGGGTGATAGACCCCCTGAACCGGGGCTGGCAGGAGCGCTTTTTCCGGGGCGGAGATATCGGGTATTTGCGCCCGGACGGCCAGCTGATGGTGCTGGGCAGAAGGGATAGCCAGGTGAAGCATCTGGGCTATCGCATGGAGTTGGGCGAGGTGGAGGCCGCGCTGCGCCGTTTGCCCGGCTGGCAGGAGGGCTGCGTGTTGCTGGATTCGGCGCGGGATACGCTGTGGTGCTTTTATTCCGGCCCGTTGGAGGAAAAGCAGATTCGGGCGGGCCTGAAGGAGACGCTTCCCCGGTATATGATACCGGAGGTTTATGCGCGTCTTTCAGAAATGCCCCGCACGCCCACCATGAAGCTGGATCGAAACCGGCTTCGGCAGATGATGCGCGACCGGGAAGTGTGAATAGAAAAAAGATTGCATGGAGCGGAGCTGTTCTCTGACTGCCAAAGAACGGTTTCGCTCCTGCAATCTCAGCGGGCGCGGCGGTTCGCCGCAGGCGATCGCGTCTATTCCCTGGTGGTAAACTGGGAGGGCGTTTTTCCGGTATATTGATGAAACACCTTGGTGAAATAGCTGGAATCGTCGTAGCCGACGCAGGCGGCCACATCCCGCAGCAGCAAATCGGGCTTATCCCGCAGCAGCTTCATGGCGGCCTCCATCCGGCGGCGGGTAAGGAAGGCGTTGAAGGTGGTGTCGCTGTATTTGCGGAACAGGCGGCTCAGATAGGTTTGGGAAATGCCGATTTCGTCGCACACGCTTTGCATGCTCAGGGGGTGGGCGTAATTCTTTTCGATATATTCCACGGCGTATTCGTATAATTCCTGGGTGGATAGCTTTCGATCGCGGATGCTGCTGCTGTCAAACAGGAGGGTGTAAACGCCGGACATGAGATCGCCATAAGAGCCGGCGCAGCGAATCAGCTCGTTAAATTCCAGCAGCGTTTCCTCCAATTGACCGCTTACAGGGTGATATACGGAGGCCGTTTGGTGAATGAGCTGGCGGCACATGTGCCAGACCTGGCGCTGGGGCGTTTGCTCCTGTTCCCAGGAAACCGCCAGAGAAATGAAATAATCCTTAATCAGCCGGTATTTTCCCGTGCTGATAAAATAGGCCAGCTGCTTTAGATCGGCCGCAGGCAGCCGCGGGCATTCTTCATCGGGCGAGCCGCCGATAAACTGGATGATCTGATGCTTGCCGATAACCGTTTTGCGATGCAGCAGCGCCAGCGCCCAATCGATAAAGGCGGGAAGGGCCTCGATTTCCCGGGCGACGGGGGTATAGACGGCCGTCCAGGTGGGCAGCGTGCCCTGCTTGGTCATATAAACGCTCAGGGAGCTCAGATATTCCTCCATGGGCCCGTCTGGGGCGATGAGAATACGTTCGTCGCCGTCCCTGCCGCGAAGGGCCTGGAAATATTCATTTTGGGGCAGCACGAGCGCCGTGGCTCCCAATCCCTTGGGCAAGGATAAATCCAGATTGCCCCAGCGGATGAGGGCGAAGCGAAAGCTTTTTCGCTGATAAAGCTGCGCCGCGTTTTCTTTTGAATAGGGCTGGCCGCAGGCGATGGCGGGCAAAAGCGCCGCCGCCAATTCGGAATTATTCGCGTCGATCTTTTTTTCCAGCGATTGCAAAATGGCCGTCATTTTGCTGATGCTGACGGGCTTGAGCAGATATTCGTCCACCCCCGCCTGAATGGCCCCTTGGGCGTATTCAAATTCGCCGTAGCCGCTGATGATAACGATATGAATGTTGGGCAGCAGCGCCCGGGCGGCCTGGGCCAGCTCGATGCCGTTCATGCCGTGCATGCTGATATCGGTGATAAGCAGATCCACGGCGTTTTGGCGCAGAAACTGTAACCCCTGTTCGCCGCTGGCGGCCGTTCCGGTAACCTGGAAATTTCTGGCGAACTGCTCGATAATGCTGCGCACAAAACGAAGGGCGGGCAGCTCGTCATCCACAATCAAAACCCGGTACATCCGCGGCACCTCCAGCCTGATGTTCCTTGCTGCGCGCGTTTCTAAATTCGCCAGACAGCGTTTCCAACGCCCTTGCCTGCGCTTCCGCGTTTTCAAGCCCCTTGGGTTACCGCTGGCAACCGTCTCATTTTAGAAACACACGTTTATTATCCCATGATTGCCAGGGCAACGCTTACAGCGTCCCGCTGACCCGGAAAACCACAAAAGTGATTTTCATAATCATAATTATAGCACATCTGCAGAAAATGCGCAGCCCATAACCGATTTTTCCAAATCGTTGTGCAGGATATTTATATTCATGGAAAAACCGCACATTTTTCCATTTGGCAGTGTAAAATCTTTATGAACGCGAGCAAACGCAATCTGCAATAATTAGAAAAGCGCCCGGCCGCTGCGGCGGGCGAGAACGGCGGCAGGGACGCGGCGAAGCTGTTTCTGCATGATGACAGGCTGTATAGGAAGGTGAGAATGCTTGAAAAGGCTACTATGGCTGGCGCTGCTGCTATTGGCGCTGCCCCTGGCGGCGCAGGGAGAAACCTATTCCGTTTCCCCGGAGGGCATGCGCCTGACGGATGCGCTGATCCTTTGCGCAGACGGCGATGTAATAACGCTTTCGACCGGGACGTATACGCCGGAGCGCGAGGAATTTCCCCTGACGATTACAAAGACGGTGACGCTGCGCCCTGCGGAGGGGGCCGAGCCCGTGATCGACGCGCCGCCCTTTCAGGCGGCGTTTCGGGTGGAGGCGGACGGCGTGCGGCTGGAGGGGCTGGAAATTCGCTTTCGCCGCACGGGAATTTATGCCCTGGGAAACGATATGACGCTGGAAAATTGCCGGATCGCCCTGGCGGATCCGGCCTGGCGCACTTCCTCCTGCGGCGTTTGGTGCGGCGGTATCTACCGGATGACTGTTCGAGACTGCGCCTTTACCGGCTGCGGCATTTCCCTGGCCGGGCCGCCGCTATCCGAAAGCAGCAAGGGAAAGCCCGTGCTGACGGGGCTGTTTGAGGTGGGGGAGGATATTCAATATTTCACCTCTCATGTCATCGAGAATTGCACGGTGAACGAAAGGCCGCTGTTCTACGCCGTTTCCCAGCCCCGGGTGGAAGCGCCCGAAAACGCGGGGGAGATTATCTGCTGCGATTGCGACGAGGTGATTATCCGCAACGCGGATGTTTCCGATTGCTCTATGGGCATGGTGCTGGCCTATAACCGGTCTATCGCCCTGGAAAACTGCCGGGCGGATCGCTGCGGCGTATTCGGCATTTATGTGGCGAAATGCCAGGGCGGCGTGCTGCGGGGCTGCTCCGCCGCGGAAACGAATCACGGCCTGGATATCCGGGCTAGCAGGCATATCGTGCTGGAGCAGTGCAGCGCGGAGAATTGCGACCAGGGCCTGTTCTTTTCCATGATGCGGGATAGCGCCATGGTGGATTGCGTTGTTTCCGGCACGGGCCAAGGCTATTTTATGGCTGCGGGCAGCGGCAACACGCTGCTGCGCTGCGCGGCGGTGGACTGCGAAAACGGCTTTAACCTGCAAAAGGAAGGGCATGTGCTGATGACCGGCTGTACGGCCCAGGGCTGCACCGTGTGCGGCGTGCGGCTGGACGCTACGCCCACCGCCTTTATAGGGAACACCCTGCGGGATAACTGGGTGGCCGTGATGGCCTACGGAGGAGTTTCCTTTGATGTGGCGGACAACCTGTTCGCCGGCAGCCGCTGCTGCGCCCTGTATTTGCGGGAGCTCGGCTTCAGCCGCTTCAGCGGCAACGTTTTTTCCGCCAGCGAAAAAACCGGCGTGGAGGCCGTGGGCACGCTGGGGGGAAGCGTCTGGCTGAATAACGCGCTGGATCTGCCTATGGATCTTTCTCAAGCCACGGATGCTTTCGGCCTGGTTCGTTGAGCCTTTCCGGTTTTGGATTTTCCCATTTCAAGTGTAAAAATATCCTGCTGACGCTGGCGGAAAATCTGGTATGATGATACTGTCGGAAGCCCCTCGTGAAGGAACTTTTTATGGATGAAAGGAGTAACCCCCTATGAAGAAAATGATTCGGTTCATCGTCTGCTTAACGGCCGCGCTGCTGCTGGCGCTGCCCGTTATGGCCGAGGACGCGGCCCGGCCCAGTATCGTTGCCCATAAGGCGCAGAACGTAGTGATCGACGGCTCTCTGGAGGAGTGGAACCTGGATTCCCCCGCCGTGGTGGAAACCGCCGAGCAGGTGATCCGCGATTTGGTTTTCTGGCAGGGCCCCAATGATTGCTCCGCCAAGTTTTATCTTTCCTGGGATGAAGAAAACCTTTATATGGCCGCGGATGTGACGGAGGATACCCCCCTGGGCGCCATTGAAATGCTGCCCATCGACGGCGAAGACAATCTGAAGCTGTACATTTCCACCGATCCCACGGCGGATCCCCAGCGGCAGGAATACGCCACCAACGATTTCCTGGTGTATTTCATCATGGACGAGGGCTATTGGGATACGGCGGTGGATCGCACCATGGTGCCCAAGGACGCCCGTCAGCGCTATGTGAGCATCGGACTGGACGGCGGCGAGAGCGCGCTGGAGGGCTACGAATGCGCGGTGCAGCTTACGGCCACCGGCTTCACCTGGGAAGCCGTTATTCCCTGGAGCTGCTTCTCCAATAAGAAGATCGCCGTTTACACCCCCGCCGTGGGCGACGTTCTCAGCTGCAACTTCGCCATTACCGACATCAGCTATCCCTGCCCCGGAACGGAGTATATTCCGCAGATGGCCTGGTGCGGCACGCAGGATATCAACGTCAACCCCAGCCTCTGGGGCTCCGTGACCCTGGCGGACTGAGCGAAAATTTCGTCCGCTTCTCCGCCTCCCTATGGGGCGGCGCTTACCAAAATAATTTTTCCCCGCCTGGAACTTGCCGTACAGGGGCGCAGCATCCTGCGCCCCTGTACGCTGTTTTTCACAGGGCCTTCACCTTTTTTCTTCGCCGCTGGCGGCGGAGGCTTTCGCCTTTCCGCCAAGAAAGCTGCAAGGCTTTGGGCAAAAGCGGTTGATTTTTCTTGCGTCCCCGCCCGCAAAAAAGGACGCGGCGTTCCCTGAAAATACCGCGCCTTCGTTAAAAAAAACAGGTTTTTCAAGGCCGTTTTCCCTCGGCTATCCGCGCGCCTTTCAAGGCGTATCCCCGGCGATTTTTCCGGCCAGCGCTCCCGACCTGGAAAAATCGGCACCGGCCGCGGCAGTTTGAAAATTTCATAGTTTCTTACAGATTTGTTCATTTTATTCCTAAAATATGTGCTTAACAATCCAAATTGCGAACGAATATGATATGCTAAGATAACAGTGCGTGATGATTATTCCTGCTTGAGGAATATCACTTTGACGGCCCGACTTCGTGAGCGGGCCGTCCAACAAGGAAAGGAGCAAGCCCTATGAAGAAACTGTCTTTGTTCCTGGCGATCCTGATGATGCTTTCGGTGATCGCGCCTTCCTTCGCCGAGGAAGCCGCCGCCCCCACCGAAACGGAGCTGCTGGCGCAGGCCTGCGATTTCGCCGTCATCGAAGCGGATGAAGCTACCGGCCAGCATCGGCTTTCCTACATCGAAGGCCAGACCGCGATTCTGGAAGCGGACGGCCTGAAATTCAAGGATCTGAACAAGAACGGCAAGCTGGACGCTTACGAGGATTGGCGGCTGACCGCCGACGAGCGCATCGCCGACCTGCTCTCCCAGATGACCGAAGAGGAAATGATCGGCGGCCTGCTGTGTATCAACGCCGCGTTGGACCAAGCGCGCTATGTCATCGATGAATTTAAGATGACCTGCCTGCTGTTCAACCTGAACGGTACGCCCATCACCGTTACCAACACCCTGAACAACCTTCAGGCGAAGGCGGAATCCATGCGCCTGGGCATCCCGATGATCTTCACCTCCGACCGTGAGTACAACTCCTTCGGCGGCTACATCGACAAGGCCCATATCGCCTTCGGCACCGCCAATGATCCCGAACTGGCCTATCAGCTGGCTTACTATTACGGCCAGGCCATGCAGGCCGTGGGCGTGCACGTCACCTTTGAGCCCTACGCCAACGAAATCGGCGCGCAGTACGGCGAGAACCCCGAGCACATCGCCGCTATCGTCGCCCAGGAAGTGAAGGGCCTGGAGGATTCCGGCTTCGCCTCCTGCGTTAAGCACTGGATCGGCCGCGGCGGCGACAGCAACTTTGGCAACGCCCGCTCTGTGGCCCAGAATTTCGACAACTGGATGGTGGGCTGGAAGGCCGCGCTGGGCGCTGGCGCCGAATGGGTGATGACCAACTGCGGCGGCGCCGGTATCACCAACACGGTGGACGTGAAGTTCGACTCCGTCACCATGAATTATCTGCGCGAGACGCTGGGCTTTGACGGCGTGGTCGTGTCCGACTGGTGGCCCTTCTCCAGCGTCGAAGCCAAGACCGGCGTTACCCCCGAGGGCGTTAACATCAGCGAAACCTCCTATGCCTGGCGCTTCAACCGCGCGCTGGAGCTGGGCACCGATATGTTCGGTACCCCCAATGTGGATCATGGCGACGAGGCCCATTGGAACGAAAACAAGATGACCCATCACCCCGACGTGCTGGTCGCCGCCCTGAAGGATGGCACCATCAGCCGCGAGTATGTTGAGCGGGCCCTCGCCCGGATCTACAAGTTCTCCATGAAGAAGGATATCTTCGAGGATCCTTATCGGGATGTGAACGCCGCGCTGGCGCTGTGCGCTTCCCCCGAATGGGCCGCGAACCCCACGGCAATCCATACCAATGAAGACCTGCGCGCCGCGCGCAACGCCTACGAGGTGGAGCTGGCTGAAAAGCTGCAGGCCAAGTCCGCCGTGCTGATGAAGAATGAAAAGGGCGTGCTGCCGCTGGCCAAGGGCACGAAGGTCTATATTGAATCCTCCTCCAGCGATACCCTGGAGCACTACAAGCAGTACATCGCCAACTATGGCGAGTTGGTGGACAGCATCGAGGCCGCCGACGTGGTGATCGGTTACTACAGCACCATTAACGACGCGGGCGAAGTGATGATCGAGGATGCGCAGGACGCGGGCAAGCCCATCGTTCTGACCCTCACCAGCAAGGCCACCGAATTTGCCCTGGTGAACGGCGACGCCGTGATCTACATGCCCTTCAGCCAGCAGCCCGACCACGGCAGCGGCGAAGCGGGCTTCATCTACGGCACCGAGCCCTGGGTGTACGCCGATCTGCTCTTCGGCGTTCGTGAGCCCGAAGGCATCATCCAGAAGGAACAGGCCCGCAACACCACCGAGGATGAGCTGCAGTGGAAGGATCTGGCGGGCGATCAGGGCGCTTCTCCCTATGTGCGCCTGATTGTGCAGGCCCTGATGATGGCGGATAAGGAAAACCACGCTTCTCCCAACAACTACGGCGATCCCCTGGTGATCTATAACTACAGCATGCGCTATGGCCAGCAGGGCGATTTCGCGTACAGCTGCCTGATTCTGCCCCAGATCGTTGTTGAGGAAGAGGGCACCAACAGCTGGGGCAGCGCCACCACCCTGATCACGGCCAAGAACCACGCCAAGGCCGGCCAGCCCTTCAGCGTCTATTGCCTGCTGAACAACAATGGCGGCGACGACCTGACCACCGTCCAGGTGAAGGCCAACGGCGAGCTGGTTGCCGAAAAGCTCTACACCGTTGAGGGCGATTCCTGGCGCGTTGTGGAAGTGGAAGTCACGCTGGAGGCCGGCGAATATGAAATCGAAGTCGGCGGCCTGACGGGCACTGTCACTGTGGCGGAATAACCCCTGCCGCAAAAAGTAAAAGAATTCAGGAGGGCCGCCTTGCCGGAAACGGAGAGGCGGCCCTCTCCTTTGCTTTCGCCCTTGACAGGCGCGCTTTAACGTGATACCATGCCTTCAGAAAATACGCTGCGCAAGGGGAAGAGAAGCATGCGAACGCTGGCGCTTTTTGATTTTGACGGAACCATGGCCCCGGGGGACAGCATTGTGACCTATCTGCGGATAGCGCGGCGGCTGGGGGCGCTTTCCAAGAAGGAATACGCGCGGATCGGCCGGTGCGCGCTGAAATGGCTGCGGGGCGGAATGAGCGATCAGGCCTTTAAGCAGCGGGCGCTGCTCTTCCGGATGACGCTGCCTTATCCCCGCCGGGAGGCGCTGGATCAGTGCTTCGCCCAGGATGTGCTGCTGCCTATGGTGTATCCCGCCGCCCGGGCATGCCTGGAAAAGCGCCGGGCAGAGGGCTGCCTGACGCTGCTGGTTTCCGCTTCCACGGAGAATTATATGCGCTATGTGGCCTGGGGGCTGGGCTTCGACGGCCTGCTGTGCACCCCGGTTTCCTCTTCGGGCGAGGTGGGAACCAATTGTAAGGGCGAGGAAAAATGCCGCCGTGTGAAGGCTTACCTGGCGGAGCAGGGGGTGGAAGCGGATTTCGCCGCCTCCTATGCCTATGGCAATGGCAAAAGCGACGCGCCTATGCTGGCCATGTGCGGACGTCCCGTGCTGGTAAACGCCCGTTTCAGCTTGAAGCGGCGCTTTCCCCATGCGCCCCGGGAACGCTGGACGAAAAAAACACGCCGCCCGCCGGAAAAGTAACTTCTCTTTTTGCGGGCGGAAAAGCGCGCGATTTTAGGCTTTAAATGACGGGACGTTTGTTTTGATTTTGTCAGCGGAGCAATAAGCTGATTTCTTGATTTTCATTTTTCCCATGCCGCTTTCTTGGAAAAGGTGCGGGGGAAACCATTCTGGTGAGCGCCGCCCTTTTGGCGGCTGAGGACGAGCAATTTTTAAATTGCCGCCCGAAACCCGCGGCCCGCTTCAGCGAGGACGCGGGGCGATGGCTTACAAAGAATGGTTTCTCTCATGTTTTTTTCCGCCCGCCGAATAAACTTTGTCAGCAGAGAAGCAAGCTGATTTCTTAATTTTCTTCTTTTCCCCATGCCGCTTTCTTGGAAGGGGGTGCGGGGGAAACCATTCTTTGGCGTGCAAAGAATGGTTTCCCCCGCAATTTTTTTAATTTTTCATTTCCACATGCTCGAAGAAGTCGTTTTTCGCTTCGTCCGGGCCCACGACGGAGTAAACCAGGCTGAATCGATAGCAGGATTGAGCGCTGTCCCGGGGCTCCACTTCAAAAAGCTTGAATTTTCCCGTGGCCTTGTCCCGGTTGCCCGCCTGGTGCTGGGAAACATGCCAGGAATAGCCCTCCTGCGCCATTTCAAAGCCCGTTTTTCCGCCGAAGGCCTCCAGGGGCTGATCCCAGTCCATTTCAATCACGTTTTCATCGCCCAGATGGCGATACATTTTCTTTACCTGCCAAACGCCCCATTTTTCGGCGGAATCGGCGTATTTCGTTGGATCGGCGGCCCGTTCCACGCAGTAAAGCAGCGCGTCGGCGCACACCCGGTGGGCGCCGTGGCCGTATTCGCCGCCCGCGTCGTGGGTGAGCACCACCTCGGGCTTGAACTGGCGCAGCAGGCCGGTAAGATACTGATTGGTGTTCCGTTTGCCCCAGGCGCTGTAGCCGCCCTCCAGGTTATAGGAATATTTATCCCAGAATTCGCCGATCACCGGGTAATTCCGCACGCCCATGGCCCACAGGCCGTTGAGCAGTTCGCTGCGGCGCATGGTGGTGCCGCAGGTCATATAGGCCACCACCACGTTCATTTTTCGCTGGGCGGCATAATAGGGAATCGCGCCGCCGAAGAACAGCACCTCGTCGTCCGGATGGGCCGAGAGCACCAGCAGGTCCGCTTTCTCCGGGGCGGGCTGCCATTGCTGCACATAGGCGGGCGTATCCCCCGCCCCCAGAACGAACAGTTCGCTGACGGCCAGCGTCGATTGTTTATCGCTGGAAAGCGCGATCCGCAGCCGGGTTTCGCCGTTCAGCGGCGCGTATTCATGGGCGTACAGCGCTTCGGATTCAAAGACGATTTCCCAGTTTCCATTGCGCAGAGCCTCCACTTGCCAGGGGCGCGGCTTTTGCGAGAAGCAAATGTATACGCCGTGGATGGGCTGATCCTCGGGCGCGGTGATTTCGATATAGGGATGACGCGCCTTATCGCTGACATAGGCGGTGCCGTAATCCCGATCCGCAAGCTTGGGCAGCAGATAACGGGTGGAGGGCGCGATGATTTGGCATTGCCCGGTGAGATCCGCCGCTTCCTGGGCCAGGGCGGGGGCGCAGGCCAGCAGCGCAAGCAGCAGCGCGGCGAAAAACAGGCGTTTCTTCATTTATAAATACTCCTTGCGATTACTCCTTTGAAAAGCGCGCTTCCCTGGGGCGGGGAAACGCCCGTCGGGGAGATTGCGCGCTGAACGGCATGAAAAAAGCCTGCTGCGCGCGGATACGCGCGGCAGGCCTATAGGGCTGGAATTATTCGGCGTCCACAGGGGCTTCCTCAGCCACGTCTTCACCGGGGATTTCCATGCTGTCGATCTCGCCGAAGGCTTCGTCCGCCAGGGCTTCACGCACGCTCAGGCTGATGCGCTTGGCTTCGGGATCCACCGCCAGCACCTTCACCCGCACGGGCTGGCCCACGGTCAGCACGTCTTCCACCTTGGCCACGCGGGTCGGCGCGCACTGGGAAATGTGCACCAGGCCGTCCACGCCGGGCTCCAGCTCCACAAAGGCGCCGAAGGGACGGATGCGAACCACGTTGCGCTCCAGGATGGTGCCCACGGGGTACTTTTCTTCGATGTTGTCCCAGGGCTTGGGCTGCAGCTGCTTATAGCCCAGCTGAATACGCTCGCGCTCGCGATCCAGGGAGAGAATCTTCACTTCCACTTCCTGGTTGATGGAGAGCACGTCGCTGGGATGGCCCACGCGGCTCCAGGCCAGATCGGTGATATGAATCAGGCCGTCCACGCCGCCCAGATCCACAAACGCGCCGAAATCGGCAAAGCGGCGAACAATACCCTTCACCACAGCGCCCTCTTCCAGCTTCTCCCAGGCAGCGGCCTTCTTGGCGGCGGATTCTTCTTCGATGACCTGCTTGCGGCTGGCCACGATGCGCTTCTTCTGCTTATCCACATCGATGATCTTCAGCTTCATATCCTGGCCGACGAACTGGGCGATCTTTTCCACATAGCGCTGCGCCAGCTGGGAAGCGGGCACGAAAGCGCGAACGCCGCCCTCGACGCTGGCCAGCAGGCCGCCCTTGACGGCTTCCTTGCCCACGGCATCGATGTATTCGCCTTTTTCGTATTTTTCCATCAGCGCGTCCCAAGCCTTGCGGTTGACGATGTTGCGCTGAGAGAGCAGGACGTTGCCTTCGCCGTCGTTGACCTTGACGACCTCGACCTCGATTTCGTCGCCGAGCTTAACGTTCTGATCTACCAATTCGGATTTCTTGATCAGCCCGTCGGACTTGTAGCCAATGTTGACGCAGACTTCGTCGTCCGTGATCTGCACAACGGTGCCGGTAACGGTCTGGCCGTTGCGGATGCGGACAACCGTCTTTTCAATGTCCTCCATGGTGAGGGCCTGGGAGTCATTGGCGGCGGCGGGCTCTTGTTGGGTTTCCTGGTCGATGCGTTCCATGTCGTTCATGCGTGTGACAACCTCCTTAAATGACCAATCCGGTGTTGATGCGCCGGCGGCTATTCCTATGTATTCCGTGTGGATATTTGCAAAGCGCGGCGGAATTTCCGACGCACGTTCCACCAAACAGGTGCGGGGACAGATGGCCCGGCAGGCCTCGAACAATTTGCGGGTGTTGGCGCTGGCGCGCCCGCCCACCACCACCATCGCGTCCGCCCGGGCGGCCAGGGCGCAGGCCTCCGTCAGGCGTTTCTGCGTGGCGGAGCAGATGGTGCATTTGATTTGCAGCCGGGGAATTTTCTGCTTCAGCAGCGCCAATAATTCTTCCCAGCGGCGCAGGGGAAAGGTGGTCTGGGAAACGGCCAGGGCCTCCTCCATGGGGGGCAGGGCCTGAACGTCCGCCTCCGTTTCCACGATATAGCACGGGCCGGAGCACCAGCCCGCCGTGCCCTGCACCTCCGGATGCAGCCGTTCGCCCACCAGAATGACGGGCCGCCCGGCCAAACCGCTTTTTCGCACGATTTCGTGCAGCACATGCACGAAGGAGCAGGTGCAATCCCGAATCTCCAGGCCCCGTTCCCGGCAGGCGGCGATGATTTGGGGATCCACCCCATGGCTCCGCAGCAGGATAATCCCGCCGGGGGCGTCCTCCACCCGCTCCAGGGCCAGCACCCCCGCTTCCCGCAGGGCGGCCACAGCCTGGGGGTTATGAATCAATTCGCCCAGGGAGGAGCAGTAAATTCCCCGCTCCTGCGCTTCCCGGGCGGCGCTGAAGGCTGTTTCCATGGCCTTTCGCACGCCGGCGCAGTATCCGGCGTGGGGCGCGATGGCATAAGGCATACGCATACCACCCCAAAGTTTGAGCGAATATTATTTGTTTCGCCGCATCTTCCTTTTTTCCTTCTTTTTTAAAAGAAGAAATTAAATTTTTTTCTAAAAATGCGATGCGGACGGAAAATTCGGATGGAACCGAGAAAAAACGTGTGTACAAAGCGCGGGGGAGCGATTCTTCGCTCCCCCGGTTTTCTTTTGCCTACGAAAAATCAAGCCGGTTTATCGTCGCCTCCGTCCGTCCATCCGGCCTTTTTGAAAGGGGCGGCGTGCGCCAAAATGGTTTCCCCGCAATTTGCATGTTTCGTTTTTTAGTCTCCAGGAAAGGGCGCGCGTCAGGGCGCGTCGTCCGCGAACATGGGGAAGCAGGTGAATTCTTCCCGCTGCAATTCCAGATAGGGGGCGACGGCAAGTTCGGGCGCGCCCTCGACGGTGAAATGGAGGGGCGCGTCCGCGGGGCGCAGGCGGCGAATGAAATCCTCGCCCTTGCCGGGCGCAACGACGCCGTATTCCTGATTGCGCACGCCCACCACCGCCATCAGCAGCGGCCCGTAAAGATAGGAATAGCGCGCGTAGCCGGGCACCTCGTTATCGCCGTGATACAGCACGGCCCGCCATTGCATATCCAGGAAGAATTCAATTTTGTCCCCCGGCTGCCACAGGCGCGAGAAAACGCAGTAGCCGCCCGGCGCGCCCTGAGCGATGGGCTGGCCGTTGAGCAGAATATCCACCGGGCCATGCACATAATGCGGTATGCGCAGGCGCAGGGTGAAGCGCTGCGCCCGGGGCATATCCAGCGCAAGGGAAACGCGGCCGTCGTAGGGGAAGGCGGTTTCTTCCGTGACGCGGATCAGCTGCTCCTCCGTTTCCCAATCCAATTGGCAGGGGGCGTAAAGATCGCAGGAAAGAACGCTGCCCGTCATGGTGAACAGATACTCGGGAAGCGAGGCGAAAATGCGCGTGCCCACTCCCGCGCAGCAATGGTTCAAGCGCACGGGCATCCGCTTGCGCTCGTCCAGCAGGGCCAGATAGCGAATGTCCAGATCGCCGTTCTGGTTGGCGATGGCGACGTTGTAAATAGATTGCTCCACCTCGAAAACGTATTTTTCCTCATCGGGGAACAGGCGGTGCAGCCGCTGATTCAGATGTAGCCAGAAGGAGGAGCAGCACAGTTCGTTATAATGATTCGTTTTATAGAAATAGTTGCAGCCAGGATGGGCCTGGGCGGAAAATTCGCACATGACGATGCCGCCGCCGGGATGCTGCCAATCGCGCTTATACAATTCCCAGCAGCCCTCCACGGCGTTGTAGAGATAGGGTGCGCCGCTGTAGCGATACAGGTCCAGATAGCCCTCGAAGGCTTCCAGCTCGCTGCCGTGGGGATGCGGCTCGAAGCCGTGCTGCCTGCGAATGTTCACGCAATCGCGCTCCTGGGCGATAAACTGGGCCAGCCGCCAGGTTTCTTCATAATATTGCCGGGTTACGTCCATATCCTCGCGCTTGCCGATTTCGGTCAGATACACGCTGGGCGAAGCCACGACGCCCTGAAACGCCAGCTCCAGATATTTAATCACCGGCAGATCAGGGCAATGGTTAAACCAATCCTGCCACCGGCGCAGCAGCGAAAAGGCCCGCTGGCTGCCGCCCCGGGCCGCGGCGATGAGGCCGTAGGTCAGCCAGATGCGCACATAGTGCGGATATTCCTTGTAGGCGAAGCGCGCCTTATCCACCGGCATCAGAAAACCGTCCGGCTCCGCGCCTTCTTCCAGAAAATCCAGAATTTCTTCCATGCCCTTGCGCAGCGGCTCGCATTCCTCCCAGCGCAGCACGTTGCCCGCGCACATGAGGTATTGCGAGGCGGTTTGCCCCTTCAGGTTGTCCTCAAAATGGCCCGCGTATCGCGCGGCCTTGGGTTCGCGCCCCTGCTTGATATCGAACCAATAGCGCATCCGATCCATTTCCAGGCGCTGGGTGAAGCGGATGTTGTTGTCGAATACCTGCCGGAACAGGCCGCCGGTGAGGCGCACGCCGTGCAACGGGGTGAACAGCTGATCCTTTACCGCCAGTTTGTCGTTGTAATCGTAGTATTGCATCCCATCGCTCCCTATGTTTTTTTCTAAGTATACCATACGCTTTGGGTGGAAGCAAGGTATTAAAAACTCCTCCGCCCGTTTGCCGGGGGAGAAGCAAGCTGATTTCTTTTTCCTTTTTTCCTAATCGATTTTCTTGGACGAAGAGGGAGACGGCCGGACGGCCGGAGGCGGGAGCGCCCCGCATATTTATATCGCGTTACGCCCCTCATTCCCCCTGCATCAGGCGCGCCGCTTGGGCGGCCTGGGCCAGAAAGGTATCCAGGGAAATCTGACGCTGGGCGTAGCGGGCGACAAGCTGCGAAAATTCCGCGCCCTCCAGCCGGGCGGGAGCTTCCAGCCAGGCGTTTTGCATGAGCGCCTGGTAGCGGGCGATCTGCGCGGACGAAACGGAATATTTGTAATCTCGTTCCACCTCCGCCAACTGCGCCCGGTAATCCGCCGCGGCGGTTTTGCGGCCAGCCTGCTCGCTTTCGGCAATCAGCGCGGCCAGATCCGCTTCTATTTGGGCGTAATGCGGGTTGAGCACGGGTTGATCGCAATCGGGGAAAAGCAGGTGTTTTTCCTCCTCGGGCAGCCTTTCCAGGTAAGCGGCCAGCAGCCGCCAGGCGTCCGCCTGCCGTGCGCCGAAGGGATTGACCACCGCCAGCGTTATCTGGCAGGCGGCGGGGGTGTTTTCCTCGGTCAAGCCCAGAGAAAGGGGCGTTTCCTCCTGCAAAAGATCGGCGTCAAATTGCAGCAGGAATTGGTAACTCTCGTCCTCCTCCTCGTTCCAGACATAATCCAGGCTTTCCCCCAGGGCGGCTTCATCCAGCGCGTCGATGCGGCGCAGCAGGGCGGAAAGGGCCGCGTCCTGAAAATCCGGGGCCTTGCCCTGCCGGGCGCATTCCGCGTCGTATAGGGACAGGGCCAGGGCGATCAAACGGGGCCGGGCGTTGACGCCGAAATCCACGGGACGGTCATAGGCTGAGGAGGAGCTGATTTCTCCCGCCTGCCATTTTTCCAGCAGCGTCAGCAGTGCGTCCAGGGTGCGGGGCAGTTCCGCTTCGGTCAGGCCCATCCGCGCGGCCACATCCGGCGCATAGGCCGCGCCCGTGAGGCGAAGGCCCAGGGGAACGGCCAGCATGCGTCCCGCGCCGTCGCCCGCCGCCTGGACCGCCAGGGGATACAGACGGCCTAAATAGCCGGAAAGTCCGCTGCTTTCCGGGGCGGGAAGCAGATAGCCCTTCTCCCGCAGGCGGGCCAAATCGGTCTGATCGGTATCAATGAGGTAAATATCCCAGGAATCGTCCCGGGTCAGCAGCAGCTCCGAAAGGGAGCGCGTCTCCGCGCTTTGCAGCGAAACGGCCAGGCCCGAGGCGCTGGACGCGCTGCGAAACGCCGCCGCATCGAGCCCGCCGGAAAAGGAGAGCAGGCGCAGCGCCTGGGGCTGGGGCGCTTCGGGATCGCGGATGTATAGGCTTTTCATATCCTGAAAACAATAAAACCGGTTTTCCACCAGGGCGGACATGCGGCCGCTGACGGGATAATAATAATACAGGGTTACGGAGGAAAAGGCCGTCTGCTTTTTCATGCCCTCGATTTTAAACAGCCTGCCTGTGGCGGAGGAAAGCAGATAAGCGCAGTCCGCTTCCGCGTTGTATTCCAGCCCGGCGTAGGATACGCCGTGCTCCTCCGGATCCTCCAGGGAGAAAAGCGGGGTCAACGTATCAGCGGCGGGATCGTAGCGGCAGAGGGCGGCGGCGTTTTCCGCCGGATCCTCCACCAGCGCCAGCAGCGCGCCCTCCCGGTAGGGGCAGATTTCCCGCACGCTTCGGGCCTTGCTGGCAGTGAACGCCCCGGTGCGCAGATCAAAGCGATCCAGCCGGTAACGGTTGCTTCCCGCCGTCTGCAAATCGCGCACAAGATAGAGCGTATCCCCCTGCACCACCAGGGCGGACAGGCGATAGGGGGTTCCCTCGCCGTCCAGATGATTTTTCATTTGCAGCTTAACCAGGTCGGTGTATTTTCCCTGGCCCTCCTCCCAGGCGATGGCGAAAACCAGGCCGGTTTTGGCGTTCAGGCCGCAGAGCCGCCCTTGCCAGCAAAACAGCGCGTCCAGATAATAAGGGGATTTGCGCAGTTCGCGCTGGGCGGGGGCGTATTTCGTGGTTTGGTTGATCACGCGCTGGATGAGCACGGTGTAATCCCCCTCGCCGGGAACATAGGAAACCAGCTTTTCCCCGTCCGTCGCATAAAGCGTGTCGCCCAGAGCGACCAGGGCCTTCCCGGCGGCGACGTTTTCCGTTTCTCCGTAGCGCATAATCTCATAGCCGCTCTGGAGCAGCCCCGTGGCCGCCGCGGCGGTGAGCAGCAGAAACAGCGCCGCCGCGCACGCCAGCGCCAGCCGGCGCAGGGGCGCGGGCCGCTTTTTTTCCACCGCCCGCGTTTTTTCCAGGGCGCGGTTCATTGCTTGCGTAAAGCCCTCCGGGGCGGGGGGACACGCCCCCTCCCAATCGATTTTTTTCATGGCTTATTCAAAATCCTCCTTCAGCGTTTCGCGCAGGGCGGCCCGGGCGCGGGCCAGGCGGGATTTGACCGCCGCCTCCGAAAGGCGCAGCACATACGCCATATCCCGGACGCTCATGCCCTCCTGATACCGCAGCGTCAGCGCCGCCCGGTATTGCTCCGGCAGCGGCGCAAGCAGCAGCGAAAGGGAATCCCCCTCCGGGCCGGGGGCCTCGGGCGGCTGGGCAAGCGGCAGCTCCCGCTGCGTCCGGCGCAGCTGCGAACGGCAGCAGTTCACCAGGATCCGCATGATCCAGGGCCTAAATTTTTCGGGATCCCGCAGCTGCCGCCGCCGCTCCCAGGCCAGCAGGATGCAGGATTGCACCGCGTCCTCCCGATCCTGCTCCCGGCGCAGCAGCGAATAGCACACCCGGTAGAGCGACTGCGTCAGCGCCAGCACCCGGCGCTCGAATTCCTCCTGTGACAAGGGCTCACATCCTTCTGTATCGATACGCTAATAAGACGCGGGAGAGGGGCGTTTGGTAGCGGAAAAAAACTGAATTATTTTTTCGCCGCGCATATTGACATTCCTGCATGGAAATGCTATCCTTATTCCGGAAATCCGATGGAAAAGGTCGGAATTCCGAAAGGAGCGGAGCATGAAGCTGTCAACCCGGGGAAAATACGGGCTGTACGCCATGATTTATCTGGCCCAGCACGCGGGGGAGGGCCCCCAATCGCTGCGCGCCATTGCGGAGCTGGGGTTGCCCGATCCGTATCTGGAGCAGCTGCTGGGCAGCCTGCGCCGGGCGGGGCTGGTGACCAGCGTCCGGGGCGCGCAGGGGGGGTACCGGCTGTCCCGTCCGGCCCGGAAAATCACGGCGCGGCATATTATCGAGGCCATGGAAGGGCCTCTGAGCCTGTCCGAATGCGTGGGTGAGCCGGAGGGCGCGTGTCCCCGGGGGGGCGATTGCCCCGCCAAGGGCGTATGGGAATATTTAACCGAGCGCATTAACGGCCTGCTTTCCGGCATCACGCTGGAGGACATGCTGGAGAAAAAGCTGCAAGGAAAGGCGGAATAAACATATGGAACGAATTTATATGGATAACGCGGCCACCACGGCCATCGCTCCCGAGGCGCTGGCGGCGATGCTGCCCTGCTTCGGGCAGGTGTACGGCAATGCGTCCAGCATCCACAGCTTCGGCCGGGAGGCCCGCAAGCGCCTGGAGGACGCCCGCCGCCGGGTGGCGGCCTGTCTGGGGGCCAAGCCCAATGAAATTTATTTCACCTCCGGCGGCACGGAAAGCGATAACTGGGCCATCAAGGGCGCGGCCTTTGCCAACCGGGAAAAGGGCAATCATATCATCACCACCCAGATTGAGCATCACGCCGTGCTGCACACCTGCCAATGGCTGGAAAAGCAGGGCTTTGAGGTGACGTATCTGCCGGTGGATGAATACGGTCTGGTGAACCCCGCCGATGTGGAAGCGGCGATTACTGATCGCACCATCCTCATTTCCGTCATGGCCGCCAATAACGAAATCGGCACCCTGGAGCCCATCGCCGAAATCGGCCGCATCGCCAAGGCCCATAAGGTGCTGTTCCATTGCGACGCGGTGCAGGCCGTGGGCGCGATCCCCGTGAACGTGGAGGATTGGCATGTGGACATGCTGTCCCTTTCGGGGCATAAATTCCACGGGCCCAAGGGCGTGGGCGCGCTGTATATCCGCACGGGCGCGCGGGTGGAGCAGTTTATGCACGGCGGGGCCCAGGAGCGGGGCCGCCGGGCCACCACGGAAAATCTGCCCGGCATTGTGGGTCTGGCCGCAGCGCTGGAGCGAGCCTGCGCCCATATGGAGGAAAATTCCTGCCGCCTCACCGCCATGCGCGATCGGCTGATCCGGGGTATTCTGGATGCCATCCCCTACACCCGTTTAAACGGCCATCCCGTGAAGCGGCTGCCGGGGAATGTGAATGTGTCCGTCCGGTTTATCGAGGGCGAGGCCATGCTGCTGCGGCTGGATTTGGCGGGCATTTCCGCTTCCTCCGGCTCGGCGTGCACCTCCGGCTCGCTGGATCCCTCCCATGTGCTGCTGGCCATCGGGCTGCCCCACGAAATCGCCCACGGCAGCCTGCGCCTGTCCCTGGGGGATTGCAACACGGAGGAGCAGGTGGACGAGGTGCTGCGGGTGCTGCCTGGCATTGTGGAAAATCTGCGGAATATGTCGCCGCTGTACGAGCAATTTTTAAAGGAACAGGCGAAGGCGTAAGAAGGCCCGCGCCGAATTGTAAAACATTGAAGGAAAGCCATTGGCTTAGGAGGAAAAAGAACGATGTATAGCGAAAAAGTAATGGATCACTTCTCCAATCCCCGCAATGTGGGCGAAATCCCCGATGCCAACGGAGTGGGCACGGTGGGCAACGCCAAGTGCGGCGATATTATGAAGATGTATCTGAAGGTGGAAAACGGCGTGATCGTGGATGTGAAGTTTAAAACCTTCGGCTGCGGCGCGGCCATCGCCACCTCCTCCATGGCCACCGAAATGGTGAAGGGCAAAACGCTGGAAGAAGCGCTGAAGCTGACCAATAAGGCCGTGGCCGAAGCGCTGGATGGGCTACCCCCGGTGAAGATGCATTGCTCCTTGCTGGCGGAGGAAGCCATCCACGCGGCTGTGGAAGATTATATGAAGAATCATCCCGGGGAATAAGCGGGAGGCCTCCCGCTTCTCCCTGGCGATGCGGGGAGCAGTATGCCGGAAGTACATGGAAATATTGCGGGCATCCGGGAAAGCCGTCTGGCAGAAATGGCGGCGATCTACGATTGCCCCTTCGAGCCTGATGAATTTGCGCCGCGCGATCTCCTGACGGAGCTTGCGCGGCATTCGTGCGCTTTAAACCGGGAAATCGCCGTGTATGTGAGCCGGGACGGCGAAGTGCTGGATGTGACGGTGGGCGTGCTGGACAGCGTGCCGCTGCTGGATCTGCGGCTGCGCCGGAACGCCAGGCGGCTTTCCTGCGTGCGCTGCATCCACACCCATCCCGGCGGCTCGGCCCAATTATCCGATGTGGATTTATCCGCCCTGCGTTCCCTTATGCTGGACAGCATGTGCGCCGTGGGCGTGGATGAAAACGGCCGGGTGACGGGGGTGAGCGCCGCTTTTTTGGGAGAGCGCCAGGCGGGCGTGCCCATGGTGGAAATCACAGAGATTTACCCCCTCAAAAAGCTGCCCCAGGCCGCGTGGATGCATGAAATTGCGCTGTCCGATTCCCGGGTGCTTCAGGGGGAGGAGGCCCCCGGCCTGGATTCCCCCGAGCGGGCGCTGCTGGTGGGCATCGATTCGGAAAAATCCCTGGACGAGCTGGCCGCCCTGGCGGAAAGCGCGGGGGCGCAGGTGGTGGGCCGCAGCTTCCAGAAGCGGCCCAAGCCCGATACCGCCACCTTTGTGGGCAGCGGCAAGGCGGCGGAGCTGCAATTGGACGCCCAGGCCCTGGAGGCCGATCTGATTATCGTGGACGACGAGCTGACCGGGGCCCAAACCCGGAATCTGGAGGAGCAGATTGGCCTGAAGGTGATCGACCGCACCACGTTGATTCTGGATATTTTCGCCCAGCGCGCCAAATCCGGCGAGGGCAAATTGCAGGTGCAATTGGCCCAGCTGAAATACCGGGCGGGGCGCCTGATGGGCCAGGGGCTGATCCTCTCCCGCCTGGGAGGCGGTATCGGCACCCGGGGCCCCGGCGAATCCAAGCTGGAAATCGACCGCCGCCGCATCCGGGAGCAGATTACCGCCCTGCGCCGCGATCTGGACGCACTGGATAAGCAGCGCAGCCTGCGCCGCAAATCCCGGGAGCGGGGAGCCGTTCCCGTGGTGGCGCTGGTGGGTTATACCAATACCGGAAAATCCACCCTGCTTAACCGCCTCACCGGGGCGGGGGTGTACGCGGAAAATAAGCTCTTCGCTACCCTGGATGCGGTTTCCCGGCGGCTGGCGCTTCCTGGCGGGGGCGAATGCCTGCTGGTGGATACCGTGGGCTTTGTCAGTAAGCTGCCTCATGAACTGGTGGAGGCCTTTAAATCCACCCTGGAGGAGGCCGCCCTGGCCGATCTGCTGGTGATCGTATCCGACGGCTCCTCGGAGGATATGCCGGCCCAGCGCCGGGTGGTGGAGCAGGTGCTTGCCGAAATCGGCGCGGAGGGCCAGCCCCGGCTGGATGTTATCAACAAATGCGATATCGCCCCCCGGGAGGAGGAGCCCCTGCCCCGCATTCCCGGCGCGCTGCCCATTTCCGCCAAAACGGGGGCGGGGCTGGACGCGCTGCTGGCGGCCATCGCGCAGCGGCTGCGGGGCCAGGAAACGGAAGTGACGCTGCTTATCCCCTTCGCCCGCCACGGCATCATAAGCGAGCTGCGGGCCAAGGGCCGCGTGACGGAGGAGCGCTATGAGGAAAACGGCACCCGGGTTCGGGCGCTGCTCAAGCGCGAGGCCCTGGGGCAGATTACCGCCCGGTACGGCGACTTGATCGTGCCGGAGCAAGAAGAGGCGCGCTGAAAAGCGAAAAGGAGATTACTATGGCCGCGAAACTTTTATCCCTGCTGCTGTCGCTGCTGCTGCTGGGGCAGGGCACGGTGAACCAATACGCGGAGGAAATGAGCCTGGGGGGCAATCTGTTCCTGGTGAACCGGCAGTATATGATCACCGAGGATTATGTGCCGAACGATCTGGTGCGCCCCAACGTCACCTCCACCTACAGCAATATCAAAATGCGGGCCGAGGCCGCCGCCGCGCTGGAAGAAATGTTCCAGGCCGCCAAGGAGGAGGCGGGCTACATCCTCATGGCCATTTCGGGCTATCGCAGCTACGGCAAGCAAAGCGCTATTTTTGACCGCAAGGTGAAAAACGCGGGCCGCAAGGAGGCCGTGCTGCTGGTGGCCCTGCCCGGGGCCAGCGAGCATCAGCTGGGCTTGGCCATGGATCTGGGCTGCAAGAAAAACAGCTATCTCAACGAAGCCTTCGGCGATACGCCCGAGGGGCAGTGGGTGAATGAAAACTGCCACCGCTTCGGCTTTATCATTCGCTATAAAAAAGAATGGACGGAGATCACCGGCTACGCCTTCGAGCCCTGGCATGTGCGCTATGTGGGCAAGGAGCACGCCGCCCGCATCCACGAGTTGGATATTCCCCTGGAATACTATATCGCCCAGCTTCGGGAGGCGCAGTACGCGCTGGTGAGCGGAAAGGAGTGAGGGCCGTGCGCAAGGGATGGCTGACGCTGCTGCTGACGCTGCTGCTGACGCTGCTGCTGACGTTTCCGGCGCTGGGGGAGGAGGAACCCGCCTGGGAATACCCCCTTTCCCCGGAAATTATCGCCAATCGGGAAGGCTACATCACGCTGACCAACCGCGCCGCTCTTCTTTCGGAGGATTACGCGCCGGAGGATCTGGTGAAGGTGACGCTCAAGCGAGTGGTGCAGGGCGAGCTGCGAAAGGCCGCCCACGACGCCCTGGGCGAGTTGTTTCAGGCCGCCCAGGCGGAGGGGCACACCCTGTATGTGAAAAGCGCCTATCGCAGCTATAAAACGCAGAAAACCATGTATTTCACCCGGCTGGAAAAGCAAGGGCGGGACGACGGCTGGGTGGCCTATCCCGGCTCCAGCGATCATCAGACCGGCCTGGGCGTGGACGTGCTGAATTACGAATGGACGAAAAAGGACGGCATGAACGAGCAGTTCGGCAATACGGCGGAAGCTCAGTGGATGGCCGCCCATTGCCATGAATACGGCTTTGTGATTCGCTATATGGCGGATAAGGAGGATTCCACGGGTATCAATTACGAGCCCTGGCATCTGCGCTATGTGGGGCGGGAGGCCGCCGCCTATATGACGGAAATGCATTTCTCCCTGGAGGAATTCACCCAGGATTGGCAGGCGTATCTGGCGCAGTACAAGGCGGCGGGCGGCGATTTTGAGGCGCTGCTGAAGGAACGGGCGCGGCTGGATGTGACCGTGCTGGATGTGACGGACGACGGGGAAGAGGAAATCGGCTTTAATTGACGAGGGAGGCGATGGGATGCGCGGAAAAAGGCTGGCGGCGGCGGTGCTATTGCTGCTGACGCTGTGCGCCTGCGCCCAGGCCGCCTCCTTTGACGACGACGGGCTGCTGCGGCTGGTGAACCGGGAGGAAAAAATCACCAAGCGCTATGTGCCCGAAGGCCTGGTGCTGCCCGACGTGCCCACAAACAAAAAGGACCAGGCCAAGAGCATTTATCTGCGGCCCGAGGCGGCGAAGGCGCTGGAAGAAATGTTCCGCGCCGCCCGGGAGGAACAGGGCTACGAGTTGCTGGCCGTATCGGGCTATCGCGCCTTCGGCCTGCAGCAGATCATGTTCAATAATAAGGTGGAGGCCGTGGGCAGCCGGGAGCGCGCCTGGCGCACCGTGGCCCCCGCCGGGGCCAGCGAGCATCAGCTGGGCCTGGCCATGGATATTCTTTGCAGCAATTACCGCAATCTCAACGCGGGCTTTGGCAAAACGGAGGAGGGGCAATGGCTGTATGCCAATTGCCACCGCTTCGGCTTTATCGTGCGCTATCGCGGAGAATGGGAGGATGTGACGGGCTGCGCGGCGGAGCCCTGGCATTTCCGCTATCTGGGCCCCGCCCACGCGGCGGCGGTTTCCTGGCTGGACATGCCCTATGAGGAATACGCTCATCAGGCCATGGAGCTGCCCGAGTATGTGCTGACGGAGGGCAGCGCCTATCTGCTTTACGGGCTGATGGAAAATGCGCTGCGGGGGGACGGCTGCCTCTTTGAGGAAATGTGCGGCGCGGCCTGCGAAACGGAAGCGCAGCGGCAGGCGGCGCTTTCGGAGATGACCGCCCGTTTTCTGCCGGAGGGGGTGGCCCTTTCGGAGGCACTTTCGGGGCGGGTGATTTACGATGCTGTCCCTGCGCGATAAGCTGCGGGCGGTTTCCGCCGCGCCCGCGGCTCCGGCTCCGGCCCGCCCTGCCCCCCGGGATTGCCTGGTGCGGGAAGAGCGCGTGCCCCTGAGCGGCTTTTCTTTGCCCGAATGGCTTCCCGGCGAGGCGCTTGCCTTTATGCAGGGGGGCGAATACCCTGATTGCACCCGGGAGGATCTGCTTTTCCTGGATACCGAAACCACCGGCCTTTCCCATGGGGCGGGCACGGTGGCGTTTCTGGTGGGCGTGGGCTATTTCGACGATACCGATTTTGTGGTGCGCCAATACCTGATGCGGGATTACGACGAGGAAACGTTCCTGCTGGAGCATGTGGCCCGGCGCATTCGGGATTGCAGGGCGATTTGCACCTTTAACGGCGCCAGCTTCGATCTGCCGCTGCTGGAAAACCGCTTCACGCTTCAGCGTATGCGGGAATGCTATGTTTCAAGGCCCCATGTGGATTTGCTGCCCACGGCCCGGCGCGTCTGGAAGCTGCGGCTGAAAAGATGCAATTTGTCCAGCCTGGAGGCGGCGGTGCTGGGGGAGGAACGGGAGGACGATCTGCCCGGCGCGCTGGTGCCGGAGCGGTATTTCTCCTTTCTCAAAACCCGAGATTTTTCCCTGCTGGAGGACGTGCTGCGCCATAACGCCCAGGATATCGTTTCTCTGCCCCGCATTATGGCGCGGCTGATGGCCCTGCATGAAAAGCCCCTGCTGGCCCAGGCCCCGGAGGATTTGTTCAGTCTGGGCCGGGTGTATGAAAAGCGGGGAAAAAACGAGGGTGCCCGCGTCTGCTATCGCGCGGCGGATCAGGGGGCGGTTTCCGCCCTGGCCCGGGCCCGCATGGCGGATAGCTTCCGCCGGGAGGGGGATTTCGCCCAGGCCGCCCAGATCTACGATCGTATGATCGGCGCGCGCCAGGGGGGCGTCGCCCCACTGGTCGCCATGGCCAAGATCAGCGAGCATAAATTGCGGGATATTCCCCGAGCCATCGAATACACCCGCAAGGCCATTATCCTGGCGGCGGAGGAGCCGGAAGCGCCCCTGGCCGCCCTGCAAAAACGTTATCAACGGCTGCTCTATAAGGCAAGGAGGGATTCTTAATGGGTTTCATGGATGGTTTTCGGGTTCGCAAGGCGCTGATGCTGCATCAAAAGGGCGATTTGGAGGCGGCCAAGGCGGTCTACGCCCAGCTGTATGCAAGCGGCTATATCACCGCCGCCTATATTCTGCCCTACAGCGTGCTGCTGCTGCGGGAGGGCGGAGAGGAAAATTACCGCAAGGTGAAGGAAATGCTGCGCAAGGCGGAAAAGGCCTCGGATATGAACGCCGAGCGCCGGCAGCAGCTGCTGATGAATTACGCCGTGGCCCAATATAAGCTGGGCGAATTGGATAAGGGCATTCATCTGCTGGAGGAATCCCATCGCAAATCTCCCTGCGGGCTCACCTACGGCGCGCTGGGCTTTCTGTATATCGAGGCGGGGGACGCGGAAAAGGCCCTGGCCTATAACCTGGAGGCCCTGGATTACGACGACGAGGACCCCGTGACCCTGGATAACCTGGCCCAGACCTATTACCGCCTGCTGGGGGATAAGGAAACGGCGAAAAAGTATTTTGAAAAGGCGTTGGAAATCAAGGACAGCCAGATCGACACCCTCTATTTCCTGGCCCAGTACGATCTGGAGGCGGGGAATAAGCAGGCTGCGGCGGAAAAGCTGCAAAAGGCGCTGGAGGGCCGCTTCTCGCCCTTGAATTACGCCAAGCGGGAAATGATCGAAAAGCAGCTGGCGGAATTGAACGCCTGACGATTTTTCATCCTGTATGAAAGAAGAAAAAACGGGCCATGCTACCTTCAGAAAAAAGGAGGAATGCGGTATGGCTCGTTTTTTGCGTTGGATTGCGGGAGGAATCGCGCTGCTGCTGTGCCTGGCGGCGGCGTCCTCCGCCCTGGCCCAGCCCTTGGAGGAGGGCACGCCCATGACCCTTACCGCCCCCAGCGCCCTGCTGATGGAGGCGGAAACCGGCGCGGTGATTTTTGAAAAAAACGCGGGGGAGCGGCGGCCTGTTGCCTCCGTGACCAAGCTGATGACGCTGTTGCTGGTGCTGGAACGGCTGGACGCGGGCAGCGTGACGCTGGAGGATCAGATCACGGTGTCGCCCTATGCTGCGGGGCAGACGGGCTCCCAGGCGCTGCTGGACGCCCACGCCGTGTATCCCCTGAGCGATTTGCTTAAATCCACCATTATCGCCAGCGGCAACGACAGCGCCGTGGCCCTGGCGGAGTATATCGCCGGTACGGAGGAGAGCTTCGTGGGGCTGATGAACGCCCGGGCGAAGGAATTGGGCCTTTCGGATACGCACTATGTGAACTGCACCGGCCTGCCCGCCCAGGGGCAGTATACCTGCGCCCGGGATGTGGCGGCCCTCTCCCGGGAAATCGCCCGGCATCCGCAGTATTTCCAATATTCCGCCACCTGGCTGGATTCGCTGAAGCATCCCTCGGGCCGCGTCACCGATTTGACCAACACCAACCGCCTGGTGCGTTTTTATCAGAACTGCGACGGGTTTAAAACCGGCTCCACCAACGAGGCGAAATACTGCCTCAGCGCCACGGCGGAGCGCAACGGCATGCGCTTGATCGCGGTGGTGCTGGGCGCGCCAAACAGTCAGGGACGCTTTAACGAGGCCCGGGCTATGCTGGATTACGGCTTCGCCACCTACGCCCGAACCCAGGTGGCCCGAAAGGGCGATCTGACGGGGGTGCAGGTGCCGGTGAAGCTGGGGGCGCGGGACACGGTGGATGTGGCACTAGGCAGCGGCCTTTCCATGCTGCTGCGGGCAGGACAGGCGGAAAAGCTCTCCTTTGAAACCGAGCTGCCCGAGGCCCTAAGCGCGCCCCTTGCGGCGGGGCAGGAAATTGGCAAGGTGCGCGTGCTGCTGGACGGCAGATTGGTGGCCGAACTGCCCGCCGTGACCGCCCAGGCCGTGCGTCTGCCCGGCCTGCTGGAGGGCTTCGTGCGCCTTTGGGAGCAATGGCGGTAAAGAAAATATGCGTGGAGCGTTCTTTGTAAGCCGAAGAATGCTCCACGCGCTTCTATTCAAGAAAGCGAATAGGATAGAGCAATAGCGGGAAATCGCCTTGCTTCTCCGCCGGCAGAGCGGGCGGCCGCTCCTTTGCGAGGCGGAAGCACGGACCTTGATTTTGCGGCATTTTTTATTTTCCGGTGAAAGCCCCCGCCGCAATGCGTTGGCCCCTGATTTATTTTGCACGAAAAATGAATAATTTTCCGGAAACCTCTTGACAGGGGGAAAAGAATGTGCTAAAATCTATCCTTGTCAGCAGGGAAGGCCTAAGGGCCACGGCCTCGTGACGGTTCCGCGGCGAAATGCGCCTGTAGCTCAGTTGGATAGAGCAACGGCCTTCTAAGCCGTGGGTCGGGGGTTCGAATCCCTTCAGGCGCGCCAATCCGCTTATGGTGGGTGTAGTTCAGTTGGTTAGAGCGCCAGATTGTGGCTCTGGAGGCCGTGGGTTCGAATCCCACCACCCACCCCACTTTTCTTCCCGCAAACGTATTGGGGTGTAGCCAAGCGGTAAGGCAAGGGACTTTGACTCCCTCATTCGTAGGTTCGATCCCTGCCACCCCAGCCACCTTGACCCATTAGCTCAGGTGGTAGAGCACTTGACTTTTAATCAAGGTGTCCGGGGTTCGAGTCCCCGATGGGTCACCACCCCTTATGGGGGCATTGAGCGGGCGTGGCGGAATGGCAGACGCGCCAGACTTAGGATCTGGTGCCGAGAGGCGTAAGAGTTCAAGTCTCTTCGTCCGCACCAGAAATCACCCCTCTTTTTCTGCGGTAGTAGCTCAGTTGGTAGAGCGCCACCTTGCCAAGGTGGAGGTCGCGAGTCCGAGCCTCGTCTACCGCTCCAATTGCGGGTGTAGCTCAATGGCAGAGCTCCAGCCTTCCAAGCTGGCTACGTGGGTTCGATTCCCATCACCCGCTCCAGCTGGAAGGGAGCATGCCGCCATGCTTCCCCCCAAATGCGCCATTAGCTCAGTTGGTAGAGCACCTGACTCTTAATCAGGGTGTCCCGGGTTCGAGTCCCTGATGGCGCACCAATTGCCTGAAAGCAGCAATGCTTTCAGGTTTTTTGCTTGTTATGGGTTTGCTGCGGGCTTGCCGCCGGGCGCGCGCTCTTGCGGAACCCGAACGGACAGCCCGCCGGGCGGAAGCGGCGCTGCCAAACGTCTCCCTCGCTCCAAGCGCTGGGGCTTACCCTTAACGCATTTTTAAAAAATTTTATTTGACAGTTTTCAGAAAAGCGTCGTCTAATCAGTGAAAGGAGGACGCGCTATGGAGAACAAAGCCCTTCGAGAAGCCTGGCTGGAGCGGGCGATGGAGCAATATGAAGAAAGCCTGCTGCGCATGTGCTTCGTCTATTTGGGCGACGCCCAATTGGCGGAGGACGCGGTGCAGGAAACCTTCCTGAAAGCGTACCGGTCGCTTTCAGGGTTTCGGGGCGAAGCCTCGGAAAAAACCTGGCTGCTTCGCATTGCCATCAACACCTGCAAGGACGTCCGCCGCGGCGCATGGTTCCGGCATGTGGATCGAAACGTCGCTTTGGATCAACTGCGCGAGCCCTCCGCGCCGGACGCAGCCTTTGACGATTCGCTGACCCGGGCGGTCATGGCGCTCAAGCCCCGGTACCGGGCGGCGGTGCTGCTGTGCTATTACAAGGGCCTCACAGGCCAGGAGGCGGCCCAGGCCCTGGGCGTGAGCCGGGCGACGGTGATGAATCGGCTGCGTAAGGCAAAGGAACAAATCAAAAAAGCATTGGAGGCGTGGGATGAAAATGCATGAAGAAAAAGTGAAGCGCGCCCTGGACGCGCGGCTTGCTTCCCTGAGCGCATCGCCGGAACGGCGCGCGCGCATCCGCGCCGCCGCGTTGAAGGAGGAAGAAAGAACCATGAAAAGAAAATGGACCGTAGGGGTGGCGCTGGCCGCCGTTCTCGTGCTTTCTCTCACCGGGGCCGCGCTGGCCATCAGCGGCAATCTGTTCGAGCTTTTCGCCCAGCGGGACGCGCGGTATCAGGGGGTGGCGGATCAAGCCGCCGTCGTCACCGAAGCGCCCGCGCGCATCGAGGACGCGGCCCTGGGAACCGTCCGCGCCTATGTGGACAGCGCCTATTACGACGGCCAATCCATGACGCTGACCATCGCGGTGGAAAACGCGCGCCGCGCCGTCGCCTGGACCCCCTCCTCCGAGGAACTGGCGCAAATGACCCAGGAGGAACTGCTGCCCAGCCCGGTCACAGAAGAGGAGCGGCTTCTTCTGGAAGCCTATCTGGCCGATATGGCCGCGGGAAAGCCTTGCGGCATGCGCTGGGATTCCCTTTGGGTGCACGATCAGTTTTACACCCAGGACGGCGTGGCCCTGGCGCCTTCCGCCGGGGATGAGGAAACGGGGGAGCAGGGCGAGGCGTATGAGCTGCGGGCGTTTTCCCCGCTGCCGGAAGCGGCGGTGGAGCAGGAGAGCCTGAGCGTTTACGCGGAGCTGGGCCGCAGCACGATTTACTTCTATTTCGACGGGCAAAAGGCCTACAGCCGAAGCGAGGTGCAGCGGGAGGGCGTGGGCCGCGTCACGGCCACAATTCCCCGGGCGGCGGCAGAAATTGCGCGGTTTACGGGAACGGGCGCGCTCAATGGCGCGGAATGCGCGGTTTCCGCCCAGGTCAGCGCGCTGGAGATGACCCTGACCATCACGGCGGAGCAGGCCGTCTTCCCCTTGGAGACGCGAAACACGGCGGGCCAGGCCTGGCAGGAGCAGCCCTGGCTGGCGGAGGTCTATGACGAAAACGGCCATGCCTACCGGCTTCGCGGCTCCTCCGAGGTGCTGGCGGAGAATCAGCTGTGCTTTTCCTTCGACGGCCTGGGCTATGTGCCGCAGACGCTGCGGGTGTGCGTCTACCGCGACGGCGAGGAACCCCAGCCCGAGCCCTGCGTTGAGATAAGGAAGGAAAAATAAATAATGCGGGAGGAGGTTCTTTGTTGGCCAAAAAACCCCCTCCCGCGCCCCTCCGAGAAAACCGATTGGGAAGGCAGGAATATAAAAAACTACTTGCTTCTCCGCCAGCAGAGAAAAGGGGCGGCGCAAGCGATAGCAAATCGCCGCGCCGATTGAGGCAGTGAAAAGGAGGAGCCGGTCTTTGAAAACCAAAGCCCGGCTCCCCTTGCGTTGTTTTATTTAATTATTCCACGCCGCGCCAGCTGCCGATGGGCAGCAGCACGCATTTCACCTTGCCCATAATCATATCGCGGGAAATGGGGCCCACATCCTTGCTGCGGCTGTCGTGGGAGGTGCGACGGTTATCGCCCATGACAAAGTATTCGTCCGTGCCCAGCTGACGCAGGGCGTAATCCTGGGGCACGCTGCCCATCTTGGGCGGATCGGCCACCTCCTGGCCGTTGACATAGAGGGTGCCGCCCGAAATTTCAACGGTGTCGCCGGGCAGGGCTACCACGCGCTTGACGAAGATGGTGTACACGTCGAAGGAGAGGGCCGCGCCCAGGGAATAGGTTTTTTCCATACGGTTGGGATAGCGGCAGATCACGATATCGTTGCGCTGCACATCGCCGAAGAGATAATCCAGCTTGGAAACCAGCACGATTTCGTTATTTTTCAGGGTGTTGGTCATGCTGTCGCCATCCACGCGCACGGGCTCGGCCACAAAGGCGCGAATCACTGTGGCGATCACCAGGGCGGCCAGCAGCGTCCAAATCCAGCTCATAATTTCCTGCTTCGCCGTTTTTTTCGGCTTTTCCTTTTTCATTTTATTCTTTGCCTGTTCCGCCTGCGTTTGCTTTTCAATTTCTGCCATAGCGCATTTCCTCCTTTATTCGCCGGTAGGCGCGGGCCCCTGCTGGATCAGCTTTTTCCGGCGCTTGAGAAACGCCTCCCGATCCAGCATCACGATTCGCCCGCAGGCCTGGCATTTGATTTTTATATCAGCGCCGGTACGAATCACCGTCCATACGTCGCCGCCGCAGGGGTGCGCCTTCCGGGTCTGGATCACATCCCCCAGCCGAATCTCGTTTTCCACCTGCATGCCTCCCTGCCGGTTGATGCTTTATTATAGCGCTTTCTTTCTTTTTTTGCAACGGTAATCGCCGTAACATCGCCTGGGAAAAAATATAAGCGCGGGAAGGCGAAGAAACGAAGGGGGGAGCCCCTGCGGAAAAGCCTTCCTGGGCCGGCAAGGAAGGCGCTTCCCCTGCCTGATAAACATCTCTCTTTGCCATTTGCGCGCTTGCGATTGACAGGCCGGGGCGGAATGCACTAAAATAGAATAGAACGAAGAAATTTGCATCGCGCGGGCCTGCGCGGCGAATATAGAAAGGAAACGCCTGATGAAGAAGAAATGCGCGCTTTTGCTGCTGTGCTGCCTGGCGCTGACGGGATGCGCCGCCGCGCCCCAGGGCGGCCCCGCGGCGGAGATTCCGGAGGAAAAGCGGCTGATCCTGTATACCTCCCATAAAACGGAGGTGTATCTGCCCATCGTGCAGGAATTTGAGCGGCGGACGGGAATCTGGATTCAGGTGGAAACGGGGGGCACCAACGAGCTGCTGGCCCGTATCGCCCGGGAGGACGGCGCGGCGGGGGCGGATCTGATGTTTGGCGGCGGGGTGGAAAGCCTGCGGGCATATCAGGATTATTTCCTGCCCTATACGGGAGAGGCGCTGACGGGGGTGGACGCGGCCTATCAGCCCACGGGCAAATGGGCCCCCTTTTCCTCCCTTCCACTGGTGCTGATTTATCAGCCTAAGCTGGTGAAAGCGCCCCCCTCCGGCTGGGCCGATTTGCTTTCGGGGCGCTGGAAGGGTCAGATCGCTTTTGCCGATCCCACTGTATCGGGCTCCAGTTATACGGCCCTGGCCACAATTTTGCAAACGCTGCCCGGGGAGGATGCGGCGCTGATTTCCGCCCTGGCGGAAAACCTGGCGGGCCGGATGCTGAACGGTTCGGGGGAAGTGACGGGGGCGGTGGCCAGCGGCCGCTATCTGGTGGGGGTGACGCTGGAGGAAACGGCGCGCAAGGCCATTGCCGGGGGCGCGGATCTGGCCATGATTTACCCAGAAGAGGGCACCAGCGCCGTGCCCGACGGGGTGGCGCTGCTGCGGGGCGGAAAGCACCCGGAGAACGCCCGGCAGTTCATCGATTTTGTGCTGGGGCTGGATATGCAGCGTCGGTTGAGCGCTCTTTTCTATCGCCGCCCCGTGCTGACGGCGGCGGAGGAGCGGGAAAATGGCGGCGCGCTGCGGCTGTGCGATTATGATATCGCCTGGGCGGGAGAGAACCAGGCCCAGGTGCTGGCCTGCTGGCAGGCGGCGGTGAAGGGGGGCGGGGCGGAATGAAAACCCACGGAATACGCCGTTCCTTCACCACGCGGATTTTCGCCACCGTGCTGCTGGTGGCGCTGGTGCCCCTGGCCATCACCAATTACGCCATGCTGCCGCTGCTGCTGGACGGGGTAGAGGCCCAGCGCGCCCGGCAGGCCCAGGGACGGCTGCAAACGGCGGCGCTGCGGCTGGGCGAGATGGCGGGCCGCCTGACGGCCCGGATGAACGCTGTGGCGGAAAGCCCCGCCCTGGGGGAGGGGGCGTTTTCCCCGGCGGGGGAGGAGGCGCTGTATCAGGCGCTGTTTTCCCTGCTGGAGCCGGTGTATGAGGAAGGAAGGTTTTACCTTTATTCGCAGGACGGCGGCGTGTACGCCGTGAACGGCGGGGCCCAGGCCCCGGAATTCACCCCCGATTGGGGCGTTTTCCGGGCGGCGGCCCAGCAGCCGGGGGAGACGATCTTCCTGCCTGCCGATGGGACGGCCCTGTGCGCCGTGCGGACGGTGGGGACGGGCTTTCTTCTGGCGCAGGTGGACGCGGCGCGGCTGGACGCGCTGCTGCTGGATTGCTGCGGTGAAAATGAAAATTTGCTGGCCCTGAACGCCCAGGGACGGCTGACCTACGCCCTGCAGCCCGCCAACGCCCAGCCCGTGGCCCAGGCCCTGCGGCGGCAGCTGCTGGCGGGGGAGACGCTGGCGGGAATGGGCGATGAAAACAATTATCATCTGCTGCGGGAGGAAACTACGGGGCTATTCCTGATTTTGCAGCAGCCCCGGGTGTTCAACGCCGGGGTGCGGGAAACGTATTCGCTGGTATGCGCGGTGATGGGGCTGCTGTGCCTTTTGCTGTGCCTGTGGGGCGGCTGGGTGCTCAGCCGTCATCTTTCCCGCCCGGTGCGGGAGCTGAGCGCCGCGATGGAGCAGGCCCAGCAGGGCAATTTTTCCCTGCGCCTGCCGGCCGGGCGGGAGGACGAGCTGGGCCGCCTGAACGACAGCTTTAACCGCATGATGACGGAATATCAGGAAAATCTGCGCCGCTCGGTGCAGCATGAAAAGGAATTGAACGACGCGCGGCTGCGCATGATGCAGGCCCAATTGAACCCGCATTTCCTTTATAACACGCTGGATTCCCTGAAATGGATGGGCGTGGCCCACAACGCGCCCCAGGTGAGCGCGCTGGCCGCCGATCTGGCCTCGCTGCTGCGGGCCAGCATTTCGGGCAACGAATTCGTCACCCTGGAGGAGGAGCTGGAGCTGGTGGAGCGGTATATCGACATTCAATCCATCCGCTTTGCCGATCGGTTCGTATGCGAAATCGCGGTGGACGAGCAATACCAGGGGTGCATGGTGCCCAAGCTGGTGCTTCAGCCCCTGGTGGAAAACGCCATTCTCCACGGCGTCAGCGACCGGGAGGACGGCTACATCAAGCTGTGGGCCGAGGGGGATGAAAAAACCGTCACCCTCTTCGTATCGGACAACGGCTGCGGCATGCCCCCCGAAATGGTGGCCGCCATCAACCGGGGCGACGCCCGGGAGGCGGGAGGGCATCTGGGCATTTACAACGTAAACAGCATCATCAAGCTGCATTTCGGCGCGCAGTACGGCATATCCGCCTCCTCCGCGCCGGGGCGGGGAAGCCGGGTGCGCGTGCGGCTGCCCAACCATAAAAAGCCGTAAGAAGGGAGCGGGAAATATGCTGACCGTGCTGATCGTGGACGATGAAATCATGGCCCGGCGGGGCGTCGCTCAGGGGGTGGATTGGGAAAGGCTGGGCTGCCGGGTGGCGGGGGAGGCCGCCAACGGCGAGGAGGGCGTGGCGCTGGCGGAAAAGCTGCGCCCCGGCCTGATTATCACCGATATCCGCATGCCCCGGATGGACGGGGTGGAGATGATGAACACGCTGCGCGCCAGGGGCTGCGACGCGCATGTGATCGTGCTCACCGCCTACAGCGATTTTCCCTATGTGCGCGGCGCGCTGAAATTCGGCGCGGACGATTACCTGCTCAAGCCCTTTCGCAACCGGGAATTGGAAAACGCGGTGCAGGCCATCTGCCTGAAAATTGAAAAAAGCGCGCCGCCCCCCGCCCAGCTGGTGCCCCTGCCCCAGGGGGAGAAGAGCGCCTATGTGCAATCCGCGCTGCAATATATCGCCGCGCATTTTGCCGATCACGATATATCCATCACCGCCATCGCCGAGGCGCTCAGCGTCAGCGAGGGCCACCTTTCCCACCTGTTCAAAAAGGAAACGGGCTACACCATCGGCAATTATCTCACCCAGTACCGGGTGCATATGGCCATGCAATATCTGCGGGATTGCCGCAACAAGGTGTACGAAGTGGCGGAAAAGGTGGGCTATCGGGATGTGGATTATTTCGGCTCCGCCTTTAAAAAGCTGACGGGCATATCCCCCTCCGATTATCAGGGCCGGGGTGGCCAGAAAGAGGAATAACCGGTCGAACATTTGGCGGAGAATCAACCGGATCATAAAAATAGCAGGATTTTCGGGAAAATCGCAGTTTTACCCCCTTCGCAAATGGAAAAGACGGGAGTAAAATAAATGCACAAACTGGCGAAAAGCCAGCCATATATTCAGAAAGGAAGACTGCACTATGAAGAAGATCCTGTCTCTGGTTCTGGCGCTTGCCATGCTGCTGAGCGTGTGCTCCTTCGCGCTGGCGGAGGAATCCGTGGCCGATGTGATCGCCCAGGCGCAGAATATGACCAACGAAGAGCTTTACAAAAAGGCCATTGAGGAATCCAACGGCAAGGATTTCAACGGCATCGGCAATTCCAGCCGCGGCAAGAGCGCCGGCGCCTCCTTTGTGGCGATGCTGCAGCAAATCGACCCCTCCTACACCCTGAATCTGAACTGGGGGCAGCCCAAGAACAATTCCATCTTCACCGCCCTCAACGCCGATATTAAGGGCGCGAACCACACCTACTCCATGACCCTCATCCAGGACGGCAACCAGATTCAGAGCAAAATGCTGGATACCGGCAACCTGCTCAACTTCATCCCCAAGGAATGGGCGGAGGCCGAAGGCCTGGCCCGGGAAAACAATGATAACCCCCTGGCCCTGCAAACGCTGAACAAGGTGTTCATGTTCAACAACAAGGGCGACGTGCAGATCAACAACTGCTGGGATTTCGTGGGCGAGGGCATGGCGCCCCTGTTCATGGGCGTGAACAGCGAACTGGTGGGCAAGAACTTCCTCTATATGCTCACCAAGGATACCTACGCCGATTACATGAAGGCCGCCTATGATAAGCTGGACGCCGACAAGCAGGCCTATTTCGCACCCACCATTGAAGAAATGGCCGCCGAAGCGGAGGCCCTGGGCCTGACCGCCGAAAACGCCAAGTATTCCCTGGCCTGGATTTATCTGTGGTGCTCTCAGTATAACGAGCAGACGGACGACGGCCCCATCTGCAACACCCTGGTCACCGCCTCCGCCGCGGGCCAGAGCGGCCTGCTGGTTTATTCCAAGCTGCGCAGCGTGGAAGAAACCGCCGAAGCTTCCGTGAACAACATCACCGTGGCCGCCTATCAGGATGATTACACCGGCATCGGCGGCTATGCCTACAAGCATTACCTGATGATCCCCAAGACTTCCCCCCTGCCCTGGACCGCCTGCGCCTTCATCGCCTACATGACCACCACCCAGGAAGGCTTCGCCGCTTGGGGCAAGGATATGGGCGGCTACAGCGCCAATCCCGCCTGCATGCAGGATCACAGCCAGGACGGCTATGTGGACGGCGAGAATAAGTTCCCCGCCAAGAACGACCGCGGCTACGATTGGTGGATTTCCGCCGAGGGCGGCGCGCTGGTGGTGGAGGATCCCGCTTACTGCGCTTCCGTGGCCTTCGACCTGGGCGACTGGATCGATATGATCGTGGGCAACAAGTAATCCTTTAGAAGCGGCGCAAGCCCTTCTGAAAAAAGCAACACACGCGATGCGGGCGGCGCGTCGGCTCTGGCCGGTTCGCCGCCCGCGTTTTAAAAAAAGGCACCCCCTCGGGGCGGCCGTGAAAAGGAGGAAGCGCCATGATCGCTGCGGCAGGCAGGCCGGGCGGGCTTCGGCTGAAATGGAACCGGCTGAGAACCTACCTGAGCAAGCCCCAGAACACCATTCTTCTTCTGCTGGGGATTATTTTAACCATCACCACCATCGCCCCCATGATTACTATCGTGGCCGATACGGTGACAATTCATCAGGGCTCGGTGGACGCCCGGGGCGCGGCGGAGGGCCAGGTGTATACCACCTATAACTGGGTGGATCTGTTCGCGGGAAAAACCATGATGAGCAAAAAGCTCAGCCGGATCAACCTGTGGACACCGCTGTTCAATTCCGTGCTGCTGAGCGTTCTGGCCTGCGTGGGCGCCATTTTCTACGGCGGCATTTTCGCCTATTTGGTTACCCGCACGAATTTAAAGCTGAAAAAATATCTCAGCTCCATTTTCATCTTCCCGTATATCATGCCGCAATGGACACTGGCCGTGGTGTGGCAGAATCTGTTTGACAGCAACCTGGTCACCGGCGGCTCGGACGGCCTGCTGGCGGCGCTGTTTGGCGTATATATGCCCAAATGGTGGTGCGAGGGGATGTTCCCCAGCGCCGTGGTGCTGGCGCTGCATTACGCGCCCTTCGCCTATATCCTCATCGGCGGCATTTTCCGCAATATGGACGCCAACTTGGAGGAAGCGGCCACCATCCTGAACACGCCCCGCTGGAAAACCTTCCTGCGGGTGACCATCCCGCTGGTGAAGCCCGCCATTCTTTCCACCGTGCTGCTGGTGTTCTCCTCGGCGATGGGTTCCTATCCCATTCCCCATTATCTGAAGCTGTCCACCCTTTCCACCAAGTATGTGGAATTAAACGCCTCCCGGGTGGGCCAGGCCAGCATTCTGGCTGTGATTATGATGCTCTTCGGCTTTGCGATTCTCATCGTGAACCAGCGCACCACCTCGGGCCGGAAGAACTTCACCACCGTCACCGGCAAATCCGGCCAGACCAGCGTGGTGAATCTGCACGGGGGCAAATACATCCTTTCCGCCTTTTTCGTGATTACCACGCTGATGACGGGCATTCTGCCCATCGTGCTCTTCGCCGTGGAAACCTTCCTGCCCAACCCCGGGGATTATTCCTTCGTGACCAACGGCGTCGCGGGCAACCTGACGCTGAAATGGTGGATCACCAGTGAAAATATCACCGAGAACGGCATGTACGGCAACCTGGGCATTCTGTTTAACACCACCATCTGGGAGGCCTTTAAGGGCACGCTGATCGTGGCGGTGTGCTGCGCCCTGGCGGCGGGCACCATCGGCCTGCTGGTGGGCTATTGCGTCAGCAAGAACCGGCGCAGCAAATGGGCGGCCTATGTGAACAACATCGCCTTCCTGCCCTATCTGATGCCCTCCCTGGCGGTGGGCGTGGCCTTCTTCATCTTCGGCTCCTCTGCGGGCCTGTTCAATTCCTTCCTGCTGCTGATCCTGGCGGGCACGGTGAAGTATATCCCCTTTGCCAGCCGCAGCGCGCTGAATTCCATGATGCAGCTCTCCGGCGAAATAGAGGAGGCCGCCATCATCCAGGATATTCCCTGGTGGAAGCGCATGACCCGCATTATCATCCCCATCCAGAAAACATCCATCATCAGCGGCTATCTGCTGCCGTTTATGACCTGCCTGCGCGAGCTGACGCTGTTCATGCTGCTCTGCTCCCAGACCCGCATTATCACCACCATGCTGGATTATTTCGATGAAATGGGCCTGTACGCCTTCTCCAGCGGCATCAACCTGATTCTGATCCTGGTGATTCTGCTCTTTAACGCCCTGGTCAATAAGCTGACGGGCGCCAGCCTGGATAAGGGCATCGGCGGCAATTGATGAAGAAAGGACGATAACATTATGGCACGGATAGAATTGACCAATGTAACCAAGCGCTGGGGCGGCTATTACGCGGTGGACCATCTGAACCTGAAAATTGAGGATAACGCTTTCGTCACACTGCTGGGCCCCTCCGGCTGCGGCAAAACCACCACCCTGCGCATGATCGCGGGCCTGGAAACCCCCACCGAGGGGCGTATCACCATTGACGACGTGCCCGTTTTCGACAGCGAGCAGGGCATCAACGTGCCCGCCAATAAACGGCGGGTGGGCTTCCTGTTCCAGAATTACGCCCTGTGGCCCAATATGACCGTGTATCAGAACATCGCCTTCGGCCTTTCCAATATCAAGGAATCGGGCGCGGCGGTGAATGAGAAGGGCGAGGTTGTGCGGGATGAAACGGGCAAGGCTCCTCTGCGAAAGCTCAGCAAGGAGGAAATCAAGCGCGCGGTGAACCGGGTGAGCGCCATTGTGAAGATCGGCCAATTTATGGATCGCTACCCCAGCGAGCTTTCCGGCGGTCAGCAGCAGCGCGTGGCCATCGCTCGCACCCTGGCCCCGGGGCCCCGGGTTCTGTTCATGGATGAGCCGCTTTCCAATCTGGACGCTAAGCTGCGCCTGGAGATGCGCTCCGAGCTTCAGCGCTTGCATCTGGAAACGGGCAGCACCTTCGTCTACGTCACCCACGATCAGATGGAGGCCATGACTCTGGCCACCCGCATCTGCCTGATTGATAACGGCGTGCTTCAGCAATACGACGAGCCGCTGACGGTGTATAACCGCCCCCACAACCTTTTCGCCGCGGATTTCGTGGGCAACCCGGCGGTGAATTTCATCGAGGCCACGGGCAAGCAGGGGGAGAACGGCCAAGTGGAATTGAAGCTGCTGGACGGCATGCTGGCCGCCTATCAGCCCAAGGACGGCCTGCGGCTGGAGGATTGGTTCCAGCAGCAGGAGCAGCAGGATGCGGAGCGCCGCCGTCAGCAGGCGGAGGCCGCCAAAATGCGGGGCTATGTGGAAAAAAGCAACAAGGATACCGTGTTCCAATATCGCATTCCCCGGGTGCGCGAGGAGGAGGAGGCCCAGCCCGAGGCCCCCACGCGGCAGGATTTCGTGCTGGGCGTGCGGCCTGAATTCGTGAAGATCAGCGATCAGGGGGCCATCGCCGGGGAAATCTTTTCCGCCATGCCCACCGGCATGGAAACCACCGTAAAGGTGCGGGTGGGGAATTTCCTGCTTACCGCCGTGGTTTTCGGCGGCGTGACCTATAAGATCGGCCAGAAGGTGCGCCTGGATTTTGCCGGCGACACCGTTATGCTGTTCAGCCGCCAGAGCGGCCGCCTGATTACCCTGGGCAGCATTAAAATTGGGTGAAAAGGCGGGGGTGTAAGAGGGAGGAAACCATTCTTTGTAGCTGTCTCCCCGCGACCTCGCTGAAGCGGGCGGCGCTTTTCAGCAGGGTTCCATCCGCCCCCTTCCCAGAAAGTTATAGGGGGTAATACTAGCGTAAAGAAATCAGCTTGTTTCTCCGCTGACGATCACAGATTTCAGGGAAGCCTTGTGATTCTATGCCGGCGGAGAAGCAAGCTGATTTTTTGTGATTTGTTTTTCCCCAATCGGCTTTCTTGGGAGGGCACGGGAGGGTGTTCTTTGGCCTTCAAAGAACCTCCTCCCGCGTTATATTCGTAATTATTTCAAGAAAGCCTTGCGTTTCTTTGTGGGCGGAGAAGCAAGCGAATTTTTGTGATTTGTTTTTCCCCAATCGGCTTTCTTGGGAGAGCGCGGGAGGGTGTTCTTTGGCCTCCAAAGAACACCCTCCCGCATTATTCGTTATTTGTTCCCAAGAAGCTCCATTGCCTGTTCTTCCTGGAATTGGTTGGTGTACAGGTTGTAGTAAGCGCCCTTGAGGCGAAGCAGCTCCTGGTGGGTGCCCATTTCCTTAATCTTGCCGCCGTCGATAACGAGAATGCGGTCGGCGGTGCGGATGGTGGAAAGGCGATGCGCGATAATAAAGGAAGTGCGCCCGGTGAGCACGCGGGAGATGGCCTGCTGAATAATCTGCTCGGTCTGGGTGTCCACGGAGGAGGTAGCCTCGTCCAGAACGAAAATGCGGGGGTCGGCCAGGATGGCCCGGGCGAAGGAAATCAACTGCTTTTCGCCGGTGGAAAGGCGGCTGCCGCCCTCGCCCACATCGGCGTCATAGCCCTTATCCATTTTCAGGATAAAGGGCTCGGCGTTCACCAGGCGGGCGGCGGCCTCCACCTCCGCGTCGGTGGCGTCCAGGCGGGCGTAGCGTATGTTATCCCGGATGGTGCCGGAAAAGAGACGCGGCTCCTGGAGCACATAGCCCAGGTTGCTTTCCAGCCAGAGCTGGCTGCGTTCCTTATAATTCACGCCGTCGATTTTGATTTCCCCGGCGGTAGGCTCGTAAAAGCGGCAGACCAGGTTCACCACGGTGGATTTTCCCGCGCCGGTGGGGCCCACCAGGGCGATGGTTTCCCCGGCGCGCACCTTCAGATTGAAATCGGAGAGCACCTTTTCGCCCTCCTTATATTGGAAATCCACATGGCAGAATTCCACATCGCCCTTCAGCGCGGGCCAATTTTCCTTCTTGGGGTGGAAATTATCGCCGAATTTTGCTTCCACCTCGGGGGAATCCACGATGTCCGGCTGGGTTTCCAGCAGGGTCATCACGCGCTCGGCCGCGGCCTGGGCGGATTGCATTTCGGCGAAGGTGGCGGCGATATCGCGGATGGGCTGGAAGAACTGCACCGTGTAATTCACGAACACCTGCAGCACGCCCAGCGTCATGCCCCCCACCAGCACCGATTGGCCGCCCTGCCAGAGGGCGTAGGCGGTGGCCAGAGAGCCCAGAGAAACCACGATGGGCAGATACACCGCGGAAAGGGAGGCGGCCCGAACGGAGGAGCGCTTCATTTCGTGGGTGAGCTTCGTGAATTCCTCGGCGTTCATCTCCTCGCGCACCAGGGTTTTGGTGGTTTTCGCGCCCATGATGCCCTCGTTAAATGCGCCGGTGATCTGGCTGTTGGTTTTGCGCACCGCGCGGTAGGATTTTAAAATGCGCTGCTGGAACCACCAGGAGATCACCGCCAGGGGCGGCACCACCAGCAGCACGGCCAGCGTCATTTTCCAATCCAGCAGGAACATGGTCACGCTGGCGGCCAGGATCATCACCACGCCGTAGCACAGATCCAGCAGCGACCAGCCGATGGTTTCCGCCAGGCGCTGGGCGTCGCTGGTCATGCGGCTCATCAGATAGCCCACGGGCATGCGATCGTAATAGGAAAAGGGCAGCTCCTGCAGCTTGCGAAAGCCCATGCGGCGGATGGTGTAGCAAACGCCCGTTTCCACCTTGCCCCCCAGATACAGAAACCGGAAAATGGAATACACCTGCACCGCCAGCAGCAGCAGATACGCCACGATGAACGCGGGCAGGCCCTCCGTGCCGCCGGGATGATTCAGATTGGGAATGAAATGATCGATGGCGTAGCTGGTCAGCAGGGGAAAGACCACGTCGCACCCCGCCGTGATCCCCATGCAGATTCCCAGGCGAGCCAGATCACGATAGTAATCCTTGGCGTAATGCAGAATTTTTTTCCACAGCGACAGGTCGAATCGCTTGGTATAATCCTGCTCCTCAAATTGCTGCATAGCTGGTGTTCTCCTCTTTGAATTCTTCCTCCAGGGAGGATTGGATGTTGAAAATTTTGCTGTACAGGCCGCCTGCGTGGATCAATTGCTCGTGGGTGCCCTGCTCGGTGATATGGCCGTCTTCCAGCACGAAGATCAGATCGGCCTGAGCCAGCGTGACTACGCGGTGGCTGATGATGATGGTGGTGGTGTTCTGGCTGCGGCGCTTGAGGGCGGCGCGAATCAGGGCGTCGGTTTCGGTATCCACGGCGGAAAGCGAATCGTCGAAGATCAGCACGTCGTTTTCCTTCATCAGGGTGCGGGCGATGGCGATGCGCTGCTTCTGGCCGCCCGAGAGGGTGACGCCCCGCTCGCCCACCAGCGTTTCAAAGCCCTTATCGCTTTCCTGGATGAAGGCCTTGGCGGCCGCGTCGGTTACGGCCTGGTCGATGGCCTCGTCGGTGGCGTTGCGCAGGGCGATGCCCACGTTTTCCTTCAGTGTTTTGGAATAAAGGAAGGGCTCCTGCAGCACCAGGCCCACCCGGGAGCGCAGATACTGCCGGTCGATTTTTTGCAGGGGGACGCCGCCGATGCGGATTTCGCCCTGCTGGGGCTCAAAGAGCCGCTGAATTAAATGCACCAGGCTGGATTTGCCGCTGCCGGTGGCCCCCAGAATCGCCACGGTTTTCCCCGCGGGGATGGTCATGCTCAGATCCTTGAGCACGTCCCGCCCCTCGCCATAACCGAAGGTGACGTGATCGAACACGATATCGCCCTTCAGGCTGGGACGCAGGGCTTCCGGCTCCGCCGGTTCCTCGGGCACGTTCAAAATTTCCTGAATGCGCTCCATAGAAACGGTGCTTTTGCCCGCGTCCGAAAGGATGCGGCCCAGCTGCCGGATGGGCCAGAGCAGCTTCCAGACGTAGGATGTGAAAATGGTCAGCGCGCCGATGGTGATTTCCCCGCGAATAGCGGCGAACACGCAGAAAATCAGCGTCAACATGGATTGAATCATGCTCAGGCCGTCGCTGGTGGCCCAGTATACGGCCAGCAGGTTGCACAGCTTCTGGTTCTTTTTGCGCAGGTCGGAATTGGTGCGCTCGAATTTTTCCACCTCGTATTCCTGCTGCCCGAAGGCGCGCACCACGCGCACGCCGGTGAGGTTTTCCTGCAGCACGGCGCTCATTTTGCCTTCGGCCTCGTCGGAAAGGCGGAAATTCTTAATCACCCATTTGAAAAACAGCCAGGCGAACAGGAACAGCGCGGGCACCATAATCATGCTGATGAGGGTGAGCCGCGTGTTTTCCCGCAGCAGATAAAACAGCGCGAAGCTGATCATCATCACCGCGTTCACCACCTGCATCAGCTGCATGGAAAGGAAGCGGCGAACCGTCTCCACATCGGAGGTGCAGCGCTGCACCAGATCGCCCGTTTCCGCCTTCACATGATAGGAAAAGGGCAGGGCCTGAATATGGCGGTAGAGCCGCTCCCGCAGCGTGAGGGATACGTTTTCCCCCGCCACGGATTGGGCGCGCCCCTTGCCGAAGGATACCGCGCCGCTGAGCAGGTTGAGCCCCACCAGCACCAGGCCCACAATCCACAGATTGGCGGCCATGAAATCGCGCCCGCCCAGGCCGTCCACCCAGGCGTTCACAAAGGCGGGCATGCGGGAGGGCTTGCCCTGCAAATAGTAATCCAGCGTTTCCGCCAGCACGATGGGCGTGACAAATTCGATCACGACGGTGAAAACCGTGCATATCAGCGCCGCCAGGAACAGCCATTTGTTGTCCCAGAGCAGCTTCCGCATCAAGCGGGGCTTATGCTGTTGCATGAGAATGTATCCTCCTCTAAAATGGATCGGTTGAAAAAAGCGCGCCCTTTCCCCAGGCCTCTGCCGCCCCCTCCTCCCGGGGCGCTGGGATCGAAGAAAAAGGGATATAAATACCGTTTTATCGCTAATCAGGTCGATCTGCGGGCGGCTTTTCCGCCCTGGCTTCGCTTTGCTTCGGCCAACGCAGCGCTGCTGCGCCTCCTTTCGCGCAGCTTAGCCAGAACGAAAAATCCGCTTCGCGTCTCTTCGCATTTTAGGCGAAAAACAGTATAAAAAAGGCCACCGGCGCGCGGCCAGTGACCTGAAAAAGCAGGGCTTTTCAGCGCGGATAGGCGCTAAACAGCTTTCAGGCGGCCGCAAACAGACAGAGCTTCCCCTTGTGCAAAAAAAGCAAGCGTCCAAAGCGTCCAAACGCTCAGCTTGTTCTGGTTTGCGTTCATGGCCATTGTTCGCGGCCTCCTTTCTTCAGAATTTATGGCATACATGCTAGCCAGCCAGCCAGCAACAGCAGTATACGCGATATTCCCCCCGCTGTCAATCCTTTTCCGGAAAAATTGGAAAAATCTCGCTGGAAGGCAATTGTTTATCTGCCAGAGCGGCTTCCTCAGCCGCCAGTAGAAGGTTCGCCCGCAGAATTTATTCCATCAGATTTTCCGTTCCTTGCCCATGAAGCAGCAGGCCAGGGTGCCGGGGCCGCAGTGGGCGCCGATCACGGGGCCCACCAGCTGGATGCGGATATCGCGCAGGGTGGGAATGCGCTGGCGCAGCAGCTCGGCCAGGCGGTTCGCCTCCTCGGGCACGTCGGCGTGGAGGATCAGCAGCGTTTGCTCCTCGGGGCGCTCGATATTTTCCACCGTGCGCTCCACGATGGTGCGGATGGCCTTTTTGCGGCCCTGCACCTTTTCGGCGGAATCCATTTTGCCGCCCTTGCCCATGACGATCACGGGCTTAATATCCAGCATGGTGCCGAACACGGCGCTGGTGGAGGAGATGCGGCCGCCCCGGCGCAGATATTTCAGATCGTCCACCGTCAGCCAGGCGTGGGCGCGCATGCGGTTTTCCAGCAGCCAGGCCTCCACCTCTTCCATCGATTTGCCCTGCAAATACAGATCGTGCGCCCCCAGGATGAGCAGCGTCTGGGGGCCGGAAATGCTCAGCGTGTCCACCACGGTAAATTTCCGCTGGGGGTATTTTTTCAAAAGCTGCTCCCGGGCCTCGAAAATATTGAGGATGGTGTTGCTCATCTTGGAGGAAAAGGCCACGAAAAGCAGATCCTTTTCCCGGAGGATGGGCTCGAAATATTCCAGATACACCTCGGTCGGCAGCAGGGAAGTGACCGGGGCCGCGCCCGTGCGCATTTTATCAAAGAAGGCCTTTTCGCCGCCGCTGCGGCCGTTATCATCCAGATATTCTTTTCCTTCCAGGGCGTAGGGCATTTGCACAACGGGAATATTGCGCTCGTCGGCGATGGAATAAAGCAGATCGCTGTCGCTGTCCGTCATAAAAACATAGTTTTGCGCCATGCCGTATGTTTCCCCCTCTTTCGTTCGTTTTCTTGTTTTCTTTGTTCGCGCGGCGGCGAAAGCCCCTTTTCTTTTCGCCCGCGCCTTGGACGTATATTGTCGCCGTTTATTGTACTCTATTTTCTGCAAAAAAGCAAGCAATTGGCGGAAATGGCGCGAAAACTGGCGAAAATGGTGCGAAAATGATAGAAAAAGCGCAGACATAGGAGCGGACGAGAGCCCGCGCCACTGCCTGCGCCCTTCGCGCCCCTCTGCGGGACGCGGCGAAGGAATAATCAGAAAATTTCAAAGATCGCAAAAACGGCGGAAGCAACCATCAAAAACGCCAGAAACGCGCACATCGCCCGCATCCAGAATTTTTTCCGCTCCTGCTGTTTTTTGGTCGTCGCGGCCATTGCTCTGCTTCCTTTCTTATTGCGTTATTGCGCCTGCTGCTCGTAGGCCTCGATGGCGTGGGCCAATTGATCGGGGCAGGAGGTGTTGCCCCGGCAGATCACGCCCCGAAGCAGCGCCTTCACATCGTCCGCCTTGCGGCCGATAACCATCCGGGCCAGGCCCTGGGTGTTGCCCCGGCAGCCGTTATGGAAAACGCACTGGGTGATGATTCCGTTTTCAATTTCCAGATCGATCTGGGTGGAGCAGGTGCCCTTGGTTTTGTAATGCAGCATGGATAAAGCCTCCCTGTTTTTGATGTTATTTTCGATGGGGTTAAAGCCGGGGATCGCCCTGCAGGATGGCGTAAAGCGCCACATCCACATAGCGCCCCTTATTTTTCAGCCGCTGGCGCAGCGTGCCCTCGTATTGCATGCCCACATGGGCCATTACACGGCCCGAAGCGGGATTATCCGTTTCGTGCTGGGCCTCGATGCGGTGCAGCCGCAGCGTATCAAGCCCGAAGGCGATCACCGCCCGCAGCGCCTCGGTCATGATGCCCTGGTTCCAGTAATCCCGGGCCAGGCTGTAGCCCACCTCCGCGCTGCGGTGATCGGTGTTGACCCACATAAAGCCGATGGTGCCGATCATGCGCCCGCTCTGGCGCAGTGTGATGGCGAAGGAACCGGGCAGCCCCCGGCGATACTGCCGCAGGGCGGCCCGCAGGTATTGCCGGGATTGCCAAACGCTCTCGTGCGCGTCCCAGAGCACATGGCGGCTCACTTCGGGATCCCGGGCGTAGGCGTAAAGATCGTGGGCGTCCCGCATTTTCAGGGGCCGCAGAATCAGCCGCTGGGTTTCCAGAATTGGCAAATTCGAAAAGATTCCTTGAAAAAATTGCATGCCGGCGCTCTTTTCTTCCGCGTGGTGCCCGCGGCAAAAGATTTTATTCCGCCTTGGGGGAAGAAGCGTACACGCTGGGCCGTTGTATGGCTGAGGAGGCGGAAAGCGGGGCGGAATCGCCCAGAGAAAGCGCCCGCTGGGCCATCAGCAGGCCCACTACGGTTTTGGAATCCCGCAGCTCGGCGCGCATACATTTTTCCACCGCCTCCGAAAGGGGCAGGCGGCACAGGCTCAAAAATTCATCCGCGTCCGGATGCGCGGGATGCTGGGAAAGGCCGGTGGCCAGATAGATGGAAATGCGCTCGGTGCAAAAGCCGGGGGTGGTATCGATGCAGGTGAGAAACTGCCAATTTTCGGCCTGGAGCCCGGTTTCTTCTTCCAGCTCGCGCTGGGCGGCATGGAAGGGATCCTCCTGCTCGGTATCCAGCTTGCCTGCGGGGATTTCCCAGGTGAAGCGTCCGACGGCCACCCGGTATTGCCGCACCAGCGTCACCCGGCCCTCCGCGTCCACCGCCACAACCGCCGCCGCGCCCTTGTGGCGCACCACTTCCCGCAGGGCCTGCTTGCCGTTGGGCAGCGCCACCTGCCATTTTTCCACATGAATGATCTTTCCCTGATATACTTCTTCCCCGGAAAGGAACGTTTCCCGGAGTTGATCGTCCTGCATGGTATCTCCTCCTGTGTTGAAATGATACCCTTTCTATTTCCACATAAACTGCCTAATTCCTGCTGGATGGGCAGGAATATCTGGCAGAAAAGCAGGGGAAGCGCGGCGGAAAGATTGACAATGTTAAAGAAATGTAATACAATTGAAACAATCCGGCGGACAAGACCGGCGGGTGCTGAAGGAGGCTTCTGGATGATGAAAAATGCATGGAAAAAAGCGGCCCTGCTGCTGGCGCTGGTATGGGCGCTGCTGCTGCCGCTGGGGGCGCTGGCCGAAGAGACGGCGGAGCAGTTCGCCCTGAACGTTTCCTGGACGGACGGGGAGGGCAACCTTCAAACCGCCCCGGCGGCCCGGGTGCCTTATGAGAATTTTACCGATTGCTATTGGGTTCAGGTTCCGGCAGGCACGGCCCTGGACGCATTGACGCTGCATATTGTGGATACCACGGGCATGTATACCGCCTTTTCCGTGCCGGACGGCACGGTGCTTTCGGGCGTGGCGGATGCGGGCACGTCCTTGAGCGCCGTGGCCCCGGTGCAGATTATGGCCCTGGCGGCGGACGGCCAGCCGGGGGCGCTGCTGTATCTGTATGTTTCCACCCAGGCGGCCCTGCCGGACGATCCGGCCGCGCCCGTGGTGGTGCAGCCGGTGGATGTGACGATAGTTTATGTAAACGAAAATAACGAACCCCTGCAATCCTTCACCCAGACCTTTACCGAAGGCCGCTGGCCCATCGAGGCGCCCGCCGCGCTGGAAGGGAACTATGTGCTGGCGGGCGAGAATCCGCAGTATGTGGAAATCACCGCCGCAGGGGCGGATAAGAACCCCGTCGTGTTCCAGTATCGTTACGAGGCCCCGGTG